>NZ_JBHUME010000009.1:0-300631 GCF_042684925.1 Paenibacillus gansuensis | reverse complement strand
CCCCCCTCAAGATGAGATTTCCCAACTAGTAAGACCCCTTGTAGACGACGAGGTTGATAGGTTTGGGGTGGAAGTGCAGCAATGCATGGAGCTGACGAATACTAATCGGTCGAGGGCTTATCCAAATACTCTGAATCAACAGAGTCTGCGCAGACTTACACTTCAATTCGTATCCAGTTTTCAGGGATCAAAGCAACTCATAATTTGGAGAGATACCCAAGTGGCTCAAGGGGACCCTCTGCTAAGGGGTTAGACTGCGTAAGTGGTGCGAGGGTTCGAATCCCTCTCTCTCCGCCAGTTGATTGCTTTACCTGAATAGATTTATAGAATATGGCGGTGTAGCTCAGCTGGCTAGAGCGTACGGTTCATACCCGTAAGGTCGGGGGTTCGATCCCCTTCGCCGCTACCACTTTCTTCTTTTGAAAATTGTTTCATAGATTCATGATTATGGAAGCTTAGCTCAGCTGGGAGAGCATCTGCCTTACAAGCAGAGGGTCGGGGGTTCGATCCCCTCAGCTTCCACCATACTTGCCGTTGTAGCTCAACTGGTAGAGCAACTGACTTGTAATCAGTAGGTTGGGGGTTCAAGTCCTCTCGACGGCACCACTTATTTTTACTTGAAGCTAATGACATGGAGCCGTGGTGTAGAGGCCTAACATGCCTGCCTGTCACGCAGGAGACCGCGGGTTCGAATCCCGTCGGCTCCGCCATTACTTCACCAACCGAATATTGTTTATGGCTTGGTAGCTCAGTCGGTAGAGCAGAGGACTGAAAATCCTCGTGTCGGCGGTTCGATTCCGTCCCAAGCCACCTTTCTTTTTGCGGAGGATTAGTGAAGTGGCTAAACACGGCAGACTGTAAATCTGCTCTCTGACGAGTTCGGTGGTTCGAATCCATCATCCTCCACCATTTTGCACTTATCATCGGTTATATTGAGAGCCATTAGCTCAGTTGGTAGAGCACCTGACTTTTAATCAGGGTGTCGTAGGTTCGAGTCCTACATGGCTCACTTGTTATCTTATGAGATCTGAACAACCTCATACTCTTTGCCACTAATCTCTGGATTCCTATGGAATCCGGAGGTTTTTTATTTTACACGCTGATGGCTGCATGCAGTGAACCATTTTAGGAAAGCATAGGTACTAGTTACTTTATGCAAAAGGGGGCGGCCCCGATGGCTTCAGTCGTGATTCCGTTCGTTATCTGTTTGGCCGTTGTTCTGCTTTTAGTTCCGATTATGCGTCGGGTTGCAGTGAAAGCAGGCTTTGTGGATCGTCCAAATCAACGTAAAATTCATTCTGTTCCTATTCCTTTGCTTGGCGGCGCAGCTATTTTTATCGGGGTAATGGCTACCATGATCGCTTTTGACGGTTGGACGGACCGAACCCTATCCTTGCTTACAGGAGGGTTTCTGTTAGTTTGTATCGGTTTAACGGACGATTGGTACAAAACCCGCGGGAAAGATTTTGCGGTTTGGCCAAGATTGGTTGTTTATTTGTTAGTTTCCACCGTTCCTTTATGGTACGGTCTTGAGATCAGGGGCATGACAAACTGGTTTGACGGAGGGGCTTATTACTTTTTCCCTCAATGGATGGTAATCGCAGCCACGATCCTTTGGTTATTCTCACTCACGAACATGATGAATTTTATCGACGGCGTAGACGGACTTGCTACTGGGATTGCGTTAATTTCCTCCCTTACTTTGCTGGCTGCATCCTTGTATCACGGGCAAGAGGGGACGGCTTTACTGGCCGCTGTACTGGCAGGCGGGTGCATTGCATTTCTGGTGTTTAACTTTCATCCGGCCAAAATCTTTCTCGGCGATGCCGGTGCAACTTTTTTGGGATATGCCTTGGCGCTGACTGCTGTAGATGGAGCTTTTAAAACACTATTGGTACCGGTATTGGCTTTAGGTGTGCCTATTCTGGATACGGCGATTGTGTTCACAAGACGTTTTCTAGAGAACAAAGGGTTACATAAAGCGGACAAGCTCCATACCCATCATTCCTTGATGAAGTGGGGACTGACCCAGACCCAAACCGTATCCTTTTTATATCTCATAGGTGTGTTATTCGCACTTCTCTCCATCGTAAGCCTGTTGTTATTTAGTTAAAATGGAATTAGGGTCAGCCTCTTCGGTGTTTTTGCTGAAGGGGTTTTTGGCATGTTACAATAGCAGCAGATCATAAATAAACGATAGGGATCGGAGAGAACATGGACTGGGAACGAATTCGCAAGAAACTCGAACTTATACTTACGGCTCCGGTTACACTGACCTTTATCCACGAAGCGCAGATTCCTGAAGAGAGAGGAAGCAGCTTTGTGCAGGATCATCAGGTCCTGTTTCCTTTGTACACACTGGAAGACGGCAGGGTTGCGGCTTTTGAAGTGGATGAAGGACTGATTTCCCAATCCGAACGGTCTCTGATGGAACTGTCTATTCTGGCTTACAGGGAACAGGTAACCATTGCGGATCCGCACAATGATGAGGAATTTGCAGCACAGCAGCTGGGACAATGGATCGTGGAAAGCCTTCACAAAAATATCGTTCATACCGACCTTCCGGATGCATTGGCTGCCATGAACAAACTTTATGTTTCAAAAATACCTTTGCTGCTCTATGCGGACGATTCCGAGCCGGGCCATAATTCGTATGCAGAGCTGAAACGGTTATTGGAAGCGTTTTTTGATGAGGATATTATACTCGTGCCTTTGCTTGAAAAAGAATGGCTTATACTGGCTTCAGAATCACTTGTTCAAAATGCTGCGGAAGACTCCAAAGACGATGGTCCCGAGGAAACGCAGGAGGAAAGCCTTACGTCGCTGTGTTCAGGCTTATATGAGATGATTGCCAGCGAATGGGTGCCGGAATGTCACCTATCCGTTCATTTTCCGATGGTTCCAGCCAAATCTCTTTTAGCGGCTGTGACGGAATTAAGAGAAACTGTAGCTTTAGGCCGGAAGTTCAATGTGGGTTCGAACATTCACGTTTCCTGGGTACTGCGTCTGGAACGGCTGCTCAGCGGCATTACGGAAGGGAATAAACAGCAGTTCATGGAGCAGGTGCTCAAAGGATTCGATTATGTCATCGATTCGGAAACGCTGGCCACGCTGGAGACGTTTTTCATGCTGGACTGCAATGTCAGCGAAACGGCAAAGAAACTTTATATTCATAGAAACACGCTGCTGTACAGGCTGGATAAGTTTAAACAGGAGACGGGTCTGGATGTCCGTAACTTTTCCCATGCGGTGCTCGTGAAGATTTCCCTCCTATTGTACAAAGTAACGAAAAGGAAGTAATTTTTTTGTAGAGTTTGTGCATAGTCAGAATGTAAGCGCTGAGGTAAGATAGGGGTACAACAAATAATTCATGTTTAGGGGGAACTTACTCATGGCAGGCGTACGCTTAGAACATATCTTCAAGAAATATCCCGGTAGCGATCTCGTAACGGTTAAAGACTTTAACTTGGATATCAAGGATAAAGAATTCCTGGTACTGGTTGGTCCTTCCGGTTGCGGTAAATCCACTACACTTCGTATGATCGCAGGCCTTGAGGAAATTTCCGAAGGCAATCTGTACATCGGCGACCGTCTTGTAAATGACGTGGCTCCTAAAGATCGCGACATCGCGATGGTTTTCCAATCTTACGCACTATACCCGCATATGAACGTGTACCAGAACATGGCGTTCGGCTTGAAGCTTCGTAAGTTCAAGAAGGCCGACATTGACAAGCGCGTTCGCGAAGCGGCTAAAATTCTAGATATCGAACACTTGCTGGACCGCAAACCGAAAGCTCTTTCCGGTGGTCAGCGTCAACGTGTGGCCTTGGGCCGTGCGATCGTGCGTGAGCCGCAAGTATTCTTGATGGACGAACCTCTTTCCAACTTGGACGCGAAACTTCGCGGACAAATGCGCGCGGAAATCATCAAACTGGCGAAACGCTTGGAAACAACCGTTATCTACGTAACGCATGACCAAGTAGAAGCTATGACGATGGGTGACCGTATCGTAGTTATGAAAGACGGTATCATTCAACAGGCAGCAACGCCTACTGAGCTGTATAACAGCCCAGTTAACATCTTCGTTGCAGGCTTTATCGGATCTCCTTCGATGAACTTCATCAACGGAACACTGTCCGAACAAGGCGGAGAACTTCGCTTCAAGACTAAAGGAATCGACGTAATCATTCCTGAAGGCAAAGCGAAAGCACTTCGTGAAAGAGGCATCGGCAAAGAAGTGATTCTGGGCATTCGTCCTGAAGATCTTCACGAAGAAGCTATCTTCCTTGAAGCATCTCCGAACAGCATCGTGAATGCTCACATCGAAGTAGCTGAGAACCTGGGGCACGAAATGCTTCTTTCCCTGGTAGGACTGGGAAGCGGAACTGTAACGGCTCGTGTAGACGGACGTTCCGGCCTGAAAGAGGGCAACAACGTGAAACTGGCGATCGACATGAACAAGATCCATATCTTCGACAAAGAGACCGAATTGGCTCTATAAGATAGAAACGAGCAAGGCCGGGATACTTAGGTATTCCGGTCTTTTTATATATTGAAAGTGGTAAACGGATATTGGGCAATCCGGGGCTTATCAGTTGAAAAAAGCAGCCATATCCATTACGATGGGTACAATGGCAATCCATAGATTGGAGAGAGCAGCATATGGCGAAACGCGTAAAAGTCACTGAATTGATTCAACGGTTCCAGCTGGAGCTGATTGCCGGCGAACAGGGAGTGAAACGGTATATCACCGTCGCGGACCTCTACAGACCGGGGCTGGAGATGGCGGGATACTTTACATACCATCCGAAAGAGCGGGTACAAATTCTGGGCAAGACGGAGCTGACGTTCTTCGAAACCTTGTCGCAGGAAGACCGGATAGACAGGATTCAACGCCTTTGCGCTGAAGAGACGCCTTGTATTTGCGTCACAAGAGGAATGGACATCCCGCAGGAAATCGTGGATGCCTCCAATTTAAAGGGGGTACCCCTTCTCCGGAGCAATGCGCCTACCACGGTGTTGGAGAGCCGAATAACGGACTTTCTGGAAAATAAGCTTGCGCCTTCGACAACCATCCACGGGGTCTTGGTAGATGTATACGGAGTGGGTATGCTGATCACGGGGAGCAGCGGGATCGGGAAAAGCGAAACCGCGCTGGAACTTGTGAAACGCGGGCACAGGCTGATTGCGGATGATGCGGTGGAAATAAGGCAGACTGCGGATAATGTCCTGCACGGAAATGCGCCGGAGCTGATAAAGCACCTGCTTGAGATCCGCGGGGTTGGGATCATTAACGTGATGACTCTGTTTGGAGCCGGCGCTATCCGGAATGTGAAGAGCATCAGCGTGGTTGTGAAACTGGAAACATGGCAGCAGGATAAGCAGTATGACAGGCTGGGGCTGGATGAGGAAACGACGAAGATTATTGAAACTAACGTACCATTGGTAACGATACCTGTACGCCCAGGGCGAAACTTGGCCGTTATTATTGAAGTGGCGGCAATGAACTTCAGGTTGAAGCGGATGGGCTATAATGCGGCGCTGCAATTTACGAATAAACTTACGGAAACCATCGCCGAAGAAATGGACGATATGGATTAAGCGGATAACTCAAATCCTATAGAACGGATAAGGACGTGAAACAAGGTGGAACCATTAAATAATATTGCCTTTCATTTAGGGCCGATTTCTGTCCACTGGTACGGCATCATTCTCGGGACGGCGGCGCTTGTAGGGTTATTGCTGGCCATCCGGGAAGGGAAACGATTCGGGATCGTTCCGGATTTTTTCATGGATTTGCTGCTGGTGGGCGTCCCTTCCGCCATTGTAGGGGCACGTATTTATTTCGTGGGCTTTAAATGGGATTATTACCGGGAGCATCCGGGGGAAATCATCGCCATTTGGCAGGGCGGGATCGCAATTTACGGTGCCTTGATCGGGGCGATTATCGGGGCCTATTTCTACATCAGCCGCAAGGGATATAACTTCTGGCGGATTGCGGATATCGCGGCTCCTTCTCTGCTCGCCGGCCAGGCGATCGGACGCTGGGGCAACTTCATAAACCAGGAAGCGCACGGCGGTCCGGTGGAGGAATCCTTCCTGCGGAATACGCTCCACTTGCCGGACTTCATTGTGAACCAGATGTATATCGACGGGCAGTTTTATCATCCGACCTTCCTGTATGAGTCGGTGTGGAATCTGGTCGGGATTCTTTTGTTATTTGTTCTTAGGAGACAGAAATTCCTTCGTGCAGGGGAGCTGTTCCTAAGCTATTTTATCTGGTATTCGATCGGGCGCTTCTTTATCGAGGGGATCCGCACGGACAGCCTGGCTTTTGATGCGCCGCAGGGTCTTGCGAATTTGATGAACGCTCTTTGGTCACCGATGACCGCATTGTTCGAGGCAGGGCATATGGAATATGGAAATGTAAGGATTTCGCAGTTATTAGCGGTGATCATTATTATTGCAGCCATACTGCTGATCGTATACCGCCGTTCTACGGGCAAAGCCAATGCGCGATACTCCGATCCGATCGTATCGTCTAAAGACGCCAAGCCAGCGGATGAAACGGCTGCCGCAGCCGAAGGCATAACAGGTGATGAGGCGCTTCCCGGCGCGGTATTCATCCCGCATGTGAACGATACGCCGGCGACAGGGAAAGGCCATACAGGCAGCGGTACGGAAGGCAGCAAAGACGAGAAAGAAAGATAGGGGCGGCTGAAACTCATCAGCCTTGCACCTCGAGGAAGGAATTACAATTTAGTTATGATAAAAACAGTACTTTTTGATTTAGACGGAACGATCATAAACACGAACGAGCTGATCATCGCTTCTTTCATGAATGCATTGTCAGGCATTGTGCCGCCCGAATTTACAAGGGAACACATCATTCCCCATATGGGCAAGCCTTTGGACGAGCAAATGCGCATATTTTCGGGTCGAAACACGGTAGAAGATCTGGTCGCTGTTTATAGGGCCTACAATCTACAAAGGCATGACGAGATGGTCGAGGAATTCCCATATGTAAAAGATGTGGTGGAGGAATTGCACCGCAGAGGAATCCGTATGGGAGTAGTGACGACGAAAATGAGGCTCACGACAGAACGGGCGCTGAGGTTTTTCGGGTTATACGAGTATATGGAAGTGATCGTGACGATTGATGATGTAACACATCCTAAACCGCATGCCGAGCCTGTGCAAAAGGCACTTGAAGCACTAGGGGCTGACGCTTCTGCGACTGCTATGGTCGGAGACAGCTCGGCCGATCTTTTATCAGCCCAGAACGCCGGCGTCACTTCGATCGGAGTGGCCTGGTCACTTAAAGGGGAAGAGCATCTGCGTTCCTACAATCCCGATCACATCATACACGATATGCGTGACTTGCTGGAACTTGTGGAAGGAAGCAATTAAGCGGAACGGATGAGTTAGGAGCGGAGTCTCTTGAGAAATACCGAGCGGTATCCGGTCGACGGCCCGAATGCGCTGTGGCAAATATACCACACGGTTAGCCGGTTTAAGGCCGTTAAGAATTTCATATGCATCCAAATTACTCGCTATACGCCGTCCTTGCGGATGAAAAATTGGATCTACCGGAACCTGTTGGGCATGAAGGTCGGAGAGCATACGGCTTTTGCCCTGATGGTGATGGTGGATGTGTTCTTCCCGGAGAGGATCAAGGTCGGAAGCAACACGATCATCGGCTATAACACGACGATTCTCGCGCATGAGTACCTTACGCGGGAATATCGTCTCGGCGACGTCGTGATCGGCTCGAACGTCATGATCGGCGCCAACTGTACGTTGCTGCCGGGCGTGACAATCGGCGACAACGCGGTAGTTGCGGCCGGGTCCGTCGTGCACCGCGACGTAGAGGCCGGCGCCTTTGTCGGCGGCAACCCGCTGCGCAGCCTGCGGTAGCCCGCAAGGTTGAAACGGCTGACACCGCCGGATGGCGGTACAGCCGTGAGAAAAGCCCCCGAGGGGCCTGGAGAGCATGAGCTCTGTCCAGGCCCCTCGGGGGCTTTGTTGTGCGGGGACTAGCGCAGCAAGTCCTCGATGGCGACGAAGGGGTAGCCCAGGTCCCGGGCGACCGCTTCGTAAGTGACCGAGCCGGCGGCGGTGTTGACGCCGAGGGCGAGGGCCGGGTTCGTGCGGACCGCCTGCACGACACCCTTGCCTGCGATTTGTAACGCGTACCCGAGCGTTACATTCGTTAAGGCGATCGTGGATGTGCGCGGTACGGCACCGGGCATGTTGGCGACGGCGTAATGCTGGACGCCGTACTTGGTGTAAGTCGGATTATCGTGGGTGGTAATATGATCGACGGTCTCGAAGATACCGCCTTGATCGATTGCGACATCTACGATAACGGAGCCAGGCTGCATCGCTTGGACCATCTCTTCGCTGACGAGCTTCGGCGCCTTGGCGCCGGGGATTAGTACGGCCCCAATGACAAGATCCGACTCCGCCACAGCTTCGGCAATGTTATGCGGTGTAGACATTAATGTCGTTAAGGAAGGGCCGAAAATATCGTTCAGTTGACGCAGGCGCTCCGGATTCAGGTCGATTAAGGTAACATCCGCTCCAAAGCCAACGGCGATCTTGGCAGCATTGGTGCCGACGACTCCGCCCCCTATGATGGTTACCTTTCCGGGACGGACGCCAGGAACGCCTCCCAGAAGAATTCCTTTTCCGCCATGAGGCTTTTCCAGAATTTGAGCGCCGATTTGAGCGGCCATCCGGCCGGCTACTTCGCTCATAGGCGTCAATAGCGGCAAGGTGCCGTTTACAGTGACGGTTTCATAGGCGATGGCTGTAACTTTGTTTTCCGTAAGTGCTTTGGCAAGGGCCGGTTCTGCCGCAAGGTGCAGGTAGGTGAACAAAATCAATCCTTCCCGGAAATAACCGTATTCCGCCGCGAGCGGTTCTTTTACCTTCATTACCATTTCCGCAGCCGCCCACACTTCCTCCGCGCGCTCTACCATCTGAGCGCCTGCCGCCTGATAAGCTTCATCTGTGAAGCCGCTGCCGGCTCCGGCTCCTTGTTCAATCCGCACATCATGTCCTGCTTTTGTAAATGCCGCAACACCCGACGGGGTAATAGCCACACGGTTTTCATTGTTTTTAATTTCTTTCGGTACTCCTATAATCATCACGGCAACCTCCCTAAGCTTGTTCTACACGTTAGTATAAGCAGTTGTGAGCGGGCAAGCATTGTGAAGAAGTGAGAAAACCAAAGCGGCCGCTTGTGCAAAACCAACAAATGCTTTATGTGTTTACCATTTCCGCTTTCAGATCCAAATATAACGTCACTTTCTGGTCCATATTCTCCAAATCCGCCCCGCTGACTTCCGCAATGCGCTTGAGCCGGTAATTGAGGGAATTGGTGTGAAGGTGAAGCGCTTCGGCCGTTCTTTTGATATGACAATCGCATTCCAGAAATACAAGCAGCGTTTCAGTCAGCGCCCCATGATGTTCCTTGTCGTAAATTCGAAGCTTGGACAGAATCGGATTGGCATAACCCTCTGCACGGTTCTGTTCCACAATTGCAGGCAGAACCCGATAAAAGCCAAGGTCTGCATGAAGCAGGAAACGGCGGGCTTGCTGAGGAAACTGCCGACGGCACCGGATGACGCTGAGCGCTTCTATATATTTGGCGGAAATCAGGCTGTAATCGCTGCATTCATCACTGAACCCCTCAGAAATCAGAGGAACCTGAAAGCGTTCGAGCATGGCTTTTTGTAAAAAGAGAACTAAAGACTCAGCCACACTCCTGTCTTTCGCCGCTTCCGTCAGAAGAATAAAATGCGAGCCCTCGGAAGTCATTAGCGGAATATTGACCGATCCTGCGGTGCTCAGTATATAGTTAAGCTGGCCCCAATGGTGGCTTGTAACGGGCGCGTCGGTTTGCAGTACGGCAATACGGTACACTGAAGGGAGAGGGATGGACAGCTCGCGGCCTCTCTCTACAATATATTCATGAGATTTCAAATGGCTCGTCAGCAGCTGCCAAAAAAAGTCCTGGCGGTTTTCCAGGTTTCGGCGGTTGGCATTCCGGTGCTGCAAAAGTTTAGGTACGGCTGCAGCTGCGGCTTGCTGTAACAGGATGAATTCATCATTCCCCAAAGGCTGTTGTTCTACGAGCCAAATATAGCCCAGCACATCGTCGTTCTTTCGGATAGCAACAGCTACTCTGCTCCCCAGCCCGATATCGGGAATTGCAGGAATCCGTAATGGGAGAGGATCCGTGATGAGGCGTGGCAAAATATCTTCCTTCCACAAATTCGCAATAACATGTTCAGGAACTCTGCGTCCGATTATAGTGGCAATTCGTGCGGAATCGGCATGAAGCCCATGCGTGCTGTAGGCAAGCAGGCGATGGTCGGAGTCCTCAATCGTAACAGGGCATTGCAATGTATCACCTATGTAGTCGGCCAGTTGTTCCAAGGATTCGAAGCTGCGGTCAGCGGAATGTGAGGGGGTAGGCATATGGAAAAAAACTCCTTACAATAGAAAGGATAGAATCTACTAATTATTGTAGAGAATCGCAGGAGAATCTGCCACTGTTCAATTATTATTTTTGGTTTATAGGGGTAGCAAGTGAATTGACGGGGCAAGGGATACGTGATAAAATTCTGATAATTCTTTATTTTGGTAGCATGGTAGCGTGTTAAAGCGTTTGTGAAATTATAGATGATGAATCAAGAGCCACATTCCCAATAACGAGGTGTACGATGTCGAAGCCGAAAGTGTTTGAGAAACCCGTAGGTGTGAAGGATTACCTTCCGCAGGCAGTCGCTAAGCTCCGCTCCATTGAGCGCAGTGTGCTGACTTGTATGGAGAGCTGGGGATACCGCCAGATATTGACGCCTACGATGGAATACTACGATACGGTGGGGGTTGCGAGCTCCACTTCCGACAAAAAACTGTTTAAGCTGCTGAACAACCGGGGTACGACGCTTGTGCTCCGCTCAGACATGACGGCACCGATTGCGCGGGTGGTATCCTCTTTACTGAAGGAGGAGCCTTTCCCGATCCGGCTCTCCTATCACGCTAACGTCTTTCGTTCAATTGAAGAAGAAGCGGGCCGTGAGGCTGAGTTTTTCCAGACAGGAGTAGAGCTGGTCGGAGACGAAACGCCTGAAGCGGATGCCGAGGTTGTGGCGCTGGCAATTGCTTCACTGAAAGCCGCCGGGGTACCGAAGTTTAAAATTGCGATGGGCCATGTCGGGTTCCTGAACGGATTGCTGGAAGAAGCTCTGGAAGGCAGAATTGAGGAACAGAAAGCGCTGAAAGAGCTCTTGCTGAACCGTGATTATGTAGGGTACAAAACACTGCTTGGCACTTTGGATTTAGACCTTGCGGTGCGAGGGGAGCTTGAAGGGATTCTCCGGCTGCGGGGCGGCCAGGAGGTCTGCGACCAAGCGCTTATGCTTAGCAGCAACCCGGAGGCGCAGGCATCGATCAGGCATTTGTGCAGCGTATGGGAAGTTCTGCAGGATTATGGGGTATGCGAGGATGTTTCCATCGATCTGACGATGATCGGAGACTTTTCATATTACACGGGCATGACGTTTGAAGGCTATGCAGCTGATCTTGGATTTCCCGTATGCAGCGGCGGCCGGTACGACAATCTGCTGCAGCAGTTTGGACGGCCCGCACCGGCAACGGGGTTTGCTTTAAAGACTACGCGGATTTTGGAAGTGTCGTCCCGTTATGCAGACCGGGAGGAGCGCGGCAGAGTACTCGTGCTTTACAGCTCCCCGGCTCGCCGGGATGCCCTGGTCTATGCGGAGGAACGCCGTTCCGAGGGCAAAGAGATGGTGGAGACGCGGGTACTGGCGGATGGAGAGTCGGGGGAGCGGCGGGACTGGCTGGCTGACGGACGGTACAGTGACGTGGTCGTGTTTAAGTAAAGGAAGGAGGCTGCGATTCGTATGCAGGACGTGTTGAAGGTGGCAATGCCCAAAGGGCGGATCTACAAACAGGCTTGTAAATTGCTCCGTGAGGCGGGGCTGCCGATTCCCGAGGATTTTGACGACTCCCGCAAACTGATCATTCCTGTTCCCGAAGCGGGTATGGAGTTTATCATGGCTAAGCCTGTCGATGTCCCGACTTATGTCGAATACGGGGTAGCGGATATCGGGATTGTCGGCAAGGACGTGCTGATGGAAGAGAATAAAGATGTGTACGAACTGTTGGATTTAGGAATTGCCCGCTGCCGGATGTCGGTTATCGGAATGCCGGACTGGAAGCCGGTCATGCATCCGAGGGTGGCGACGAAGTATCCTAACGTGGCTTCGCAGTACTTCCGCGAACGGGGGCAGCAGGTGGATGTGATCAAGCTGAACGGCTCTATTGAACTGGCACCGCTGATCGGGCTTGCGGACCGCATTGTGGACATGGTGGAAACAGGGCAGACGATCAGGGAAAACGGTTTGATGGAAATGGAAGAGATTTTTCAGATTACAAGCCGCCTCATCGCGAACCGTGTCAGTTACCGGATGAAGAATCAGGCGATTCAGAAGCTGTGCGACCAGCTTCAGCCGATCATTGGAGCTATCGGAAAAGCGTAAGCCAGCACAACGGAAGTACCGGAGACAAGAGGAGGCCTTTTCATGCGTGTCATGTCGGCTAAAGAGTTCAAAATAAATCGTGATGTGGAGCAGGGGACGCCCGAGCAGAATGAGGCGGTCCGATCCATAATAGCGCAGGTGAAACAAGATGGAGACGCGGCGTTGGCCCGGTTCTCCGAACAGTTCGACCGGGTTAAAGTAGAAGCTGGTCAGCTGCGGGTAACGGAGGAAGAAGTGCAGGCCGCTTACGGCAGGGTGGAGCCAGAGTTTCTGACTGCCTTGCGTGAGGCTGCTGGCAATATTCGCCTGTTTCACGAGAAACAGAGGCGCCAGTCCTGGATGGACCTGCAGCCGGACGGAACGGTGCTGGGCCAGATTATCCGCCCGCTGAAGCGGGTTGGGGTCTACGTTCCCGGCGGAAAGGCGGCGTACCCGTCCTCGGTGCTGATGAATGTGATTCCGGCACAGGTTGCAGGCGTGCCGGAGATAGTGATGGTGACGCCTCCTGCTACCGGCGGAACCGCGGGCATTGACCCGTATATCCTTGTCGCTGCGGCGGAAGCCGGCGTCAAGGAGATCTACCGGGTGGGCGGGGCGCAGGCCATCGCCGCCCTCGCTTACGGCACGGCGTCGATTCCGCGCGTCGACAAGATCTTTGGCCCCGGCAACATCTATGTTGCCCTGGCCAAGAGGCACGTGTACGGCGTAGTCGACATCGATTCCTTCGCCGGCCCGAGCGAGATCGCCATCTTGGCCGACGAGTCGGCCGACCCGGCATACGCCGCGGCCGACATCCTTTCGCAGGCGGAACATGACGAGATGGCCTCCGCCATTCTCGTCACGCCGTCGGCCAAGTTGGCGGAGGCCGTCGCTCTCGAAGTCGAGCGACAGCTGAAGCTTCTGCCGCGCCGGGATATCGCGCGGCAGTCGATCGATAACTACGGCGCCGTGCTGATCGTGGACACGATCGAAGACGGCGTCAGCCTGATCAACCAGATGGCTCCGGAGCATCTGGAACTGATGACGGCCGAGCCGATGAGCCTGCTCGGCAAGATCGAGAACGCCGGCGCCATCTTCCTCGGCGCGTACAGTTCGGAGCCGGTCGGGGATTATTTTGCAGGGCCGAATCACATTATCCCGACCAACGGCACGGCGCGGTTCTCCTCGCCGGTCAACGTGGATGATTTCATGAAAAAATCCAGCATGATTTACTATAGCAAAGAGGCTTTGCTCGAGAACGGGCACAAGATTATGACATTAGCGCGGCACGAAGGCTTGGAGGCACATGCCAGAGCCATTGAGATCCGATTGCAGAAAGAAGGGAAACTGTAAATGGCAGAGCAGGAAAACGGACGGATATCGAGCATAGCCCGGAAGACGAACGAGACGGACATTCAATTGTCGTTCGGTGTCGACGGGACGGGGAAAGCGGAGATTGAAACGGATGTGCCGTTTTTGAACCACATGCTGGATCTGTTTACGAAACACGGACAATTCGACCTGAAAGTCGAGGCCAAAGGCGATGTAGACATCGATGACCACCATACGGTGGAGGATATCGGCATTTGTCTCGGCCAGACGCTTCGCGAAGCGTTAGGGGATAAGAAAGGCATCAAGCGCTACGCGAGTGTGTTTGTGCCTATGGACGAGGCGTTGGCTCAAGTAGTGATCGATATTTCCAACCGGCCGCATTTTGAATACAGAGCCCAATACCCTTCCCAGCAAGTAGGCAGTTTCTCTACGGAACTGGTTCATGAGTTTCTGTGGAAGCTGGCGCTGGAGGCCCGCATTACGCTGCACGTGATCGTACATTACGGACAAAATACCCACCATATGATCGAAGCGGTATTCAAGGCGCTTGGACGCGCTTTGGACGAGGCAACGAGCATCGATCCGCGGGTGCAAGGAGTGCCTTCGACGAAAGGAGTGCTGTAATGATCGCCATTATCGATTACGGCATGGGCAATCTGCATAGCGTTAGCAAAGCCGTGGAGAGGCTCGGGTTTGAGGCGCTGGTTACTTCCGACGAAAAGGAAATTCTGGCGGCGGACGGAGCTATTTTGCCCGGTGTGGGGGCTTTTGGCGATGCGATGGAAAATTTGAGGGTAACCGGCCTGGAAGAGACAGTACGCAAATATGCCGCATCCGGAAAGCCTCTGCTCGGCATCTGCCTGGGCATGCAGCTTCTGTTCGACCGCAGCGAAGAATACGGGGATCATAGGGGGCTGGGACTGCTTCCCGGCAGCGTTGTCCGCTTCCAAGGCAGCTACAAGGTACCGCATATGGGGTGGAACCGGCTGGAAGCGAAGAGAGGCTCGGCATTGCTTGAAGGGACCGGCAACGGCCACGTTTATTTTGTCCATTCCTATCATGTCCTTCCGGACCGGGAGGAAGATTTGCTGGCCGTGACGGATTACCATCAGCCGGTGTCAGCCGTGGTAGGAAGGGATAATGTGTACGGAATGCAGTTTCATCCGGAAAAAAGCGGCGAAGCAGGCATGCGTCTGCTGCGGAATTTCTTAGAGCTGGCTGAATCCACAGCAGCGGTATAAAGGGGAGCGAGAAGGCATGTCATCATTCATCATCTATCCGGCAATCGATATCCGGGGCGGGAAATGCGTCCGCCTAGTGCAAGGCGATTATAATCAGGAAACAGTCTATAACGAGAATCCGGGAGCGGCTGCCAGAGCATGGGAAGAGCAAGGCGCTTCCTGGATCCATCTGGTCGATCTGGACGGGGCTAAAGCCGGGCATCCGGTGAACGACGAGCTGATCGGTGAAATCGCGCGCAGCGTCAGCGTACCTGTGCAGATGGGCGGAGGCCTGCGGACGGAGGCAGATGTGGAGCGGCTGCTGACATTAGGCGTTTCCAGAGTTATTCTGGGTACGGCTGCCATTGAAGATAAGGCGTTTGTCCGTAAAGTGCTGCAGGAATACGGTGAACGCATCGCCATCGGGTTGGATGCCCGTGACGGCTATGTAGCTACCCGCGGCTGGCTTGAGACTTCGGAAGTAAAGGCTGAGGATCTGGCAGTAGAATTAGCCGGGTATGGAGCCAAAACCTTCATCTTCACCGACATTTCCCGAGACGGCATGATGGGCGGACCGAACGTGGAAGCGATTGTGTCTTTGGCGAAGGTATCCGGTCAAACGGTCATTGCTTCGGGCGGCGTAAGCCGGTTTGGCGACTTGGAGCGGCTTGCGGGGCACCGGGAGGAAGGCGTTGGCGGAGCGATCGTCGGCAAAGCGCTGTATACCGGCAGCATCGAGCTGTCCCAAGCGGTACGTGAACTGGAACGGAGGTAAACGGTATGCTGGCCAAGAGAATCATTCCTTGCCTCGACGTCAAAGACGGCCGGGTAGTCAAGGGAGTCAACTTCGTGAACCTGCGTGACGCCGGGGATCCGGTGGAACTGGCCTCTTTGTATGACAGGGAAGGCGCGGATGAACTTGTATTTCTCGATATCTCGGCTTCCGTTGAGGGCAGGGCCACGATGATCGAAGTCGTGAAACGCACAGCCGGCGAGATTACGATTCCCTTTACGGTGGGCGGCGGGATTTCCCAAGTGGAAGATATGAAGCGGATTCTCCGGGCGGGAGCGGATAAGATCGGGATCAACACCGCAGCTTTGAGCAACCCGGACCTGGTAAAGGACGGCGCGCGCAAATTCGGCTCCCAATGCATTGTGGTGGCGATTGACGCCAAGTACAACGACGCTTGGGGCGAGTGGGAAGTGTACACGCATGGCGGCCGCAATGCTACGGGTATCAAAGCGCTCGAATGGGCCAAAGAAGCGGAGAAGCTAGGTGCGGGCGAAATCCTGCTGACCAGTATGGATGCCGACGGAACCAAAGACGGATTCGACGTAAAGCTTACCCGGGCTGTTTCCGATTTGCTTACAATTCCGGTCATCGCTTCCGGCGGTGCAGGCAGAGTGGAACACTTCGAACAGATTTTCACCCAAGGGCACGCTGATGCGGGGCTTGCGGCAACGATTTTTCATTATAAAGAAATAGCGATTCAGGAAGTGAAGGAAGATCTGCGCAGAAAGGGAGTGGAAGTGCGATGACGAACGAAGCGGCTAACCCGGATTTACAGATCAAGTGGGATGCTCACGGTCTGATCCCTGCCATCGTGCAGGACGCGGCCAGCAAAGAAGTGCTGATGCTTGCCTATATGAACGAGGAGTCCTTAAAGCTTAGCATAGAGAGCGGTGAAACCTGGTTCTGGAGCAGATCGCGCCGGGAGTTGTGGCATAAAGGCGCAACTAGCGGGCACACACAGCGTATCCAGTCGCTCCGCTACGATTGCGATGCAGATACGCTGCTGGTGCTTGTGGAGCAGCAAGGAGCTGCATGCCATACCGGCAAATATACCTGCTTCCATAACGAGATCCCCATACATGACGGAAAGCCGGGGGCTGGGTCACTTTCCTCTGAAACCGCAACGGAGCGGTTCGGCATTCTGGCGTCCCTGGAGTCGCTGATTGCGGAGCGGGAAGCGGAACGTCCGGAAGGTGCATACACTACCTACTTGTTTGAGAAGGGTGTAGACAAAATCCTGAAGAAGGTCGGCGAAGAAGCGGCAGAAGTCATTATTGCCGCCAAAAACCGCGACAAAGACGAGCTGCGGTATGAAGCAAGCGATTTGCTTTATCACCTGCTTGTTCTGTTGCGCGAGCAGAAGCTTCCGCTGGACGATGTAATGAAAGAGCTGGGCAACCGCCATCATAAACCGAAAGCAAACAAGGAGTAGTCAAGATGCTGATCGATTACCATACCCACCATGCAAGGTGCGGGCATGCGCAAGGCAGCCTTGAGGAGTACGTAAAGCGCGGCATAGAGATCGGATTACAAGAGCTTGGGCTCTCCGATCACATGCCGCTGCTTCACGTTAACCCTGCGGAGTACCTGCCCGAAATGGCCATGCCGATGGAAGAGCTCCCTTCCTATTTTGAAGAATGCCTGGCGTTGAAAGAGAAGTACAAAGACAGGATCGATATCCGCATCGGCCTGGAAGGGGATTATATAGAGGGGCATGAAGAGAAGATCCGGCGCATTGTGGAAGGCTATCCATGGGATTATGTGATCGGCTCGGTCCATTTTCTGGGGGAGTGGGATATTACTGATTTCCGACAGACGGCCGGTTGGGAGAACAAGGATATCCATAGCGTGTATGAACAATACTATGATGCAGTGAAGAAGGCGGCGGCAACCGGCATGTATGATTACATAGGGCACATAGACGTAATCAAGCGGTTCGGGTATAAGCCGGAACAGGATGTAACCCCATTGGAGAACGATGCTTTGGATGCAGTCAAAAAAGCGGGCCTTGCCATAGAATTAAACGCTTCCGGCCTGCGGACGCCCGTTGCAGAAATGTTCCCAAGCAGGCGTATGCTTGAATATGCTTATCACATAGGAATTCCCGTTACCGTTGGATCTGACGCCCATCAACCAGAGCGGCTCGGCCAGTATTTGGAAGAGGCCCGTACCCTCCTGAAAGAGATTGGATATACTCAGCTGGCTACATTTCGACAAAGACGACGATTTTGTGTCGATTTTTGAATTATTGTAAATTCAATGTATAATAGAGCTGTAAATCAATAAATTCGTAAGTCCTATTTCCCATATATTTTTCGACATGATGCGAATTTTTCAAGGATTTCTTTTCTTACAATCTCTTTAGGAGGGTTTTTAAGTTGAACGACAATAAGATACGTATTTTTTCCGGATCTTCGAATCCGGAACTGGTCGAACGCATTTGCCGGGAACTAGGTCAGCCGGTAGGCAAAATTAAGCTTTCCCGTTTTAAAAGCGGAGAAATTTATGTGCACTATGAAGAGTCCATCCGGAACTGCGACGTGTTCCTGGTGCAGTCCTTCTCGCACCCGATTAACGAAAGCTTTGTAGAGCTGATGGTCATGATCGATGCAGCAAAGAGAGCGTCCGCCAAAACCGTAAATATTGTTGTTCCTTACTATGGCTATGCAAGGCAGGAGCGTAAAGCGGCTCCGCGGGAACCGATTTCCGCGAAGATGGTGGCCGACGTCCTGACAACGGTCGGCGCTACCCGTGTAATTACACTGGATCTGCACGCTCCGGCCATCCAAGGGTTCTTTAACATTCCGGTGGATCATTTGACGGCGCTTGACCTGATCAGCGATTACCTGAAGGCGAAGAATATCCCGAATCCGATTGTCGTGTCTCCTGACGCAGGACGCGCGGCAACGGCGGAGAAGCTGGCCAATTATCTGGATTCTCCTTTTGCGATTATGATTAAGAAGCGCCCTGCCCATAACGAATCCGTCATTACGCACGTTATCGGTGAAGTAGAAGGCCAGACACCGATTATTATCGAAGATTTGATCGACACGGGCAGCACGATTGTAAATGTAGTAGAAGGCTTGAAGGAAAGAGGAGCCAATGACGTGTATGTGTGCGCAACTCATGCCGTCTTCTCGGGCCCGGCGATTCAGCGCTTGGACCATCCGAACATCAAGGAAGTCGTCGTAACCGACTCCATCGCGCTGCCGCGTGACAGTTCGGACCGCTTTAAAGTCATTTCCATCGCTCACCTGCTGGCGGATGCCATCCAAATCATTCTTCAAGGCGGATCTATCAGCACGCTGTTCAAGAATAACGGCGGACTATAAGCTCCGAACCTCATGACAGGTGCCCTCCGGGCACCTGTATTCGCGTTTAAGGGGTTCGTTTCACAAGTCAAAAACTTAGGTAAACGGTAAGAACTATGATATACTTTGGCTTATGGACCAACTCAAAATGAAAGCAACCGGAGGTGCCTTATGAATAAAGAAACGAAGCTTGCAGCGAAACCTGCGAAGCCTAAAGTGATTTCCGTGCGTATGGACGCAGCGTTCTTCTTCGAGCGTGCCGTTCAGTCGATGGATCGGTTTCATTACGATAAGGCATTGAAATATTTTCGGCGGGCCGCCGAGTATGAACCGGAGAATCCGGTAAATCACTGCAATATGGCCGGCATCCTGTCCGAACTTGGCAACTATGAAGAGTCGAACCGCATTTTACATAACATATTGGCGGAGATTGATCCTACCATGACGGAATGTTATTTCTACATGGCTAACAATTACGCGAACATGGAACATTTTGAAGCTGCGGAACGCGAACTGATCCGGTATCTGGAACGTGATGAGGAAGGCCAGTATCTCGAGGAAGCCGAAGAGATGATGGAATATTTGAGCTTTGAACTGGAGCGTCCGGCGAAGAAAGCCGTTATTAAGAGCAGGCAGGGACTGAACGAGCATGACCGGGCCCGTGCACTGCTGGAAGAGGGCAAGTTCGGCGAAGCGGTCCGCGTTCTGGAGAAATTGATTGAACAGCACACAGATTTCATGGCAGCCCGCAATAACCTTGCGCTGGCCTATTATTATATGGGATATTTCGAAAAGTCCATCGAGGCGATCCATACGGTATTGGAGATGGAGCCGGGCAATCTGCATGCCCTCTGCAATCTGGCTATTTTCTATCAGCATATGGATAGAAAAGATGAATTGGCTGAGCTGACCTACCTGCTCAAAAAAACCTATCCGTTCCATCAGGAGCATGTGTTTAAGCTTGCTACAACGATGGGGATTCTAGGAGAACATGAGACGGCTTACCGCCATTTCCGCCGCTTGCTGAAGGACGGCGAGGCTTATGGGGACCCGAGCCTGCACCATTACACAGCCGTTGCAGCTTGTAATATCGGCCGCTACGATGATGCTGCAAGGCATTGGCTGCAGACCCAGAAGCTTGATCCGCAATCGGAGATTCCCCGGTTCTTCATGAGCCAGCTTCAGAAGATCCGGCTGGAAGAGACGAAATGTCCGCTGAATTATCACTACCATCTTCCGTTTGAGGAACAGTTTCAGCTGCTGGAGCGTTCCAAAGACGGCATTCCGGATCACATGAAGCGGGATCCCCTCGTCCGTTCGTCCTTCTTTTGGGCGTTGAGGCACGGGGATCATGAAACGAAGCTTCAGGTCATTCAGGCGCTGGGCATGCTGGCCGATGGAGAGGTGAAAGACGCCTTGCGCGCTTTCATCCTGGAACCTGACGAAGATGAGTATTTGAAGAAGGTGGCCATTTTCGTTCTTCGTACCATTGGCATGAAAGAGCCGATTCATGCCCATTTGGAAGGGAAACCGACCGTGGTCCATGCGATGACGCTCTCGCCCAACCTTCCCGTGTGGGAGGAGCAGTGGCAATCCGTGATGGAAATGGCGCTCAGCAAGATGGATAAGCGGTACGATATGGTACAGCAGCACGATCTTCAGACTTTATGGGTAGAATATTTATCGCGGGTTTACCCGAATGTGCCGAAAGTGGGTAAGAAAGAAGGGTGGGCCGCTGCGCTGGAATATTTAACGGCAAAGATGCATCGCCGGACCATTTCCTACCATGAAGTAGCCACGATTTACGGCGCATCGATAACCACAATCAGCAAGTATGTGAAGCTGATGGACGAAGCTTGCGGTATCCGCGAGAAGATGGAGGCCATCTTCAGGAAGTTTAATGAAAAGCTTTGATTCTCAGCATTCTAACATAGAGCAAATTATCTATAGGAGGCAATTTCTATGCACAAATCGATTATTATCGGTACCGGCCCGGCCGGACTAACGGCAGCTATTTATCTCGCGCGCGCGAACATGAACCCTTTGATTATCGAAGGGCCTGAGCCGGGCGGTCAGCTTACGACGACTACTGATGTTGAAAATTTCCCGGGCTTTCCTGACGGTATTATGGGGCCGGAACTGATGGCTAACATGCGCAAGCAGGCCGAGCGCTTCGGTGCGGAATTCCGCACTGGCTGGGTAAATAAAGCAGATCTGTCCCAGCGTCCGTTTAAGCTCCAAGTGGAAGGAATGGGTGAATTGGTTGCCGAATCGATCATCATTTCCACAGGAGCTTCCGCTAAGTATTTGGGTATTGAGAACGAACGCGAAAATGTAGGCCGCGGAGTGAGCACCTGTGCCACATGCGACGGGTTTTTCTTCCGCAACAAGAAGATCATCGTTGTAGGCGGCGGAGATTCCGCTATGGAGGAAGCCAATTTCCTTACAAAGTTTGCCTCCAATGTACGTCTTGTTCACCGCCGAGAGGAATTGCGGGCTTCCAAGATCATGCAGGACCGCGCACGCGAGAATGAGAAAATTTCATGGAGCCTTAACAATATTCCGCTTGAAGTCATCGCGGGTGAGAAAGGCGTTACCGGCCTGAAAGTCCGTAACAATGCAACGGGCGAAGAAGAAATTCTGGAAACAGACGGTATTTTCGTAGCGATCGGCCATACCCCGAATACGAAATTCTTAGAGGGCCAGATCGAAACCGATGAGGTCGGCTACATCAAGGTAAAGCCGGGCACAACCGAGACTAACATACCGGGCGTTTTCGCCTGCGGCGACGTTCAGGATAATAAGTACCGCCAGGCTATTACGGCTGCAGGGTCGGGTTGCATGGCCGCACTGGATTGCGAAAAGTTTTTGGATGGCCATATCGTACATGACTGGAGCGTATCGCTCTAAAACAAGGTGGGAAGGCGCCAGCCGCGGCAAGCGGGTGGCGCCTTCTTTGGCTTCGTGATGCCTGCGCCCGGAATGCCTTGACCTTCCACAGGGGTTAGCTTATAGTGGGTACAGAATAATTATTTTAAACATAAATATGAGGTGACTTGTAGGATGTCAGAAAAAATTTACATTGGTGCGGACATCGGGGGAACGGCAATTAAAGTGGGCATTTGCGATGAGAACGGCAAATTGCTTCAAACATTTGAAGGGCCGACCGGCACGGAGCAGGGCCAGGATGCGATCATGAACAATATCGCAGCTTATGTCCGCCAAATTGTAGAAGACTCCCCGTTTACATGGGAACAAGTCGAAGGCGTGGGCATCGGCATCGCGGGCTTCATGGATATTCCAAGTGGTTTCATGAAATCCTCTCCGAACCTTCCGCTTCGCAATGTGCCTATTAAGCAGATCCTGGAAGAGAAGCTGGGCAAAGTCGTCAGAATCAATAACGACGCCAATGTTGCGGCACTGGGAGAAGCTTGGAGCGGTGCGGGCGCTGGCATTCCTAACATTGTCTGCTACACGCTGGGAACGGGCGTAGGCGGCGGCATCATCATCAATAGCAGAATATATGAAGGCTTTAACGGCATGGGCGGGGAACTCGGACACATGTCGATCGTTCCTGATTTGGAAGCAATCCAATGCGGCTGCGGTAAAATGGGCTGCCTGGAAACCGTTTCTTCCGCAACGGGCATCGTGCGAATGGCCAAAGACGCGGTTGAACGGGGAGACCGTACCTCCCTGTCCCACATCGAAGTGTTGACGGCCAAGGACGTTTTCGATGCGGCGAAGGCCGGCGATGAAGTGGCCGCGCGCATTATCAGCCGCGCAGCTTTCTATTTGGGTAAATCCATGGCTGCAATCGCCGTTGTGGTGAATCCGCAGCGTTTCATTATTGGAGGCGGCTTGTCCAAAGCGGGAGAATTCCTGTTTGAACAAATCCGTGAAGTGTTCCATAAGTTTACTCCTGAAACAGCACAAGAAGGCGTGGAAATCGTGCCGGCTATCCTTGGCAACGATGCCGGGATCGTGGGTGCTGCAGGACTTAATCTGCGCTCCTAAGAGAATTTGGAAACTTGGCTTTAGCTAGTAAAGGAGGATTCAACGTGGAAGATTCCATTGCATTAGGAAAGCTGGTCATCATTACGGGAATGTCGGGGGCCGGGAAAACCATTGCGGTTCAAAGCTTAGAGGACCTGGGTTATTTCTGCGTAGATAATTTACCGCCGGTGTTAATCCCGAAGTTTGCCGAGCTGATTGAACAGTCCAAAGGCAAGATCGGGAAGGTCGCGCTTGTGATCGACTTGCGCGGACGGGAATTTTTCACGGCGTTATCCGAATCCCTTAAGTATTTAAAAGAAAACCGTACGCTGAACTACGAGATCCTGTTTCTGGATGCTACGGATTCGGTTCTGGTGCAGCGCTATAAGGAAAGCCGCCGGCTTCATCCTTTGGCTACGGGAGGCCTGCCGCTGGACGGCATTCATGCGGAACGCAGGCTCTTGGAAGAGCTTAAAGGCGTAGCAACCCAAATTATCGATACCAGCAGTTTGAAGCCGGTACAGTTGAAAGAGAAGATCGCTTCGCGGTTTAACAGCTCCGATAAACGCGGGCTCTCGGTCAACATTACGTCGTTCGGCTTCAAATACGGAGTTCCGATCGATGCCGACCTGATCTTTGACGTCCGCTTTCTGCCGAACCCGCATTATATCGATACGCTGCGCCCGAATACCGGTATGGATCAAGACGTGTATGATTATGTAATGAAATGGCCGGAAACAAACCAGTTTCTGACCAAACTGCTCGACATGCTCCATTTCCTCATCCCTCAATATGAGAAAGAAGGCAAGAGCCAGGTCGTGGTCGGGATCGGCTGTACGGGAGGAAAACACCGTTCGGTTGCGATCGCCGAGTTTCTGGGGAAAACGCTGGGAGCGAGTGAAACCGAAAATATCCGGGTCAGCCATAGAGATTATGAGCGGGATCGGCACTAAGAAGGTGAAGGCATGAGCAAGGACCGCAGAGGGCAGCGCCTCCCCAAGATCGTTGTGATCGGCGGCGGCACGGGGTTGTCCGTTATGCTGCGCGGGCTGAAGGAGATGCCGCTCGACATAACGGCGATCGTTACTGTAGCCGATGACGGCGGCAGCTCCGGCATTCTGCGATCCGAGATGCAGATGCCGCCGCCCGGCGATATCCGCAGCGTTATCGCTGCGCTGGCCGATGTAGAACCGCTGCTGTCGGAGCTGCTGCAGTACCGCTTCACAAGCGGTGCTGGATTAGCTGGGCACAGTTTGGGCAATTTAATTCTGGCGGCGATGACGGATATTTCCGGAGACTTTGTCACCGGTATCCGGGAGCTCAGCCAGGTGTTGGCAGTACGGGGGCAGGTCCTTCCGGCTTCGGGCCAGGCGATTGTGCTGAGAGCTGAGATGGAAGACGGGACGGTCGTCATCGGTGAATCGAATATCCCCAAAGCCGGCAAACGGATCAAAAAAGTATTTATCGAGCCTGAGAACGTCCAGCCGCTGCCTGAGGCGCTGAAAGCCCTGGAAGAGGCCGACGCCATTCTGGCAGGACCGGGGAGCTTGTATACCAGCATTTTGCCCAATCTGCTGGTGCCGAAGCTGGCGGAGGCGATCCTCAAGTCGGAGGCTGTCAAGATTTTCGTCTGCAATGTCATGACTCAGCCCGGCGAAACAGATAACTACTCCGTGAGCGACCATCTTACCGCCGTGCATCAACATGTAGGCCATCATCTGTTTGATTATGTCATTGTCAACAACGGTGAAATTCCGCCCCAAGTTCAGAGTAAGTATGCCGAACAGGGCTCCAAAGCCGTGCATCTGGACATCGACGAGGTGACCAAGCGCGGGTATAAAGTCATAGCCGACCGGCTGGTGCTGTTCCGCACCTATTTGCGGCATGACGCGAAACGGTTAAGCGAACATATCTATCAATTAGTGGACAGCTGGATGGGTAGGAAGAGGTGATCCCCTATGTCCTTTGCGGCACAAACCAAGAAAGAATTAACTATGATCGAAGCAGACAGCTGCTGTGAGAAAGCGGAGCTTTCCGCTCTGATCCGCATGAACGGGTCCGTTCAGGTGTCCAGCCAGAAGGTGATTCTGGATGTCTCGACGGAGAACGCGGCGATTGCGAGGCGCATTTATTCTTTGATCAAGAAACTGTATCAGATGCATACCGAGCTGCTGGTCCGCAAAAAAATGCGGCTGAAGAAGAACAACGTGTACATCGTCCGTATACCGGGACGGGTTCAGGAACTTCTAGCCGATTTATATATCGTATCTGAGGGATTCCTGTTTACGGATGGGATTGACGAGAAGATTGTGAAGGACAGCTGCTGCAAGCGCGCTTATTTGCGGGGCGCATTCCTGGCGGGGGGTTCAGTGAATAATCCTGAGGGATCTTCTTACCACCTTGAGATTTCTTCAATGTACGAAGAGCATTGCAATGCTCTTGCGGATCTTGCGAACCGGTTCGATTTGAACGCACGCTGTATCGAGCGGAAGAAAGGGTTTGTCTTCTACATCAAAGAAGGCGAGAAGATCATCGAACTGCTGAATATTATCGGGGCTCATCAGGCGCTCTTCAAATTCGAGGATGTCCGCATCATGCGCGACATGCGTAATTCCGTGAACCGTATCGTGAATTGCGAGACGGCCAACTTGAATAAGACGATCGGAGCTGCTGTCCGCCAAATCGATAATATCAAGCTTCTGCAGAAGGAAATAGGCCTGGAAAGCTTGCCCGACAAGCTGCGCGAAGTTGCCGAAATCCGCCTCGCGCATCCGGATCTTAACTTGACGGAGGTGGGAGAGATGCTGAAAGGCAAAGTCAGCAAATCCGGGGTAAACCACCGTCTCCGCAAAATCGATGAACTTGCCGAAAAAATCAGAAACGGGTAAAATGAAGATTCGTTGACATTCTCCATTACCTGTTAGACGTTTGTATTGGAAAATGTTATAATGGCAATAAAATGTTTTTTTGAAAATGATTTCGATCACGACGCAAAAAACGTAAAATAGGTATATAGGGGGTTAAAGCTGAATGACGAAGCACCCGGTAGTTGTTAAGCTTAAGACAGGCTTGCATGCGCGTCCTGCAGCATTGTTCGTCCAAGAAGCGAATAAGTTCTCTTCCGAGATTTTCGTGGAGAAAGACGACAAGAAAGTAAATGCGAAAAGTATTATGGGGATCATGAGTCTTGCGATCAGCTCCGGCACCGAAGTATACATCAGTGCGGAAGGCCCTGACGCTGAGCAGGCTGTAAACGCTTTAGTCACATTGGTCAGCAAGGAAGAACTAGAGAACCAATAAGAGCGGAAGAGAAGCTTCGTTGGAGGCTTTTCTTTTTTTTGTGCATCAAGATCATGTGGTTTTGGGATAAAAATGGCCGATTTGTGCAACCTTTCCATCATCGAAGCGTCTAATTGTAGGACTACCGAAGGAAAGGGGTTCAGGAAAATGGATCTAAAATCCAGAAACAAACTTGTTGTAGGCGTATTGGCAGGGACTTTGGTGCTGCTTAGTTTCACGGCGGGCAACTCTGTTACGTGGAAAACGGCTCCCACTGTCCATGCAGAAGGGGTGACTCAGCCTGTGAATCACACGATTACAGTAAGCGGGCAAGGCGAAGTGAAGGCGGAACCGGATGTCGCTTATGTTTCAGTTGGTGTCGAGACCCGGGGGAAAACCGCTGCGGAAGCACAGAAAGCCAATGCTGCCTCCTTTGCCAAGGTCAAGAAAGTGTTGTTTGAACAGTATAAACTGGCAGCTGCCGATGTAAAGACAAGCGGCTTCCAGGTACAGCCCGAGTACGATTACACCCAGAACAAACAGAAACTTATCGGTTATGTCGCAACCCATACACTCGAGGTTACTTACCGGAAGTTGGACGAACTGGGCGCCTTGCTGGACGGAGTGTCCGCTGCAGGTGCGAACCGTGTCAACCAGATTCAATTCTCTACGGAGAAGAAAGAGGCCTATGAGCTTCAGGCGCTTGAGAAGGCGATGGTCAATGCCGAGGCAAAAGCGAAGGTGCTGGCAAAGTCGGCAAAGAGAGAACTGAAAGGTGTTTCAAGCATCGTTCAGACAGGGAATCAGCCTGTTCCCTACTTCGTGAATAATCAGGCAATGGCAGATACTGCAAGCGAATCAGCCGGAGGCACGTCCATTGAAAGAGGCCAAATTACAATCACGACCAACGTAAGTGTGCAATATGATTTTTAGAATGGGTACAGCAGCACCTGCAACATTGGAATAGCTGGCAACACCATGGGGAGAAGGAAACATAAGAAATGGCAGTCCGTAAATTTATTACAGCCGTCCTGGCTGCGGCTTTGCTCCTAACCGTGCTTCCGGCTGGAGCCCGGGCGGTATCAACTTCAAGTTCCATCCTAGTGCTGTATCTTAACAAGAAACAGGCGATGGTGAATAACAGCTCCGTACAGCTGGATGCTCCGGCAACGGTCGTAAAGGGAAGGACTTATGTACCGTTACGATTTCTGCAGGAATCGTTCGGCTTTCAGATGACGATGAAGAACGGCAGAATCAGTATTGTCACCAAGACAGCGACGCTGCTCATTGACACCAAGAAGAAGGCAGCTTACGCAAACGGTTATTATGTTCCTTATAGTCAGGCTGTAGCTGTGAAGAACGGCCGAACCCTGATTCAGTTGAAGTGGGTTGCCGACTACATGGGGGCCCGTTACGAATACCATCCGGGTTCCGGCCGTATTGAAATTTACTATGTGAAACAGAGCAATGGAGTCTATGAAGGCGACGGATCGAGTCCGGTTGCCAAGTTCACTTTCGGCAAAGAGGCATACAGGGTCGGGGAGCCGGTTAAATATGTGGACTTGAGTTATGATCCCGATGCAGAGGGCATTTATTACCGAAAGTGGTCCGGCAAACAGAGTGCCTTCTTTCAGCCCGGCCAATATACGGTTTCCCTCCAGGTTACTGATTCCAAGGGGCATGTAAGCGAAGTGTACGATCGTACATTGACCATTGTGAATGAGCCATTCTTAACGGAGCAGGCGTATCCTATCTACACTCAAGCCGCAGGGACTGAGGTCAAAGGCGGTCGCAGCTTTCTATCGGGACTGCCGCAGCTTGATAAATCGGTTTCGGATGATACCAGAAGGCCGCTGCTTGTCAGCGACAGCCCGGAATTAATTATGGAGCCCGGCATTCTTTATGAAGACCAGGTCAACGGCAGAGCCAGACTGTATGCTAACCATCAGAACGGGATGACTAGAAAAGTGCAGTTTGCCATTGCAGTCACGAATCATTCAGGTTCACCTGTCACAGTGACTACGACAAATAAAGGGGAAGTATACCCTTCTAAATATGCAAATCTCGCCGGCCATCAAGCTTCTGTCGAATTTTTGATGCAAGATTCACTTAATAAGAAAATGACCGTTCCTGCAGGGGAAACGCTTGTATATGTCATGATGCCCGATTTCTTTCCGGCTTCCGGCATCAATGCTTTCTACGATGTGGAAACAACCGGTCCCGTTACCTTCAGTTTTGTGGCGATGGACTCCGGTGCACCGATTGAGACACTTAGGAATATGAACCGCTTGGCTAAAGGAATACATAACCGCGGAACGTTCGGGTATTCCACAACGGAATGGGAAGTGCAAGAGGGAGCGATCGACAAGCCGTCCCGTATCATCGTGGGAGACGGTATAACGGACCCTTTCGGTCAAGGCTATGATGCGATGGATTCCAGTCCGTCGGTGAACAAAGGGAATTATGGCGTTCTAAAGAAGCTCCGAATCGTCAATCCGCCGAAAATGGCCGTGCTGGTCATGGCGCGCGGAGGCACATTTAAAGGGCCTTTTAAAATCAACGGTGATTTTGTGATGGTTCGGGACAACGGTGTACTAACGTACTTGGACGGGCCTTATATTATTGCAAAAACGACAGGAAGAGAACCTGTGTTGGACATTGAATTCACCCCGCCGGCGGGCTCGTCATTCCCGATCGATCTGATCTTTTACCCGCTGGGAGATTAACAGACTAAAGGAGAGAACACAATTGAAATTATGGCAACGTATAGGAACGGTATCCGTCATTGCTACTTTGCTGGCAGGAGGTTTGCCGCAGCCGCAGGCTGAAGCTGTATCGACAACTTCCAAGCTCATTTATCTGTATGTGGACAGCAAAGAAGCTTATGTAAACGGACAAAAATTTCTGCTCGATGCTCCGGCAACAGTAATGAAAGGTACAACTTATGTTCCGATTAAGTTTCTGGGCGACCAGCTTGGCTTTAAAGTAACCTACAATACAGCCAAGAAAATGACGGAAATTCTAGCAGGCAGCACGGTAGTGCAGCTTGATTTTGCCCGGAAAGTAGCTTATGAGAACGGCATGCCGGTCCCTTTGGATACGGTCGCTACGATAGACAAAAATCAGCGCACGCTGCTGCGGGTGAAGCAGATGGCCCGCTATTTAAAGATTAAAGAACCGGCCTACAACGCGACTTTAAAGCGTATTGAGCTGTCGTTTGTGCCTCCTACGGAAGGCCTGTATGATCCGGACAAGAAGAATTCACGCCCTGTGGCGAAATTTACGTTTGGAAAATCGGTATACCGGAAGGGAGAGCCGATTGAGTACGTAGACCTGAGCTACGATTCCGACGGCGATCCGATCAGTTTTTACACTTGGACCGGTAAGAAAGAAGCGTTCTTCGAAGCGGGTACTTACCAGGTCACATTAAAGGTGACTGATCGTACCGGACTTGTGAGCAACGATTATACACGCAGCATCACTATTTCCGATGAAACTTACTTGACACCTGAGCAATTCGCGCTCCAGATGCGCAAGCCGGGCAGTTATATTGCGGATGAGGAATTTCCGGAACTGTTCGCTTCGCTGAGAAAAGCGGAATATGCGCAAAAAACGGTGGAGAATGACAACACCCGGCCATTACTGTTCAGCGACAGTCCGGAAACTTATACGCAAAAAGGCATCCTGTACCAGGATCAGATCAACGGCAATGCCCGGCTTTATGCACATCACATTAACGGAATGAGTGAGCGGACGAAGTTCGCCATTTACTTAACAAACAATTCCGATCAGGAAGTACAACTGAAAACCACAAATAAAGGGGAAGCGTACCCTTCTTCTAATCCGGCTCTAGTCGGACATGTAGCTGCGATGGATTTCCTGCTGCACGATCCGCTGGATGAACAGATTACCGTAGCTCCGGGAGAGACACTGTTATACAAGGAACTTCCAACGTTCTTTCCGCAAATGGGGATGAACTCCATTTATGACGTAGAGACGACCGGACCTTTAACGGCTACTTTTGCTGCTGTCGATCTGACGGCCGGCCCGGAAAGCATTACGAACGGCACTTATCAGCCGTTGAACCGGAGTATTCATGTGCGCGGCACATTCCCATATTCGGACTCCCACTGGTATTTGGACGGTAACACAATGAACGGCGCTACCCGCGTCTCCATTGCTGACGGGACGACGGATCCTTTCGCATCCGGAACGGATGTATTGACCGGAACACCGGCCACCAATAAAGGAAGCTTCGGTGTAGTATACAATCTTCATATTGAAAACCCTAAGAAGATGGCGATCCTGTTTATCGCCCGGGCCGGAGGATATAAAGGTTCGGTGAAAATTAACGGCAAGATTGTACAAGTCCCTCAATCCGGGATTTTAACTCCGTTGGATAAATATATGCTTCTTGAACGGACAAAGGGTACAGAAGGGACCCTGGATATCGAACTGATGCCGCCTGCAGGCTCCAACTTGCCGGTAGACATGGTCTTCTATCCGCTCGATGAAGTAACTCAGCAATAGACTTTGAAGATTCAGGCCAAGGAAGAAACTCCTTGGCCTTTTTTTCTATTTCTATGGTTGATGTTCTATGGCATTAATAGTATATTTAGGGTTGTCTTTGAAACTATGAGGGAGGAGCCTGAACCCTTTGCTTTTTAATTCGTATCCGTTCTTATTTCTGTTTCTGCCGGTATCACTTGTTGTCTACTTCGTAATGAACCGCTTCAATTGGTACAACGGCGCAAGGCTATGGCTTGCGGCCTGTTCTTTGTTTTTCTACAGCTATTGGGATGTCAAGTACCTTCCGCTTATTCTGTGCTCCATACTCTTTAATTTTCTGATCGGAACTACGCTGACCAAGACGGCAGAGAAACCGGACAGCCAGCGTAAATGGATTCTAATTACAGGGATTGTTGTAAACGTATCCCTATTAATCTATTACAAATATGCTGATTTCTTTATTACAAATATCAACACAGTTGCGGGAACGCAGCTTACTTTGCTGAAATTGATTTTGCCGCTGGGCATCAGTTTTTTCACCTTTACCCAAATCGCCTATCTTGTGGATGCCTACCGCAGGCAAGTGAAAGAGTATAATTTTATTAACTATGTACTGTTTGTAACGTTCTATCCGCATTTGATTGCCGGACCCATTCTGCATCACAAAGAGATGATGCCTCAATTCGCTGACCGCGAAAATAAGCGTTTCAATATGAATAATGCATCCTTGGGCATATTTATTTTTGTGCTGGGTTTATGTAAAAAAGTGGTCATTGCCGATAATTTTGCACCAATAGCTACAAACGGTTTCAATCAAGCCGCCTCACTCGGGTTCGTGGAATCTTGGGTCACCTCGCTGGCGTACACCCTGCAGTTGTATTTTGATTTCAGCGGATACTCGGACATGGCGATCGGGATTGCTTTGTTGTTCAATGTAAGGCTGCCAATCAATTTCGATTCGCCGTATAAAGCGCTTAGCATCCAGGATTTCTGGCGCCGTTGGCATATGACGTTAAGCCGCTTTTTAAGGGATTATATCTATATTCCGCTCGGTGGAAACCGGAAGGGCCCGTTCAGGACATATTTCAACCTTGCCGCTACTTTCATAATCGGCGGTATCTGGCACGGCGCAGGCTGGACTTTTATCGTCTGGGGCGTTATGCACGGGGGCGGACAAGTTATTCACCGGCTGTGGGGGAAATTGGGCATACATATGCCGAAATGGCTTGCATGGTTTATTACGTTCCAATTTATTAACGTCACTTGGGTGTTCTTCCGTGCCGAGAATTTGACCCAGGCAATGAACGTTCTGAAAGGAATGGCAGGGCTTCACGGGATGGATTTGCCGAGCTTTTTTGCCACCCGCTTGAATCTGGCCTCCCTGAAATCGTATGGGGTAGAGTTTGCAGCAGTTTCACCGCTGAAACTCGCGATGATCGCACTGTTCGTGTTGGTTTGCGTCCTGTTCAAGAACACCAATCAGTTAAGCGACAACATGAAGCCGAAATGGTCCACCGCGATTGTATTGGCTGCTGTCTTCGTCTATTCGCTCCTGAATTTCAATCAAATCAGCGAATTCCTGTACTTTAATTTTTAGAATTAGAGGGATGAACCGTGAAACCGAAAACTTTTTTGCTGGGGTTCGTTGCGTTCTCCGTGCTGTTTGCCGGCCTCGTGATGGCATTTACTTATATCGTGGATCCATTTCAGTATTACCGGAAGGCAACTTGGTATGAGCCTCTGTTCTCCTTGGAAGAGCGCTTCCAGAATCCGGGTCTGGCGAAGAATTATGACTATGATACGATCATTATCGGCAGTTCAATGACGCAAAACTTCGTCCCCTCTTACGTTAACCGGAAATTAGGCGTGCAAACCATGAAGCTTTCCATGGAAGGTTCGACGTCCAAAGAGCATAACCTGATCGCCAATGTGGCATTGAAGACAGGTAAGGTCAAGAACGTGATTTGGGGGCTGGATTATTTCTCCCTGCGCGGCGGCAAGGATAGTGTGCGTGACGACCAGGGCGGCTTTCCGATGTTCTTTTACGATAAGAATCCGTTTAATGATGTGAAATATCTGTTTAATTTGACGACCATGAAGGAAATGGTGAAGATCGGGGACGGGCTGCTGAAAGGCGACCGCAAAGTAAAGAACCTCGATTACTTGAACAACTGGAATGCGTATGCTCAGTATGGGGCGGGCCGAGTTCTGAAAAACTGGCAGACCGCACGGGCGCTGGAAGTGGATTACGGCAAAAATGAGGATTCGCTGGACAGCGTCAAAGAGACGTTTGAGGCGAACATCCTGAATCTGGTCCGAAGCCGCCCCGAAGTTCAATTTCTGTTCTATTATCCTCCTTATTCCGTGCTGCGCCAGGAAGTGTGGTACGACTTGAATAAGAAGCGTTATGAAAATCAGGATTATATGCGCAAATATATGGTAGAGCAGCTTACCGCTTTGCCGAACGTCAAGATGTATGATTTTCAGACCGAAAAAAGCATTACGTTCGACCTGAACCAGTATAAGGACATTTCCCACCATTCCCAAAAAGTGAACGAGTATATCATCGATTCCATCGCACAGGATAGGCACCGGGCTACAGCAGGTAATATCGATGAATTGAACACGGCTTTGAATGAACAGGTGAGAACTCTGGACGTCAGCGTATTCGGCGCCCAAGTCGACACGCCTGCGGTGAAACAATAAAGAAAGCGACTTTCCGTATTAAACTGGTACCCATAGTCTGGACACTTTTTGGAAAAGGTGTTTTAGGCGGTGGGTACCTTATTTTCATTCGCAACTTGAATGTACAAGCTAGACTTTCTTCATGTGATAATCCTGATAATATTCTCCGGCTCTATAAATTATGGACGCAGGGAGTCAAATCCTTCTATAATATAAATCCTTCAATTATGGATCTCAGCCCGTCGGGGTTGCTAATCATGGGTAAATGCCCTGTATTTAATGTCTCGACCCGATGGGGCTGAAAGTTATTAATCATTTTATCCTGTATAGATGTACTAAGCTCATGATCGTTCTCCAGCTTTACATATAATTTAGGCACATCAGGTAGGCCTTCCACCCGTAACTTATCTGTAAAAATCCCTATAGCTTCAGGTATAAATCCCCGGATTACATCATCCGCCTGTTCCTTCGTCAAGTCATTGCATAAACCCCTGCGTATAGCTGACTCCGGAGGCCTTGTCCCTGCCATCCTTAAAATAATAGGCATAAGGTATCTGTTCGGGAACGGCAAGGATGACACGAAGGAACCGCCTATACGCGGAATGACCGCCCCCACTGCTGCAATTCCACATACTCTATCGGGGAAATCCTTGGCAAGTATCTGTGCAAATATACCTCCAATGGAATGAGCCACGATGACAACCCTCTTTATGTCCCACTTATTGAATTGTGATTTAACACAATGAATGTAATGTTCAAGGGACAGCTTGGATCTTTTTGGAATGTCGGCGTCATGAAAAGGAAATTCAATCAATAGATAAGGGTATTTGAATTTCTCTACAACTGGTTGCCATATGGAACTCCTAAGCCCTGCACCATGAATAAAGATGAAACCAATTTCATCTTGCTTGATATCATTCATACAGTACTTCCCTCATTTCCTTTTCTCGAGTATTGATAGCATACCATCAAAACAAGACGAATCCTGTCTTATTTATGTGATAATATGGAAATGAAACAGAGGGAGGAACGGCTAGATGCAAAAGTCAAAACGGCTTATCCGGCTTATTATGATCATCAATGCTAAAAAATCCTTTACAGTGCAAGAGCTGGCAGATGAATTCGGCCTTTCGACACGTACAGTGACAAGAGACCTTCTGGAATTAAGTGAACTGGGCATTCCTATATACTCTGTTCAAGGCCGAGGGGGAGGGTATAGATTATTGCAGGAGAGAATGCTCCCCCCGATCAGCTTTACGGAAAATGAAGCGATATCTATGTTTTTTGCTTATCAATCCCTTGAGCACTTCGGGTCTATGCCCTTTGGGAAAGGAGCACAAACGTCACTGGATAAGTTTTATCATTATTTACCTGGTGATGTGAAACAAAAGGTGGACCGGCTGAAGCATAAAATTACAATTTGGAGTCCGGGGCGGGCAATGTCGCAGGAAGTATTGGAGACGCTCTTTCACGCCATCATGAACAAAAGCGCAGCATCGATTGAATACCAATCCAGCAAGGGCGTCACGGCAAGGGATATTCAACCTGTCGGTCTGTACGCCAGTTCGGGATTCTGGTATTGTCCGGCTTTCTGTTATGCAAGCGGGGAGCTGCGCACATTCAGGGCGGATCGGATTCTGGCTGCGGTTCTCCAGCCTTCTATCCCTTACAGGGAAGAGCTTGAGCAATTCAAAATAAAAGAACAGCCTGTCCATGAAGTATCGGCTCAACTGCTTTTACGTTTAGAATTGACTGCAAAAGGGATATGGCAAATGAAACCGGATCCTAGGATTGGGCCTTTCATTGAAGAGCGCGGGGACGGCAGCGGTTCTGCGGAGGTACGGATCATTGCGGAGGATGTAGCATTTTATACGGAACACATTTGGCAATACGGAGCAGAAGTGAAGATTATTGCTCCCGAGGAAGCGGTCCTTCTTGTAAGGGAGAAGATCAAGAGTGTACAAAAGCTTTACGAAGAACAGCCATCCTCATGATCAGCAATCTTCTTATCCTGCTACTGGCTGCAGGAAATAATCCCCGGCTCGTAAAACTGCATGGATGTCCTTTAGTTTAGGGCCCTCTTTTCTTGTGGGGTGCATGTGTTGAGAGCCATAGGGGGTTGCAATAAAAAAAGAAAGCAGCATAAACGCCGCTTTCTTCGAAGGTAATTTAGATTCTCTCGATCACCTTATCAACCAAACCGTAATCGGAAGCTTCGGCTGCGGACATGAAGTAGTCGCGGTCCGTATCCTTCTCGATACGCTCCAGAGGCTGGCCGGTGCGCTCAGCAAGAATGTGATTCAACTTGTCGCGCATTTTCAGGATGCGTCTGGCGCGAATTTCGATGTCGCTAGCTTGGCCTTCAGCGCCGCCCAGCGGCTGGTGAATCATAACTTCGCTGTTCGGCAGGGCGAAACGCTTGCCTTTAGCGCCTGCTGCCAGCAGGAATGCGCCCATGGAAGCGGCCATACCTACGCAGATGGTGGAGACGTCCGGCTTAATGAACTGCATCGTATCATAGATGGCCATACCGGAAGTGATGGAGCCACCGGGGCTGTTGATGTATATGCTGATGTCTTTCTCAGGATCTTCCGCAGCCAGAAACAGCAGCTGTGCGATTACAGAGTTAGCGACTACATCGTTGATGCCGCTTCCCAGGAAGATGATCCGGTCTTTCAGAAGACGGGAGTAAATATCGTAAGCACGCTCTCCCCGATTGCTTTGTTCTACGACCATAGGAATGAAACTCATGGACTATTCCCTCCTGATAAGTAAGATGGTGCTAATTAGTCAGTATATCCCAATCAGCTAAATATAACCTTATCATACCCAATTCGAATCCAAAGGTCAAGGAAAGTCAAACTATGGTGGATGTTGTTGTCTAAAGGTGGGTATACATAGATGGGGGACAAAAAAAGCCTCGCCAACGGAGCCGATAGACTCTGTTAACGAAGCTTGTATTGGTATGTATGGCGCGCCCGCGAGGAATCGAACCTCGATCTCAGGCTCCGGAGGCCTACGTCATATCCATTGGACCACGGGCGCATTCAGCACAGTAATGAAAATTATAGGACACTATCAGTAAAAAAGCAAGTCTTTCCCCTATGAAAAATATTTACAATTAAAGTAAGCCTATTTTTCGTTCACAAACTTGCAATAGAGAGATGAATTAGTTATCATATTGGTGTGGGACTTAAAATCATCACGTGGGACGTTTTAGGTCCATCTTGAAGGCAGGAGTGAAGAGCGGTTTTGAGAACCTTATTGAATATTCAAAAGCAGCTGCTCCCCGACCTAATAGATGTCTTCCGCACACGCTACCGGATTCTGCACTATGTCATGCTGACCGGCCCGGTCGGCAGAAGAACATTAGCGAATGCCTTGAATATGACGGAGCGTGTTTTAAGGGCAGAAGTAGATTTCCTGAAAGAGCAGGGCCTGGTTGAAATTGAAACTATAGGCATCCGGATCAGCGAATCCGGGGAAAGCCTGTTGCTTGATATGGAATCGGTAGTAACCGAGCTGTTCGGCCTTACGGATATGGAAGACCGGATCCGGCAAGCCTTCGGTATCCAGCAGGTCATCATCGTTCCCGGCAATGCCGACGACGCTCCGCTTGTGAAGCGGCAGATGGGGCATGCTGTAGGTCAAGTGCTGCGCAAGCATGTGCAGCCGAACGACATTATCGCTGTAACCGGCGGTTCGACGATGGCAGAGGCGGCGGACCAGCTGAGCCGGACTACCGCCTGGAAAGGCACCTGGTTCGTGCCCGCGCGCGGGGGACTCGGCGAGAGTCTTGAGTTCCAGGCGAATACGATCGCTTCCATGATGGCGAAGAAGACGGGCGCTCAATACCGTTTGCTCCATGTCCCTGATAATATCAGCGAAGATGCCTATCAATCGCTGATGCTAGAGCCGAACATCCAGGATATTGTACAGCATATCCGCAAAGCCCGTATTGTAATTCATGGAATCGGGGATGCTATGGTAATGGCGAGACGAAGACGTGTCGGCGAGGATACCGTGCGCATTTTGCAAGAAAAAGGAGCGTTAGCCGAGGCCTTCGGTTACTATTTTGACAAAGAAGGCAAGGTTGTGCACCGGACCCTCATGCTTGGACTCCGTTTGGAGGACATCCAGGGCATGGAGCTTGTCGTAACGGTTGCGGGCGGACGCAGCAAGGCGGAAGCGATTCTTTCCGTACTGCGGTTCGGCCACCAGGACGTGCTGATTACCGACGAGGGCGCGGCTCTCGAACTGGTTAAGCACCTCCCCTGAAGGTTAGTTAATCATGACGGGCCTCACCGCCTGTCTTGAGAATAAAAGATTTTTATTTTTAGGAGGAATAACACATGGTTAAAGTAGGTATTAACGGTTTTGGACGTATCGGCAGAAACGTATTCCGCGCAGCTTTGAACAACCCGAATGTAGAGATCGTAGCAATCAACGATCTGACAGATGTAAAAATGCTTGCACACCTTTTGAAATATGACACGACTCACGGCAGATTGAATGCTGATGTGAAACCGACTGAAGGTGCCATCATCGTCAACGGCAAAGAAATCAAAGTCTTCGCTGAGCGCAACCCTGAAAACCTTCCTTGGGGAGAATACGGCGTTGAGATCGTTGTGGAATCCACTGGTATTTTCACAGCGAAAGACAAAGCGTCCCTTCACCTGAAAGGCGGAGCTAAGAAAGTTATCATCTCTGCACCTGCAACAGATGAAGACATCACAATCGTTCTGGGCGTTAACGAAGACAAATACGATCCAGCCGCTCACACTATTATCTCCAACGCTTCTTGTACTACAAACTGCCTTGCGCCATTCGCGAAAGTACTTAACGACAAGTTCGGTATCGTAAAAGGTATGATGACCACAGTTCACTCTTACACTAACGACCAATCCGTTCTTGACCTTCCTCATAAAGACGCTCGCCGCGCCCGCGCAGCAGCTGAAAACATCATTCCTTCCACTACAGGCGCAGCAAAAGCAGTTAGCTTGGTGCTTCCTGAGCTGAAAGGCAAACTGAACGGTATGGCAATGCGCGTACCTACTCCTAACGTTTCCGTAACGGATCTGGTTGTTGAACTGGCTCAAAACGTTACTGTAGAAGACGTTAACGGTGCTCTGAAAGTAGCTGCTGAAGGCCCGCTGAAAGGCATCTTGAACTACTCCGACGAGCCGCTTGTATCGAGCGACTACAACGGCGACCCTGCTTCTTCCACAATCGACGCTTTGTCGACAATGGTAGTAGGCGACAACATGGTGAAAGTCGTTTCCTGGTATGACAACGAGTGGGGCTACTCCAACCGTGTAGTTGACCTGGCTGCTTTCATCGCAAAAAAAGGCCTGTAATCTCATAAAAGCCAACTAGAAGAGGAGAATTCACGTTCTCCTCTTTGCCTAGTTGACACTTTGTTCTCATTACTTAAACATAAGCAAGAGTTGTCTTGGATCCGAAGGAGGAAGCGTAAAGAATGAATAAGAAAAGTGTACGTGATGTAGAAGTTAACGGTAAAAAGGTATTTGTACGTGTCGATTTCAACGTTCCGCTGGAGAACGGCCAAATTACGGACGACACACGGATCCGCGAAACGCTGCCAACGATTAAATTCCTGATCGAGCGTGGAGCGAAAGTGATTCTAGCGAGCCACCTGGGACGTCCGAAAGGCGCTGTAGTAGAAGAGCTTCGCTTAACACCTGTAGCAAAGCGTCTGGCTGAAATGCTTGGAAAAGAAGTAGTGAAAGTGGACGATGCTGTAGGCGAAGGCGTGAAAGCGGAAGTGGCGAAGCTGCAGAACGGCGACGTTCTTCTATTGGAAAACGTTCGTTTCTATGCGGGCGAAGAGAAGAATGATGCTGAATTGGCGAAGCAGTTTGCTGAGCTTGCGGACCTGTACGTGAACGACGCGTTTGGCGCTGCTCACCGTGCACACGCTTCTACCGAAGGTATCGCTCACTACCTGCCGGCGGTTTCAGGCCTATTGATGGAGAAAGAACTGGAAGTACTGGGCAAAGCCCTGAACAATCCGGACAGACCTTTCACAGCAATCATTGGCGGCGCGAAGGTTAAAGATAAAATCGACGTGATCGACAACCTGATCAATCTGGCGGATAACATCATCATCGGCGGCGGCCTTTCTTATACATTCTTGAAAGCACAAGGCCTGGAAATCGGGAAATCTCTCGTGGACAACGAGAAATTGGACCTTGCGCTTAGCTTCATCCAGAAGGCTAAAGACAAAGGCGTAAACTTCTTGCTGCCTACCGATATCGTTGTTACTGACGATTTCAGTCCGACAGCCAATACGCAAATCGTTGATATCGACAGCATTCCTGCGGATTGGGAAGGCATCGACATCGGTCCTGAGACTCGCGAGCGTTATGCTGAAGTTATCAAAAACTCCAAGCTGGTCGTATGGAACGGACCAATGGGCGTATTCGAGATGGAACCTTTCTCCCACGGTACCCGTGCAGTAGGCCAAGCTTGTGCCGAAACATCCGGTTACACCGTCATCGGCGGCGGCGACTCCGCAGCAGCGGCTGAGAAATTCGGCCTTGCCGACAAAATGGATCACATCTCCACCGGCGGCGGCGCTTCCCTGGAATTCATGGAAGGCAAAGCCCTGCCAGGCGTCGTAGCCCTGAACGATAAGTAATCTTTTGTTTCCCCCCCAGCCCAGCTGGTGGAACTAATTTAGCAAATGAACTGTCCTTCGAACAGGTACCGTACCGTAACGGGAGGCAGCAATGTCTGAGCGGAAAGTTTACGGCCGCCTTTAAGATCGATTTCTAACCTTGTTAATGTTTTATACAATAAAAGAAATTGATCTTAACAGCGGTGGAGCCAGATATTGATGCCGGAAGTGCAGGAAACGAAAGTGTCAGGAGGACGTTGTAACTTTTGATAAAGGAAGTGTAACCATGCGTAAACCGATTATTGCAGGCAACTGGAAAATGTTCAAAACCGTTTCCGAATCAACAGCATTCGTAAGCGAAGTGAAAGGCAAAGCAGAGGTTGACGGTGTTGAGAGCGTCATCTGCGCGCCGTTCACCAACCTGCCGGCACTTGTAGAAGCTGTGAAAGGAACAAGCCTGAAAGTAGGCGCGCAGAACATGCACTGGGAAGAAAACGGTGCGTTCACCGGCGAAATCAGCGGCGTGATGCTGAAAGACCTTGGCGTTCACTATGTCATCTTAGGCCACTCCGAGCGCAGACAATACTTCGCGGAAACGGACGAAACCGTGAACAAGAAGACCCATGCTGCGTTCAAGTACGGCATTACGCCGATCGTATGCGTAGGCGAAAAGCTGGAAGAGCGCGAAGCGGGTCAAACCAAAGAAGTGTGCCGCGTGCAAACCGAAGGCGCATTGAAAGGCCTTTCCGCAGATCAAGCAGCGGAAACCGTTATCGCATATGAGCCGATCTGGGCGATCGGAACAGGCAAATCCTCCACGGCTGACGATGCGAACGAAGTCATCGCTTACATCCGTGAAGTAGTGAAAGGCCTGTACGGCGAGCAAACAGCCAATGCGGTCCGTATCCAATACGGCGGCAGCGTGAAGCCGAACAACGTGAGCGAGTACATGCAGCAAAGCGATATCGACGGAGCTTTGGTCGGCGGCGCCAGCTTGGAGCCTGCCTCTTACATCGCACTCGTTGAGGGGGCGAAGTAAGATGTCCAGACCGAAACCGGTAGCATTAATCATCATGGACGGATTCGGGCTGCGCAACGATGTGGTGGGTAACGCCGTAGAACAGGCTAAGAAGCCGAACTACGACCGCTACATGGCGGAGTTCCCCCACACCACGCTTACAGCATCGGGTGAAGCGGTAGGACTTCCGGAGGGACAGATGGGCAACTCCGAAGTAGGCCATCTGAACATTGGCGCAGGTCGGGTCGTATACCAGGATCTGACCCGTATCAGCAAGTCGATCCGTGACCGTGAGTTTTTTGACAACGAGACGATTTTAGGCGCAATCAACCATGCCAAACAGAATAACAAGAAGCTGCACCTGTACGGGCTATTGTCCGACGGCGGCGTGCACAGCCATATTGCGCACTTGTTCGCTCTGCTCGAAGCATGCAAAGAACATAACTTCCATGAAGTGTACATTCATGCTTTCCTGGACGGCCGCGACGTAGCGCCGGACAGCGCGCGCAGCTACATGGAGCAGCTTCTTGGTAAGATCGCAGAGACCGGCGTAGGCAAAGTAGCTACCGTACAGGGCCGCTACTATGCAATGGACCGCGACAAACGCTGGGAACGTACAGAGAAGTCTTATAAGGCGATGGTATACGGCGAAGGCCCGAACTACACGGATCCGATGAAGGCGATTCTGGAGTCGTACGAAAAATCGGTATTTGACGAATTCGTTATGCCGACCGTAATCGTAGACGAAGCAACACAGCAGCCTGTAGGACTTGTTGAATCGAATGACGCCGTCATTTTCTTCAACTTCCGTCCGGACCGCGCGATTCAGCTGTCCCAAGTGTTCACGAACGAAGACTTCCGCGGCTTTGACCGCGGGCCGAAGCCGGCGTTAAACTTATACTTCGTCTGCCTGACGCTGTTCAGCGAATCCGTGCAAGGATTCGTAGCGTACAAGCCAAAGAACCTGGATAACACACTGGGTGAGGTTCTGGTTCAGAACAACCTGAAACAGCTGCGTATCGCCGAAACCGAGAAATACCCGCATGTTACATTCTTCTTCAGCGGCGGACGCGACGTTGAGCTTCCAGGTGAGACGCGCATCCTGATCAACTCCCCGAAAGTCGCTACTTATGACTTGCAGCCGGAGATGAGCGCTTATGAAGTAGCGGAAGCTGCCGTGAAAGAGATTGAAGCCGAGCGTCAGGACGTTATCATCCTGAACTTTGCGAATCCGGACATGGTGGGACACTCCGGTATGCTGGAACCTACCATCCGCGCCGTTGAAGCAACGGACGAATGTGTGGGCAAAGTAGTGGAGGCGGTCCTTGCCAAAGGCGGTGTAGCCCTGATCACAGCTGACCACGGCAATGCCGATATGGTCATCGACGAGAACGGCAAACCGTTCACGGCGCATACGACCAATCCGGTTCCTTTTATTGTCACATCCAAAAATGTTACACTAAGAGAAGGCGGCATTTTGGCTGACATCGCGCCTACGATGCTGGATCTCCTCGGAATTCAGCAGCCGGCTGAGATGACAGGCAAAACCATTATCAAAAAATAATTTTTAAAAACAGGAGTGAACCCGAACAATGACAATTATTTCTGATGTTTACGCACGCGAGGTACTGGATTCCCGCGGTAACCCGACAGTTGAAGTTGAAGTATATCTGGAGTCCGGCGCAGTAGGCCGCGCTATCGTGCCATCCGGCGCATCCACAGGCGCTTACGAGGCTGTTGAGCTTCGTGACGGCGACAAATCCCGTTACCTGGGCAAAGGCGTTCTGAAAGCTGTTGAGAACGTGAACGAAATCATCGCTCCGGAAATCATCGGTTTGGATGCATTGGACCAAGTAGGCGTTGACCAAAAAATGATCGAGCTTGACGGTACGCCGAACAAAGCGAAACTGGGCGCTAACGCAATTCTTGCTGTTTCCATGGCAACAGCACGCGCTGCAGCTGAAGCTTTGGATGTGCCTCTGTATGTTTACCTTGGCGGATTCAACGCTAAGACACTTCCGGTTCCTATGATGAACATCATCAACGGCGGCGAGCACGCGGACAACAACATCGACGTTCAAGAATTCATGGTTCTTCCTGTAGGCGCTGAGAACTTCAAAGAAGCTCTTCGCATCGGCGCAGAGATCTTCCACAGCCTGAAAGGCGTTTTGAAAGAAAAAGGCCTGAACACAGCTGTAGGTGACGAGGGCGGTTTCGCACCGAACCTGGGATCCAATGAAGAAGCTCTTCAAACGATCATCGCTGCTATCGAAAAAGCAGGCTACAAGCCAGGCGAAGATGTATTCTTGGGTATGGACGTGGCTTCCACCGAGTTCTTCAAAGACGGCAAATACCACCTGGAAGGCGAAGGCAAATCCTACACTTCCGCAGAGTTCGTTGACTTCCTTGCTGCTTGGGTAGACAAGTACCCGATCATCACGATCGAAGACGGCTGCTCCGAAGACGACTGGGAAGGTTGGAAGCTGCTGACTGAGAAACTGGGCGGTAAAGTTCAATTGGTTGGTGACGACCTGTTCGTTACAAACACAGAGCGCCTGAGCCAAGGTATTGAAAGAGGCATCGGTAACTCCATCCTGGTAAAAGTAAACCAAATCGGTACGCTGACTGAAACTTTCGACGCTATCGAAATGGCAAAACGCGCTGGTTACACTGCAGTAATCTCCCACCGTTCAGGTGAGAGCGAAGACAGCACGATTGCTGACATCGCAGTTGCAACGAACGCCGGCCAAATCAAAACGGGCGCACCTTCCCGTACAGACCGCGTAGCGAAGTACAACCAATTGCTTCGCATCGAAGACGAGCTGGCTTATGTAGCTCAATACGCAGGCCAAAAAGCTTTCTACAACCTGAAGAAGTAATTCAATTCACATAGAGAAGGCCCGGGAGTACATTCCCGGGCTTTTTTCATAGGTTATCGGCATTGCTTAAGGGCATCCCTTTATGATAGAATAAGAGTGCTGAAATTTGGGCTCTAGGAAATCGAATGAGGTGGAACCATGGAAATCTTTTTGAGAGTGTTATTGATCATATTTTCTCTAGGACTTATTGCAGCCGTTCTTCTGCAGAAGGGCAAGAGCGCAGGCCTATCCGGTGCGATTTCCGGCGGTGCGGAGCACTTATTCGGTAAACAGAAAGCACGCGGTATGGAATTGTTCTTGGAGCGCCTGACGATGGGATTGGCGGCAGGATTTTTCATACTTACCATAATCGTGGCTTACGTCACGAAGTAATGAAACGTGAACGGCAGGGGATACTAAGCCCCTGCCGTTCTTTTTTTTGTTTATAAAGCGGCAGGGGGCGTTAAATACTTTGCATATGCGGTATTTTACCATCGTCGGTAAAGGGGAAATGGAGATATGGAACGGATTTATAAAACGCCGGATCCTTTTTTTCTCGATGGCCATGGAGATCGGAAGCGTCATGGGGTGCTGCTGATTCACGGGTTCACGGGCTCTCCGGCAGAACATAGGAAACTAGGCTATTTTCTGAATGACGAAGGCTACACGGTAAATGCAGTTCAGCTTCCCGGACATGGCAAAACACCTGAGGAGATGAGCTTGACCGGATGGAACGATTGGTGGGGACATGCTAAGGAATCTTTTCTAGCCATGGAACAAGAGGGATATGATTCCTTAAACGTGGTCGGTTACTCCATGGGCGGTCTGCTGGGGCTCAAATTGGCTCAAGAGTTCAAGGTGAACTGTATGATCTCCTTGGCTGCTCCCATTTTTGTGAATCGGACAAGGATTCTGCTTGCAGCGTTAGTGAACCAGATGGTGAACTCGTTTCAAAAGGGACCTAAAACGAATGATTTTGAACGTATGTTTACGTATTCGACTACGCCCATTCCTTGTGTATTCAGTTTGCAAAAGTTGATGCAGCAAGTAAAGTCCACTTTAGCCCATGTGAAAACACCTTTGATGGTAGCCCACGGCATGAAAGATGTGGTGGTGCATCCACGAAGCGCCTCTTACATTTATCATAATGTTTCTTCCCCAAACAAGAAGCTGGTGTACTACCCTTATGCCACTCACGGTATCCTTCATGATTCAGAGCACGAGAACGTGTATCGGGATATTGTCGGTTTTTTGCAGTCGGCGGCGGGCAAGGAGGATGCAAATCAGCTTTTTCGTGTATACTAGATAGTATATATTTGCCATCATTACAAAATAGACAGACGCACTAATGCATATGGCATGTGTTCAGGAAACGGATGAGGTGACAAACCATGATAACAGAGCAGCAGCTGCTCGAATTGATGATGTCGGACGATTACAAGCCGATGACTTATCAGGAAATTGCGCAGCATTTTGACGCAGAGGGCGCCCAGAAATTCAGGGAGCTTGTACAGACATTAAACGGATTGGAAGAAGAGGGAAAAGTATTTCGTTCCCGAGGGGACCGTTACGGGATTCCGGAGCGTATGGGTTTGGTGAAAGGGAGGCTGCAAGCTCACGCCAAAGGCTTCGGCTTCCTGATTCCCGAGAACCGGGAGCATCCGGATGTATATATTAATGCCAGCGATCTGAAAAGCGCGATGAACGGCGATACCATTCTTGTTAAAGTTACGCACCGGAGCGCATCGGGCGGTAAATTGGAAGGGGAAGTCGTGACGATTGCCAAGCGGGCAGTTACGCAGATCGTAGGTACGTTTCAGCACCATGAAACCTATGGCTTCGTGCTTCCTGACGATAAGAGGATTAACAGGGATATTTTCATACCGCAGCCGTCGATGAAAGGCGCTGTAGAAGGACAGAAAGTGGTAGTTAAGATCGTGAACTATCCGGAAGGGCGTTCCGCGGCTGAAGGCGAAGTCGTTGAAATTTTGGGCCACAAAAATGATCCTGGTGTCGATATCTTATCCATCATCCGTAAGCATGGCTTGCCGGAAGCTTTTCCGGAGGATGTCATGGCTGAAGCGGAGCGGGCGCCGGAATCGATTACCGAGGAAGAGATTGTACAACAGGGACGCCGTGATTTGCGCGGAGAGCGGAATATCGTCACCATTGACAGCGAAGATGCCAAGGACTTGGACGATGCGGTTCAGGTGGTTCGACTGGAAAACGGGAACTATAAGCTGGGCGTACATATTGCGGATGTAGGTTATTATGTGCGCGAAGGGTCCAAGTTGGATCAGGAAGCATATAACCGGGGCTGCAGCGTGTATTTGGTGGACCGGGTAATTCCGATGCTGCCGCACAGGTTGTCTAACGGGATTTGCTCTTTGAACCCTCAGGTGGACAGGCTGACGCTATCTTGTGAAATGGAATTTGAACCGGATACGCTTAAGGTCGTTAATCATGAAGTGTTTACCAGTGTCATTAAAACCGCCGAGCGGATGAGCTATAATAATGTCCGGAAAATCGTAACGGGTGAAGCTGATGAAGAACTGTTGAACAGGTATGCCGGTCTCGTGGATGATTTCAAACTGATGGAAGAACTGGCCATGAAGCTTCGGAAGCGCCGGATGAACCGCGGGGCGATTGATTTTGATTTTCAGGAGTCCAAGGTGCTGGTTGATGAAGAAGGCAAGCCTACGGATATCGTAAAGCGGGAACGTTCGATTGCCGAGATGATTATCGAGGAGTTCATGCTCGCGGCCAACGAAACGGTAGCGGAGCATTTCCACTGGCTGAAGGTGCCGTTCCTGTACAGGATCCATGAGGATCCGGATCAGGAGAAGCTGATGAATTTTGCGGAGTTTATCGTGAACTTCGGGTACCATCTGCGGGGAAAAAGCAATTCGGTACATCCTAAGGCTTTGCAGGGTTTGCTTGAAGAGATTAAGGGAACCAAGGAAGAAACCGTTATTTCTACGGTAATGTTGAGATCCATGAAACAAGCGAAGTATGATTCGGAGAGTACGGGGCATTTTGGTTTGGCGGCAGAGTTTTATTCTCACTTTACGTCTCCGATCCGTCGTTACCCGGATTTGGTCATTCATCGCGTGATCCGTGAAGTGCTTGATAATGGCGGTCATTTGTCGGACAAAAGGCATGAGTATTTAACCGGCCGGATGCAGGACATCGCCCAGCAGTCATCGGAGCGCGAGCGTGTGGCTGTGGATGCGGAGCGGGATACCGACCAGTTGAAGAAATGCGAGTTCATGCTGGACAAAGTCGGCGAGGAATTCGACGGCATCATCAGCAGCGTAACCGGCTTCGGGATGTTTATTGAGCTGGAGAACACCGTGGAAGGCTTGATTCGTCTGGCTGATATGACGGACGACTATTATAACTTCCACGAGAACCAGCTGGCGCTGATCGGCGAACGCACGTCGCGCATGTTCCGCATCGGCGACGAGGTGAAGATTCGTGTGGCTCGCGTCAGCATGGACGACCACACGATCGACTTCGAGCTCGCCGAGATGAAGCCCCGCTCGACGAAGGATAAGATCGTCGAGCGGTTTACCGGACGCGGCGCCCGTGAGGGGCGCGGCGGCGGCAATGGCCGCGGCAGCCGGGAGGGCGGCGGGCGCGGGGGTTCGGCCGCGTCTGCGCGCAGCGGACGCGGGGGAGCTGCCTCGTCCGAGCGAAGCGGACGAGGGCAAGGCGGGAGTCCTTCGGGCGAAGGCACGAAGGACAACAGCTACTACGCCGAGCGCCGCAGGAAGGCGAAGGCGGCGAAGGCCGCCGGCGGTGCCGCGGGATCTGGCGGCAGCGGCGGGGGCCGCTCCGGCGGCGGCGGGCTGAAGGCCGTCGCCAAGCGTGCGGGCAAGCGCAAGAAGAAGTAGCGCTTGCGAACCGGAGTACCAAACGCGTAAAGCCATTCTCTCCGCTTGATTCCTCAGGCGGAGGGTGATACAATTTACTCCTGAGCCGGTGATTCGCGGGTTGCGGGGACGGTTAAAGTCCTTGTAATGCGGCGGCGGTTCGGGAGTAATTTTCGTTTAAGGGAGTGAGGACATGGGTAAGAAGAATGACGGCAAACAACTGGCCCAGAATAAGAAAGCTTCCCATGACTACTTCATCGAAGACACGTTTGAAGCGGGCATGGTGCTGACAGGGACGGAAATCAAGTCGGTAAGGGCGAGCAAGGCGAACATTAGCGACGCTTTTGCTACCATCCGGAACGGCGAGATGTTCATCCACAACATGCATATCAGTCCGTTTGAGCAAGGCAATCGGCACAATCCGACAGATCCTACGCGGGCGCGGAAGCTGCTGCTGAAGAAAGTTGAAATTCACAAACTCATGGGTCTGTCGAAACAGGAAGGTTACACGATTGTGCCACTGAAGATTTATGTGCGCAACGGGTACGCCAAACTTCTGGTCGGTTTGGGCCGAGGGAAGAAGAATTACGATAAGCGTGAGACGGCGGCAAAGAAAGATGCTCAGCGTGACATCCAGCGTGCGCTTCGAGAGAAGCAGAAGGTGGCGCGGTAATTTTTTCAGGTTGCTTGTGAGAGTTAGGTTGATATTCCGGTTACAGTGGTGACCTCGGTTTCCATTAACATTTTGTGAAGAAATGAAGGGACCTGTGATATACTGTTGTTGTAGTACTTTTGTGTATGAGTTTCGTGATTAATGCGGCTCATGCTCAACATCCCGGGGGCGTTCTTGGATTCGACGGGGATAGTTTGAGCATCGGTTGCGGGTAGTGGGGACGCGTCCGCTTCATCAACGCTAAAGCCTATTAAATGGCAACCAACGTACAACTTTAGCAGCAGCTTAATAACCTGACTGTTAAGCTTCTACCTTACATCGCCCATGTGTTTGGATAGGGGCTCACTTTAGTGGGATACGCCGGTAGGTCTCCGCCTGGGGTCTACCGGAAGAAGACAATCAGGCTGACCTAGGACGAAGCCGGTTACGGGGCGTCAGCCTAGGTGACATCAAAACTGTGACTACACCCGTAGAAGCCGGTGTGGCGATATCTTCGGACAGGGGTTCGACTCCCCTCGCCTCCATCGAAATACAAAAAAGCATCGATCTTAGGATCGATGCTTTTTTGTATTCAGAGGACTACGAGGGGAGGCGAAGCCCAGGAAGGGGTTCAGTCCGCGCGGACTGGAGCGAAGCGAAGGGAGCACGGCATCGATATCTACCTCTAAGGTAGTCATCGGCGAGTAAGCATCGTCAGCCAGTTCAATCAGGATTATCGATACTCCCCTCGCCTCCATACCAATGAAAAGCACCCAGTAGGGTGCTTTTTTCATTAGTATGAGAGGGGAGGAGAACCCCTTGGGGTTCAGTCCGCGCGGACTGGAGCGAAGCGAAGGGAGCACGGCATCGATATCTACCTCTAAGGTAGTCATCGGCGAGTAAGCATCGTCAGCAAGTTCAATCAGGATTATCGATACTCCCCTCGCTTCCATACCAATGGAATGCACCCAGTAGGGTGCTTTTTTCATTGTATGAGAGGGGAGGAGAACCACTTGGGGTTCAATCCGCGCACAGAAAGCGGTTATGGTTGCGTCTAAGCTACCAAAGGCATTCACCTTTTTTAAGGCAACCATATAGATTTTATAAAATTTAATTGTTGATAATTTATTTAGACTATTATATGATGACTTCAGATCAGTTGTACACAAATTAATTTAACAAAACTAATTGGAGGTTGTAATCATGAGCGCATTATACACAGCTACTGCAACAGCACAGGGCGGAAGAGAAGGGCAAGCGGTAACCGACGATGGAAGGCTGAATGTGTCGTTAGATATGCCTAAGGAACTGGGAGGAGCAGGAGGCGAGGGGACGAACCCTGAGCAGTTATTCGCTGCGGGATATGCTGCCTGCTTCGAAAGTGCGCTTGCACTGGTGGCACGCCGCCAGAAGGTAACAACTGAGGGAGCCGCGGTTACAGCGCAAGTATCTCTGTACAAAGACGGGGAGGCCTTCAAACTAGGGGTGGAACTGAATGTCTACATTCCGGATCTGGAGTTTGAAGAAACAGAAAAGCTGGCTCAAGCGGCCCATCAAGTTTGCCCTTATTCCAGAGCTACACGCGGCAACATCGACGTAACGATTCAGGCTGTAGGAAAGCAATATGTTTCTTTCTAAAACCATATCAGAGCCGGCATCTTAGGATGCCGGTTTTTTTGTGTCGCTACAGATCGCCGCCCCATAGATGTGATCTATGGATGACGTAAAATATATTTATTACTTGTATAGCTTCTTTTTGTAATATAGTGGATTCAGGAAAGTGAAACAAAGCTTGCTATTCGAAACCGCTATGTGCACATGGCAACATCAAGAGATTTTCATCCATTGTATTGAAAAGGAGACAGACCTACATGGCTATCAAATTTAGTTATTCCAGCGCATTACCCTTTCTGCAGCAGCATGAAGTGGATTACTTCGATAAGTTCGTAAACGCGGCTCACCATATGCTTCATGAGAAGGAGGGTCCGGGATCCGATTACCTCGGCTGGGTGGATCTACCCCTTCAATATGACCGTGATGAGTTTGAACGGATCAAGCAAGCCGCCGAACGGATCCGCAGCCATTCTGATGCTTTAGTAGTTATCGGCATCGGGGGTTCCTACCTCGGCGCGAGATCCGCCATCGAAGCGTTATCCCATACATTCCATAATCAGATGAGCGGCAACACACAAGTATATTTTGCGGGGCAGAACATCAGCTCCACCTACATGACTCATCTGCTGGAACTGCTGGAGGGCAAAGAGATTTCCCTCAATGTCATTTCCAAGTCCGGGACTACAACAGAACCGGCTGTCGCGTTCCGCATTTTGAAAGAACATATGGAAAAGAAATACGGCAAAGAGGAAGCGAAAAAGCGCATCTTTGCTACAACCGACGCATCTAAGGGCGCTTTGAAGAAGCTTGCCGATGAGGAAGGGTATGAAACCTTCGTAATTCCGGACGATGTTGGCGGCCGATATTCCGTATTAACTGCCGTGGGGCTTCTCCCGATCGCAGCTGCAGGACTTGATATCGATCAGATGATGGCCGGCGCCGCCGCCGCAGCCAAAAAATACAACAATCCCGACCTTGCTTCCAATGAGAGCTATCAGTACGCGGCTGTCCGCAATGCACTCTACCGCAAAGGCAAAACCATTGAGTTGCTGGTGAATTATGAACCGTCGCTGCATTACGTCTCCGAATGGTGGAAACAGCTGTTCGGCGAGAGCGAAGGTAAAGACCAGAAGGGCATATATCCGGCATCCGTAGATTTTACAACTGATCTGCATTCGATGGGACAGTACATCCAGGAAGGACGCCGAGATCTGATCGAGACGGTGTTGTCCGTGCAAAAACCGAAGGTCGAGCTGGCCATACAGGAAGATAAGGGCAACCTGGACGGCCTAAATTTCTTGGCAGGCATGACGATGGACGAGGTGAACAAAAAAGCGGCCGAAGGCACACGGCTGGCCCACGTTGACGGTGGAGTACCTAACCTGATCGTCGAGCTGGACGAGCTTACGGAATACACTTACGGAGAAATGGTGTACTTTTTCGAAAAGGCATGCGGGATCAGCGGGCTGCTTCTTGGCGTGAATCCGTTTGATCAGCCGGGTGTCGAGGCGTACAAAACCAATATGTTCGCACTGCTTGGCAAACCCGGTTTCGAAGCGCAACAGGAAAATCTTCTCAAACGCTTATCCGCAGAAAACTAATAAAAGGGGACATGAAACATGAATAAACAGCAAATTGGCGTGGTCGGTCTCGCTGTCATGGGAAAGAATTTGGCACTTAACATAGAAAGCAAAGGGTTCTCAGTTTCCGTTTTTAACCGCACTCCTGAGAAAACGAACGAACTTGTTGCAGAGTCTCAGGGTAAAAATCTGGTTGGCACCTTCAGTGTTGAAGAATTCGTGCAGTCGCTGGAGACACCCCGCAAAATTCTGATCATGGTAAAAGCAGGCCAGCCAACGGACGATACCATCAACCAGCTTGTTCCTTACCTGGATGAAGGCGATATTCTGATTGACGGAGGTAATGCGTTTTTCCCGGACACTCAGAGAAGAAATAAAGAACTGCAGGCCAAAGGCTTCCGCTTTATCGGAGCAGGGGTTTCCGGCGGAGAAGAGGGTGCGCTGAACGGTCCTGCCATTATGCCGGGCGGGCAGAAGGACGCATATGAACTTGTTGAGCCCATCCTGACTGCGATTTCCGCAAAAGTAAACGGCGACGCTTGTTCCACGTACATCGGACCCGAAGGCGCCGGGCATTATGTGAAAATGGTGCATAACGGCATTGAGTACGGCGACATGCAGCTGATCGGGGAAGCGTATCAGCTTTTGAAAGACGTGCTGGGCGCATCGGCGGAAGAACTTCACGAGATTTTCAGCGAGTGGAACAAAGGTGAGCTGGACAGCTACCTGATCGAAATTACAGCCGATATTTTTTCCAAAACCGATCCGGAAACGGGCAAACCTATGGTGGATGTGATCCTGGATGCGGCAGGGCAGAAGGGAACCGGTAAATGGACAAGCCAAAGCGCGCTGGATCTGGGCGTTCCCCTGCCGATCATTACGGAATCTGTATTCGCCCGCTTTATTTCCGCGATGAAGGAAGAGCGTAAAGCGGCAAGCAAGCTTTTAAAAGGGCCTGCACAAGCGAACTTTGACGGCGATAAGAAGGAATTCGTTGAATCCGTTCGCAGAGCGCTTTTTGCAAGCAAGATCGTTTCCTATGCGCAGGGCTTTGCCCAAATGAGAGCCGCGTCCGAAGAATATAACTGGAACCTCGAGTATGGCAGCATTGCGATGATTTTCCGCGGCGGCTGTATCATCCGCGCAGGCTTCCTTCAAAATATCAAGGATGCATATGACCGCAATCCGGAACTGAAAAACCTGCTGTTGGATGAATATTTTGGCGGGGTCATGGAGAATTACCAGGATGCTTGGAGAGAGGTTATTGCTCTAGCTGTGAAAAGCGGAATTCCGGTTCCTGCCTTCGCTTCGGCGCTCGCTTATTATGACAGCTACCGTTCGGAGAGACTGCCGGCGAATCTGCTGCAGGCGCAACGTGATTATTTTGGGGCGCATACGTTTCAACGTCTAGACAAAGAAGGTACATTCCATTTCCAATGGATGGACGCTTCGAATTGAACATGATGTGGAACTAAAACAAAAGCACTGATCCTCTGGATCAGTGCTTTTTTGTACTATTCATGTTCTATTACGAATGAGCTGGCCGCGTATTTCTCCATTTGGATTTTGTATAGTGTGCACATTGACATAGGCGTTGCCACTTTCAATTTCACGAACTAGATCACGGATCGTCATTCCGCTAAGAGGGCCGACTAAATCATTACGAGTCAAGGTCCCCCGGATAACTCCTCGTCTTACGGAAATGCCAAATTTCGATGGCCCGAAAAGGAAGGCGACTATAGGGCCGTTCTCACCTCTTCGTCCAAGATGAATATGGGCTTGAGTTACTCGGGTAATATTTTGGATGACTAGCCTAAATAACAGCCTATTACCACTTCTGTTTAGCTGAATAACAGCATTTCCTGTAGCAATTGTCCTTACAGGAGGTACTTCGTTTCTTCCTCTTAGGAAAGCCTTGAACGTTTTGATATCCATCACCCCTCATTTGTTGATGCTGTAGTTTATTCCGTGTGGGAGGGAGGGGTTTGTTCACTTGTCTTGTGATGGATGGATTTTTCTGTGAAACATCGAAACCGTACAAACGGGTTAAGCTCAAAAAGCACCGATCCAAATGAACCGGTGCTTAGCTTCGAAACCGGGATCAATACAAAAACGTATCCCAACGTGTACGGTTCATAGGACTGGAAGGAGCACGCAGCAGATGCTCGAAATACCCGTAAGTACGGTTCAGCTCGGAAGGTTGGAGCTTTCCTGAGTAGAGGCTGCCCGCGACAAAGCACCCGGGAGGGTGCTTTTGTAAATATATCTCTATCTTCGAGCCGCCAAATAAGGCACCAACCCGCGCGCAATGACCTGATGCCCGCGGTCGTTTGGATGGATAGGGTAGGAGCCGCTCAGAGCATATTCGATTTTGCCGGTCCGGTAGCCGTAAATCAAGTCGGCCTGCTTTCCTTCAAACCATGCATGAGAGGGCGCGACAGCTGCACCGAATTGATGGGAAACCTCGTGGACTACCCCGTTGAGGCGGGCTATCGATTCCGCTGCGACGGGACTGTTGGGAAAAGGATTATACTGGGTGCAGCAGACGATCCGGGCACGGCTTTCTTTGCGGATGTGAGTCAAAATGGCGCCCAGATTGCGCTTGTAGCTGTTTATTGCACCGGCTGCAGCCTGTGACTGCTTGCTTCTAGCCAGGGTAAGGGCGGCGTTGACCAGGTCTATGCCTCCAATCCATACGGTGACTACCGAGGAGCGGCCGAGGACAGGAGACCCTTTCCAAATGACTGCATCCAACAGGTCGTAGCTGCTCCAACCCCGCCGGGCCAGCACCAGACCGTGAGCCTTTCGCGATTCCGAATTCAACATAGATACAGCTGCTTGTGGATAAGCCTTTTTCCAGGCAGAAGCATTTTCGCCAAACGTAATCGAATCTCCGAGTGCCGTGTAGATCATCAGCATATCACCAACCCTTACATTGTCATTCTGCCTGGAGGCCGTATAAGGTATTGTATTACGGTAAGGTACAGGTTGTGTGGACTCCGGCGGGCATGGGAGTTACATGAAATCTGAACAGGATCTAGCCAAGGGGGTTATTTCTAGGGAAAACGGGATATTCATGATATAATGAAGAAGTTCCGATCGAATAGGAACCAGAAGGGTTGCCATACATGCAAAGGTTTAATGACTGGAACCTGAAAGTAAAGAAAACATTCAATGCGACAAGCAATGAAATTGTATTGACCGTCACAGAAGCGGGCCTATCGCTGGGCTTGACTAAAGACCGCATGAAAGAATATGTTGATAAGCACAAGCTGACCAAAGTGCCGATTACGAGAAGCGTTCATCGGTATTTGCTGCTAAAAAGCGAAATCGATCTTATTGTAGAGGGCAGCTAAGTTGTGTCGGGTAGAAGCACGGGTCGCTGGCGATCGGTGCTTTTTTGGCATGCGCACAACAGAAAATGTCCTCCGTTGAAAAAGGGCTTTCCGCCGTGATATTGGAGGAAAGCCCTTTTTGCTTAAATGGTGGATTTCGTTTTTCTTAAACCAATTACATAGATGACTAAAAACGCAACCAAAAGGATCGCGGACCAGCGATACATGACAGCAAATCCGGTCGCGTTGGCGACTAGACCTAGTAAGAATGCACCGATCGTAATGCCGACATCGACTCCCATTAAAAACATGCTGTTCGCGGCGCCTCGTTTTTCCGGAGCTGCCCTTTGAAGCGTCCATGCCATAACGGTAGGCTGTATAGCTCCAAAAGAAATCCCGTATAATACGGCAGCTATAATCATGCCTGCGACTCCGGTCGAGAAAGACAACACCAAGATCGAAGCGATCCCTATAACAATAGCTGGTATCAGAATCGAAGAATGCCCTTTCGTATCGAACAGTTTCCCTGTGATGGGCCGGACCAAGATGGCAGCGATATTGTTTAACAAGAAGAACCAACCGATATTGCTTATATTCAGCTCTTGACCGAACAGGCTGATAAAGGACAAAATTCCGCCATAGCTGATGGAGAATAATAACATTAATAATGCTGGAAAAAGAGACGAACGTTCGAACAATGCAGATCCGATGGTTGTTTTTTGACCGGTGCTGCGCGATCCCCGCTTATAGGTGATCCATTGCGTCAGTATCAGGGATGAGAGAACCACTATCATGGCAGTAATAAAAAGTGTATATGAGCCATATTCCAGAATCAGCCACTGGCCTGTAACTGGACCTAATGACAGACTGATTAATGTAAAAACGATATAAGTTCCTATCCCTCGTCCTTGAAGTTCGGCTGGGATTAAATCGGCGACAATCGTACCGAACGTAACTGTCATAATCCCCCAACCGATCCCAAGCAGTACGCTGACCAACATGATCCAGTTGAGATTAACCGATACGGTGTAGCCGAATGCTGCAAGAGCAAAAAGCGCTGACCCAAAAATGACGATGAGCCGCCTGCTCATCACGGCAAGGGCATACCCGGCAAAAGGCCGTATCAGAACTGCTATTATGGTAATAACCCCCGTAATAACACCAACGTAAATATTACCAATACCGCTTTGGGTAAGGTGTATCGGCATGGCCAGTAAGATCATTTGAAATCCTAAATAAAAAAGCATCGCGCCTAAACATGTTAACAAATAGTCTTTGGACCAATATCCTCTTTGGCCTTCTTGTTTCGTTTTCACATGTGTTCCCCCTTGAGTGTGATCCCTAATGCAAAGCAGGTTTACTTCCTATCAATCCTTTTGTAATAATTATAGATATTCTAATTGTAGGACATATTTATCCTAACATTAGGGTATCTAAATGTCAACACTCTTGGCGTGGGAGCCGATGCTAAGCCATGATGACCGCTAGATTTCGTGAATAACCCATCACCCGGTCTCACGTGACCAAGTGGATGGTTTCACCGGACCCGGAATGTTTCTCGCGATAGTGTCGACCGGGAGGCTTAGTGTTAGCAGCTTGCTGAGCTGCAACTGGCCAAATGAGAAAGACCCTCCGCCGTTCGGCGGAAGGCCCTTATGGTTGTCATGCGTTACCGTTTGATGATAAACTCATCCATCAAGATCCGCTCTGTCTGCGGCATAGTCAGGCCTAGATGCCAGGCTCCGATTCCGTACAGTCCGAACTCTTTGACCAGATGAAATTTGGCCATCAGGCTGCGAGGGTCTTCGAACCATACTTCATGCTGGGAGCCGTCTTTGTCAACATAGCGGAAGGAAGGTGCGGCCGCCTGTTCGTCGTACCGGATCTGGCTCCGGTAGCCCGTATACAGATCAACGGCGCGCTGAGCCGAATAGGCTTTGCCTTGGCGGCTGCTTCCTGACAGATCCCAATCGTAGGCGTACTGCGGGATGCCCAGCATAATCTTGGACTTGGGCGCTACAGTAAGCGCATAGCGGATCGTTGCCCTTACCCGGTTAATTGGGGCGATAGGGCCCGACGGGCCGCCCGGCCAGTGCCAGTCGTACGTCATCAGGAACAATTTGTCCACGGATTTCCCCAGCGACTTGTAATCATAGGCAGCGGAGTGTGAAGGGACCTTATCTCCTTCTTTCGGAGGGACTGCGATCAGCACCTGCATTCCTGCCGGATGCACCCTAGCTCCAAGTTCTTTCATAAACAAATTCAGCCAGTGGCGGTCCTTAGGCCATACCTGTTCAAAGTCAATGACAACACCCTTATAATTCTTGGCATGCAGCAGCGAATAGATGTTGTTGATAAACGCTTTTCGCCGCGCAGTATTAGCCATCAGATGGTGGGCCAAAGCAGGGTCAAATCCTTTGGAACTGATATTCGTTACCGTTGCATACGGAGGAATGCCCTTTTTCCATGCTTCCGTAATGGCTTTGTTTTCTGTTGCCAGGGGAGTCAGGCTGCCGTCGTAATTTGCAGGATATTCAAACACGAAAGCAGCTGACAATGTTTTGCGGTAGTTGCCTAAGATCCACTCGTTAAAGTACTGGTCTTTCGGCACGAAATATGCGCCGTTCCAAATCATCGTTTTCGGAGGATGCGGAATGTACAGCTTTTGGCCCTTTCTAATGGCGGAGCTTGGCAGGCGGTTCGCCTTCTTCAAGGAGGCCTCCGTGATCGCATGCCGCTTGGCAATTTCCCATAAGCTTTCGCCGTTTTGCACAATATAGGTGGTTCCAGGCAGCAAAAGTGCTTGTCCGAGGACGAGGCCGCTGTTTTTCGCTAATCCGTTCAGCTTGGCGAGCGTTTGCGATTTGACTCCATACTGCTTGGAAATGCTGCTCAAGCTGTCGCCGGACTGCACCTCATGAATCACTTGGGCGTGCGCGGCCAGAGGGAAACAGAGCATAAAGACGGCGAAACCGAGAGAGAGTAACCCTTTTTTCAACAATTTTATTCCTCCTATGTATCCAGTAACTATTGAACGAGGTTATTTTGTACAAGGGGTTGTAGCGTTATTCAAAAATCTTCCTCTGCAGTTTCAAATCCATTATTTGAGGACCTGCTAACTAACATGAAAAAGAGCCTCTGCACAAGTTGCAGGGGCTCTAGTTCAGGAGCTGGCTGGTAATATTATTGACATACACATTAGACTGTAATTCACTCAACTGCAGAGACGTAAAAGCCTGTCCGCCAGCTCCCGGGTTCCGCACTCGGCAAACACCTCTACTGTTATCTTGCGGCCATTATTGGTTTCGATCTGCCGGATGTCCTTCTTGTCAATGCCCATCCACTCGGGAGAGTGCCATGTTTTGCGGCAAACGAGAAAGCGGCCGTTTACTTTAAGGACCTTCCAACGCATGACGAGGCTCCTTTCAGCTTATAGTAACGGTTAGGTTTTGAGACAAGGTTATCATAAAATAGAAAGAAAAGACTCTAGCATAGTCATATAACGGAGGTGACCATGAAATGCCTGCTGCAAATCAATCGGACATTGAATCGCTAACGCTCGGCATGGGCTGCTTCTGGGGCCCGGAGGCGCTGTTTGGGCATTTACCGGGAGTGATCCGCACCCGAACCGGCTATGCCGGCGGGACTACACCTGATCCGACATACCGGGAGATGGGGGACCATTCGGAAACGGTTGAAGTTCAATTTGATCCTGCACAAATCACGCTTGCCGCCTTGCTAGATGTGTTCTGGACAAACCATAACCCGGCTAATATTAACGGCTACAAAGGGCGGCAGTACTGGTCGATCCTGCTGTTCCGGGATTCCGCTCAGCAAGAGGCTATCCGGCAGGCAGCAGCTGAACGCGCACAGATTGGAGGTTTAGGGCGGGCCCGGGAGGAAGAAACGGAGATCGCACCGTTTCATGGCTTCTACCCTGCAGAGGAGCGGCACCAAAAATATTACTTGAAACGTTACCCCGACGCGATCGCCAAATTGAGCAGCCTATACCCGAATTTGGATGACCTGCACAACTCTACGCTGGCCGCACGCTTGAACGGGTTAGCCAAAGGATATACGAACCGGGCACGAATTGAGCAGGAAATCGCACACTGGCAGGCAGATTCCTCCAGTAAGGAAAAGATGCTGCATACCATCAGGCAAATCCGATGGTAGACTACAGCGCCGCCTACTCTGTATGATTTCGTATATAAACTCGACTAAAGTCGTATATTCTGCAAATCTATACGAAATATCGAATACAAATGCTCATGAAAAATCTAATACATTGTCCCATTGTTACGATTATTCGAAAAAATCAAACAGATTCACGCCGGGACCCATAGCCCACAAAAAACAAAAAAGGCTGTCCGCCAAGGTACGATCTACCTTATGGACAGCCTTTATACTTTACTCTCAAGGAAACTTCTTCACGCCCAGCACGTGGTCGATCGGTATAAACCCGATGGCGCGGCTATCCAGGCTGTTATTGCGGTTGTCCCCCATGACGAAGACATGCCCTTCCGGTACCACCCATTTCTGATAAGACACGGCCATCATCGGCTCTTTAATATAAGCTTCTTTCAAAAGCTCGCCATTGCGGTACATTTGCTGTTCCTTCAGTTCCAGTACGTCGCCCGGCTTGCCGATCAATCTTTTGACATAAAAAATATCTTCTTCCTTCCGCCCCGTCAACAACGCGATTAAAGGATGCTCCGCAATGCGGTCCTCCCACGTTCTGCCGCGGTCTACCCGGCTGTCGATCACTACGATATCGCCATAGGCCGGAAGATAGGAGAGGGTGTTGGATATTTTGGAAACGTAGATCCGTTCTTTATCATGCAAAGTCGGGTCCATCGAATGCCCGGAAACTTTAAACGGTTGAAACACAAAGATGCCGATAATCAGCACCAACACGAAAGCCAAGCCGATCGAACCGATCCAACTTCGAATTTCTTGCCACAGCTTCATCTGCCTATGACCTCCTTCATCTACCTTCTTATTTTAGCATGTCTGGCGCCCGCAGAAAACTTATGCAGGATTTGTAAAAAATCCGTCGAATAATAGGAGTCACGAACTATAGTGTAAGGAGATTTGTCCTACAATGAAGATGCATACGAAAATTTTGATCTATGTAGGGCTGACTACGGTTGTTATATTATCGATTCTGTACCTCCTCTCTGAGCGGATGATTTTGAACAATTACAAAAAGATGGAGGGCGACTACTCTAAAGAAGGCATGAGACGGGTGATGCTTTCTTTTTTTGACGAATATAACAATCTCGGGGCCTTAACCATGAATTACTCCGCCCGCGATGAAACATACCGGATGCTTACGCAGCCCAAAATCCCTTCGGCAGTTACGGCATACGCCAACCGGACCTATCCGGATACCTTCCTTGACTCGATGCGGCTGAACGCGGTCCTTGTATTTGACCAGAAAAGTGAGGTGTACTGGGCCAAGGCGTTTGACTTTGCGAGGAATGAGAGACTTGCTTACCCGGCGGATTTAATCCGGGCGCTGACTGCCTATAATTCGTTTTATATAAAGCACAGGGACCCGGATGCCCACAGGCTCGGTATTGTCGTTGCAAAAGGATACCCTTATATCGTTTCTTCTTACCCCATCGTAACAAGCTACAAAGAAGGGCCGGTTCGGGGGACGCTTGTTTTTGCCAGAAGGGTGGATAACGAGTTCGTCAGGTGGCTGTCAGAGAAATCGGACATGACGCTGGAATACAGCACGCTTGGGGATTCTTTCCGGCTTCCGGGCGGCGCTTCCATGCTCCTGCTTGGCCAAAGCTGGCTGCGGTACTGGTCTGCGGCGGACACCGCTACCATTACTTCTTACGGCATGGTCGGGGACATTAACGAGAAGCCTGCGCTCCTGTTAAGCTTCGCACAGCCCAGAGATTTTTCGATACAGGCACAGGAGAATCTGCGCTTTTATCTTGCCTTCTTTGCGGTATCGGGACTCTCCTTCTTTCTGCTTGTCAGCTTTGTGTTGAAACGGATCGTGTTCCGCAGGCTGAATGAAGCAATCGAGGGCATGAGGTATATCGACCGGCAAAAAGAGTTCCATCTCCGCATGAAAGTAACCGGAAACGACGAAGTGACCCAGCTGGAGAGCACCTTTAACAGTATGATGACCTCACTGGATTTATCGCAGCAGGCGATTTCTTACCAGGCTAATCATGATGTGATGACCGGGCTGGCGAACCGCAAATCCTTCTTTGGGGCACTGGAGAAGCATATTGCGGAATGTCCTGAAGGATCGCGGTTTGCCGTCCTGTTTATCGATCTGGATCATTTCAAAATCGTGAACGATACGATGGGACATGATGCGGGGGACCGGCTGCTGAAAGAAGCGGCCAAACGGATCAAAGCCTGCGCAGGGGAAGAGCGGTTTGTGTGCAGGCTGGGAGGCGATGAATTCTGCATTATTTCCGAGTTTTACACGGAAGAGGGCGGAGTCGAGGAGCTGGCCGGGGAGATACAGAAGCAGTTGAACCAGCCGTTCCGCCTGCAGGGACAGAACGTCTCGGTTTCAGCGAGCATCGGGATCAGCTGCTATCCGGATCACGGCACCGATACGGAAAGCCTGCTGCATCGCTCGGATGCAGCCATGCTGGGCACGAAGGAAGCGGGGAAAGCCGGTCACCGCTGGTACAGCGAAGAGGTAGAGTCGCGGCGTACGAGGCGCTTGCTGCTGGAATCCGCCTTGAGGACAGCGCGTAAAAATGACGAGCTGCAGCTGCATTATCAGCCGAAATGGAATTTGGAATCCGACCGGATGACCGGGGTGGAGGCGCTGCTTCGATGGAATAATCCGGAGCTGGGCTCAGTGTCACCGGCTGAATTTATTCCGATCGCCGAATCCACGGGGCTCATTAATGAGCTGGGGGAGTGGATCATGCGGACAGCTTGCCGCCATTACCGTTCCTGGCAGGAGCAAATGCAGCTGCAGCAGGAGGGATGGGACGGAGTATCCGGGAAAGAGCAGGAGTTTCCGCTGACGGTTGCGGTGAACACTTCCGGCGTGCAGCTGCTGCAGCCGAACTTTGTCGAGCGGACGATGCAGATTTTCCGGGAGGAGGGCGTCGACCCGTCCGGGTTCGAGTTCGAAGTTACGGAAAGCTTCGCGATTACGAATTTCAACGATGTCATCGACATTTTGACGGAGTTGCAGCAGTGCGGATTTACAGTTTCCATCGATGATTTCGGTGAAGGATACTCTTCCATGAAATATCTGTGCCAGCTGCCGATCCATCTGGTGAAAATCGACAAGTCCTTGATCGATCCTTTGACGGATAACAAGCGAAGCCGCGTGATTGTATCCGCGATCATGGACATGGCGCACCGCTTAGGAGTGACGGTGGTGGCGGAAGGTGTGGAGACGCAGGAACAGCGGAGGCTGCTGGAAAAGTACGATTGCGACATGATCCAGGGGTACCTGGTGAGCAGGCCGATGCCGGCGGAGGAATTCGCACGCAGTCTGGTTGGAGGAGCGAGGGTGTAAGGAAATCGGAAGGGCACTGACAAGGAGGTCAGTGTCCTTCTTTGCGCTGGAGGCCCATGACATACTCTTCGGGCGTTTGGCCGATGACGGTGCGGAAATCTTTTATGAAATGAGACTGGTCATAATATCCGAGCTCTGCTGACAGACCGGCCCAATCGGCGGTAAGGGCGGCTTCCAGGCGTTCGGCTGCATTTTGGAGACGATAGAGCTGAATGACCCATTTGGGGCTGACCCCGACATATTGTTCAAAAAGCCGCTGCAGCGTTCTTTTGTTCATTGACAGGGTTTCACAGAGTTCGTCAACTTTGGTGAGGCTTCGGTCGTGCTTGATCTGCTCTATGATGCTGTGGATGCGCTCTATCATTCCGTCAGGACCCGGCATGCTGTTGATGAGGATCCGCTCCATCTCGGTGACCATGTGCTCTTCAGAAGTCTGGTGTAAAATGAGCGCCTCCAGTTGATCGGAGTTAATATTCAGCGCTTGATGGATCGGCAGAGGGCTGCCGTTCCAGCCGCTAACCGGTTGACGATAGAACGGATAGAAGCCGCCTGGACGGAATTTGACGCCGAATACACATCCTTTTCCGCTTAGACGGGAAGAAAATTTCTCCTTGGCCGGCCCGTAAATCGCAGTCCGGTTCCGTTCGACGACCAGGTTGACGCAAGGGTTGGGCACCACGTGCTGATCATAGGGAGGAAGCCCCTTCAAGTCCCAGCTGACCGTCCAGTAATGAAGAACGAAGGGCTTGAGCGTTTCGGCAGGGGAGTAGCGCATCAGCCTGAAATTTTGCTCTCCGCCTTGAAGATTTAGAATCCCCATGCTGGGAATGCCGGTTCGTTGGACCATTATATTCACTCCTTGGACAAATTCTGTCGCGTTTTTACAATACGGCTATGACAAAATGGGATATACTTCTAGTACGACCATAACAAACGTAATCAGAGAGTTCAATAGCGAATGGAGGAGGCGGGATGGATTTGAAGTACGAATTTTATATCAACGGAACGCGGGAGCAGGTGTGGGATGCGCTCGTGTCGCCGGAAGGGACCAAAGCGCTGTTATTTGGAAGCGTGCTGGAGTCGACGTTTGAGGTTGGCGCGCCCTTTGCCTATGTCGGATCGGGGAACGACGGGGACCGGACGGTTCACGTGTACGGTACAGTGCTCGAGTATGAGCCTAATGTGAAATTCAGCGTGATTGAACATCCGGGGCCGTCCTATCAAGAGCGGCATGAAGAGCTGGAATCCAGGATGACATTCACTCTTGAGACGGTGGGGAGCACGACCAAGCTGACTTTGGTCAACGACCAGTGGACGGAGAATCATCCGTCCCGGGAGCGTACGGAGAGCAGCTGGTGGATGATTATGAGCAACTTGAAGACGTATGTGGAGACTGGAAAGACAATGGATTTTGGATGGTAAAACCCGCACGAAAGGCAGCTGAGTCCCCTGGGATTCGGCTGCTTTTCATTTGGATCTCCGTTGCCGGCGTACCCGCTATAGTTACCTATGGAGCGTAAAAACTACCCACCATCCTGCTAGAGCAACCCATGGAGCGTAAAAACTACCCACCATCCTGCTAGAGTTACCTATGGAGTATAAAAACTACCCACCATCCCCCGCGAGTTACCCATGGAGCGTAAAAACTACCTACCATGCCGCCCGAGTTACCCATGGAGCGTAAAAACTACCCGCCATGCCGCCAGAGCAGCCGAGCAAGCGTAAAACTTGCCGCCCAACCTGCAGCAACGCGGAAGCAAATCGCCCGCAGCGGGTGAAATTAGATCGAATACCCGCGATAAATGAGACGGGAGGCGCATATATTTTCCCTTTTTATGGTAAAAATAGGTATACAATGTGCGCGGTTTGTCCCTGTCGGCTGTGGAAATCTACCATATGATAAAGTATCTCGAAAGAGATGAGTTGGAAACTGATAGGAACCCCGGTTCCTATGAACCATAAGGAGGAGGAGCGTATGTGCGCAGCAACCGACCCCTCGGTGGAGAAAACTTACAATCTGGAGTTGACCCGGTGGGGGATCTCCAATAACGGCACGCGGCCGGTAGAGACAACCAAAGGGATCAACAACGCATTGGTATGGGCAAATCAAAACGGCTACGACGTCTTCAAAGTACCGGCGGGAACGTACCTGATCGACAAAGACAGCCGGATTTATATGGTAAGCGACATGACGTTCTGGCTGGATGACCGCGCTGTCATTCAGAAGCAGACAAACGGGTATCAGCGTTATGAGACGTTGTATATCGACAAAATGAAACGAGGCATCACCCTCAAAGGCGGCACCTACAAAGGAGACCGGTACACGCACGATTACTCCAGCGGAGGTACGCATGAAAGCGGCTATGGGATTCTGGTAGAAGGCGGCTATAACATTATCATCGACGGCGTAAAAGCGATAGAGTTTACCGGGGACGGGCTGTGCCTTGGTACGAATGACGAGAACTTTATCAAGGACGTCACCCAAAGCGACGTGGAGTCCGGCGCCATCGACAACAATGGAAACCTGACACCCAGCACCTCCAAAATCCGCCTGAATAAAAACCTGCCCCTCACTAACAGTGTATTCAAGATCGTTCCGTTCTTCCAGCTGTCGTATCCCAAGGGCCCGGCCAAAACGTCCCTGTATGATGTATACTTTTATAAAGCCGACGGCACCTTCTTATCCAGCAAAAAGGGAATTACCTACTCGACCCAGGACGTATATATCCCGGCAGGGGCGGCCTCGTTCCGCGCGGTGTTCGACACGGCATCTACAGCTAACTTCTATGTGCGCTACGATGTAAAAGTGCGGACTACCAACGCGGTGGTCAAAAACTCCGATTTCGGCTTCAACCGCCGTCAGGGCATCACGGTAGGCGGCGTAGAGAAAGTGCTGATCACGGGCAACAAGCTGCACGACAGCAAAGGAGCTAAACCGGAATCCGGGATCGACCTGGAAGGCGGCTTGTTCCTCAACAATAACGTGATCATCCGCGGTAATGAGTTTTATAACAATGCAGCGTACGACCTGATTCTTTTTGACGGAAAAAACGCTACCATAGAGTACAACACCTTCCGTTCCAAAGCGGGCGGATTGACAACCAGCACCGACTTCTACAACGCGGTCGTTCAGCGGAATACGTTTGACGGGGCATTCGCGTTGCTGCTCCACGATATTCTGTTTGCCAACAACACCATCAAAAACACCTTTGTCCGCCACTACGGACCGAATATTACCGCAACAGGCAACTTATATGAAAATGGAACACTTGATCTGGAAGCTAAAGTGCCGTTCAGCATGAATATTTACAATGAAACTTTGAAAAACACCGGGACTACTCATTACTCCATCGTAGTAAAAGGGGCTCCCCAGTATCTGAAAGACATTACGGTAGACGGCCCGAACCTGCTTCGCGCCATGACAGGACCGGGCAGCAGCGAGTCCGTGTATGAGAACCTGAAGCTGCTCAATTACAATGCCAGCGAGCTTCCGGCCGGCAGCTACCTGGACTGCCAGTTTGTTTCTGCATCCGGTGCAGCTCCGCAGGCCAATGCTGCCGGGAAGTATTTGTTCGACCGCTGTTCCTTCACAGGCAAAAACGCAAGTCTCCTGTTCAACAACACAGCCGGGGAATACACGGTGCGGAACAGTAAGTTTACAACTACGGGGAACAGCGAAACAATCTCCATGGAAGCTGCCAAATCCGTTAGTATTCTCAATAATACGTTCGCTTCCCAGAATCTGACCTCAACCGATACTGCCGTAATCAATGTAAAGCAGTACTGGGCAACGCCGGCACCATTTGATGTGCTTCAAGCGGAGATGACAGGCAATACGATCAGGACCAACATTGCAGCCAAGGGCATTCAAACCACGTACGCAGGTACCGGCGCCCCCGGCTATACAGTACAGAAGAACGCTTTGTATAACGCTAAACTGAATTTGCGGCCGGTGGACGTCAGTTCCAACAATGTACTGAAGTAGGAACAGCTTCTTTTTACCAAAAGACAGCCCGCGCATCTGCGCGGGCTGTCTCTTGGATGCGGAGATCATTTACATATAATTTTAGCCTAGCGGATAAATTATCTAGGTATCATTTTTATGGGAGGTGAGCAGCATGCAGTGGTGGTGGACAGTTGTATCGGCGTTTAGCGCTTATCTTTACTTGCATGTACTTTGCCGGCTCCTTGGCCGCAAAGTCCTATCACAATTCAATTTCTTTGATTTCGCATCGGCCATTACGATTGGCGCCCTGACATCCCAAATAGCGATTCCATCAAAGGACTGGAAACAGGCGGCCCTTGCGGTCGGCATTTTCACAGTCCTTACCTTATTGCTGGATTACCTCATTCAGAAGTCACCCGGCCTCCGCAGCTTAGTAAATTCTAAGCCCAAAATGGTCATATACAAAGGGCAGATCGATTCCCAGCAGCTGCGCAAAGCAAGGTTGAACCTTGATGAACTGCTGACCATTTTGCGCCAAAAGAATGTATTTCACCCTGGCGATGTTTACTGTGCCATACTTGAGACCGATGGACAGCTGTCCGTCCTGCCTAAATCCGACAAGATGCCGATCACTCCGAGCGATCTGAATCGTAAGCCCCCGGAGAAGGGAATGATGAATGATGTGATCAAGGACGGTAACATCATTACCAAGAACCTCCGCCATGCCGGGTATGATGATAAGTGGCTTCAACAGAAGCTCCGTGAGCAGGGAGTACAAAGCATCGGGGAAGTGTTCTATGCAGGAGTTGACGGCCAAGGCGCATTGTACGTTTCGAAACGAGATAAGGCCGGCATTGAGAGCGGGAATATTTATCTTCAATAAAAATGAGGGAAGGAACAGCCAACAAATCATGATTGGTTGTTCCTAATCCATAGTTCAGTTGAATGCGGTCCGCCGCCATGGTGTACTGTACCGGTTCGTTGGTTCCGATGCAATGCCAGTCGCTGAATCTCGTGAGATCAAAAGGGCTAGTTAAAGACAGTTCACGCAATCATTGCCGTTGTAAAATACGGGCATAAGTAATAAAGAGGGTAGCCCTTCGGATCCCTTCGGCTGCCCTCTTTTCTTAATTTATACACATAGTTACACACATATTAAGGATGTCTTCTGTCAGATACTTGTTCATTATCGGAATTTCCGGCTGACAGTCATTAGCCATACCGTTATTGCAGCCATCCCGATTGATACTACGCAAACAGCAATGAAATGGATCAGGCTGTTCGTGATAAACAGCTGTTCGAGCTTCGTTACTTCCGCGGCTCCGCGAACAAGCACGATGGCTAGAGGATGCAAAATATAAACCCACACCCGCCACTCCCGGAATGTTTTATTTGCCTTGAGTTTCCACTGCAGGGACCATTGAAACAAGAAATAAGTGGCCGGCAACGTGAAAATATACATGCTGTCATGCCTTGGAATATCCTCCGAGTGCAGGAGTATGCCTTCTACGTACATCAATACGAGCGACACTGCAAATAAGGCTGCATTGGCGAATGGCGTTCTAACCGAAATCGGCTGTTTGGCTGCCCAGGCTCCAACGGCCAAATAAATCGGGGCGTAGAACAGCCCGTTACGGGTGTAGTCGAACACATTAAACATGCCCTCATAGATATGGACGAGTCCATTGCTATTTTGCATAATACCATAGTAGCTGTCCCCGAGAAGACCCATGATATACAATAAACCAGCCCAAGCCAATGTCGCATTCATCGATAATTTTCGATACATACTATAAATTATAAAAAAGCCAATAATTGACGCCGGCAAATACCATAGATGATAAAAGGTTCCGTCAAACACGATGTCCTTAAGCAAGGTGTAAATCGTGAAAGGATCGGAAAAATAACCTGTATAGACATTTAGCGGAATGTACACCAAGACGGCAATCGCATAAAGCTTTAAGATTTTCAACATATAGCTGCGCAGAGCGATCCGGTCCGTTAACGAATTCCCAGTCAGTTTGCGGAAAAATAAAAACCCGGCCGTCATAAAAAAGACAGGAACGGCAATGCGGCTAAGCAAATTGCTTACAAGAAAATCGGCAGTGGCGCTGTAAGATAGAAGCGGGCTCGTATGGTTGGCAACGACCATCAGGGCGGCTGCAAATTTTAGCCAATCGAGTCCGCCGTAATTCGGCCTAGACATGAGCGCGCCTGCTTTTATCCCAATATGCTGTAACGATAAAGCCGTCTCTGTTGTTTCCCGATAAGTGGGACCGGTGGCATAGTACAAGGGGGATCGTTGTATAAGCTCCCGCTTCCGCCGCCACATAGTAAATCTCAACGAATGTACGGTCATCCTCGAATAGGAGATGGCCGTTGTTGTACGTGTGGCTTTTAAGGGTGTCGATATATTCCTCCAGACACCAATCGTTCCGCTCCATAATATCTGCGTGTGGATAACCGACATAACGGAAATGCCACGGCTCGCACGAGATTTGAGTAATAGCTTCCTTTCCTTCCTTATATCGCTGAATGAAACCAAAGCTTGCGGCAAGCTGCTTGAATGCTTTATAGACTTCGGTATCCGGGAATGCCGGTGCGATAAAATCCACGTCCTTGCTCAGCTTGCCGACGTCGATGGCCAGTCCCGTCTGATGTTCGCTCCGATCAGGCAATGCGACGTAGCATGCGGTATATTCCGCACCTCTCTCGGCTAATGTAGATTGATAAATCCGCTCTTGCTCCTGTTTGGTCCGATAGCCGCTGACAGCGACAATATCGTTGATCCCGTCACTTGCCTCAAGCAGCTTTGTCAACTGACGTAAACAGTTCTGCTCCAAGAGCATGCCATCCCTCAACGTATGGATAGCCGGAATCGAGCTGAGCGGCAGTAAACTGCCGGATGATATGGACTGTTGAATGGGGTTCTCACGATTGATCAAAACCAGATGCCCCTGATAGATCTCCGAATTCGCTGCCTGAATCATCTTAAAGGTTATATGACGGCCTGATTGAGTTCCTTTGGCCAAATTTGTTTGTCCCATGCTGTACGTTCCTCCTCCATATCGAAATAGGTTCTCGCTATTCTGGCTCCAAGCGAAGTGGATACTTCCTGCGACACGCTTCCGATATGGGCGGCAAGCTCCGCAAACGTAATGCGTTGGTCACCTTGAGCACCGATTAAGGTGACCAGCGTTCCTTCCGCATGCGGGCCCGGAAGCTTGATCATCAGCTGGTCCATGCAGATTTTGCCTACAATGGGGACTCGCTGCCCTTTGATGAGCACATCGGTACCTTGCATCCGCTGCGACCAGCCATCGGCATAACCGATGGGTACCGTACCGATCCATTCGTCCTCCTCGGCACGGTAGGCATTGTCGTAGCCGAGATATTCCCCTTTAGCGAGCTTCTTCACCTGGATAAGACGGCTGTGAAGACTTAAGGCTGGTTCCAGCTTAACCGGACAAGCAAGCTTCTCCGGATAAAAGCCGTACATCGCCGCCCCGATCCGAACCATATCCATCGCCAGATGAGGAAACCTTAGCGCTGCAGTGCTTCCCGCGCAATGGTAATGCCGGATCGTCAGGCCGGACGCGCGTCCCCATTCCTTCATCTGAGCGAAGCGCGCGGCTTGCTGCTCCAGAAAGCCGGTATCAGCTTGCCCGGCCGTCGCGAAATGCGTGTAAAAACCGTCCACCTCGATATCCTCTGCCCGCAGACACATAGCGAGCTCGTCCCATTCTTCTTTCGTCCGTATGCCGATCCGTCCGAGTCCCGTATCCATCTTTACATGAATTTGAAGCTTTCCCGCAGAGGCGTAAGGCTTATAGGCACGCATCTCAGAAAACCATTTGGCGCTCGTGACGGTTAATGTCAACCTGTGCTTCAGCGCCAATTGCACCTGCTCCGGCCGAATGGGAGTCAATAGGAGAATGGGCATTTTTATCCCGGCATCGCGCAGCCGCAGCGCTTCGTCAAGATAGGCAACAGCCAAATAATCCGCCCCTGCCTGAACGGCAGCCTTGACCGACTCCAAGTCGCCATGGCCGTAGCCGTTTGCTTTCACGACGGCCATTAGCTTGACCGTATTCGGCAGCGACTTTCGAATGTTCAGCATATTCTCGCGAATGCGGCTCAAACTAATCTCAGCCCAAGTATCTCTTAGCATGACGTTCACCTCATTTATCTGGTATATCGAATCGTTTGTTTGTTCTCGTGACGGGCGATGGCGTAAGCAATCAATTTTTCAATGAGCTCTGAATAGGACGTTCCATCGGTACGTTCCCACATAACCGGATACATGCTAAAGTTCGTAAATCCGGGTAAAGCGTTGATTTCGTTCAGGTACAATTCGCCATCTTCGCCTAGGAAAAAGTCGACGCGGGCGAGTCCCTCACAGCCATGGGCTTGATAAGCCCGGATCGCCAGCTTACGGATTCGCTGAGTCAAGCCGTCCGACACCTTCGCGGGAATCGACATTGCAAGACGTTTGTCCATATATTTGGATTCGTAATCGAAGAAAGTGTGGTCATGAATGAATTCGCCGGGCAAAGAAGCTAAAGGCCTTTCATTACCGAGAACTGCTACTTGAATTTCCCTGCCGTCAACCTCGCGCTCGATGACGAGCTTCCGGTCGTAGGAGAAAGCCTCGCGGATCCCAATAAGGAGTTCCTCCTGATTTATGCATCTGCTGATGCCGATACTGGAGCCGAGGGAGGCAGGCTTTACGTAGCACGGGTACCCAATGGTGTCCTCCATTTCATGCAGAACAGCTGCCCCGTCCGTATTCCACTCCTCATAGCTGCACACCTGATACCTCGTTTGAGGAATGCCAGCCTCAGTCGTGAGATGCTTAGACATCGCCTTGTCCAAGGTAAGCGCAGACGACAGCACCCCGTTTCCGGTGTAAGGAATATTCAGCAGCTCTAGCAGGCCTTGTACGGTGCCGTCCTCTCCATTAGTGCCGTGCAATAGCGGCAGGACAACCTTTGGGCCAGGCAAAGCCATTACGCCGGATAATATTTCTCCGATCGACCGGGCCGGGTCTTGAAACGCGGACTGCGCGGTCAAACGTTCGACCGTCAGCCCTTCTTTGGAAAGATGTCCGGGCGTGCACCATAATCCTTCGCGCGTAATATACACGGGATAAACCTCAAAGCGGCTTTCATCAATGGATAGAAGGACTGTGACAGCCGTTTTCAAAGACACCTCATGTTCGACGGATTTGCCGCCGTATAGTACATACAGTTTTGTTTTCATATTTTAAAACCTCCTGGTAGAATTCTTGTCCGTTGCTCTATCTCCAAGATAACGTTCAAGGCCGTTGAGGTTCGTAAAACATCCTAAAGGAAACCTTAAGATTTTCTTATTTGTGATAACGAATGGGTGTTTGAGGAGAAAATTTCTGATACACTAAGGCACAAATGTGGTTCATTAACCTGAATAAGATGGAGAGATTTCATGAATACCATTCAAATCCTGATCGCTGATGATGACCTTGAAATTGCCCAGCTGATCAAAATCTACCTGACAAACGAAGGATACCAAGTGCTGACCGCAAGTAACGGCATCGAGGCACTGGATTTGATCGCCAAGGAATCCATCCAATTGATTATCCTCGATGTCATGATGCCGGAGATGGACGGCCTGGAGGTTGTCCGGTCAGTACGTGCCGAGCACGGAATCCCGATCCTTATGCTGAGTGCCAAAGCCGAGGACATGGACAAGATCATGGGGCTTACGACAGGCGCGGATGATTATATGGTCAAGCCGTTCAACGCTCTCGAGCTGATCGCCAGGGTGAAGTCGCTGCTCCGCAGGTCGATTTATTTGAATGCCCAGATTCAAGCGGTACAGGATCAAGACGTCATTGAGATCCATGGCTTAAAGATAAGCAAGAAATCACATACCGTTATGGTGGAGGAGCAAAGTATCAATTTGACGTCGACGGAATTCGATATCTTGTATTTGCTGATGAGCCATCCGGGGCGCGTATTTAGTGCAGAGGCGATTTTCGAAAAGGTATGGAAGGACAGGTTCCTGGAGTCGAACAATACTGTCATGGTTCATATAAGCAAGCTTCGTGACAAATTGGAAAGCGAGCTGGGCGGCGCCAAGCTGATTCAGACCGTATGGGGAGTAGGGTATAAAATTGATCCATAAACCGTGGAAGAGCCTTCGTTTCAAAATGCTGTATATATTCGGCTTAAGCACGGCCGCATCCATACTAACTGTCGGCTTGCTATATCTGCTTGCGATTGTTGTGTACAGCACCAATTATTTTTACCTGCCCCCTCTATTAAGAGATTTACTTAATAAGTTCGGCCTTGGAGTTGCGTTTATTTCAGCCTGCATTTTACTTTTTTTCTTCTTTTTTTTCGTATTCAGCCGTTCGACTATTCACTATTTAATGCGAATCTCGCAAGGAATCGAGCAGATCGCCGGCGGGGATTTGGATTCCCGTTTACCGATCCGAGGGGATGACGAGCTAGGGGTATTGGCAGAAAATATTAATAAGATGACTGTCCAGCTAAAGTTGTCAATCGAGGAGGAACGGCGTGCCGAGCGGACGAAAGCCGAGCTCGTTACGAACGTTTCCCATGATTTGCGCACACCTTTAACGTCTATTGTCGGGTATTTAGGATTGATCGAAGAGGACCGTTACCGGGATGAAGTGGAGCTGAGGCATTACGTTCAAATTGCTCATGAGAAATCGATACGCTTGAAAACGATGATTGACGATTTATTCGAATATACGAGGATGAGCGGAGGCATGGGTCTTCGGCTGTCCCCAATCAATCTCGCCGAGATGCTGGGGCAATTGGTAGCACAATTTCGGCTGCAGTTCGAGCAGGCGGAGATGGAATGTCACTTGGCTGTCCCTAATCATCCAATCTTCGTCGATGCAGATGGAGACAAGCTTGTCCGGGTGTTTGAAAACTTAATCGTCAACGCTATTCAGTACGGGAAAGAAGGCAGGCAGATCGATGTCTCGGCTTGGAGCGACAACGGGCAAGCCGTCGTCGAGATCGCAAATTACGGGGAGCCTTTGCCGGCATCGGTGATTCCGTTGTTGTTTGAACGGTTTTATCGCGGCGAGCAATCCCGTTCACGGAATACGGGCGGTTCGGGACTTGGCCTTGCGATCGCCAAGAACATTGTGGAGCTGCACCATGGCGTGATTTACGCGGCAAGCGCGGAAGGAAAAACCTCATTTTTGGTGAGACTGCCGATTGGCGGCAAAGATACATTTAACATCAAGCAAAAGTCAGGTAAACAGCGGGAGGAGGGCTAGACTTGCTGATAGAGCTTTCAGGCCCGGATAAATCGTTAGTTTATGAATACTTATAAAACTACGGACGTAAGGTGGGAATGAGAGTGACACTTCGGATTTATGTCCCTCGTCAACATAACAAAAAGGCCGGCCTCTAACGAGACCCGGCCTTTTATCCTTGGCGGAGCGTAAACACAGTCAGCTCCGGCAGGCACCAGAAGCGGATCGGATGCGTGGAGACGCCGATTCCGCGATTGACGTAAAGCTTGAGCCTGCCTTGCCCAAGCTCGAACAATCCGTCGATGTACTTGCGCGCATACTCCGGCGTAAACACCGCTCCGTAGAACGGCACCCGCACCTGACCGCCGTGGCTGTGTCCCGAAAGCTGCAGATCCACAGGAAAGCGGAGCGCTTCGTCCGCCAGATCGGGCTCATGCGCCAGGAGGATCGTGAACAGATCTCCTGTGGAAGCCGGCAGCGCACGCTCCAGGTCCGCGCTGCCCTTCAGCACATCGTCCACGCCCGCGATCCGCAGGCGTGAACCGTTCCGCTCTATGGTACCGGAACGGTTTATCAACATGGAAAAGCCGCCCTCCGCCATCACCTCGGCCACATGACGGCTGCCTGCAGTGTAGTCATGGTTCCCCAGCACGGCCCATTTGCCCAGAGGCGCCTTCAGGCGTGACAAAATGCGGGAACAGCCGGACGCCTCCTCGCCGATATAAGTGTCGTACATATCGCCCGTAAAGCACACCAGATCCGGGTCCAAATTCTGAATCCGGGACACCAGCTTTTCCAGGCGATCCAGCCCATAATGAAAATCCAGATGAACATCGCTGAACTGAACGATCCGCAGACCGTTGAATTCGGAGGGCAGGCGGGGAAAGGTCAGCGTCAGCTCTTTCACCTGCAGCAATCGCGGCTCCAGATAACGGGAGTAACCGAAGCCGGCGAAAGGGGAGGCCAGCAGGCTCCCTGCCAACAGGCCGCCCAGCTTGATAAATCTGCGCCGGGTCAGCTGCGGTGAGGGCTTCACTTCTGGTTCGCCCGCCATTTGTTAAATTCAAGAAACTCGCGGAACTGTTCCTTGCTGACTCCGGAGTTCATGGCCTCCCGTACGAGCTCGGCCCATTGCTGGTCCAAAGCGGTGTCGTTCCCCGTCTGGCCGGAAGCGGCATCTGCCGGATGGTTCTGCAGAATATCATCCACCGAAACATGCAGAGCCTCCGAGATCTTCTCTAGAAATTGAATGGATGGGTTAGACTGGATATCCCGTTCCATATTGCTTAAATATGATTTTGCTACACCGGCACGTTCTGCTAGTTCAGATAAGGAGAGTTTCCGTTCCTGTCGCAAGGCTCTGATGCGATGTCCTATCATTCTGATCGGTCCTTTGTAATAGAATAGAATTGCTGTACGTACATGTTACCTCCTATTATACCTCTAAAACGAACGATTGTTTCATATAAAGAATAAAAATTCCGAAATTAGTCGAAATGATCTAGGTAACATTCCGCCGTTCTGTCGATTTATAGGTTTATATACGTACTTTAATGAATAATTTAACAGTTTTTTGGAATTTACATCTATTTTTTTCCTTATTTCACAAGGGATCGAGACCAAATAACCATTTTGCAAAATAATTACATTTTAGGACATTACATTTTGACATACTTTTTAGCCGAGCCTTAGTATGATAGTTGTATAACGGACGTTGAATCGGCAAAAGGCAAACCTCGCTGAAAAGCAGGGGCGCAAAGTCACAGGTCTAAAGCATCGTGCTATGACAGCTGGACTGCCTGGTATCACGGTTTCGAATTGGATTGGGAGGAAAGTTTGGATGATGAGCGCCAATCAGGGTTGGATCGAAGAAGAATTGGATCAAGAGTGGGTAGACTTACTGAGCATGGCACGGCAGCTGGGCATCACGCCGGATGAGGTAAAGCTGTTTATTGCGGGGGCCGCCCCGGTACAAACTCCATGATCTCGCGATCCAAACTATCTTTCCCATCGGGTGCCGGGCATCAGAACGGAGACTGGCAGCTGCTCCCGTTGAAGACCAGGGATTTTCAAATCATTTCTGTTTGGACGCGGGAATGGATGGATCCGTTGAACCCGCACGTTTATGAATTAACGAAGTTTTCCTGTCCGGGATATACGGACTATATCAAGATGCAGCAATCATCCCTTGTTCCGGAGACCATTCTTCTGGCGTTGTATGCAGGGAATGACATCGCAGCTTTTGCAGAGTACTCGCTGGATGAGGAGAAGCTGTTTGTAAATAACTTTGCTGTCGATGCCCGGTTCCGTAACCGGGGGGCAGGCAGGGCGATGCTGGACGCGCTGGAGCACATAGCGCAGGACCAGGGGCGGCCGGCGGTAGAACTGGATTGTTTTGTATGGAACGACGCCGTTTTGCACATGTATTTGAAAAGGGGATACTTAGTCACATCAACTTCTTACTGGCTTACCGGTCCTAATCCTGCGGCCGCCTTCCTGCCGTCTGAAGCATGTGCTGTGTATGAATCCGCTTCGTCGGAAGACTGCCATAACCGCTACGGGTTCTCCACCCTGCGTCTTAAAGTGAACGGTGCGGACCAAGCGGTATTTCGGCTTCATGAACGGTATTTTCGAATCGTTTCGGGAGACAATCCGTTGTCGCCCGGGTTGCTGCGGGCGCTGTACTCTATAGACCCCGGAAGAGAACTGTTCGTTATTTCGAAACAACCTGAGCTTGCCGGAAATCCCTCATTTCAGCTAGTCAGCGCAAGTGTACGAATGAGGCTAAGCCTAAGTTAAAATACACGTCCATTCTTACATTGACATGTTCTTTATAAAGAACTAAAATGCAAGTAACACATGGCTGCTCTCTTTTTTTGCCAATCATGTTCTTTTTAAAGAACGGCACAGTTTAACCTGAATGAACAATGATCCTTTGTAAAGGTGGATAACCATGAAAGATTACGCAGTGTACGGAGTTTCCCAAGCTGAAGCCTGGCATGAGGTGCTGTCGAAAGTGAACGGCGCAGATATCTACTTCACGCCGGAGTACGGACGCTTGGCGGAAAACAACGGGGAGGGAACATCCCGTCTGTTCGTATACCGGGAGGGGGACGCGGTCGTGTGCTATCCGTTCCTCATGAGAAGCCTGCGAGAGTTGGGGCTGGCTTCCATCCGTCAAGAAGGCAGGGAATTATTCGATATCATTTCCCCATACGGTTACGGGGGGCCGATCGCCAATGTGGAACACACCGGGGAGACGGAGCCGTTCTTCGGAAGGTTCGCGGAAGTGTTTGAAGCCTTCTGCGGAGAGAACGGCATCATCGCCGAGTTTGTCCGGTTCCATCCGCTGTTGAACAACTACAGGAATTATCCGTCCGTGAAGCCGGAATATATCCGTAATACCGTCCACATCGATCTAACCGGCCCCGGCACGGACGTATTGGACAGCCTGACAGCGGGCTGCAGAAACCGCGTGCGCTACGCGCAGAAACACGGCGTAACGGTGACCCGCGAACAGCCGCCGGGGCTGGATGTGTTTCTGAATCTGTACTATGCCACCATGGACAAAAACAAGGCAAACGCCTATTACTATTTTTCCGAAGGCTACTTCAGCAATATGCTCGATTTTCTCCGCGAAAGCGCCGACCTGTTTGTAACCAGGCTGGGCGGGCATGTGATCGCATCCACCTTTTTTCTGCGGTACGGGGATTATGTTTCTTATCATTTGACCGGTTCCGACAAGGAGTACTTGAAGTACGCTCCTTACAATCTGCTCCTGACAGAGGCGGCGAACTGGTACAAGGCGCAAGGGTGCAAATATTTGCATTTGGGCGGGGGCTACACGGGCAACGACGAACTGTTCCGTTTCAAAAGCACATTCAATAAAATGCAGCCGCCATTGGATTTTTATATCGGACGCAAAATTCATTGCCCCGTGACGTACGAACGCATATGCAGCGGACTGCCGGTAAAGAGCGATTATTTCCCTGCCTACCGGGATCCGCTGCTTGTCAAAGGCGAGGTAAAGCAGATGTGAAGCGGGAACTAGCCGCAACACTATACGGACTATAAAGGAGACCATTATGATTGGAGCACGTATCAAAAAGCTGCGTCAGATGAAAGGATATTCCATCTCCGAACTGGCCGATCTGGCGGGGGTGTCGAAATCATACATTAGCTATATTGAACGGGAACTGCAGAAAAATCCTTCGCTTCAAATGCTGACGAAAATCGCGGTTCCTCTCGATACGCAGCTGGAGGATCTGCTTGGCATAGGGTCGTCGTCCAAGACTGCGAACGAACATCTGCTGGATGAAGAATGGAAAGACATGATCATCAAGGCAATTGAAGAGGGCATGAGCAAGGGAGACTTCCGGCACCTCAAAGACTATTTACGTTATAAAAAGTGGGTGGAGAAGAAACAGGATTACGGCAATATGGAAAAACGCAGTTGACATGTTCACTATATAGAATTAAACTAACGTTAATTGTTCTGTATAAAGAACAACTTACATAAAGAACAACAACGAAGTCGTGTCAACTGGAGGCAAGTTGTTCTAAGGAAAGGCTAAGGTGAGAGAAATGAGTAATCCGCAGGCCCCCGCAGGAAATGTAAAAGCAGTTCCCGAGAAAGACATTGACCTGAAGAAGCTTTATCAGACGGTGAGACAGCGGCTCTGGATACTGGCGTTGATTACCCTGTTATGCGCGGGCGCAAGCGGGTTCTACGGGATGAAAGCCGAGGCGCCCCTGTACGAAGCATCCACTCGGATGATGATCCGGGCGGAACCTGAAATTTTGAACACCCTTAAGGTGATGATTCGTGAACCTTCCGTCATGAACGCCGTTGTCGAGGCACTAAACCTGGATCGGTCAGCGGGGGATCTGCTGAACCAGCTGCGTGTGGAAAGCGTGGAAAATTCGCTGATTGTCAAATTGACCATAACCGACCGCGACCCAATGCTTGCGGCCGATATAGCGAACACAATCGTCGCTCAGTATCAGGAAGAGGCCGAGGAGGTCATGGCTTTCACCGCGATGAGGGTGCTGTCCCCAGCCGCGGCGGCGGAAGACCCGCAGCCTGTAAACGGAACTTCCTTAGTGAAGTCGATAATGATTGGTCTTGTACTTGGCTTGATCGCAGGCATCGGCGCCGTGTTCCTGCTAGATTCTCTTGACGACAGCATTACATCGGAGAGAGAAGCGGAACAATGGCTGGAGCTCCCGGTTTTGGGCGGCGTATCGCAAATCAGCAAACGGGAACTTGGCTCCCGGAGAAAGGCGAAAGGGGTAAATCCATCATCGTTGCGGGGTGAGACCATTGGTTCTTAAAGCGGGCGGAATAACGGTACGGCGCAGCCTGACGGTTTATCACAATCCGCAGTCGTCTGCAGCCGAGCAGTATAGGAGCATACGCAATAATATCCAATTTTTTTCCGAAAACCACAAAGTCCGTTCTATGGTAGTGACGTCGCCCGGAACGGGGGAGGGCAAAACGACAACGGCCTGCAATCTGGCATTGTCCATAGCGGCTCGGGGAGAGCGGGTGCTCCTGATCGATGCGGATTTTAAAACCCCGACGATGCATCTGACCTTCAACGTGCCGAATACAGGAGGGCTTACCAGTGTGCTGATAGGAAAGCTGTCCCTCGCGGAAGCGATGTATCCGTCGGACATTCCGGGTCTGGACATATTGCCAAGCGGTCCTGTAGGCATGCGGTCTGCGGAACTGATTACGTCCCAAGGCATCTCCTTCCTGCTGCAAAGGGCCAAAGAGAAATATGATACGGTCATCATCGACGGGCCGCCTGTCCTGATCTCTTCCGATGCGGCTGTATTGGCGAACTTATGCGGCGGCGTCATTTTCGTGGTTCAGCGGGGGAAGACGCAGAAAGAGGCGGCTTCGGAGGCAAAGCGTACCCTCGAGCGGGTCAAAGCGAACATTCTTGGTGTAGTGGTAAACAAAAAATAGAAAATAGAACAGATTGCGTTGTAAGAGCCCTCAGGGCACCATTTTTTTGTCTTTCTTGTTCGTTATAATGAATTCATTTTCAGTTTCAGTTCGTTATATTGTAAAACTTCATACGATTTCGGGAATGTCTCCTTGCCGTTATCCGCGGAGGCACTCGGCCATGCTGTGGGTTGAAAGAAACCTTAGACGCCAGTCGTCAAGGGTGTGGTGTGAGGTAGGGTTCAATGCCCTGATTGGAACTAGCGTTTTTAGCTAAAGGTACTTTTTTACGGAAGGCCTTTAGTTAAGGACATTAGGCAAACCTGCCGGATGCGGCCGGTTGAAAGTTAGGAAGGGTGATGAATGTGACATATCGGCAAAGGTTGTCCTTTTTTATTGTACTGGATTCGGTGATTGTGCTGACTGCCATCTTTTTCAGCCGGTTTCTGTTGAGCGCAAGCCTCAATGTGTTTACGGTTCCCCTGGTACTAAGCTCCATTACGCTGCTCCTCAGCCACCACTGCTACTCATTCTATTACAAGCTGTACAAAAAAGTGTGGAAATACGCCAGCATCGGGGAACTGATGACTATCATCAAGGCCGTTACCCTGTCCATCGGTACGGCGGCGGTCCTTCAAAGGCTTATATACAATGACACCCACTTCAGGCTGTTGGCGGTCACTTGGATGCTGCATATTCTGCTGATCGGAGGTACCCGGTTTTATAAGCGGGTTCGCAAGGATCCCGGAGAAACGCAGCTGCAGAATAAGGATGAGCGCAAGCGGACACTGGTGATCGGGGCGGGCTCAGCCGGCACGATGGTGGCACGTCAGCTTCTGGGCAACAGGGATTCCGAGCTGCGGCCGGTTGCTTTTATCGATGACAATGTGCGGAAACAGCATTTGGACATTTTGGGGATCCCGGTCATCGGCGGTGTGGACCGGATTGAACAGGCTGCCGCAGAGCTGCAAATCGATAACATCGTCATCGCTATCCCTTCCCTCCGCCGAAAGGAACTCAACAGGATCTATCAGGCCTGTGCGAAAACGGCGGCCAAAACGCAGATTATCCCGATGATCGAGGATCTGGCTCTAGGACGTGTCTCGGTCAATCAGTTCAGGGATGTCCAAGTTGAAGACCTTCTTGGCCGGGAACCGGTGGAGCTCGATATCGGCAGCATTTCCGGATACATAACTGCAAGAACCGTGCTGGTTACGGGGGCAGGCGGTTCCATAGGATCCGAGCTTTGCCGCCAGGTGTTGAAATTTCAGCCGAAGAGGCTGATTCTGCTGGGCCATGGCGAGAACAGCATCTATGCCATTGAGATCGAGCTAAAGAATGCGTTCCCTTCCGGGGAGACCGAGATCGTAACTGAAATTGCGGACCTGCAGGATGCGGAACGGATGCTGGCGGTCATGAGCTTACACAAGCCTCATGTGGTTTATCACGCGGCCGCCCACAAGCATGTGCCTCTAATGGAGCGGAATCCGGAAGAAGCGGTCAAGAACAATATTATCGGAACTTTGAATGCCGGGCGGGCGGCAAGCCTCTGCGGAGTGGAAACGTTCGTGATGATCTCTACCGATAAAGCCGTGAACCCGACCAGCGTCATGGGTGCCACGAAGCGGCTGGCAGAGATGGTGATCCAGAATCTTGACCGAACCAGCTTCACCAAGTTTGTTGCCGTCCGGTTCGGAAACGTGCTGGGCAGCCGCGGCAGCGTCATCCCCCTGTTTAAACAGCAGATCGAGAAGGGCGGGCCCGTTACGGTGACGCACCCGGATATGATCCGTTATTTTATGACGATCCCGGAAGCTTCCAAGCTGGTCATTCAGGCCGGGGCGCTGGCGGAGGGCGGAGAAGTGTTTGTGCTGGATATGGGCGAACCGGTGAAGATTGTGGATTTGGCGAAAAACCTGATTTTGCTGTCCGGGAATTCCGTAGAGGAAATCGGCATCGAATTTACCGGCATCCGCCCTGGAGAGAAGCTGTTTGAGGAGCTGCTGAAGGAAGAAGAGAAGGGTGACGCCCAGGTACATCCCAAGATCTATGTCGGCCGAACCGCTGAAATCCGGATGGCTGAAATTCATGATCTTCTCAAACGGTATGACGGCTGCGGCCCGGCGGAATTGCGGGAACGGCTGCTGGATTTAGCTAATGATAGAAATAAAACCCACTACGAAGCGTCACCGACGGTATTCCTGCCGGTATCGGTGTAGCCCTATAAAGGAGTATGAGCGTAACGATGAAGATCAGAAAAGCGATCATTCCTGCTGCAGGCCTGGGCACCAGGTTTCTGCCGGCGACCAAGGCGATGCCTAAAGAAATGCTGCCCATCGTAGATAAACCGACCATTCAATATATTGTCGAAGAAGCAGTCGCTTCCGGCATCGAGGATATTATTATTGTCACGGGCAAAGGCAAACGGGCGATCGAGGACCACTTCGACCATTCCGTGGAGCTGGAGCTGAACCTGGTGGAGAAGGGCAAGATGGAACTGCTAAGCGAAGTGCGCAAATCCTCCGACCTGGTGGACATCCATTATATCCGGCAAAAAGAGCCCAAAGGGCTCGGACACGCGATCTGGTGCGCGCGCAAATTCATCGGCAACGAGCCGTTCGCCGTCCTGCTCGGGGACGACATCGTCACATCGGAAAAGCCCTGCTTACGGCAGATGATGGAACAGTATGAAAGATACAATGCATCGGTTATCGGCGTACAGCAGGTCCCGGATTCAGCCGTATCGCGTTACGGCATTATTGACGGGCAGCTGCTGGATCATCGCCTGTATCGGGTTAATGACCTGGTCGAAAAGCCGAAGCTGGCCGATGCGCCTTCAAATATAGCGATCATGGGCAGATATATTCTCCGTCCCCGCATCTTCGACGTACTTAGCGGTCTCAAGCCGGGAGCGGGAGGGGAGATTCAGCTGACGGACGCCATCGCGGAATTGAACAGGTATGAGGCTGTATACGCCTACGATATGGACGGCATCCGCCATGACGTGGGCGAAAAGTTCGGCTTTATCCGGACGACGATTGAATTTGCGCTGAAGCGTCCCGAATTAAGAACGGAGCTGCTGGAGTATCTGCACGAGGTAATGGACAGGGAGCGTTCAACGGTATGAGCCGGAAGAAGATTCTGTTCTGCGCCAACATCCACCAGCATTTCCGGGGATTTCATCTGCCGGTGTTCCAATGGTTTCAGGAGCAGGGGTGGGAAGTGCACGCGGCAGCCGGAGGAGAGGCGGATCTTCCTTATACGGACCGGGTGTTCGACATCGGGATCCGGCGGTCGCCTTTTCATGCAGGCAATTGGAAAGCTTACCGGCAGCTGAGGAAGCTAATTAAGGAAGAGAATTACGATATCGTGCACGGGCATACGCCGATGGGCGGCGTCTTAGCCAGAACCGCGGCGCGCGCGGCAAGGCGGCAAGGCACTAAAGTGATGTATACGGCGCACGGGTTTCATTTTTGCAAGGGGGCCCCTCTGCTGAACTGGCTGGCGTATTACCCGATTGAGAAAGCGCTCAGCTCGATAACAGACTGCCTGATCACGATTAACCATGAAGATTACACGCTTGCGGTTGACCGGAAATTCCGGGCCGGGCGCATCAGTCATGTTCATGGAGCAGGCGTGAATACGGAGAGATACCAGCCTGCTTCCCCTCCCCGGAAGGAAGAGCTGCGGCACCGCTTCGGATATGGCGAAGAGGAGTTTCTCATGGTGTACGCGGCGGAATTTAACGGCAATAAGAATCAGCAGCTCCTCCTGCAAGCGATGGTGCATGTAAAGGAGAAGCATCCGGAGGCGAAGCTGCTTCTGGCCGGCGAGGGACCGCTGCTCCTGGCCTGCCGCGAGCTGGCAGCCCGGCTGAACGTGGCGGACCGTGTCGAGTTTCTCGGTTACCGGAAAGACATCGCCGACCTGCTGCAGATGAGCGACGCTGCCGTCGGCGCCAGCTTCCGCGAGGGGCTGCCGGTCAACATTATGGAAGCGATGGCCTGCGGGCTGCCCGTCATCGCCAGCGACAACCGCGGGCACTGCGAGTTGATCGCGGACGGCGTCAACGGTTTTATCGTCCCGCCGGATGATGCCCGGATGTTCGCAGCCAGAATCCTGCAGGTCAGTCGTTCGCAGGAGCTGCGTGACCGGATGGCAGTTGAAAATGTGCGCCGTGTGAAAGAGAAGTATTCGCTCGAGCAGGTAAAGGCGGAGTTGAGCGACCTATACAAGTCTTATATGGAGGCTGCGGATGAAACCACCGAAAGTCAGTATCATCATGCCTATCTATAACATGGAGCCTTATCTCGCCCGCAGTCTGGAAAGCCTGTTGGCCCAGTCGCTGGAGGAGATCGAGGTGATCGCCGTAAACGACGGTTCCACGGACCGCAGCCTGCAAATTCTTGAAGGCTTTGGCAGGAAAGACCCTCGTGTCCGCATCATCAATAAAGATAACGGCGGCGTGTCGATGGCTCGTAACGTCGGCATCGCAGCCGCCAGGGGCGATTACATCGGGTTTGTCGATCCGGACGACTGGGTCGACCGGGAGATGTACCGGGAGCTGTGGGAACAAGCGGAAAGCGAGCAGGCGGACATCGTCATGTGCGGTTATGTGCGCGAATTCGGGACACACAGCAAAGTAAAGCCCTTTCCGCTTCCGGAAAAAGTGAAATTCAGCAGGGAAGAGCTGCATGACGGCATCCTTCGCAGGCTGGTGGGCCCGCTGAAAGAAGAAATCGGGCAGCCGGAAATGCTTGACGCCTGGGGCACGGTGTGGTCCAAGCTGTACCGGGCCAACATACTGCATAACAACCGGCTGGAATTTGTCGACCTGGAACAGATCGGCAGCAATGAGGATTCCCTGTTCAACATGTACGCCTGCTATTATGCGGGCTCTTTTGTGTTCCTGAACCGCCCGCTCTATCACTACTGGCGCGCAAATCCGGCATCGGTTACGAGCAGGTACAATCCGTTTTTGCCGAAGCAGTTCGCTCATTTATACCGGTTGATGGAGCAGTTTCTTGCGGAGAAGTCGCTGGGCGAACCGTTCGTGACCGCCCTGCACAACCGCATCGGCATCAATACGCTGGGCTTGGGATTGAACACCGTCAGCCGGGGCAACCAAGCCGGCCCGCTCACGAAAATACGCGATATCGGCACCATGCTGAGTGACCACCGGACCAGGAGGTCCATGGAACAGATCGAATTGGCGTATTTTCCGCCGGTATGGAAGATCTTTTTTATCTGTGCCAAGCTGCGGTTCGCCGCAGGATTTTTCCTGATGCTCACGGCCGTAAACCGGCTGAGAACGATGGTCCGATAGGGGGTTCAGCGTAATGAAACCTACTCTAACCGTATTCACACCGACCTATAATCGCGCTTATGTGCTGCCGTTAGGCTATGAGGCATTAAAGAGGCAGACATCCAAGGACTTCCTGTGGCTTATTATCGATGACGGTTCAACGGACAACACGCGGGAGCTGGTGGAGGGCTGGATCGGGGAAGGCCTGGTTCCCATCCGTTATCACTATCAGCAAAACCAGGGGATGCATGGAGCGCATAACGCGGCTTATGAGCTGACGGATACGGAGTTGAACGTCTGTATCGATTCCGACGATTACATGGCGGACGATGCGGTGGAAACGATCGTAACCTTCTGGAAAGAGCATGGCTGCGAACGCTACGCCGGGATCATCGGCCTGGATGCAGCTTTTGACGGGAGGGTGATCGGGACCAGGCTTCCGGAACACATTAAGTCCGCAAAGCTGATCGACCTGACTGCCATTCATAAAGTCAGAGGCGATAAGAAAGTGGTGTACCGGACCGATTTGGCCCAAAAGTGCCCGCCGTACCCGCTGTTTCCGGGGGAGAAGTACTGCCCGCTCAGCTACAAGGGCATTTTGATCGACGATTATGCCCCGCTGCTGATTCTGAACAAGGTGCTGTGCCATGTCGAATATTTGGAGGACGGGTCCAGCCGCAATATCATTCAGCAGTACCGCCGGAACCCGCAAGGGTTTTCCTTCTTCCGAAAAGCGGCGATGATACATTCCCCTACGTTGAAAGACCGCTTGAGAGAAGCGATGCATTACGTGTCCAGCAGCATCATGATGAGAAACTGGGCGTTCCTGAAGGAATCCCCGTGTAAAGGAATGACGCTTCTGGCACTGCCGCTGGGTGTTCTATTTTATTTGTACGTTCAGAATACCCATCGCCGCACGCTGATGAAAAACCACTGAAAGGAATATCAAGCATGTCGATCCTCTGGTGGAACTTGTTGCTGGCTTTTGGATTTTCGTTCCTGGCACGGTATTTCGCCAAGCCTGCGGGCTTAACGCCATATGTTAAACCGAATCGGCTGATGGTCCTTTGTGCCATGGCCACGTTAATTTTCGCTGCAGGAATGCAGAGCAATATCGGGGACACTTTCTATTACATGCACTCTTACAAGACGGTGGATTTCCATTGGCAGTCCATTGATTACTCGGGGGACTTCGGGTTCAACCTGTATCAAATGGGGCTGCAGCAGTTTTCCAGCGACCCGCAGATTCTCATTCTGGTAACGGCTCTCCTTACGAATCTGCTCATCGTCTCGGTTCTGGCCGGCTATTCCCGGCTGCTGGAAATCAGTGTTTTTGTCTACATCACCAGCGGTATGTTCATCACCTCGATGAACGGGATCCGGCAATACCTTGCGGCTGCCATCGTGTTCACAGCAATCCGCTTTCTTATCAAAGGGCAGTTTTGGCGTTATCTGCTGGTCATTCTGTTCGCCGCTACGATCCATAAAACGGCCTTGATCCTGATTCCTATCTACTTTATCGTCCGGCGGAGAGCATGGACCTGGCAGACGGCGGCGATCCTGCTGGCGGCGGTGGCCGTCGTGTTCGGCTTCAATCAGTTCACCTCGATCCTATTCAGTGTCATTGAAGATACGCAGTATGCCGGGTACAAAACCTTTTCCGAAGGCGGGGCCAATGTGCTCCGGGTCGTGGTGGACGGGGCGCCGATGATCTTCGCCTTTTTGGGCCGGGAGAGGCTGAGGCGGGACTTCACAGGCGGCGACGTCATCGTCAATATGTCCCTGATCGGGCTCGTATTTATGATCATCGCCACGCAGAACTGGATTTTTGCCCGGTTTGCGATCTACTTCGGATTGTACCAGCTGATTCTGATCACCTGGATTTTTCATGTGTTCCGGCACAAGGACAAAAAGCTGATTTACTACGGGGTGCTGGTGTTTTACTTTGTGTTTTATTTTTACGAGAACGTCATTACGCTGGGCCTTACTTACAAGAGCAACTGGCTGCCCTGGCTGTATTAAGGAGAGAGAACGATGAAGGAAGAAGCTGCGGGAATCCCCCGCATCATTCATTACTGCTGGTTCGGCCGGGGGGCGAAGCCTCCGAAGATCGTAAAGTGCATGAACAGCTGGCGCAGGCATCTGCCGGATTATGAGCTGGTGGAGTGGAACGAGGATAACTTTGACCTGAATGCCAACCGCTTCGTGAAAGAGGCGTATGCATCGCGGAAATATGCGTTCGTCAGCGATTATGTCAGGCTGCACGCGCTTTTTGCGCAAGGCGGCATTTATCTGGATACGGATGTGGAAATACTGAAGCCGCTGGACCGGTTTTTACACCATGAATCGTTCTTCGGGTACGAGGATGAGCAGTACGCGTCTTCCTGTTTGATCGGTTCGGTGAAGGAGCATCCCTGGATGGAGGAGCTCAAGTCCTACTATGAGGAACTGCCCTTTGTGCTTCCGGACGGTACGCTCAATATGAAGACGAACACATCGATCATTACCCGGTTGTGCGAGCCGTATGGATTTGCTGCTAACGGGGAGTATCAAGTGCTGACGAACGGGGTAGTCTTTTATCCGCGGACGTATTTCAGCCCTTACGACTTTATTAACGGCGCTAATTACATAACGGAGAACAGCTATGCGATCCATCATTTCGCCAAATCGTGGCTTCCTTACCATGTGCGTTTACGAGGGGAGCTGAAGCGGAGGATCAGCAGACTGGCCGGACCGGCTTTTATCGGAAAAATGAGGCGGGTGCTGTGGAACAAATGAGCCATCCCAAGAAAAAGCTGCTGTTCGTAACCCAGTATCTGCAGACCGGCGGAGTGGAAAAAAGCCTGCTGACGCTGCTGTCCGAACTCGATTACGACAAATATGAAGTCGACCTGCTGCTGTTCGACCACAGCGGCGTGCTGTACAAGTGGGTTCCGCCGCAGGTGAACATCCTGCCTCCGCTGTTCGACACGTTCTCGGAGCCGATGTCCCGTGCCGTGCCGAACCTGTTGAAAACACGGCGGTTAAGGCTGCTGACCGGGAAAGTGCTGGCTTCCTCGCTGGCAAAGTTCTCCCGCGGCAAAGGCGTCGGCATCCGCTGGGAAGTCTATCGCAGGACACTGCCCGCATTGAAACAAAAATACGATGTCGCGATAAGCTACCTTGATTTCTTCTGCAATTATTATGTGGCCGAAAAGGTTCGCGCGGACCGGAAAATCGTTTACAACCACATGGATTACGAGTACAGCCAGGGACAAGGGTGGCCTTGCCCGAGACTGGAACGGCGAAGCTTCCGGCTCAGCGATTACATCGTGACGGTAGCGGAGCCGGCAAGACAGTCGCTGGAGCGGAACTTCCCTGAATTCAGCGGCAAAATGCGGGTCATCCGCAACCGGATCTCGGCGGAAACCGTTCGCCGCCTCGCTTTGGAAGAAGGATACGACGACGGTTTCGAGGGACTGCGCATCGTAACGGTCGGCCGCTTGGTGGCGGAGAAGGGCTTTGATTTTGTCCCTGAGGTGTGCGCGGCTTTGGCCCGGCTGGGGCTGGATTTCCGCTGGTATCTTGTCGGCAGCGGGGCGCTCCGGGGCGAACTGGAGCGCAGAGCGGCCGAGCTTGGCGTTACGGAGCACCTGGCGCTGCTCGGGGAACGGGCGAACCCGTATCCGTTCATGGCCGGCTGCGATATTTACGTGCAGCCCTCCCGCACGGAGGCGCACTGCATCGCAGTAGAGGAGGCGCTGGCGCTGGCTCGGCCGACGGTCGTGACGGACATCCCGTCCTTCCGGCAGCAGGTGCAGCACGGCGAAACGGGATTGATCGTACCGGTAACGGAAGAAGGCTTAACGGAAGGCCTGCTGCGGCTGATTTCGTCCGGGGAGGACCGGCTGAAGCTCATGTGCCGTCTGGCAGGAGACACGGCGCCAAGGTACCCGGAGGAAATGAATAAGTTTTATCAATTAATCGAGGCCTGAGCGGCACAATGCCGGGCCGGGTAAGGGGATTGTATGAGCCATACGGCAGTCAGCATTATTGTACCTATGTTTAAGGTGGAAGCTTATCTGCATCGCTGTGTCGATTCCCTGCTGGGGCAAACGCTGGATCGGATCGAAGTGATTCTGGTCAATGACGGCTCGCCGGACCGCTGCGGCGCGATTGCAGACGAATATGCCGCTGCGGACCCGCGCGTAAGGGTGCTTCACCAGCCGAACCGGGGCGTAAGTTCCGCCCGGAATGCGGGGATGCGGGCAGCGGCTGGAGACTATATCGGCTTTGTGGACCCGGACGACTGGATCGAGCCGGAGATGTTCTCCAAGCTGTACGAAGCGGCGGCGGATGCCGATGCCGATGCGGCGGTTTGTGCGTTCCACGAGCATTATGAAGAACAGGGGCGCGCCGTGCAAGTCCGGTATGATACGCTGCCCTCTTGGAACGGGGGCTACGGTCAAGTCCGGCGCAACATTATGTACCGTTTGTTGACCGGAGAGCTTCATTCGTTCACCTGGAATAAGTTGTACCGCAGATCCCTGCTGATCGAGTGCGGCGTGAAATCGCCGGAGGATATGCCGTTGATGCAGGATATCGTGTTTAACCTGGAGGCATTCTCGCATATGGACGGTGTGGTGTATATTGACGAGCCGTTGTATCATTTCCGCAGGCACGCCTCCTCCAACACGATGAAATTCCGTCCGGACGTGTTCGATACGCTGCTGAAGCTGTTCCGCATTAAGCACCATTACATGAACCGTCTGCATCTGATCAACTCACGCCGGCTCCCGGTATATGAATGGTTCGTCCGGCAGTCGCTGCAGGCTGTACAGATGGAGTTCAGCCCGCTGAACCCGCTGCCGGCTTCGGAGCGCAAGGAGCGGGTGGCCCGGATTGCAGGAAACCAAGAGCTCCAGAACGCCATGGATCTGGCGGATTCGCGATTCAGCGGATTTCAGAGCCTGATGATCCAAAGCCTGCGCACACGCAATTTCCGGCTGATCGGCACGGTGGCCCGGATCCATCATCGGTACCGCAAGATCGGTTCCGGTGTGAAGCGCGCGCTGCTGCCGGATAAACACCGCCCCGCGGTCCATGGGTGAGCAGAGGAGGATGGCCTGAATGTCCGCGTCCGATATCAAAAAAGGCATCGTTACCTCCTACGGCATTTTTGTGGCGGATCTGCTGGCGGGAGTGCTGTTCACACCGTTTCTGATCCGTTCGCTGGGCCAATCGGAATACGGCGTCTTCTCCCTTATTGGGGCCTTCATCGCGAGCCTGGCCATTCTGGATTTCGGTTTCGGCAATGCGATTACCCGTTATGTGGCGGAATACAGGACATCGCACAGCAAGGACAAAGAAACCCATTTTATGGCCATGTGCCTGCTGATGTACGGCGTCATCGCCCTGTTGACGCTGGGAGCGGGGGCGGGGTTGTACAGTATGCTTGATTTCATTTATGGTGTAAAACTTTCACCTCATGAACTTCAGACCGCCAAGTCCATGTTTCTCATCCTCATGGTGAATGTGACGTTCTCCTTTTTCATTGGAGCCTTTAACGCCTACATCCAAGGATATGAGAAATACAGCGTCATCAACGGGATCACCTTCTACCGCCTTCTGCTCCGCATTGCGGTGCTGAGCGTGCTGCTGACGATGGGCTACAAAGCGCTGATGGTCGTTATGGTGGACACGGCGTTGAATTTGCTGACCGGCCTCGGCTTCTATTTGTTTGCCAGGCTGAAACTGGGGCTGCGGGTGAAGATGCTTTATTTTGACCGCAAGCTGTTGAAAGAGATTACCCGTTATTCTTCGCTTGTGTTCGTGGGCAGTATTTCGGAAATGCTGTTTTGGAGAATCGGGCTGCTGGTATTGGGGGCCATGTCCGGTGCGGAGGCCGTTGCGGTGTATGCCGTCGGGATGACGTTAATCAGCTATTTTCAATATGTGTCGGGCGTCATTAACGGCAAGCTGTTCCCGCGGGTTACGCAAATGGTAGTTCAAGGGGCCGGCAGCAGTGAGCTTACCGCTTTTTGCAGCAGAGTAGGAAGAATCCAGTTCATGCTGCTGGGGGCGGTTGTGTCCGGTTTTTTGCTGTTCGGCAGACAATTTATCGAACTATGGATCGGCCCTGATTACAAGTTGTCCTGGGAGATCGGCACCATCTTCATGACCGTCATGCTCGTCCAAGTGCTGCAATATCCATGCGTCATGATTCTTCGTGCTATGAAAAAAGACGGGCAGAGGACCCTGTACCAGCTGGTGCTCATCGTAATTGGCACGCTGCTTGGCATTGCGCTTGCGGGTCCTTTCGGGATGTTAGGCATGACGGCCGGGCTGGCGTCCGCCATCGTACTGCTGAACTGGGTCGTTGTGAATGTTCATTATACCCGCGTATTTGGATACGGGGCAGCCTCGTTCTGGAAACAAATCGGCAGGCTGGTTCCGGCCATGGCCGCGGCTTATGCCACAGGGATACTGATCCATCTCATCCCCGGGCACAGCTGGAGCAATCTGCTGCTGAAGGGGCTGAGCTTTTCTGTAAGTTACGCTATTTGGATGTGGCTGTTCGGGGCAAATGCCTCGGAAAAAGCGCTGCTGTTGAGAATGAGACGGGGGCTGCGGCCCGGAGTGGAAAGCACCGGTCAGGTGTGAGAGAGGGGAGAGAAGGGCGAATGGCGATTGTAGTGACCGGCGGAGCAGGTTATATTGGCAGCCATACCTGCATTGAACTGCTGAATGAAGGTTATGAAGTTATTGTGGTGGATGACTTGAGAAACAGCAAAGCCGAGGCGCTTCACCGGATCGGAGAAGTCACGGGCAGGCCGTTCCAGTTTTACAGGACGGATGTGCTGAATGAAGATGCGCTGGAGGCGGTTTTTGCCGGCCATGCGGTGGAGGCGGTCATTCATTTTGCAGGCATGAAAGCGGTAGGGGAATCCGTTCTCCTGCCGCTTTCTTATTACCGGAATAATGTAGCCGGTACGATGGCGCTTTGCCAAGTGATGCAGAGGCATGGCGTGTTCAAGCTGGTGTTCAGCTCTTCCGCAACCGTATACGGCGTACCGGGCCAGGTTCCGATCAGCGAGGGGGCACCCTTGTCGGCGATTAATCCTTACGGCCGCACCAAGCTGATGGCAGAAGAGATACTGAGGGACTTGGCTGTGTCCGACCCGAGGTGGTCCATTGCGAACCTGAGATACTTTAACCCGGTTGGAGCGCACAAAAGCGGACGGCTGGGCGAGGACCCAAGCGGTATTCCGAACAATCTGGTGCCCTACATGACCCAAGTGGCCGTCGGAAAGCTTCGTCAGCTTCAGGTGTTCGGGGGGGATTATCCGACACCGGACGGCACCGGTATCAGGGACTACATCCATGTGCTGGATCTGGCCGCAGGGCATGTCAAGGCATTGGAACGGGTAAAACGGTTCCAAGGAGCCGAATCCTATAACCTCGGTACGGGCCGCGGGTACAGTGTGCTGGAAATGATCGCGGCTTTCGGCCGGGTTTCCGGCGTGGAACTGCCCTATATCATCACAGACCGGCGCCCGGGGGACGTGGCTGTCTGCTACGCGGACTGCAGTAAAGCCGCCGCGGAGTTGGGATGGACCGCAGAACGGGGGTTGGAGGAGATGCTCGAGGACACTTGGAGGTGGCAGGCCCAGAACCCGGACGGATACCGGGCGGATCGGATTCCAAGCATTTTATACGGCATTACCGGGGATGAGCGTTCAGCTGCAGTTCTTCAGGCGAGGAGCGGATAACGATGCCGATTTCCGACAAGTTGACGCAGCAGCAGCTGCTAGAGGTAATTGTAGATGCTCACCGTAAAGGTACGGCATCCGAAATAACCGGGGCGGCGGAGATGGTGCGGGAGATCAAGCGGCAGATTATGCTGGCCGTTTCCGGCGCCCGGAAGGAAGAGGTAGCGAACGCTGATGATGAATGTATTGCGTAAAGAGATGCTGCATCCGGTCTGGTCGATTAAGGTGTTTCCTTCGCAAGACGTGATCCGGGAGCATCCCGGAGCGGCGAAGCTGGCAGCGCCGACGCTGCAGGCCAAGGACGTGACGGATATCCCGGCAGCATTTGTCGCCGATCCGTTTCTGGTCCGGCATGGCACGGGCTATTACCTGTTTTTTGAGGTGTTAAATAAAGCGACAGGCAAAGGCGATATCGCGGCAGCTTCCAGCCATGACGGCGTCACCTGGAAGTATGAACAGGTTGTTTTGACGGAGCCCTATCATCTCTCTTACCCGCAGGTGTTTCTACATGAAGGAGACTATTACATGATCCCGGAGACCGTCGGCGCCGGCAAGGTGCTGCTCTACCGGGCGGTGGAGTTCCCTTACCGCTGGGAAGTTGCCGAGAGTCTCTTAGACGGCAGGTATACGGATCCAAGCATTTTTCAGTATAACGGGAAATGGTGGATGCTCGGGGGCGCCCGCGGGCGGCAGCTGCATTTGTTTGTTTCAGACCGGTTGGAAGGGCCTTGGACGGAGCACCCGCAAAGTCCGGTCATACGGGAAAATCCGAACGTCAGCCGGCCGGGTGGAAGGATCATTCAAGAAGGAAATAGGCTGTACCGGTACATGCAGGACGGAGAACCTTACTACGGGAGTTCGACCCGAATGGCGGAAATTACGGTGCTGACGGAGTGCGAATACGCCGAGACTGAGCTTGGCATTGTGTTGGAAGGTTCCAGGAAGGAACAGGATTGGAGCAAGGACGGCATGCATCATATCGACCAGTTGAAGCTGGAGGAAGACATGTGGATGGTGGCGGTGGACGGCCATTATTTTGAACGCGAGCCTTATGTGCGCTGGAAATTGCGGCGGGTGGGCGCCAAGCTGGCGCGGTACATCAAACGTTGATGATTCAGGAGTGTATAGAGAAGAAACCGGCTGTAGAAAAGAGGAGATTGTTATGTGGAAACGCGGGATGGATATGATCATCTCCATGGCTGCTTTGCTGCTGTTCAGCCCTGTGATCGCCGTGGTGGCCGTTCTGGTCCGGTTGAAGCTTGGGTCGCCGGTCGTGTTTCGGCAGCAGCGTCCGGGCCTGCACGGAAAACCTTTTTATCTGTATAAATTCCGCACCATGAACGAGGCCAGGGACAGCCAAGGAGAGCTGTTTCCGGATGACGTGAGGCTGACGCCATTCGGCCGGCTGCTGAGAAAGTACAGCCTGGATGAATTGCTGCAGTTCGTTAACGTCATGAAAGGAGAGCTCAGCATCGTCGGACCGAGGCCGTTATTGATGCATTATCTGCCTTTATATACGGAAGAGCAATCCAGAAGGCATTTGGTAAAGCCCGGTATTACCGGCTGGGCCCAGGTCAACGGAAGAAATGATATTGAATGGGACGACCGTCTTAAGCTGGATGTCTGGTACGTGGAACACCGCAGTCTGCGTTTGGATCTCCGGATTATGTGGCTTACGTTCCGGCAGGTCATTAAGTCCGAGGGGATAAGCCACGAACATCATGCTACCATGCCATTTTTTGAAGGGAGTGCTTCGCGTTATGAGGCATGAATCGATCCATCTTCTATTTACCAGTTCCGGCCGCCGGGTGGCGCTGCTTCAGAAATTCAAGGAAACTTACCAGCGTTGTTTCATAGAGGGGAAAGTGATTACCGCTGATCACAGCCCTACGGCGCCTACTGCTTTTTTTGCGGACCAGCATTATATCGTGCCTAAAGTGACCGACCCTATGTATGTGGAAGAGCTGCTTCGCATATGCCGTCAGGAAAGCATTACCATGCTCATTCCGCTTATTGATTCGGAGCTGACGCTGCTTGCCGGACACCGGTCAAGATTTGAAGACATCGGCGTAAAGCTGTTCCTGTCCAGCAGTGAGCTGAATGAAATAAGCTGCGATAAGAACAAAACCTACCGGTTTTTCTCGGAGCACGCAGTGCCGACGCCGAAAGTTTACGGCCGTGAGGAATTGGACAGCGGCGAATACGCATTTCCCCTGTTGATCAAGCCTTTGGACGGCAGCTCCAGCAAAGGGGTAACCAAGATAAACAACGAGCGGGAGCTCCGCTTTTTTATGGATTATATTCCAAACGCCATGGTGCAGGAGTTTGTGTCGGGGGATGAGTATACGGTCGATGTGATGGTCGATTTCCGCGGCCGTGTGAAGACGGTCGTGCCCAGACTGAGAGTGGAGACCCGCGCGGGCGAAGTCAGTAAAGGCATAACGAAAATGGACCGGGCCATCATCGAGGCGGTGGAGCGGGTTGTGCGGGTGCTGCCGGGACCGGCGGGCTGCCTTACGCTGCAATGTTTCAAGCAGGACAACGGGGAAATTACGTTTATCGAAATCAACCCGCGATTCGGGGGCGGGATTCCGCTGTCGATCGAGGCAGGTGCCGATTTTCCCCTATGGACGCTGCAGCTTGCCCGGGGAGAACAATTTGCGGACACCGATTTCAGCTGGGGCGATGAAATTACGATGCTTCGGTACGATGATGCCGTCTACCGGAGGGCGTAGCGGTGGGCAATATACATGGTGACAGGAAGCGGACCGTCTCTGCTGTCGTATTTGATATGGACGATACCCTATATCCGGAAAGGGATTATGTGCTAAGCGGGTTGCGGGAAACGGACCGGTATCTGACGGACCGCTTCGGCTTGTCCGGCTTCTATGCGGCTTCGGCTGAACGGTTTCGCACCGGCAGTTCCCGCCGGCTGTTCAACGATACGCTCGATCAGCTCTCGTTCGCTTATGACGAGAACTTGATTCATGAGCTTGTCCGGCAGTATCGAAAGCATACGCCGGCGATCACGCTGTTTCATGATGCGGCCTGGGCTTTGGAGCGGCTTACAGCAGCGCACGGAGTGAAGCTGGGCCTGATTTCCGACGGCTTCCTGGAAGCGCAGAAACGGAAGGTCACGGCTTTGGACCTTGAACGCGTATTTGAAGCCGTGATTCTGTCCGACGGGTTCGGCAGGGAGCATTGGAAGCCGAGCCCGGTGCCTTATGAGGAAATGAGCTTCCAACTGGGAGCGGGCCATGAAACTTGTGTGTATATCGGGGATAATCCGTTAAAAGATTTCGTTACGGCCAAAAGGCTGGGCTGGCTCACCGTCCATGTTTGCCGCGAAGACGGCGTGTACGCGCGGGTGCCGGTGCCGCCGGGGCACGAAGCGCATTACCGCATCAGCTCCCTCTATCAGTTGAGCGGGATCCCGGAACTTACCGCCTTCTTCGAGGCGGACCTTGTCAGCGAAAGACGCCGTCAGGCGCTTTTAGTACATAGTAAGGAGGCCCTATCACTCCTATGAAAAGATTGCTGGATTTGCTGATTGCCGCCGCCGGGTTGGTGCTCTTATCCCCCGTCTACGCCGGAACGGCGCTCCTTGTCCGGCTGCGGCTGGGCAGCCCGGTGCTGTTCCGGCAGGAGAGGCCCGGCCTGCATGGCCGGACGTTCCGGTTATATAAGTTCCGGACGATGACGGATGCACGGGACGGGGACGGACAACTGTTATCAGATCACCTTAGGCTGACGGGGACCGGGCGATTTTTACGCAAGTACAGCCTGGATGAGCTTCCCCAGCTCATGAATATTCTGAAAGGCGATATGAGCTTCGTAGGCCCAAGGCCGCTGCTTGTGCGCTATATGGATTGTTATACCGAACGGGAGCGGACGCGCCATCTGGTCCGGCCCGGGATTACCGGCCTTGCTCAAACGGCGGGCCGCAACTGCCTAAGCTGGAACGAACGCCTTGAACTGGATGCCAGGTATGTGGAAAGCCGCTCCCTGCGGCTGGACTTCCGCATCGCGGTGCGGACCGTAGTTCAGGTGTTCCGCAGCAGGCATGTCATTGTAGATCCGAGATCGTATATGTCCGATCTTGATACAGAGAGGCAGGCCATGAGATGAACCGTACCATTTATTTGTCCCCGCCGCATATGAGCGGGAAAGAACAAACCTACATAGAAGAAGCGTTCCGGACCAATTGGATCGCGCCGCTGGGTCCGAATGTGGACGCTTTCGAGCGGGAGCTGGCCGGGTGGGCCGGTGCAGAAGGAGCGGCAGCATTAAGCTCCGGGACGGCGGCCCTTCACCTGGCGCTGAAACTGCTGGGTGTCGGCAGAGGAGATCTCGTGTTCTGCTCTACGCTTACCTTTGTGGCAAGCGCGAACCCGATCCGTTACGAAGGGGCGGAACCGGTCTTTATCGACTCAGAGCCGGACACATGGAATATGTCGCCGCAGGGGCTGGAGACCGCCTTTGTGAATGCTGCGCTGGAGGGCCGGCTGCCGAAGGCGGTCATCGTCGTCCATCTGTACGGCCAAAGCGCCAAGATGGATGAGATTCTCCAAATTTGCGGCCGGTTCGGCGTACCTTTGATCGAAGACGCAGCCGAATCGCTTGGATCTTCCTATAAAGGAAGAATGAGCGGTACGATGGGCGATTTTGGCATTTACTCGTTTAACGGAAACAAGATCATCACTACGTCCGGCGGCGGGATGCTGGTTTCGGACGATAAGGCGATGCTGGAGAAGGCGCGTTTCCTCGCCCAGCAGGCAAGAGACCCGGCCCCGCATTATCAGCACAGCGAGGCCGGTTACAATTACCGGCTGAGCAATGTGCTCGCAGGGATAGGCAGAGCGCAGCTGCAAGTGCTTGAGCAGCGGGTGGAGGCGCGGCGGGCGGTATTCGAACGATACCGTGAAGCGTTGGCGGATCTGCCCGGGCTTGCCTTTATGCCGGAACTGCCGGAAACCCGCTCGAACCGCTGGCTGACCGCCCTGACGATCGAGGAGGCGGAAGCGGGCTTTTCGGTGAAGATGCTGCTGGACTGGCTGGCGGATGAGCAGATCGAGGCCCGCCCGGTTTGGAAGCCTCTGCATCTGCAACCGCTGTTCGAGGGCTGCCGCTATTATGCGCATGCACGGGAGGAGAGCGTGTCGGAGGAGCTGTTCCGGACGGGCATCTGCCTGCCTTCCGGCTCAAACTTAACGCTTGAGGAGCAGGAGCGCGTCATTGGCCGCATCCGCTCACTATGCGCACTTAGAAACCGTACGATCAGATTGGCCTAGAGAAAAGAGGGAGGGGCGGCAAATGAATATAGCTGTAATTGGTACCGGTTATGTCGGTCTGGTGACCGGCGTCTGCCTGGCTGAGACGGGAAACCGTGTGACATGCATCGATGTGGATGAGCAAAAAGTGCTCAAGCTGAGGGACGGCATTTCCCCGATTTACGAGCCGGGGCTGGAGTCGCTGATGATCGAAAACCTGAGCAGAGGCAGGCTTCATTTTACGTGCGCTCATGAAGAGGGTTTCCGCGAGGCGGACCTGATTTTTATTTGCGTAGGCACGCCTCAACGGCCGGACGGACCGGCAGATTTAAGCTATATCGAACAGGCAGCCCGGGATATCGGGCGGCACCTTGTGAAGCCTGCGGTCATCGTCGTCAAAAGCACGGTTCCTGTCGGCACGAATGAACATGTCAAAGCGGTCATTGCCGCAAACAGCAGGCATTCCTGCCAGGTAAGGATCGTTTCCAACCCTGAATTCCTGAGGGAGGGTTCGGCGGTAAGTGACACGTTTCACGGAGACCGGATCGTCATCGGAACGGAAGACGATGAAGCTGCAGAGCTCATGACGGAACTATATCGTCCATTCGGCATCCCGGTATACCGCACGGACCTGCGCAGCGCCGAGATGATCAAATATGCTTCCAATGCCTTTTTGGCCGCCAAAATCAGTTTCATCAACGAAATTTCCAACGTATGCGAGAAGCTGGGAGCGGACGTGGAGAGCGTGGCGTACGGGATGGGGCTGGACCAGCGGATCGGGCCGCAGTTTCTGAAAGCGGGCATAGGGTACGGAGGTTCGTGTTTCCCGAAAGATACGAACGCGCTAGTCCAGATTGCGGGAAATGTCCATTACGAGTTTAAGCTGTTGAAATCAGTCATCGAGGTCAACCGGGACCAGCAGACAAAGCTGGTCCACAAGGCGCTGGAGCGCTTCGGCAGCCTGAAAGGCCTGCGGGTTGCGCTGCTGGGCCTGGCATTCAAGCCCCACACCGACGACATGCGGGAGGCGCCGTCCATTGCCGTCGCCCGCCTGCTGACAGAGCTTGGCGCACAGGTCGTAGGCTACGATCCGGTCGCCGCAACTCAAGCGGCGCGCGTTCTGCCGCCGGAGGTCGTATACGCTGCAGATCCTCAGCAGGCGTTATCCGGCTCTGACCTGGCCATGATCCTCACCGAATGGCCGCAGATCCGGGCGCTGGAGCCGGCTGATTTCCGCCGGTGGATGAACGAGCCGGTCGTGTTCGACGGACGGAACTGCTATGACCCGCAGCAGATGAAATCGATGAATATGGAATACCACTCCATCGGGCGGGCTTCGGTCCTGACGGAGCTTAGTGTTATCTAAATTCGCCTTTATCCGCGGATAAAGGTCAGCGGGAGGCTTGTATTATGGCTGTCAAACCAAGGGGCAGGCTGTCTTTAGTCCATGTGTTCCGGGCCGTTGCGGTTCTTTTTATTTTGATGGGCCACGCGAATAAGGTATCCGTGCTATATCTGGACTACGACTGGTTTAATCTGGCCAGGTGGGACCGGACGGGCGGCATCGATTTCTTTTTTATCGTCTCGGGATTTATGATTTATTATCTCTACCATTCCTATCTCGGGAAACCGCAGAAAGCCGGGACGTTTCTTCTTAAACGCGCCGTCAAAATCTACCCGATGCACTGGCTCTTCACCATGGCGGTGATGGCGATGATCCTGGTGTTCCCGCAGATCGGGGACGGCCATGAAACAAGGGCGGACGTAATTGCAGGTTCGCTGCTGCTCCTGCCTACGGATCCGATTCTTGCTACGACCTGGTCGCTGAGTTATGTTGTCTTTTTCTATGCGGCCTTTGCTCTGTTGATCGTTAGTCCCCGCCTGACAGCGTTATTAGGGGCCGTGTGGATCGGATGTACGCTGCTCATGGAAACAGGGCTGCTGGCAAATCCGCAGTCGTTTCTGTTTAACTTCAGCCATTTGGAGATTCTGGCCGGCTGCCTGATCGCTTACCTCGTGCTGCATTACCGGCTGCCTTATCCGCGAACGATGATCGTGCTGGGCGTGACAGGTTTTGCTGCCGTTTGGGTCAACAATGTGAATCATTATGTTACGCTGCATACGCCTTACTTTTTCTGTGCCTTTGCTGTGCTGATCATGACGGGAATTACGGTGCTCGATCTGCAAAAAGAACGCAAGCTTCCCAAGCCCGTCACGTATCTCGGGAATGCGTCCTACTCCATTTTTATTTCCCAGCTTCCTGTGCTTCATGTCTGCTTCCTGCTGTTGACCAAATCTCCGCTTTCCGGCTGGCTTGGCAGCGCTTTAACAATTTGGGCGGCGATATTGATGGCGGCGGCGGGGGGCTGTGCCGTTCATGCCCTGATTGAAAAACCGGTCACGGCCTGGCTCACCAAAAAGCTGGTTTCCCGGAAAACATCTCCCGTCCACAACCCAATCCAACCGGAAGCGAAGGTGGTGTAACATGCGAAAATGGCCTCTCTTGCTGCTGACCGGCGCTGCGCTTTGTATGGCGGGGTTTGCTGTCAGCTATAACTCCAAGGAGGAGACGGTGTCAGTGCTTCCGTATACGCAGGTGCATGCCGATGCGGAGGAGCCGGCACCCGTGAAGCCCCTGCAGGCTGGCGCCGTCAAGGCGGAGCCGATGCATGTGCAGCCGGAGCATGTCATCGACCTGGATAGATGGAACATTTCCAACGACGGCACTCATCCGAAGGAGACGACCAAGGGGATAAACCGCGCCCTGCAATGGGTTTCCGAGCAAGGAATCCGCGAAGTGCTGCTGCCCGCGGGACTGTATCTGATCGATAAGGACAGCCGGATCGAGATGGTCAGCAACCTAACCTTCGTAATGGACCCGGGGGCCGTCATCCAAAAGGAATCCAATGGCTATGCCCGCTACGAAACGATGATGCTGGGTCCCGGGGTGGAGAACGTTACCTTGATCGGCGGAACGTACAAGGGGGATAGGGATACTCATGATTATTCTTCCGGCGGAACGCATGAGTCGGGTTATGGCATCCTGCTGGAAGGTGCGCGGAACGTGGTCATTGACGGGGTTACGGTCCTCGGCTTTACAGGGGACGGCATTTGTGTCGGAGCGGACGATCATTACGTGGATACGCTGTACCAGGCGGATTTTGAGCAGGGAGGTCTGGATGACAGCGGGAAACCGGTAAAGGATCAGGGAAAAATCCGCAGCCGGAAGCTGTCCAAAACCCAATTTCGCGCGGAGCATTTCAAGCAAAGAACTTTCTTTCAGTTCGCCCGTCCGAAGCAGATGTCCAAGGAAAGCTTGTTCGAGGTGTTTTTTTATAAAAAGAACGGCACGTTCATCAGCAAACTGAACCGTCAGGAAATTTACTACAGCGATATTCCGATCCCCAAAGGGGCGGGTTATTACCGGGTCGTATTCCCACAGGGCAGTGCCAAAGGCGTCGAAATCGGGACCTATGCCCAAATAAAGTCTACTAACGTGATCGTCCGCAACTCGGATATTTCCCAAAACCGCCGATTAGGCATCACTATTGGCGGCGCGGATCAGGTGCTGGTAACGAACAACGTCATTCATGATATGGGCGGGACCGCTCCTCAAGGCGGGATTGATGTGGAGGGCGGTTTTTTTCCGAACAGCCGGATCGAAATAATTGGAAACACGTTTTATAACAACAAGGCTTATGATGTGATTCTTTTCAACGGAAAAAAGGCTCTGATCAAGGGCAACCTGCTCCAGTCCCAAGGCGCCATAGGCGTGGCGGTGACGAATCTGTTCCGGCAGGCCGAGGTGACAGGCAATGTCTTTGAGGGGTCCAACGCCTTGGTCCGCCATGAGCTGTCGTTTACGAACAATCAGATGACGAACGGGTGGGTCAAGTTTCAGGGCCATCATATAAAGGTAAAAGGGCTCCATCTTACGGACTCCACGCTGACGGTAGAAAGTGAGGCGCCGTATCAGGTTGCGGTTGAGGACGTTACGATCGTGAATCATGAGAAGCAGGAGTACGGGCTTGTGGTGGACGGCGGCCCTGCGAGCTTCAAGGATGTCAGGATTTCAGGTCCCTCTAGGCTGCAGAGCATTACGGGCAGCGGTAGCAGTGGGACGACGTTCGACCGGTTACAAATTACGGATTATAACGGCAAGTACGGGCTGGATCTGCCTTCCGGCACGTATAACAACTGCGTACTGGAGGCGCCGGAGAACGGAGAGGGTGGGCCTATCGCCAACAGGGACGGGAGCTACCGATTTAACCGTTGTACCTTTGTATCGAACGGTACGGGCCTCGTCATCGCGGGCCCGAAGTCGGACGTGATGGTGACGGACTCGCAGTTCACCATCAATAAGGCGATCGGCTACGGCGCGGCCGCCGTATATGTGCAGGCAGCGAACAGGTTTGAGATCACGGGCTCGCAGATCACGGCGGAGAAGCTGATTGAACCGAACGTGGCGATGATCAAGATCAACAACTACGGAGCCGCGGATCAGGCGTCCGATGTCGGCGGCGCGGTCATCGCCGGCAATTCCATCAAAACGAACCTGCGGGCCATGGCCATTTCCACTGTGGACGCAGGGGTCGGAGCTCCCAAGTTCGACATCCGCGGAAACGAGCTGCGGCGCGCCGTACTGGATCTGCGCGAAGTGGATGAGGCGCAATGAGCGGCACAGACATTAAGAAACCGGGAAGCCAGAAGGCTTCCCGGTTTTTTTGCGTTACGGGACGTATTTAATATAATCGACTTCCGCTACGTTGCTGTAGCTGCCGTTCGGCGACAGATAGCGCAGATAACGATAGCTGCCCGTATTCGAGACGGTAATCTCGTTCCATCCTTCGGAGGCCGAGCTTACGGTTGCCAGATCGACGTAACCGCTGCTGCTCGACGTGTTCGATCCCTGGAACTTGCCGCCGGCCATGCGTCCCGTGAAGCCCGGGCGAGGATAAAATTTAATTTTGGCAATCCGGTAACTCTGTCCTGCGTCGATTCCGGTATACCCTCCATTGGCCTGTGCGTAATCGAAATAGGTGACCACGCTGTCGTCGTGGGCTTTGCCGAATTCGGTGCCGGTCGAATAGGCGGGTGAAGTGCCGAAATCGGTTCCTTCCACTTGAAGGATTTTGTCCCGGTAAAAGCTGCCTGCTTCCGTCGGGGTATAAGTGGAAGTCCCGTTGTTATTGAAATCCGTCAGCAGCGCAGGACCGTAGACGCCGAAGTGCCAGGCCGTCCAGTGCATATTATATTTCTTGATCAGGGCCATATTGGCTTCCCGATAGCGGGATGAACCGACAAAACGGCTCTCTTTGTACACTTCGGACGTATCATATCCTAGCTCCGTTGCGAACAGCGGATAGGAGGCCGCCAGGTAGCCGAACAGCATGTCATAGTTAGCTTCGGCTATAAAGGAGTATGGGTGTGTAATGTAGACCAGCCCGGTGCCGCTTACCGGGTACTGTCCCGCGTAGCGCAGGTCGGACGCGTAATTCAGCCCCGCCACGCCGATCGGAGTGTTGGCGTCGATCCCCCGGATCAGGGAAACGGCGTTGTTGGCCCAATTCCGTTGGGTGATCCAGTCATTTTGCGTTGCCGTCGCGGTAAGAGGCTCATTGAAGATTTCGTACATAAGCACGCGAGGGTCGTTATTGTACAAGGTGGCTGCTTTGGTCCAAAAAGCGTTGAAATCGGCTTGCGAGGTCGGAGGGTCGTTGTTGTCGCTGTAACCGGTGGCGATAGAGCCGATTTCATGCCAGTCGATAATCGATCTCATCCCGTAGTCAGCTGCCCATTGAATCGCTTGCTCGAGCAGATCCCATCGTTTTTGTTCATCGGCTAGAAACCAGTCGTCATGTTGAATGGGAATTCGCACGACATTGGCGCCCCAGGATGCCATTTTACGGTAATAATAGGGATCCCAGTAATCGTTATACGCTTCGTTAGGCGGCAGTGCGTTTACTCCTTTGAATAGCTGCGGCTGGTTGGCGGAATCGACGAGTTTATTGCCGGACACTTTGATTTTGGAGAAGGTTTGGGTATTGGTAACGGCGGAGACATAGGCGTTGTCGACATAGTAGTTGACGGTAGGATTGCTGCACTGGATATAGAAGACCAGTTCCGTCACGTTTTCGCTCGGCAGGGTATATTCCCCGCTCAAACGGCCGTAATTATCCTTAGCGAGCGAGCGGGAGTTGAGCGTCGTCCACGATTGTACGCCGTTTACCGTAGCGCGAACGATAAGGCTGAATGTTTCCGTGGCATTGCCGCTGTCCTGCATGACCCAGACACTGAACCGGTGCTTCTGGCCTGCGTTCATCTTGCCGAGAAGATTGTAGACCGGCCCGGCCCACGTATTGGTTCGGTTCGTTACCCGCATGCTCCACGCCCCGCCAAGCCGAGGGTACCACTGGATGGCCGTAAGCGTGGCCCCTTGTCCCGTCCACCCTGCAGTAGTACCGCTTTCGAAACCGCGGTCGTCCACCAGGTTCCTGCCAATCTCGGGGGCGGCGGCCGATACTTTGCCGGGAACCCCGGTGCCTGCCAGCAGGCCGCCCAATAAGGACAGGCTTACCAGAAGGGAACTCCACTTTTTCATCAATGATCAACTCCTCTTTCATTCAAAATTTTGTAAGCGCTTACCACTCTATCATACCCCTCGGACTTGCTGAGGAGAATGCTTCCCTGTGATAAGTTTTGCCTCATAGTGACCATTTTTCTTTAGGCTGTATAATCGTTCCTTCCGGCTGACTTATAATGAAGGGAGTAGCCATCCGATGAAGTTGCCAAGACCTATTCGAATCGAGGGATAACTATGTACAATGTGCTGATAGTGGACGACGAATGGTATGCGATTAAAGCTATTCAATCCGGGGTCCAATGGCCGGAATTACAGGTGAACCATGTCTACGAGGCGGGGAGCGCCGACGAAGCACGCAGCATCCTGGCAGCCAAGCCCGTCGATGTGATGATAAGCGATATTGAAATGCCGGGGGAATCGGGGCTGGAGCTGCAGGAGTGGGTCAGGGAGCATTATCCCAGAGTAGAGACGATCTTCCTTACCTGCCATTCCGATTTCCAATACGCGCGCGAAGCGCTTCGGCTCGGCAGCCTGGAGTATCTCCTTAAGCCCGTCAATTTCGGCGAGCTGGGCAAAGCGGTGCGGAAAGCGCTGGAGCAGGTCCGGCTTGAACAGGAGCTGGACGAGATCAGCGATAACCTTCAGCGGTACTCCAGCCAATGGAACAACCAGCTGCCGCTGCTGATCGAAAGGTTATGGCAGGATATATTGAAGGAACGAATTCCTTTGTCGCCGCAGAGTTTGGAGTCGTCTTTCCGTATGTACGGCATTCCGTTGGAAAGGGACTCGGAGATACTGCCCATCATGATCAGCATCGAGGAATGGAAGCAGGAGTTCTCTTCGCGGGACGAGGAAATATTGGAATATGCCATGCGGAGAGCGGCGGAGGAGATCATACTGGATGGGTACGGAGGGGCGGTCATCCTGGATCGGGATGGGATTAACTTCGTTATTCTGTATTTGAACAAACAGAAGGAAGTGCCCCAAGGCATCAAGGAGCGGTGCAGGGCGTTTATCCGGACTTGCGAAGCCAGCTTCTACAGCCGTATTTCCTGCTACATCGGTGAACGAACCGCAATACCGGGCATCGTCCAATCGTTCAGAAGTCTCGAGAATCTGGAGCGCGGAAATGTTACGCAGCGGAATACGATAATCGAGCAGGTCGGCAGTCCGGCCGAGCCCAAGCAATCCGTTCCGGTCAGCCTGCCGGAATTCAAGGAGCTGGCCGCTCTCTTCGAAGCCGGACAGGAGGAGGAGCTGCTGTCGCACGTAAGGGGCTATTTCCAGAGGATCTCTAAGGAGCCGATTGATTTAAACCGGCTGATCTCCATTCATAACGGTTTCCGGCAGATGATCTATTCGGCTGTGGACCGGAAAGGCTTATCCGTCAGCGATATCTATAGGAGGAATGAATTAAACGGCGACTCGCGGCATGTGAAATCCCTGCAGGATCTCGAGCGGTGGACGCTCGAAATGCTTTCGATCGGATGCGCCGGCTTCAAGGCGGTCTCGGGAGAGTCAGATTCCTCTGTCATCCGAAGCGTGCAGGCGCATTTGCAGAACCATCTGGCGGAGCCGTTCTCCCGCGATGCCCTTGCTGAACTGGTTTATCTGAATCCCGCCTACTTGTCGCGGCTGTTCAAGAAGGAGACGGGCATTTCCCTGTCGGACTACCTTATCGGGCTGCGCATGGAGAAATCCAAGGAGCTGCTGATGAACAGTTCCTTTAAGATTCAGCATATCGCCGCCATTGTCGGATACGAAAGCTTTCCTCACTTTACGCGGCTGTTCAAGAAAACGGTAGGGATCAGCCCGCTTCAATTCCGCAGAAATCATCGGATTTTGTCCGAGTAAGGAGATACTTATGGCCGGTCTTCGAACTTTTTTCAATTCTTTGCATGTCCACTTTCTGCTCGTTCTGTTTCTGGTCATCACACCGCCGGTCTATCTTTTTTACCAAAATAATCTGTATGCGATGAACCAGATACGCCATCAAGTATCGGAGTCCACCAGCAATCTGCTTACGGCTTATGCCCGGAATATGGACAGGACGCTGCTGGAGACCCAGAAATATCTGGTCAAGCTGCGGGATGTAACGGATGTTACGCTGTTGAACGCCTACCCGCAGGACAGCGACGAATATAGGCTAGCCAGAAAAGGGGTCAGCGATAAACTAAGCGCAGATATCGGCTTCTACAATCAAATTGATGCCCTGTTCGTCTATTCCGCTTCCAACGATGATATGCTGATCGGGTCCAATACCAATTATTACACGACCATGAACGAGATTAAGGAGCGCCTGCCGAACCTGCTGAACCAAAAGCAGAACACCTCCGACTGGAGCATCGCCAGAACAGGCCGGGGATATGTTTTGACCAAAATCATCGAGTTGAATGCCGGACTCTATGCAGGCGCATGGATCGAGATGGATACCTTGACGCGCTCCTGGAACGTGCAGGACGGCGAACGGACGGACCGGGCGATGGTTGTCGGCGGGCAGGGGGAGGTACTGACACAATACGTACACGCCGGATGGAGCAACCGGGCTTATGGTCTGTGGAACGGCAGCCGGCCCAGCTATGCCGCAGTAGAGAGCGATAACGGGATGAAATATTTGGCAATCGGGTCAACCTCCTCGAATGCCCCTCTTTCCTATGTAGTGTTAATTGAGGAAAACCGGCTGCTGGACAATCTTACTTATTATCAACGCACTGTTTACTGGACTCCTGCAGCCGTCCTTGTTATTCTGCTCCTTTATTTTATGTTCTACCGCAACATCATCTACCGGCCCATCAAGCGAATGATTTTTGGTATGAAAAGACTGTCTCACGGCCAATTCGATATCCGCCTCCAGGAAAAAGCCTCCAACGAATTCCGGTTCCTCATGCAATCCTTCAATCATATGGCTGCCGAAATCGAGCATTTGAAGATCAGTGTGTATGACGAACAGCTGCGTGCCAAAAATGCGGAATTCAAGCATCTTCAGGCGCAGATCAATCCCCATTTTTATATGAATTCAATGAATGTCGTCTACAGCCTGGCGGAGATCCGGGAATACAGTTTGATTCAGCAGATGGCCGTCCATCTCGTGGACTATTTCCGTTTTGCCACCCGTACGAACCGATCTCTGATCACGCTGGAGGAAGAATTGCTTCATATCCGCAGTTATATGGAAATCCAGAAGCTGCGCTTTCCGGGCAAGCTTGCCTTTGAGTGCCATGTATATGACCGGTTGGGAGAAATGGCGGTTCCTCCGCTGATGGTTCAGCCTTTTGTCGAGAATGCGGTCAAGCACGGCATGATGAACGGGTCCAGCGTCTTTACAGTGAGTGTCGAAGCGAGGTTGGAAAGCGGGTCCCCGTATGATCAGCCATTTGTCATCATTACCGTTACCGACAACGGCAGGGGCTTCACGCAGGAAAGCCTGCACGTTCTGTCTGAGAATAAGCTGGAGGAAAGCTGGGGTGACAGCCACCTTGGGATATGGAACGTACTCAACCGGCTTCAAATCAAATACGGCGATTCCGCCCGCGTCCGCTTCGCAAACGGAGAGGACTCCGGCGCAGTAGTTACCATTTTTCTTCCATACAGGGAACAGGCTTTCCACGCGGATGCCGAAGGTGCGTAAATAGGTATTTTGCCAGCAAAAAGTGTCACCGCACGTCATAGAATCGCCTCCAGCCGGCCCGTATAATCAGGGCATAGAGAGTAACCGCCTTGTCCACGGGCCGGAAGGAGCGCATATGATGCAAGTTAACCAACAACGGCTATCCGCACAGCCTGTAAAGAAGCCCAACAAAACATTAGCGGGGTACATGAGAAGACACTGGGGACTGTATTTGTTCCTGGTTCCGGGCATGGCCATGCTGCTGCTCAACAACTACCTGCCGATGTTCGGCATTGTGCTGGCGTTCAAGAATTATACCTTCAGCGACGGGATTTTCGGCAGTAAATGGGTCGGATTCGATAATTTCAAATACCTGTTTCTGACGGACGATGCCTGGCTGATGACACGCAATACCATTTTGTACAACCTCGTCTTCATCCTGCTTCATCTCCTGATTGCCGTTACCTTCGCTATGCTGCTGAATGAGCTGCGGATCCGTTTTTTTGCCAAGGTGTACCAAACGGTGATGTTCCTGCCTTATTTTCTCTCTTGGGTCATTGTCAGTTATATCGGCTACGCTTTCCTGAATGCGCAATACGGCTTTGTAAACACGACGATCCTCCCCCTGCTTAGTTTGGATGCCGTCGATTGGTATGCCGAGGCAAGCTACTGGCCCTTTATCCTGCCGCTAGTCTCGGTATGGAAAGATATCGGCTATGCCACTGTGATCTATTTGGCAGCCATCGTCGGTTTTGACAAGGAATATTACGAGGCTGCGGTCATCGACGGAGCTACAAAGCGGCAGCAGGCAGTCTATATTACACTTCCTCTGCTTAGGCCCGTCATTACGATCATCCTGCTGCTGCAGGTCGGCAAAATCTTCTATGCGGATTTCGGCCTGTTCTATCAGGTTACATTGAACTCCGGCCTGCTGTACGAGAAAACCGTAGTTATCGATACGTATGTCTACACGGCGCTGAAGACGCTTGGAGATGTGGGCATGGCATCGGCAACAGGATTGTATCAATCGGTTATCGGGTTTGTGCTTGTCGTATTGACCAACCTGATCGTACGTAAAATCGACCGGGACAGCTCGCTGTTCTAACAAGCCGCGGGGGAGAGGGAGTAAAAGAATGTCTGCAAATCTAACTATGGGAACCACCGTCAACAGCATCTCAAGAAAATCGGATGCCATCATTCATCTCATGTTTATATTTTACTGCCTGCTGTGCTTGATTCCGGTGCTGCTCGTGGCGGCCGTTTCCTTTTCGGCGGAAAGCTCCATTACGGCCGACGGCTACCGCCTGCTTCCAAAGCAGTGGAGTTTGGATGCGTACCGGGTGTTGTTTACGGATACGCACGCTATATTCAGCGCGTACCGCGTGACCATCCTTGTCACGGCAGCAGGCACGATTCTTAGTCTGTTGGTGATGTCACTGTATGCATATCCGATTTCCCGTATCGATTTCCGGCACAAATCGTTCTTTTCGATGCTGGTATTCATCCCGATGCTGTTCAGCGGAGGCCTGGTGCCGTTCTATCTGATTTACACGCAGTATTTAGATCTAAAAGACTCGTTGTGGGCGCTTATTCTTCCTTCCGTGATGAATACGTTCTATGTCCTGGTCATCCGCACGTTCTTTCAAAATACGATTCCCCCGGCTCTTATCGAGTCGGCCAAAATCGACGGCGCGGGAGAAGTAAGGGTTTTTTTTCAAATCGTGCTCCCGCTTTCCCTGCCTGTTCTGGCAACGGTGTCGCTGTTCAGCACACTGGGCTACTGGAATGAATGGTTTTTAAGCCTGATCTTCATCGATTCGCCCGATAAGGTTTCCTTGCAGTACCTGATGTACAAAACCATACTGAACATCCAGTACCTGACTTCCAATTCTCAGGCATTGTCCGGAAATATCAGCATCACGGACCTGCCCGGCGAGACCCTCCGCATGGCCATGTGCGTCATCGGTATGGGCCCGATCATTGTCGCTTACCCGTTCTTCCAAAAATATTTTGTCCAAGGGTTAACAGTAGGCGCCGTCAAAGGCTGACCCCGGACCGTCTGTACCGGAATCCGGAACCGGCGCAGACGCACAATCCGGTTGGAATATAGCGGTTCAGCACGTATTGAATAACACTGGGGAGGATTTATCGATGAACAAGACCAGAAATAAAGGGGTACTTCTGCTTGCTATCATGATGCTGGTCAGCCTGCTGTTGGCTGCTTGCTCTAAGGAAGCCAACAGCGGAGGGAATAGTAAAGTCAATGAATCGCCGGCCAACACGGAGGCTGCTGGAACGAATGCGGCTGCAAACAACGGGAATGCGGCGGATACCGGTACGGAAGAATTGAAACCGGTTACCCTCTCCTTGATCTATCCTGGCGGACCACAGAAGGATGAGCAGCTGGTAGAGGAGGCGATGAACAAGATTCTTAAAGAAAAAATCAATGCCAGCATCGATATCCAGCCTATAGATTGGGGCGCTTGGGGAGATAAGACCAACCTCATGATGTCGACGGGCGAGAAATTCGATGTCATCTTTACGGCCACCTGGAACGGCTATGGACAAAGTGTCGCTAAGGGTGCCTATGTAGAACTGGATGACCTGCTGCAGCAGCACGGGAAAGATATTTTGGCCAACTTGGACCCTATCTTCCTTGAAGGGCCTAGAGTAAAAGGCAAAATCTATGCAATTCCGACAAACAAAGAACGCGCTTCAAATCAAGGGATTTTGGTCAGAAAAGATCTTGTCGATAAATATAAGTTCGATTTGAGCAAGGTCAAGACGATGGCCGATCTCGAACCGCTCTTTCAGACGATCAAGGAGAATGAACCCAATGTAACGCCGCTGTATATAACGGAAGGGACCATATTTGTCCAGTATATCAACGGACTGGAAAGGCTGAGCGACAATGTCGTTCCCGGCTCGCTTGCGCCGGGAAGCACCTCATTTGCATGGGAAATGGATGACCCTGGCTATTTGGAGAAGATCAAGCTGAACCGCGAGTGGTTCAAAAAGGGCTATATCAATGCGGATGCGGCAACGACGAAAGCCGCATCGGAGGATATGGCGAAAGCCGGAAAGATCTTCGCATGGACTACGGCGCTGAAGCCGGGTAAGGACAAGGAAGTGGAGGCGGCGACCGGTGTGAAGCTAGTTCAAATTCCGTTGACGGAGCCGTACACAAGCACCGGGGATACGACCAACTCGATGCTGGCTATTTCCAAGACATCGAAGGATCCTGAGAGAGCTATGATGCTGATGAACCTGCTGCACTCGGACAAGGAACTCCTGAATCTTCTCGTCAACGGTATCGAGGGCAAGCATTACAAGAAAGTGGCGGACAATGTCATCGAGCCGCTGAACAAAGACAGCTATAACCCCGGCAACAACTGGATGATGGGGAATCAGTTCCTGAACTATCTGTACAGCAATGAAGATCCCCAGAAGTGGGAACAGTACAAGGCATTTAATGCCCAGGCCAAAGTATCGCCCGGTTTCGGATTCACATTTGATCTGGAGCCTGTAAAGAATGAAATCACGCAAATTACCAACGTCGACAAGCAGTTCGCTGTACCTGTACTGACGGGAAGCGTCGATTCCGACAAGTTTATTCCTCAGTGGAAAGAGAAGCTCCAAAAAGCCGGTCTGGAAAAGGTGATTGCCGAGAAACAGAAGCAATTCGACGCGTTCATGGCCGGTAAGAAATAGAAACAGCGTGACCGCATATGTACCTGTCCGCCCCAATCGACGCAGCCAGCTCCGGCGATTGGGGCGGTTTACAGGCATAGAGAGGAGTTTAGTGATGAAGAAAGCGGTATTGGTGTATTCCCTTCTCATTTCCATGGTTGCCATGCTGGTGTCCCCGGGCTATTTTACATCAAAAGCGCAAGCTTCCGACGCGGCTTACTACAGCGTTCTCATGAGCGAAATGCAGGGCAGAGGGCTTCCGGCGGGAACCTTCATGTTCGGCGATTCTTATACAGACGTTATCAACGGGTTCAATCTGGACGTGGCTGACCCTTCCTGGGCATCCAAGGAAATGGTTGATGTGGACCCGGCCGAAGGAATGCCCTTCGACAAAGCCATCAAAGTGACGACAACGACCAAGAGACCGAATGCCTATGAAATCGATCTGACACATAAAATCACGACACCGGTTCAGAAGGACGATATTTTCCTGACAGTCGTTTACTTCAAGAAGCTTTCAAGCAGTGCGGAGACCGGAACGGCCGAGTCGTTCTTCAGCCTGAAGAATTACGGCAACGGGTGGAACAACTGGACCTATACGCCCGGCAATATGACGAACGGAACTGGCGAGTGGCAAAAGTATTACTTTACCTCCGCCGCCCCGAACGATGCCGGGGACAATACCGGCGTACCGACCTGGTTCGCCGAACTCCAGCTTGGTTTTCAGAAACAAACGGTGCTGATTGGCGGCTTCGCAACCATCAAATATCCGAAAGATGTCGACAAGAGCAAGTTGCCCGCCAGCGACTTCAAGTTCACTTACGAGGGTTATGAGGCGGCTGCGCCATGGCGTGCGGAGGCGGCTGCCCGTATTCAGGACCACCGCAAAGGACCGATTCAGGTCACCGTCACCGACAGCAGCGGCAACCCCGTATCCGGGGCTAAGGTACAAGTCAATATGAAGCGGCACGCTTTCGGGTTCGGCTCTGCGGTGCCTGCGCTCCATCTCAATGGAACAACACCGGCCGACCGCATTTTTCAGCAAAAATTTTACCAGCTGTTTAACAAAGCGACCTTCGAGAACGATTTGACCTGGGAGCCATGGTACGGCGCCTGGAACGACGACTTCGGGAAGCAGCAGGTTCTGAACGCGCTGCCGAAGCTGGAAGAGAAAGGGATTCCGGTGAAGGGTCACGTGCTTACCTGGACGGGTTTGCCATGGCATCCCGATGACAGCAAGAATCTGCAGAAGATCTATGAAAGCAAAGCAGCTTCGGAAGGGCAGGAAGCCGCCGACAGCTGGATGAAGGAGACCATCCTGGCGCACATCGACGATATTGCCGGGACCCTGAAAGGGCGCATCAAAGAGTGGAATGTCAAAAATGAGCCGTTCAACTTCCGCTCGGACGTGGAAGCGTTAGGAACTGGAATATACTCCGAGCTCTTTAACCGCGCTCATACGGCAGATCCTCATGCCGGCCTTTATATGAACGAATCGGGTTTTCTGCAAGGACAGAGCAACGATATCCGCGATTATTTGTACAGTCTGGTTGACCGTATTCTGGCCGATAACGCCCGAATTGACGGGGTAGGGGAAGAAGGCCATTACAATGCGGCGTCCCTGCCTTCCATACCGGTTCTACTGAACAATACGGCGGAATTCGGCGAGAAATATCCGAATCTCGACCTGCAGATTACGGAGTTCGACATCAATGCGTACCGTCCCGTGCAGGCCCAAGTGGATGCGCAAGCCCAATTTACCCGGGACTATATCCTGGCCATGTTCAGCCGTCCCGAAGTCAGCGCCATTACCAGCTGGGGCTTCTGGGAAGGACGGCATTGGTATCCGCCGGCGGCTTACTACAATGAAGATTGGTCGCTTCGTCCCAACGGTCAGGCCTATATCGATACCGTGTTCAAGGAGCTGTGGACCGATGAAGAAGGGTTTACCGGCTCGGATGGTACTTTCACAACGGAAGGGTTCCTCGGAGATTATGACATTATCGTGACCGGAACCGATAAAGCCAAGAAAGTCGGTTTCCAGATAAAAAACAGCAACCACAGCGGTTTGCCCAATGAGATCGCCGTACAGCTTCTCGCAGACCATACCATCATTCCGGGTATCGTGCTGCACGATTCGATGAGCAATAAAGACAGCATGTATACCGCCAGCGCCAATCTGCAGGTCGATGCGTCCGATGCGGATATTTTCGGCGGCGACACCGGGCGGATAGCCAAAAATTCGCCGGAAGCCGGAGCGGCTGTGTACCGGCTCAAGAATGTGAAGAGTTTTGCAGCTGCAGTTTATTATGAGTCTTCAGACAATGCGGCCCTTTCTGACCGCATGAAAATTTCCCTATCACCGGACGGCAAGGTGTGGGCGCCGGCCGAAACCATCGTCCGGGAGAGCGCGGTGTCCGGCACATGGAAGAAAGCGCAGATCAAGCAGCCTGGCAGCATTCCTCCGTATATGAACTATATCCGGTTCGAGTGGCCGGCAGGGACGGCGGCGCTGAAGACCCAGCTCGCCGATCTGACTCTTGCCACAGACGAGACGGACAATGTATTTAACGACGTTAAGGTCGATGCCATTCACGATTATTTCGACGATTTCTCCAAAGTGTACTCCAAGTCAGACGGCATCATTACAAACGAATCCTTGTTCAGCGGCGAGCACAGTAAAGCGATCCAGCTTGCCTGGGGCAACGCAGGTCCGGAAAGCGTCGTCTACGACACTTCGGTGCTCAAACGGTTCGACAAATTTGAGGTAATGCGCCTGCACAATATGGCCGGTAACAATGGAACCATCAGCTATTATGCTTCGCCTGACGGCATTGGTTGGACCCAAGTGGCCGCGAAACCAACCAAAATGAACGACTTGGCTGATTATACGGGAACCCAATACGGCTACGATCTATATGTCGATACCAACGAAACGCCAATCCCGTCCGGTATGAAGTATTTCAAAATCGAGTTCAGCGGCGGGGCGGAATGGGCCTACCGGTTCGCACAGGTCCATCTTACCGGTACGGCGGCCTCCACCAGCAAAGAGATTACAGGCTTTACACTGGCGGGTCAGACCGGGGAGACAACGATCGACGCGGCGTCTAGGACCATTACGGTACATGTGCCTTACGGCACGGATATTACTGCCCTGAAGCCCGCCGTTACCGTCTCGGAGAAAGCTGCCGTCATCCCGGTTAGCGGGGAGGCGGTGGATTTCACACAGCCGGTTGTTTACTCGGTTAAGGCGGAAGACGGCAGCATCCAGAACTGGACGACCCAGGTCGTTGTGGATCCGGACGCGACTGCACCGGGCGTCCCCGGCGCATTGATCGGAACGGCGACGAAGACAGCGGTAACCCTGAACTGGGAGGCATCGACCGACAATGCGGGCGTTGTGTCTTATCAGGTCTATCAGGATCAAATACTGCTTGGTAAGGTAAGCGGAACGACATTGACTTATGTAGTGAACGATTTGAAAAAGGATACGGACTACCGCTTCCGTGTAACCGCGGCGGATGAAGCAGGTAACGAATCACAGCCAGCCTGGGTGACCGTCAGCACCGATCATGACAACCGGAGTAATAACCCGTCCGGGAAACGGTAAGCTTACGCAACAACTTGAGGAAAGCAAACGGTCCGATGCGCCGTCTTGGCGCATTGGACTGTTGTTTCCCATATGGAATGAGTAAAAGTAAAAGTCATTAGGGAACAGAAAGGAATCAAAAAGAAATGACTATGAATGTGAAGTCCGTATGGGTGGAATCAAACCCATGGTTTGCTTTGTCCGTCCAGGAGGGCTCCCCGACGCTGCTGACTTATACCAATAAACATTCAGGAATCAGCCATAGCATTTATGCCCCTGTGTTTGAGCTGGACGGGGAGGCTTGTACAGCAATACTGTCCAATCTGCAGGAAACGGGCCGGCGTATACTGCCTAACCGCGTGAGCGAATACGAGCTTACAGGCGAATTCGGACCAAAAGGAAAGTGGAGGCTTCACCTTCTGCTCCGTGTGCCCGACGATAATCCGGTTCTCCGGTTCAAGTATCGGCTGTCTGCAAGCGGGGAATCGGTCATGACAAAAGCTCTGGGCAAGGATGCCATTTCCTATGCCGGCGTCCAATTCCCCATCCGTACGGCAGATGGAGAAGCCGAGGTCCGAGAGGTTCGCTTTTCCGAATTTGTTGAACCTGTTCACAGCTATTGCCTGCAGGAGCAGCCGTTGGATGAACGGCATTTTGCGGCAGGTTTGGACGTTGCCGGACCCATGATTGCGTCATGGGGAGGCGAGGGGGAGGATGCACAGCTGCTCGCTTATGAACACGGGTCTCAGATGCCCGATTCCTTTCTGAGGTTCAGGCTGGCAGCAGACGGCCTAGCCGAGATACAGGCCGCGAAAGGCAACTATTTGACAGGTCAGCCCATCGGCCGGGATAGGTATTATGACACGATCTGGTTCCAATATGCGGCCGTTTCAGGCGGAGAGAAAGAATTGACCTCAGCTTACCGGGCATTTGTGCTGCATCACATGGCTCTGTATCCGGAAAGCCGCCAGCCGTATATTTTCTATAACACATGGAATAACCAGGAAAGAGACAAACATTTTCGGGGAAAAAGTTATCTGGCTTCGATCACAGAAGAGAGAATGCTGGCCGAAATCGAAAAGGCCCATAGAATCGGTGTGGACGTGTTTGTCATCGATACGGGCTGGTACACGGCTACCGGTGACTGGGAAGTAAATCCGGACCGCTTCCCCCGCGGTCTCACCCCGATAAAGGAGCGGTTGGACAGTTATGGAATGAAACTGGGCCTCTGGTTCGGTCCGAACTCCGCGGCGTTGTCAAGCAGGATGCTGCAAAGAAATCAAAACAATCTCATGCACTGGCAGGGTGTCAAGCCCGATCCGCATCCGGTCTGGGAAACCGAGTTGAGCGAGAAAATGTGCCTGGTCAGCCCCTATGCGGACGATTTCGCCGATACCCTGATTCGGCTCGCCCGGGACTTAGGCGTCACCTACTTCAAATGGGATGCCGTGCAGCAGTATGGCTGCGACCATTACGGGCACGGGCATGGGGACAGCGGGCATACCAGCGAAGAACGGCGCGATCATTACGCCTTTCGATTGGGTATTGAACTGACGCGGATCGTGGAAAAGATGCAGGAGGCCTGTCCGGAGGCGATCGTTGATTTCGATATTACCGAGGGAGGCCGCTATGTTGGTCTCGGTTTCCTGTCGGTTGGGAAATATTTTCTGATTAACAACGGTCCCTATTATCAGAACTACAACGTGCCGATCGACGAGGCCGTCGATAACTGGAATATATTCTTCCATCCGGGTCCTGCCCGCAGCTGGATTTGCCGAACCACCTATGATCATGACAAATGGATTCCCTCCATTCTATTTCTGACGCATTATTTTCCTGACGATCCGGCCGATTTTCAGCAGATCAGCGCGGGTTCGCTTATGTTGGGCCATAACGGGATATGGGGCGATCTGCTTTCCGTATCGGAGGAAGGTACGGACCGTCTTGGCCGGATCTTGGGCACCTACAAGAAGATAAGAAACGAGATTACAGCGGGCTCCATGACGCGGTACGGCAAGGTAGGGGGAAGCCTCGAGGTCTACGAGAAAATTTGCGGAGAAACCGGCAAGGGAGTGATCGTGCTGTTCGCCGCGGTTCCGGGCAAGCAGCGCTATCTGTCCGCCTCTTCCCAGCTTGTACGGAAGGTGTGGCATACGGCGGAAGCCGCCGTTTCGTTCACCGAGGACGGCTCGGTCATAGTCGATGTGGAATTTGATAAACCAGGCGCCGCCATCGTTTTTTTCGGGGTTGATTCATAAATGAGGTAATGTTGCCGGGAAGTTCTTGACCCATCTGGCCATGCCACTAAGCTTCGGGGAAGACTTCCGTAAACTATCAATTCCTGCGAAAATGCAGCATTTTTCCGATATGAGCCTTCTTGCCGGACGAATTGCTGTGATTGTGCATCATTTTCTGCCCTAACGGACTCCCAACCGCAAATTATCCTGCACATTCGCAGCAATTTCGGATTTTCTCCTCCGGCTATATGGATCTTTCCTGCACAAATGCAGTAATTTTTGTTCAAGGCTTGTTTCATTTTGTAAAGATACGGTTAAGAAAGAACAAGAGGATACAGCATCACCTTTTCAAAAAGACAGTACCCGAAGCATATGGTTTTATTCGATGGAAAGAGCGCATAAGAAAGCTACTGGGCTGTGCTCTTTGTATCGATTAAAATAATCCACTACTGCACGAAAGGGGATAGTCCAATGAAATAGGGAAGCGAAGCATGTTGTAATCAGGTTACACACAGGGAAAGCCGGTGAAAACTTTTCCGTAACTTGTGGGCATGCGGGAACTCACCAGAAACTTTTTTAACGAAAATGAAGGAAGTGCAAGACAGAAACTTGTTTGGAACCAAGGATTGTTTGTGCATGGATTGAAAGGATAGAAGCAGGTAAATGAACAGCAAGTCTAACGAATAGCTTCCGCTTCGGTTTTACGGGCGGAAGCTATTTTATTTGTGTGCCAACAATCGCACCCCGATTTGAGAAACTTGCTGAACAGCGATATGATGAGATAAAAAAGCAAGGAGGCGGTGCGGATGACGAGGATCGTGGATATTCCGTCTTCACGGACGGCCAATTTCTTCCGTTTTCAGCGGGATCCGCTCGGTTTCCTGGTAGATACGCTCCAGCTTGGCGAGGTGGTCTCGCTGAGGACCAGTTCCTTCCGGCCGACCTACATTGTGAACTCCCCTGAGTTTGTCCAGGAAATCCTGGTGAACAAGGACGAAGCGTTCCGGAAGGGGCGCAGCACGGCGGTGCTTCGCAGAACAATCGGGGAGGGGCTGCTTACCTCGGAGGGATCGCTGCATCAACATCAGAAGCGGTACCTGATGCCGGTGTTTTATAAGGAGCGGATTCAAACCTACGCCGATATCGTAGTAGAGGAAACCCTTGCCCTTGCCGAACAGTTGCAGGACGGGGAAACCGTCCCGATGCATGAAACGATGATGCAGCTCACGCTCGGCATCATTGCCCGGACTATGTTCCAGACGGAACTGGAAGAAGCCAAGGCCGAGCTCGCGAATGCGGTCGACGATACAATCCGGCTCACAGCAAAAACGCTCTTCTCGCCGCTGATTATCCCCTTTGCTGTCCCTACGCCGAAAAACACCAGGCACAAACGAGCGATCCGCACACTGGAAACGATGGTGTACGACGTCATCGCCCGCACCAAGCGGGACTCGGAGGCTTATGCCGACACGATGCTCGGCCTGCTGATGGATACGCGGACGGAAGCGGGAGAACCGCTGCCGGATGAAGAAATCCGGGATCAGATGATGACGATGCTGCTGGCCGGACATGAAACCACGGCCAATGCGCTGGTGTGGGCATGGCACAGCCTGGCCCAACAGCCGCAGGCGGAGAGCAGGCTGCACATGGAGGCGGATGAAGTGCAGGGCACAAGCGGAGATTCCCTCCGCGGTTTCGACCTGTATAGACAGCTGCCTTATGCCAAACAAGTGGTACAGGAGACGCTACGGCTGTACCCGCCGGCATGGATCATCCTCCGGGAAGCAGGGCAGCAGGTGGAGCTGCAGGGGGAAACGTTCCCGGAGAACAGCAGCTTTCTTATCAGTCCGTACGCCATGCACCGGAATAACAAAGTGTTTGGAGACGCCGCCGCCTTTCGGCCGGAGCGGTTCGAGGAAGGGTTGCCGGCCTGGCCCCGTTTCGCTTATTTCCCGTTTGGCGGCGGGGCACGCGGCTGTATCGGCTCGCAATTTGCGATGGTCGAAGCGGTACTGATCCTGAGCACGCTTGCCGGGAAATTCCGCTTCACCGAGGTGGAAGGCCAGGGCGAAGCGGAACCTGAACCGCTGGTGTCGCTCCGGATTAAAAACGGACGCAGCATGAAGGTGCATAGAAGGTAAAAGCTGGAGTATACACCCTTAAAACTGGTTACATACTACAGAGACGGCCTAAGGGAGGCACGTGCGCCTTCCTTGTTTAAAGACTGCAAACAGACCGCTAAGGAGGAGTTCAAATGAGCAATATTGTTCCTGAAGGAAACGGCTTCGTCATGAAGCAGGACGGCAGCATCGTCGCAGAGGTCACCTATAAACCGCATGGGGACGGAGTTCTGATCCTGGACCATACGTATGTATCCCCGGAATTGAGAGGGCAGAACATCGCTCAGCAGCTGGTATTAAAAGTAGTGGAGCATGCCCGCCAAACAGGAAATAAAATCATTCCCGCCTGCTCCTACGCGCACGCCCAGTTCAGAAGGCATCAGGAATACAGAGATGTTTGGGCGAATCCGGACGCGTAAGGAATCTGCCATAACCAACATAAATCCAAGCGAACCCTGGCGTAGGCCTGGGTTTTTTATTTGCCACATAAAAAAATAAAAAATCTGAAGGTGCTTAATCCCGGCGTTAACGAACTCCAGACACGCTAAAATGCTCAAACCTCGGCTTTACAAATTTTAACGAATCCTAGCAGCCTTATTTCGTGTTTTTGACCGTCCGCAGCGGATAAAACGGGAAATAGCGTGTGTACAGTTCATTAGGAGGATAAAAAGACCATTTCTAGCGAAATAGCGTTTCCTGAGTTCATTAGTAAATATTACTGGGCATGAGACGAATGGCTCCGCTTAATGGACGGCACCAGCCGTTTCGCCTTGTTTTACGATTTGAACGCTGTAAAATAAATAATTGACGAAAAATGACACCCCTATTAAACTACTAATAAGCCAAAGCTTTTCCGCACAAAAGCGTTACATCAGCACATGTCTAGTAGATTATAAATAGCGAAATGGGGTCGTCAATATGAAAGCTGCAAAGACAATGGTATCACTGGTTCTTTCCGCATTACTGGTTACGGCTGTAGGCTGCGGTAACAATGAGGCGTCCGGAGGAAACAATACATCCGGCAACGCGGCAGGAGGAAACTCCGGCAATAATGCGCCTGCAAAGACTTACTCCATAGCGATTTCGCAAATCGTGGAACACCCTTCGCTGGACGCTACGCGCCAAGGATTTTTGGATGCGTTGAAAGAAGGCGGATATACCGAAGGAGACAACCTGAAAGTAGATTTTAATAACGCGCAGGGAGATCAAACAAACAACTTATCCATTGCCGACAAAATCTCCACAGGCACGTACGATCTGGTACTGGGCATTGCAACGCCCTCCGCAGCAGCGGTTGTAAACAAGGTGAAGGAAACGCCGGTTCTGTTCGCAGCGGTAACGGATCCAATGGATGCCAAGCTAGTGACGAATATGGACCAGCCGGGCGGCAACGTGTCCGGTGCATCGGATACAAACCCGGAGGCGATTGTCCAAACAATGGATTTCATCGCAGCTAACTTCCCTAAAGTGAAGACGGTAGGGGTTGTCATTAATGAAGGCGAAGCGAACGCAGTCATTATGGCCAAAAAAGCCGAAGAAGCGCTAAGCGCCAAAGGGATTAAACTTGTGAAAGCTCCGGTAACCAACACGTCCGAAGTGAAGCAGGCAGCTGATTCCCTGGTGGGACGCGCCGATGCGATTTATATTACGCTGGATAACACGGTAGTAAGCGGCGTTGATTCCATTATCCAAGTTGCTAACGAGAACAAAATTCCGTTCTTCTCGGCGGACCGCGATACGGTGGAAAAGGGAGCTTTTGCAACCGTCGGCTTCAAATACTATGATCACGGATACCAAGTGGGCCAAATGGCGGTAGATATTCTGAAGAACGGTATGAAGCCGGGCGACATGAAGGTATCGGTACCGGATAAGCTGGACCTGATCCTGAACCTGAAAGCGGCGGAAGCGCAGGGCATCACGGTAACGGATCAAATGAAGAGCCAAGTGAAAGACCAGGCGAATAATATTATTCAATAAGGCTGCAGGACGGGGTGGACTTACGTGCACCTCGTTTTTTCTTTCAACAGACACAGACAAGCGAACACTGAAGGGGGTCATCCGATGCTGAGCTCAATGACTGGAGCGCTCGAACTCGGCTTGTTATATGCACTTATGGCCTTAGGGGTCTATATTACGTACCGCATTTTGGATTTTCCGGATTTAACGGTAGACGGCAGCTTTACTACCGGGGCAGGCGTTGCCGCCATTCTCATTACCAATGGAACTTCTCCATGGCTGGCCAGCCTTGCGGCATTCGGAGCAGGATTAGCTGCGGGGGCCATTACAGGGCTTCTTCACACCAAAGGAAAAATAAACGGGCTGTTGTCCGGTATTTTGATGATGATCGCGCTGTACTCCATTAACTTAAGGATTATGGGGAAACCCAATGTGTCCCTGATTAATGTGGATAATGTGTTTACATCCATCGATCCGCTTCCGTTGATGACGATCGTTGTGGTGCTCATTACGCTGCTGCTCGTGTTATTTTTCCATACTGATCTTGGACTTGCAGTCCGCGCGACAGGGGACAACTCCCGCATGATCCGCAGCTTCGGGGCGAACACGGACCATACGACCATTCTAGGGGTCAGCTTGTCGAACGGACTGGTTGCCTTATCGGGCGCTATGGTCGCCCAGCAGTCCGGGTTTGCGGACATATCCATGGGGATCGGGATGATCGTCATCGGATTGGCCTCGGTCATTATCGGCGAGGCGATCCTCGGATCCCGCAATATTTTGATCGCAGCTGTGGCAGCCGTAGTCGGCTCCATTGTGTACCGCTTAGTGGTGGCTTTCGCTTTGCGGGCCGAATGGCTGCATCTGAAAACATCTGACTTGAAGCTGATTACGGCGCTGATCGTTATCGTTGCTCTAGTGCTGCCTACCGCACGTCGTTCCTGGAAAGTTCGGGGGACGGCACGCAGGAGGACTGCTGAATTGGGGGCATCCGCCGCACAGTCCGCAAATAGCATCCAGACAGGAGGTAAATCCTGATGCTAGAAATGGTGAATGTTTCGAAGTTGTTTAATCCAGGTACGCCTGACGAGAAAGTAGCTCTAATGAATATCCAGCTGAAGCTCAATCCCGGCGATTTCGTAACGGTCATCGGCAGCAACGGGGCAGGGAAGTCGACGCTGATGAACATCATCTCCGGTGTCATGAAGCCGGATATCGGCGATGTGAGGATCGACGGAAAGGCAATCCAGCATCTGCCCGAGTTCAAGCGCAGCAGCTGGATCGGCCGCGTGTTCCAGGATCCGATGGCCGGCACCGCGCCGCGCATGACCATCGAAGAGAACCTGGCGATGGCTTACACCCGCGGCAAGAAGCGCACCCTCAGCCTCGGCGTAACCGCCGCGAAGCGCAAGCTGTTCCGCGAACAGCTGCAGCGGCTCGGCATCGGGCTGGAGAACCGTCTCAGCGCCAAGGTCGGGCTGCTGTCCGGCGGGGAGCGCCAGGCGCTCAGCCTGCTGATGGCGACGTTCACCCAGCCGCAGATTCTGCTGCTGGATGAACATACAGCGGCGCTGGACCCGGCGCGCGCGGAGCTGATTACGCGCCTTACCAGGGACATCGTCAGCGAAATGAAGCTGACGACGCTCATGGTAACCCATAACATGGAGCAGGCGATCCGCCTCGGCAACCGCCTGATTATGATGGACAAGGGCCGGATCATCCTCGACATTCCGCCGGAGCGCAAGAAGGACCTGACGGTGGAGCGCCTGCTCGGCGAGTTCGCCCAAATCAGCGGGCATCAGCTGACGGACGACCGTACACTGCTTGGCTGAACATAGGAAATTGCACCAAGGACACCTCGCGTGTCCTTTTTTTAAAAAAGTTTCAGATAAGATTTGCTTCTTCCTGAAGGATATGTTATAGTAACTATATTGAAATTTTGACCTGCACATTCACATATTGTTGAGGGTTATTATTTTAGAGAATGTAACCTTGACCAATATGTGAATTTTTTATTTATCAATAAAAGAGGTCATATAAATAAACTTTTTGGAGGTAACACACATGGAAACAGGTACAGTAAAATGGTTTAACGCAGAGAAAGGTTTCGGCTTCATCGAAGTTGAAGGCGGAAGCGACGTATTCGTTCACTTCTCCGCAATCGTAGGAGACGGTTTCAAATCTTTGGACGAAGGCCAACGCGTTGAGTTCAACGTAGTACAAGGCAACCGCGGTCCACAAGCTGAGAACGTTGTAAAACTGTAATAACCGATAACAATACCCCGAACTAACGTTTGGGGTTTTTGTGTATTTTCAACAAGTCCAGGTGAGAAAGAGGGATGTTCATGTACAATTCACGGAAGAAACCGTTGGAAGAGACCCCCGTGGAAATGACAGCGATCTGGTCCTGTACCAGCGAAACGTGCAATTGCTGGATGAGAGACAACTTCGCGTTAGATGCGGAACCTACTTGTCCACAATGCCAATCCGAAATGGTAAGAGGCGAGAAATCGCTTGCCGTGATCGTCAACTCCAGCTTCACCCACAATAAAGAGGGATGAGGTCACCCTCCCGTCAAACCCGGTCGCTTCGGCGGACGGGTTTTTCTTTTTCGAAAGGGAAGCTCCTCAGCTCACCTCTTGACCCCGCAGGACGAAAAATGTATGTTTATACCTAAAAACCACATCTTACAAGGGGAACATCATGCACAATCGATTTGTAATTGAAGCGGTCATGTTGGCGATCTACGGGCATCTGCTGTCGCCGGCCAAACCCGTCGAATATGTAATTCCATCCTCCACGATCCATGAGCTGGACGACATTCTCCGCAGCGGAGACCCGGTCATGCCCGAACCGGAGGACGATAAGTATGTTAAAGAAGCGATCGGGAAGTTGATTGCGTTTTTTGAACAACCGTTTTACGCCAAAAAAATAAGCGGATCGCTTCTGGCGCCATGGCGCACCAGCCCGCCTTTACCGATTAACGAGAAGGTATCCATCACTGTGATTTATGCAGTGGATTCAGCCCAATACGGGGAGGCGTTCGATCCCGTGGAAACGGAGCTTATTTTGACCTGCAGCAAGCAGCGGGCTCCGCTCCTGACGGATCAGATCGATTTGATCGGACGGATGCTGGAAGCGGAGGTGCCGGTCATGATTGTGGATATTGAGGATTTTGAGTACGTGCTGGAAGCCGGAACGGAACCCTATCCAGAGAATGACACTTTATACTAGCATTACCTGCAACAAGCTGCAGCTAGGTAACGTCTCTTTTATATCACTTTAAACATAGCTGTAATGTAAGGGGACCGCAAACACATGAAATATTTACTCACATTCAAACTGAAAGCAGCCGTTATTACAGCAGCGGTTATGCTGTTCGTATCAGGGTGCAGCTTTCACGGCACCCACGAAACTCCGGGGGAAGGCGCCCAGCTGCCTGATAAGGGAAATTCAGAGGCGGGACCGCTCCCTGACAAGGGGAATACCGGTCAGGAACAAGATCACGCGGAACTGCCCCGCCAGTTGTTATTTTTGGCCAGAGAGGGCCGCGTGCCGGACTTGAGATTTACGATAGGCAAGACGACGATTAGGGATATCGAAAAACTGTGGGGGAAACCCGATACGGAAGAGGCCGCGGGTTCCGGTATGTACGCTTCATTCAGCAGGTTCAAGGCGGTTGTCGGGTACAATGAGGAGGATGGGCGCATCTTTGACCTCCGTTCAATGCGAAGCTCCATCCGCAAGCTTACCCTGCCGCAGATCGAAGAGCAGCTGGGGGAACCGGACAGCACCCGGGAGTTGGGCGGGGACTGGATTTATGTGTACGAGACAGGTTCCGGGATACAGCTGAAATTCATTATTCCGAAAGATGGGAGTTATGTCCGGCATATTTCGGTCTTTTCAGCCAAGAGCGCGGTGCAAAATCCCGGTTCCTCTGTTCCCGGTTCGGAAGAGTACTTGCTTACTATTTTAGGCACTTCCGAGAAATTAAGTCCGGATGCTTGGAAGAAGATGCAGGACTGGCGAAGCCGAATCCTCCAATTGGCAGCCAAGCATAACGGCCGGGTGTACCTCAACGGTCCGGACGTGCCGAAAGTGGCTTTGACGTTCGATGACGGGCCCGATGAATCGACTACCAACGCGGTTCTGGATACGCTGCAGAAATACAAGGTTAAGGGAAGCTTCTTTTTTATAGGCGAGCGTGTGAAACAATATCCTGATGTAGTGAAAAGGGCGTATCAAGAAGGGAATTTGGTGCTTAGCCACAGTTACAGTCATACCGATTTGACCAAGATGACGGGACAGGAGCTCGGGGAAGATCTCGACCTTACGGAAAATGCGATCTATGATGCCATCGGCAGAAGGCCTGCCCTCGTTCGACCTCCATATGGAGAAACCAACGATAAAGTGACCAATATTGCTGCAAAAGAAGGATACCGCACGGTACTGTGGTCGATCGATACGCTGGACTGGTCCCAGCGCGAGAGGGGCCATATCGTAGAGAATGTCCTGTCCAATGTGCGGAACGGCGATATTATTTTGATGCATTCCAGCAAAGAGCAGGGAGTCTCGGCAGAGGCGCTGCCTTCCATTATCGAAGGGCTGCAGGCCAAAGGATATGAAATTGTGGATCTTCAGACGCTCCTTGGGGTGCAGGCTTATAAGAAGTAATGCTGTAGAAACTTTATTCCGCTAAATAGAAAAATACAAAAAAGAGGCTGTCCCACGATGGGTCAGCCTCTTTTATTAGAAAATCAACCTTCCAGCAGCAATGCTTCCGGATCCTCCAGAAGTTCTTTCACTTTCACAAGGAATTGAACCGCTTCTGCGCCGTCTACGATACGGTGGTCGTAGGAGAGGGCGATGTACATCATCGGACGGTTTTCCATGCGCTCGGCGTCGATGGCTACCGGACGGAGCTGGATTTTGTGCATGCCCAGAATACCCACTTGCGGAGCATTCAGAATCGGTGTGGACAGCAGGGATCCGAAGACGCCGCCGTTCGTGATGGTGAACGTGCCGCCTTGCAGATCAGCCAGTCCCAACGCGTTGTTGCGGGCTTTCTTCGCCAAGTCGCCGATGGTACGCTCGATCTCGGCAAATCCGAGGCGGTCCGCATCGCGTACGACCGGAACGACAAGGCCTTCTTTCGCCGCTACAGCGATACCGATATCATAGTAATGCTTCTCGATAATGTCTTCGCCGTCGATTTCCGCGTTCAGCAGCGGGAACTTCTTCAATGCGCCGACAACGGCTTTGGTAAAGAAGGACATGAACCCGAGGTTCACTTCGTTCTTCTCGAAGAAGCTCTGCTTGCGGCGTTTGCGCACATCCAGAATCGCGGTCATGTCGACTTCGTTGAACGTCGTCAGCATGGCGGCGGTTCTTTGCGCTTCGACGAGGCGGTTCGCGATCGTCTGGCGGCGGCGGGACATCCGCTTGCGCTCTGCAGGCTTGGCCGGGTTGAACTCGGCCGGAGCCGCCGGCGCAGGCGCCGCTGCGCGCGGTGCCGGTGCTGCAGCCGGAGCTGCCGGCTGGCTGCCTGCCCCATTCACGTCGGCCGGGGAAATCCGGCCGAGCGGATCGCGGGCGTTGACCTGATCCAGGTCAATGCCCTTCTCGCGCGCCAGCTTGCGTGCAGCCGGTGTGGCTGCCGCATTGCTGGAAGCCGCAGGCACGGCAGCGGGAGCGCTGGCCGGTGCTGCGGCAGGAGCCGGAGCTGCAGCCGCAGGGGCTTCTGCAGCCGGTGCAGGCGCAGGCGCTGCTGCTTCGCCCGCAGCGCTGATCACGCCCACGGCTTCGCCGATCTGCACCGTATCGCCTTCTTGACGGAGAATTTCCGTCAAGACGCCGTCCTGCTCGGCGCTGATTTCGATGTTGACTTTATCCGTCTCCATCTCCAGCAAAACGTCTCCAAAGCTTACTTTGTCGCCGACTTTGGCAACCCATTTATAGATCGTGCCCTCGGTGATGGATTCACCCATGGCCGGTACTGTAATTTGACTCATTGATTGCTACCTCCCGGATTTGACTGCCGATTTCTGTTGTTGGGTCAATGTTCTGGACATAATGTTCTGCTGCTCAAGGGCATGTACCTGCTGGTAACCTGTCGCAGGGCTGGAACGCTCAGGACGTCCGATGTAGCTCACATCAACGCCTTTAGGCGCCAGTTCGCGAATGCGCGGCTCCATGAAGCTCCAGGAACCCATGTTACGCGGCTCTTCCTGAACCCATACGATTTCCTTCAATTTCGGGAACTTGCTGATAATGGCGGAAATCTCCTTTGCAGGCAGCGGGTACAGCTGCTCTACGCGGGCGAGATGCAGCCAATCGAAGTTCTGGCCTTCGGCTTTCTCCATCGCATCTTCCAGATCGACGGCTACTTTGCCTGTGCTCAGCACCAGACGCTCGACCTTCTCCGGCTTGCTTCCCAGACCCGGCTGTTCAATAACCGGCTGGAATCCGCCTTCACTGAACAGGGCTGCGTCCGAAGCTGCACGCGGGTTGCGGATCAGGCTCTTCGGAGCCATGACGATCAGAGGCCGTACATTCTCGCTGTTCATGCTGGCCGCTTGGCGGCGCAGCAGATGGAAGTACTGCGCGGAGCTGGACAGATTCGCTACCGTCCAATTCTCCTGGCCGGACAGCTGCAGGAAACGCTCTAGACGCGCGCTGGAGTGCTCCGGTCCTTGGCCTTCATATCCGTGAGGCAGCAGCATGACCAGGCTGGACTTCTGGGACCACTTGGAACGGCCTGCAGAGATGAACTGGTCAATCAGCACTTGCGCACAGTTGACGAAGTCGCCGTACTGGGCTTCCCAAATGACCAGCGTTTCCGGCGAAAATACGTTATATCCGTATTCATAGCCCAACACGCCTGCTTCCGACAGCGCACTGTTATGAATCGCGAACGAAGCTTTGGCTTCCGGAAGCTGATGGAGCGGACAGAACAATGCGCCGGTATCGGCATCGTGCAGCACCAGGTTCCGGTGAGCGAATGTAGCGCGCTCTGCGTCCTGGCCGGTAATCCGGATCGGTTTGCCGTCAGCCAGGATGGAGGCGAATGCGAGCGTTTCTGCATGGCCCCAGTCCACTTTCTGGCCTTCGTCCAGTGCCGAGGCACGGCGCTCCAGGATACGCTGCAGCTTCGGATACACTTTGAAGTTCTCCGGCCAGCTGAGCAGTCCGCGGTTGATCGAACGAAGCGTCTCGGCAGGAACCGCCGTCGGCGTCTCAGCACTTGCTTCTTCGTCTGTCACCAGCGTGAACGGAGCGTCGCCGCTGCCTTTATCCTGCTGCTTCATCTCTTCGTAAGCGGCTTTCAAGCGGCCTACAACCTCATTCTTCAGCTGTTCTGCTTCCTCGGAAGTGATCAGCTGCTGCTGCAGAAGCTTTTCGGTGTAGATTCTGCTTACAGTAGGATGGCTGTTCACTTTCTTGTAAACAAGCGGCTGCGTTGTGGACGGATCGTCCGTCTCGTTGTGTCCGTACCGGCGGTAGCCGATAAGGTCGATCAGGAAGTCCTTCTTGAACAGCGTCCGGTATTCGGCCGCCATCCGAGCTGCGGCGATGCAAGCTTCCGGATCGTCTGCATTGACATGGACAATCGGAATCTCAAAGCCTTTCGCAAGATCGCTTGCATAATGCGTGGAACGGGAGTCCGTGCTTTCCGTGGTGAAGCCGATCTTGTTGTTGATGATAATATGAACGGTTCCGCCTACGGAGAAACCTTTCAGGTTGTTGAAGTTAAGCGTCTCCGCTACAATGCCCTCGCCGGAAAAGGCTGCGTCTCCGTGCATAATAATGGAGGCTGCCGCTTCCATCTGCTGGGCAGGGTATCCCGGGTTGCTGCGGTCTTCCTGGGCTGCGCGCGTGAAACCTGCTACCACCGGGTTGACATACTCCAGATGGCTCGGGTTGTTGGCCAGCGTCAGGCGGGTTTCGGCCGTCTCTCCGGTCGGGATCGAACGGTTCGCACCCAAGTGGTATTTAACGTCGCCCGTCCAGCCGTGGTTAATGCCGGCTGCGCCTTCGGAGGACATCAGCTGCTGGTTCGGGCCGTGATGGAATTCGGAGAAAATTTTGCTGTAAGGTTTGCCCAACACATGCGCAAGAACGTTCAAGCGTCCGCGGTGCGCCATCCCCATCAAAATATGCTTCGCCCCGTCGTTCGCCAGCTCGTGGACGACTTCGTCCAGCAGTGCTACCAGCACGTCATTGCCTTCTACGGAGAAGCGCTTCGCACCTACGAATGTCCGCTGCAAAAAGTCCTCGAATTGCTCGGCTTCAAGCAAGCGGGTAAGCAGCTTATGGCGTTCCTCCTTGCTCAGCTTGGAAGTAGGAATAACGGATTCCGCCTGCTTCGTAAGCCACGTACGCTCCTCTTCGTTGTGTACATGGCTGAATTCATATGCAATGGTTCCGGAGTACACTTCCTGCAGCTTTTGGATAGCTTCCCAGCCGTTAGACAACGGCACAGGGGAACCCTCCCATACCCAATCGGCAGGGATTTCTTCAAGATCGGAAGGTTTCAATCCGAAACTATCTAAATTGATTAATTTTACATCCGGTTTCATTTCAATGCCCAGCGGATCCAAATTCGCCGCCAAATGTCCGAATGCGCGGATTTTGGAGGCAAGCTTTCCTGCCGCAACCGCTTTCTTAATTAAAGTCGCGTCGTTCAAGCTTGGAGTGCGCCCGGTTTGTACGGCAGCGGCAGAAGCTCCGTTATCGGCAAAAGACGACTCCATTTGAGGCGGTTCGCCATAGCGGTCAAAAAGGTCCCGGTACTCGGGAACTACGGCCTCAGGATTACTACGGTAAAGTTCATATTGCTCTTGGATGTATCCCATGTTCGGACCGAAGTAAGATTGCCATGGCCCGTGTTGGTTTGCACTGTTGTTCGACATTATGCATCCCTCTGTCTTTCTTCGATAGAAATTTTGGATAAGCGTGTAAAGATTTTCTTCTTACTATCATTATAATTCAGCTGATTCATAAAAAATAATGATAATTTAACATCATATTGATCTCAAAATTAGATTAATCACAAACAGCACCATGTGAAACTAATAGTATAGTTTTCCCAAAAGTACCCTTGGATTAACCTCAAAGAAGAATTTCAGAGAATCGAGGATTCCCTTCCGGAAATGTTGACCCAAGCTAACTCAATAAGAGGAGGAATTTGTTAATGTCGTTAAGAAAGCATGTTTCGTTACCGATGGCTTGTATGCTCGCACTGGTAAGCTTTGGTTTTCAAGCGGAGAAAGCGGATGCCGCGAACGTGGCCTCTAACGGCAAATATGTGTACGCAGACCCGAACATCAGCGGAGCGCTGTATGCAAACAGTGACAATATAGGTACTTGGGAACGGTTTGAACTGCAATAATTTCACGATTAAGAGTCCGTACCTTCCGGTGCGGGCTATTTCTGCGCGTCGACTGGCGCAGACGGATGACTTGTACACTTTTCGTGTGCTACCATTAGAAAGAAGAATGGTTAACGCTCCCAGTCTTTAGGTAAGAATAATACATAGCAGAGGCCCGCTCAGCGGGAAGAACGACATAGAATAAAGGATGAACGATATGTCTACCAATAAAAGAATTGCAGGCGCCTCTCTTGGCGTTATGGCCGCCGGATTTGCGGTTACGATCCCGTACGATCAGCATGCCGCCGTGGCGCTGCTTCAGGGCGGATTTGAGGCAGGGCTGGTCGGCGGGCTTGCGGACTGGTTTGCAGTGACTGCGCTGTTCCGCAAACCGCTGGGGCTGCCGATTCCGCATACGGCATTGCTGCCGAAAAACCGCGGCAGAGTGATCGAAGCGCTGACGAACGCGGTTGAGAACGAATTTTTGTCGAAAGAGAGCATTAAAAGCAAGTTGGGCGTCTTTCGGCTTGAAGATAAACTGTTCACGGTTCTGGAGGCCAAGCTTCCCGAAATTTCGAGATTGACGGCGGGGGCCGCTGCCCATTTGCTGCGGAGCCTGCCTATGGACAAGCTTGTGCCGGTGATTGCAGCCCAATTGGAGAACAAATTAAAGAACGTGGACAGTGCCGACGTGCTGGGATGGGTCAGAACGGCCTTATCGGGACAGGGATATGAAGATAAGGCGCTGGACTTTCTGCTCGACCGTGCGGAAGGCGTGGTGATGACCGAATCGTTCCGCCTGGACATGGGGAAGCTGGCAGTGAATGCTCTGGGCAGCGTGCAGCTTAGCGGTGTAATGCAATTCGCGCTGAATGCCTTCGTCGGATTTAACGGGGAGGATAAGCTGGGTTCCATTTTGCAAAATGTCGTGATCAGCGCCGTGAGGGATATGCGCACAAATGAGTTGAATCCAATGCGGATGCGGGCACTAGGCGAAGTCCGTACACTGATTGACGATCTGCCCGCACAGGCCTCACTTCGGCAGGCGCTGGAAGAGGGACGGGAACGTCTTCTCACCAGCGGAATATTGGAAGAAAAGCTGTCCGAATGGCTGGTTGAAATCCAAACCGCGGCCCTCTCCTGGGTGGAGAAAGAGACCTTTGCGGAGGAGTGGGTGGAACCTGCTCTAAGCAAGCTCATCTCCGGTTACAAAAATGATCCCGCCGTGCTCGAGAAGCTGCGGAACTGGCTGATGGAACAAACCTCCCGCCTGATTGAACAGAATCATTCAAAGATCGGTCAGCTGGTCAAGGAAAACCTGGACAAGTTCGATAATGACACACTGATTGAAATGATGGAAGACAAGATCGGCAAGGACCTGCAATGGATTCGTGTTAACGGCGCCGTGTGCGGCTTTTTGATCGGACTTGTGCTAACCGGCATACAACTGCTTACTTAAAGGAAAAGAGGAAGAATCTCATGATGAACCGCAACCCCGAATACTGGATCAAGCATCTCGGACTGGAAGCCCATCCCGAGGGAGGCTATTACAAAAGCACCTACCGTTCGCCGGAACAAATTTCCGACAAGGAGCTGTCCGTAACGTTTAACGGGCCCCGCCATTTATATACAAGCATTTATTTTCTGTTGGAATCGGGAGACGTATCTCATTTTCACAGACTGAAATCGGATGAGCTGTGGTACTACCACGGCGGCAGCGGGCTGACTGTACATGTCATACATGAAGACGGCACATATGAGGAAGTGAAGCTGGGTATGGATCTGGAAAAAGGCGAGAGGCCGCAGTTTCTGGTTCCCAAGCATTCGATTTTCGGCTCTTCCGTCATGGAGAAGGATACGTTTTCTTTGGTCGGCTGCATGGTTTCGCCCGGGTTTGATTTTCAGGATTTTGAATTGTTCACGCAAAAAGAACTGCTTGCCCTTTATCCACAGCACAAGGAAATCATTCTCAAACTCGCTTATGAGGAGCTGCCTTTTGCTGCTGAAGGGAAGTAATTATACACTTTATCCACAAAGTTATGCACATCATTAACAGGATGATTAGCCTTGTTAATCTTTAATTGTAAATCGTTATCCACATATCAACATGAATAGTTATTAACATTAATAATTTATGTGGTTGCAGTGGCACGGTATTTCAGCGGCGTGAGTCCCGTCTCGCGCTTAAACAAATGGGAGAACTGGGCATCCGTTGAAAACCCGGATTCGTGGGCAATGTAGGACACCGGCAGGGACGTGGTCTGCAGCATGCGTCGGGCATGGCAAAGCCGGAGGTTCAGCACATATTGGTGCGGTGCCAGGCCGGTAGCCTCTTTGAACAGATGACGGAACCGGTCGTAACTATAGCCCGCCAGGCCGGCGAGTTCCGAGAGGCTGATTTTTTGCTGAAAATTCTCGTCGATATAGTTTCTGACATACTGAAGCTTGCCTGTATGCTGCGGCTCCTCTGCTTCGGACGGCCTGCAAACCCGCGTTAATTCAATCACCAGCTCGCTGCAAAGCAAATCCAGCTTCTCTTCATAGAGAGGCTTTTTGTCATGGAATTCCTGCTGCATGCGCTCCAGTAGACCGTAGATGGGGGACTGTTCCTGCTCCGTATCCTGAAAGAAGCCGGTAGGGAATGTAAGTCCGTTGGTAGTCCGGAAACCGGCAAACCACACATCGGCGGGCGCATGATGCCGCTCCTCGTGAGGGGTAGCCGGAGGGATGACCGCAAACGTATAAGGCGAGAACCGGTGCTGGCCCGGACCGATGAGCGTTGTGCCTTTGCCGTCCCTGTAGTATACGATTTCATAGCAGGCGTGCTGGTGAAGAAGAATATGGGTTTGCTCATCCCGTTTGGCCGCACAGAAAAATGCTAATTCGGCTTTCAAATCTCATTCCGCCTTTCGTGGTGGCGCTTTCAGCCGATTTTTGATAAAAATCAGCCGGATTCTGATAAAAATAAACGCGCAGTACTGTTACTTTATTGAATATATACCGTTTTTGCTTCACATTAGATATCCAAATCATATAATTTGCTGAGCGGCTAGGCAATAGGCCGGGAGGAAGAAAGTATGCCATTTCCCAAGATAACGGAACAAGAACGAATTCAACGGCTGGAGCCGCCTGCCGGCAGAAAGATCCGCGCGGTGATGGACACGGACACGTTCAATGAAATTGACGATCAATTCGCTGTGGTGTATTCTCTGCTGTCGCCTGAACGGCTGGTGATGGAAGCTTTTTATGCGGCGCCATTTTATAATGAACTTTCTGAAAGTCCGGGGGACGGGATGGAGAAAAGCTACCGGGAGTTATCGAAGATTCTGTCGCTCATGGAGTCAGAGGTGCCTTCGTATCGAGGGTCGGACCGGTATTTGCCGGGACCGGACACGCCTGTGGATAGCGAAGCAGCGAGAAACTTGGTGGAGAGGGCGCGGACGGCGTCACCTGAAGAGCCTCTCTACGTGCTTGCAATCGGGGCCATTACGAATGTGGCTTCGGCCATCCTGCTGGATCCGTCGATCATTCGAAACATCGTTGTCGTGTGGCTGGGCGGCCATTCGCTGGAGTCGCGCGATACGAAGGAATTTAATCTGTATCAGGATCTGCATGCTTCCCGCCTGGTGCTGGACTGCGGCGTTCCTCTCGTCCTGATTCCGTGCGGGGGCGTGACAACGCATCTGACAACCACTCTTTCCGAAGTTCGGGACTATGTAAAAGGGCAAGGCAAGATCGGGGACTATTTGTATGAAACTTATAAGGCGTGCAGAGAAGACCATTTTGGGGCATCCCGGGTCATTTGGGATATGACGACCGTGGCTTATGTGGTGGAAGAAAGCTGGACGCCGAGCACGCTGCAGCACAGCCCGCGGATCTCGGAGGATTTCCGGTGGATTCCCGACCGTTCCCGCCATTTGATCCGTTATGTGGAGTTCATTTCGCGGGATGATGTATTTCGGGACTTTTTTGGAAAGCTAAGAGATTATAATCGTTCTGTATAGGAGAGGGATCGATGAGCAGCAGCAACGAAGAAAGAGAAACATTCAAAAAGATGGAAACCAACAGACCGAAAATCGCTGTCGTAGGCAGCTTGAATATGGATTTGGTCGTCTCGATGGAACGGATGCCGCTGACTGGAGAAACGGTGCAGGGACGGGCGTTTCAAACCGTTCCGGGCGGTAAGGGAGCCAATCAGGCGGCGGGCTGCGGCAGGCTCGGCGCCGCAGTAGAGATGATCGGCGCGGCAGGCGAGGACGCCTTCGGCGGGGAGCTGGTCCGCAGCCTCCAGGGATTCGGCGTGACGACCGAAGGCGTCAGCCGGATCGCGGGAGTGAGCTCGGGCGTGGCCACGATTTATCATACGGAGGATGATAATTGTATCGTGGTCGTGCCCGGCGCGAATGCCAGCTGCACGGCGGAGCTGGTGGAGGCGCATGCGGATCGCATCCGCAGCGCCGACTTGCTGCTCGTCCAGCTTGAGGTGCCGCTGCCGGCTGTGAAGCGGGCGCTGGAACTGGCCCGGGGCAGCGGCGTGATCACGGTGCTGAACCCGGCGCCGGCCCGGGAACTGCCGGCGGAGTTGGTGGCGCTGGCAGACTATATTACGCCGAACGAGACGGAGTTCGAGCTGCTTACGGGCGGAGCGGCGGGCACGGAAGCGGAGCTGGCCGCCCGGATGCGCAGCTGGCAGGAGGCCACGGGCTGCCGGGTGCTGGTCACCCGGGGAAGCCGCGGCTGCTCGTTCCTGCGCGAGGACGGGGAGCTGGCGACGGTGCCGGCGCTCAAGGTCGAGCCGGTCGATACGACTGGCGCCGGCGACACGCTGAACGCCGCGCTCGGCGTTAGCCTCGCAGCGGGCGTGCCGCTGGAAGAGGCTGTCAGCTTCGCCGTGAGGGCAGCCTCGCTGTCCGTCACCAAGTTCGGCGCCCAGGGCGGCCTGCCAACGCTGGCCGAGGTGCGGGCGACTTATAAGGGTTGAACGATAGCAGACGATGAAACAGCCGGGTCTATGCGGACCCGGCTGTTTCCATGAACAATAATTAGTTAGCGGCCGAAACTGATATAATTTTAGAAAGAAAAGGGGGAGGCTGCTCATGATATTGCACAAAGGCGAAACCTTGTTCCGGCAGGGAGAAACAGGACCGCTATACCATTTGAAAAGCGGCTTGCTAAAATCGTCTGGGTCCATCAAGACGGATCGCAGCCTTATCAAGTATGATTAGGTCACATTAGATAGGAACGATCTGTGAAAAAAGAGCTCAATTGAGACGGTCAGCAAGTCGCAGTGCAACACTACAGCAGCTACTCTAGGTAATGTATAAATGCACTTCGGAGAAGCGGCTTTTATAAACATAGGAGGCGATGCAAGTGGCTAAGAAATCGGGTGAGTTACCGATTCTGTTGTTTGACGATCAAGTATCTTTTGAACAATGGCTAGACCAGAACTATGATACTTCTCCAGGCATCCGATTGCAGATTGCGAAAAAGAATTGCGGCATTGTTTCTATTTCCTATCAAGAAGCTCTCGATATTGCTTTGTGTTATGGATGGGTCGACAGTCAGAAGGAAAAGTATGATGAACGAACCTGGCTGCAACGTTTTACTCCGAGGGGAGCTAGGAGCATCTGGTCAAAAATAAATAAAGATAAAGCGGAGCATCTAATCGCCAACGGACGAATGAAACCGTCCGGATTTAAGGCCATTGATAATGCTAAGCAGAACGGGCTGTGGGAAAAGGCCTATGAATCGCAAAGTAACGCTTCTTTGCCTGAAGACTTCTCCGCTGAATTGGATCGTAATGCCAAGGCGAAGGCCTTTTATGATACTTTGAATAGGCAAAACCAATACGCCATCCTATTTAGAATTCACAATGCCAAGAAGCAGGAAACCCGGGTAAAGCGGATCCAACAGTTCGTCGAGATGCTTGAAAAGGGCGAGAAGTTGTATCCTTAACATGCTATAACTTTCTCGTGAATACTTGCTTAGCGGATTAAGTAACCTACAAAACCGTGCATAAGATGTCGGATGGTTAGCTCCGAATCTTGCTATTCTGTACCTGAAGAGAGGTCATTCGTATGGGTAAAGTTCAAGCAGGCGATGCTGTCTTTTGGGAGAAAGATGAATGGCACGAAACAAAAACAACAAAAGGATTAACTGCTATTGTTATTGAGAATGAAGAATTAAGCCCTTCGTCATATATGAAGAAGAAAGAGGCAGATATATTTTAAGGGCTGTGTTTGGAAAAAGAAAGCAAAGTCTCTAATTTTACAACCTCCTGAAATTTAATAAGTATGGAAATGACCCACTGGCCGTTAAGCCTGAGTGGGTCATTTCTTTTTCAGAAACGTTAGTAATGCCAGCAAAACATGCCAAGCATGATTACTTCCTCTAAGCCTCTCCAGCCTCTTTCACGAACAGCACCTCATGCTTGGACAGCTTCGAGCCGAGCATGATAGGCGGCTCGCCGGCGTTTGCGGATGCGGGCCTTGCTGCGCCTGGCTCGGCACCTTCGGAAGGCTTGCCGCCCTCAGCCGGCTTGCCACCGCCGCGGTGGGCATGGGCCTGTTTGAAGGCATCGCTGTTGACCCATCCCTGGAATGCTTCGTCGGACTCCCACAATGTACACACCTTCAGCTCGTCCGCTTCCTCGTTCTCCTTGGATAAAAGCAGCTCCATGCGCACGAACCCAGGCATTTGATGGACGCCTTTCGGGTTTTTGAAGCGTTCGGCGACCGCTTCGCCGTGGCCTTTGCGGATTTGAATGGTGTTAGTTACCATCAACATCATGATCTCTCCTTTTCATTCATCTATGATTCCTGTCCATGCCAGTGTACCAAGTAACCTGCTTTTGGACAAATGCAGCACCCACGACAGGATCTAGGGCTGCTGGCCAAACCCGAGCACTCCAATTCAACTTGTCTGCTCTTGGTTAATTATTACATAAACCATTAGAGCGGGGGGGGGTTGGCTATGAGGGAGTATCGCTTTATTACAGAGTGGGAGTTTGAAACGGAAATCGATGAGGTCTGGAAGCTGATCCGCCATGTTGACGGTTGGGATGGCTGGCCAGGTGTCATATCCTACCGTCTGGGGAGACCTTCGAAGACGGGCGTCGGGGATGTGTATGCGGCATATTTCAGGACAAAGCTACCCTATACTCTGTCGTTTACAACCGAGGTTGTCTGCGTAAGGGAGCCTCATCTGCTTGTCATGCATGTGGCCGGAGAGCTGGAGGGCAGGGGGATTTGCAGGCTATCCCAACATGGAAACATAACTAAAGTGAGCTATGAATGGGAAGTGGACGCCAAAAAACGCTGGATGAGATGGCTCGCCCCTCTGTTAAAGCCCGCATTCGTCTGGAATCACGGCCAAGTGATGAAGGAGGGGGCCAGGGCGGTTTCGCGGCAGTTGGGAGCAAGACTGCTTTCCTGCTAAACAAAAAAGGAGGCAAGCGGACAATCCGCTTGCCTCCTTGTCGGAGTGCTACTTATTCACTTTCGTAATCCGGTTCTCGATCTTGGCTGTAATAGAGCCGTTGCCGAATTTTGCTTTCAAGTAATCAATGGTTGCATCCAGATCCACCGGACCGGCTTCGCGGTTCGTGCCGTTCTTTAGACCAGTGTAGCCGTCGCCGCCTGTAGCCATGAAGTCATTTACAACGATGGTGTAAGACTTCGTATCTTCAATTGGCGTGCCGTCCGCTTTCTTCATCTCTACAATGCGCGAGCCCACAGGCTTGCTGTCATCGTAGCTGTAGGTAAATCCGGAGATTTGGCCGATTTTCGGAGAAGTGCCGCTCCATTGCTGGTTCATCACTTCTTTCAGCTGAGCGCCGGTCAATGTCATCTTTGTCAGCACGTTCCCAAACGGCTGAATGCTGAACATCGTTCCGTAGGTAACATTGCCTTGAGGAAGATCGTTCCGGATTCCGCCGGAGTTCATGAAGCCGAAGTCCGTTTTCATTGTTTCGCGCATGCCGTCCGCAATCAGGTTGCCCAGAGCGGATTCGCCGGCAGGGCTGGCTTCGCGGGTAATGGCCGCATCAGCCTTACCGACTGGCGCGTTCATAACGGGTGCGTTCTTCTCCTGATAGTCTTTCACCATTTGTGTAATAGACGCATCTGGTGTAATGCCTTCGTGCTTCACATCGACGATTTCGCCCTTTTTCACGACAATGTCGCGGGTAGCGCGGTCGATTTGCAGATCCACGTCGGACAAAGCAGTACCGTAGGAATAAGCCTCGATTACCAGCTTGCCGTCAATCACTTTGTTCAAGCCGCCATGGTTATGGCCCGCAAAAATCACATCTACTTCATCGTCTACATTGTTAGCCAGGTCAACTACTTCCCCTGTAGGTGCATCGCTTTTGCCTTCAAAAGGATCATGAGCAAGCACTACGATGGACTTGATGCCTTTCTTTTTCAGCTCAGCTACCGCTTTGTTCACAGCAGGAGCCTGCTCCGTGAAGGTCAAGCCTTTGATGCCCGCAGGGCTAACGATAGTTGGCGTAATGTTGGTCACCACGCCGATAAAGCCGATTTTTACGCCGCCTACTTCTTTCACAACGTAAGGGTCCAGAATGGTTTTGCCGGACTCGTCCACTACATTCGCTACAACATAAGGGAAGTCGGCTCCTTTAAAGTCGTTTCCATTCTTAGGGTTCTTTCCTCCGTCGATTAGGCGCTTCATCTCTGCAACGCCTTTGTCGAACTCGTGGTTTCCGATCGTGCCCACATCAAAGCCCATACGGTTCAGGAAGTCGATGGTAGGCTCGTCTTGCAACAATGCGGATACAGGAGCGCTGGCTCCAACCGCGTCGCCTGCATGAACCAGAAGAGTATTCGGGTTCGTTGCTTCGCGCTGCTTCAGGTAAGCGGCCAAATAGTCGGCGCCGCCCACAGTAGACGTTACTTTGCCTGTTGCTGCATCTTTAATATCTTTTTTGTAGTCCAGCTGCCCGTGGAAATCGTTAATGCCGAGCAATTGTACGGAGATGTTGGAAATGATCGTATCGATTACTTTTGCAGCTTCTGCGCGGGTAGCTGTCGCTTTAGGAGCGAACTTTCCGCCGTTGCGGCCTGTCATGATACCGCGGTCAACCGCAACATCGATGCTGTTTTTTGCCCAAACGCTGATGGAAGCGGAATCTGCGAACGATGCCGGCTTGTCAGCCTTCAAAGTTTCGCCTGCTTTGATCTCCATCGCATTCTTCACCATCACCGCGATCTGCTCGCGTGTAATCGTTGCATCCGGCGCAAACTTTGTTTTGCTGATGCCGTTTACCAAGCCGTTCTGGGAAGCAGCTGCTACGCCTTCAGCATACCAAGCGGAAGCAGGCACATCTTTGAAGCTTGCAGCGCCTTTGGCCTTGAGATTCAGTGCTTTCGCCAGCATGACTGCGAATTGGGCGCGTGTAATGTTAGCGTTTGGAGCAAATTCGGAACCATTGTTGGTGCCGGATACGATCTGTTTCGCAGCCAGGGCGTTAATAGCGGAGAAGGCCCAGTGGCTTGCAGGAACGTCGGAAAAGGTTTTGCTTACATCCAGCTTAAAGATGCCGAAGCCTTTGTCATCTGTTTTGCCTGTGTAAACAATGTTCTTTGTTTCTTTCGCATAGCTTTCAGCTTTTGGCGAAGAAGTGAAAGTCACGTTCACATCGCCGAAAATCGGTGCGATCGACCAGTTGTTGTCGATGGACGGGTTAATTTCTTTTTGCGAAGAAATGTAGTCCATCAGAATTTGGCGGTTCTCATCCGGGGAGTCGATGATGTACTTGCTGCCTTTAACGCCCGGGAAGTTGCCGCCGCCGCTTGCACGGTAGTTGTTCGTCACCACGATGAAGTCCTGGTTCGGATCCACCGGTTTGCCGTTGTATTTCAGGTTGATGATCCGGCTGGAGGAAGCGTCGCTCACGGAGCCGTCGATTTTGTATTTTGCCGGCTTGGTCACGTCTACCTGGTACGTAACTCCGTCGATTACGTCAAAGTTATACACCTGGAACGAAGGGTTCAGCAGAGGCTGCTCTTCTTTTTTGTTCGGATCGATCGTGTTGAATTTACCCGCGGTCATTTCCAACCATTCTTTGACTACGGAACCTTTAACCATGATGGCTTTCAACGTATTGTCATACAGATACAGGTCGCCTGCGCTCTTGATCGCAAGAGGGCCTTTTTTGATTTCCGTAAACTCTTCCACGCCATTGCGTCCCGCTTTAAAAGGAGCTCCTACGGAAAGGATCGGCGTGTTTTTGTACTGAGGAAGATTTTTCGCGATGTAGTTCTCAACGTACCATTTCTGCGCATTAGTTACGATCTGCACGGAAGGGTCGTCCTGAACCAGGGCGAAATAGCTGTGAATCGGCGATGAAGTCGTACCGATCGGGCTGTTCGCATATTTCACAGTCGCCTCGTGCTCAGCTTTTACTGCGTCTACGATCGCTTGATCCGGCTCTACTAGAGACTTTTTCGCGGCTTTGTCATAAATCGCTTTGGTAGCGGATTGGGAAGCCGTCACTTTCCATTTGCCGTCCTGTTTGGATAGGGTCAGGTCGATCATGCCCAGGTCGCTGCCGCCGTAACCCGCTTGTACCGCAGGAACGCCGTTGATGGTGCCTTTGGCGTTATCTACGCCCGGAAGGGGTTTGCCTGTAGCAGGGTCTTTGAACAGCAGGTCCAGCGATTTCTCGTCAGCTGCAGGAAACACTTTGTGCGTATGAGAGAAGGTGATGGCATCAATGCCAGGCACTTTACTCAGCGGCAGCACAGCATCTTCCGCGTTCACATGAGCTTGAGCAGCACCGTTAAAGCCGGTATGCGCCAGCGCGATGACGATATCTGCGCCTTCCGCTCTCATTTTGGGAACGAATTTCTCAGCTGTAGCGACAATATCCTTGGTGATGACTTTGCCTTCCAGCCAGGTTTTGTCCCAGTTCGTGATTTGCGGAGGCACAAAGCCAATGACGCCTACTTTCAACGTCTGCTCTTGTCCTGCTTCATCTTTGAAAGTTTTCGTAATGATTTCGTAAGGCTTAAAACGGTTCACATCGTTGTCAGGGTTGCCGTCTTTGTCATCTTTGTACACATTGGCATTGACGTAAGGGAATTTCGCGCCTTTCAAGGCGTTATCGAGGTAATCGAGGCCGTAATTGAACTCATGGTTTCCGAGTGTTGCCACGTCGTAGCCCATCAGGTTCATAGCTTTGTAAACAGGATGAACTTCACCGGCCTTCAGAGGGGAAACAACAGCTTTATAAGTACCGAGAGGCGTACCTTGAATTAAATCTCCATTGTCTACCAAAAAGGTATTCTTTGCTTCTTCACGTGCGGCTTTGAGCAGAGAGGCTGTGCGGGCAAGGCCCACCGTAGGAGCGTCTGCATCCTTGTAATAATCGTAAGACACCAGGTTAGTGTGGATGTCCGTCGTCTCCAGAATGCGGAGTTTCAACGTCGAACCGTCACCGGGAGCGGCTGCAGCAAAGGCGGTTGTGAACGGCATAGCCAGCATGCCCAACGTTAGGGAGGAAGCTATAATTCTACTAAATGATTTCGAAAGCTTGTAACTCAAAGAATGTCATCCTCTCTGGATATAGTAGCGTTACCGTATCTATCATAAAGGAGAAGTTGGTAAAAATGTATATGAAAGTTTATTAGATTTTGTTAATAAAAATGCGTTATTGTCCGATGGTCAATTATAAGACGGCTAATAGGTGCTATTTACCTTTAAACTCTATTTATTGTCATGTAAAGAATGATTTGGGCGCGGTTTTCTTAACGATAACTACACATAAATATGCATTTTACTTAACAATAGTAAGTTAACCTTACGTGTGAGAGAAATGAATACATAGACATAAGGAGAGAACGATGCTGAGAAAAAGAAAGGTTTCATCTGCTGCAGCTGCTGTCTTGTCTGCACTGCTGCTGTTTAACGGCTTAGGGGGAGCGGCTCTGAATGCGGATGCTGCGGCCGTAAACCAGGAACAGCTGCAACTGTATGACAAGGATATCGCCAAAGGAATCCGGTACACGAGCACCCAATATTACAACTACAACGGGATGAATGTGATTAAGGACGCGGCGGGCAATGACGTGGTCAATAACGAACGTGTCAATGTGATTTCCGCTGACTTAAACGATCCGGCTGTTAGCGTCATTTCGGCGAAGGCCAAGGATACTACCTTGATGATGGAAACGGTCAGCCAGCAGATTCAAAGAGAGCAATTCAAGGGGGAACGTGTCGTGGCCGGCATCAATGCGGACATGTTCAATACAACGACAGGCATTCCCGTCGGCCTGCAGGTGAAAAACGGCTATATCCTGAACGGCTTTAACGCCGGGGGAGAGGCCCGTTATTCCGTATTCGGTATCGATGCCAATAAAAAGGCGTTTGTCGATTTCGTGCAGGTAGATGCGAAATTATCTGTTACTTCTAACGTTTATACCAAAATAGACAGCCTTAATAGAAACGAGAGTTTGGACAACCGGATGATTCTGGAGACTCCGGCGCTGGCTAATACACCAACGGTAACATACAGCGCAGCCCAAGCGGCAAAGGGGACTTTCGCCGTATTAAGCGGTGTAACCGGTCCAATCAAGCTGGGTCAAACGTATGAGGCAACGGTGGAGCAGGTGATCAACACGGATTCCGTGAACAGGTCGATCACCGTGCCTGCAGGCAAGATGGTGCTGGCAAGCCAAGGCACGAAGTCCGACTGGGCCAAAGCTAATCTTCATGCGGGAGATAAAGTGTCTTTTGCTTACAATGTGCTAAATAAGCAAGGGCAGCCCTTACAGCTGACGGAAGCCGTAGCAGGCTGGTCCAATCTGGTTCTAAACGGCAAGGCGATGACTGAAGCCGAGCTGTATGATCAGACAAAGGATATGAATTTTATCCGGGACATCAGCAAAGCCCGTACTGCAATTGGGGTCACGGCAGATAATAAAGTCATTGCCGTAACGATCGACGGAGGGCAGCCTAATGTTGGGACAAGCCGAGGAATGTCTATCACCGAGGTTGCCGAGCTCATGGCCCGTTATGGCGCTGTCAGTGCACTGAGCCTGGACGGCGGCGGTTCGACGCAAATGAACGCAAGGCTGTTGGGGGAATCCGAGGTGAAGGTAGTCAACAAGCCGTCCGACGGTTCGGAGCGCCCGGTAACCAACACGCTGTTGTTCGTAACCAAAGCTGCACCGGAGCAACAGTTGGGAAGCCTGGTTGTAGACAAGGATGTCCTGATTTATAAAAACACCCCGTTCCAGTTCGGCGTAAAAGCAACGGATGTGAACGGGAACCCGGCGGATATCAGCCAGGCTAACGTCGCTTGGTCTGCGGATCCGCAGGCAGGAACGATTGATAGTAAGGGGTACCTGCTATCGGCGCCTGCGGCTGGTACCGGCCAAGTTATGGCTTCATTAAAAGGAATCAATGGCATGGCCAATGTTACAGTGACAGACCAAGTGTATTCTTTTAATTTTACGGAAACAGGAAACATTGTTGTACCTAACCATGCCAGCCACCCGTTCCAGCTTGATGCGAAAACCGCGGAAGGCTTTCCAATCGTGATCGATAACCATGCGGCGGAATGGACTGTAACGGATGCGACGTATGGTCAGATCAACCAAGACGGCGTATTGGAAACTACGGGCAAAAAAGGACAAATGAGGGTTAAGGCAACACTGAAAGGTAAGAATCAGATCGCTTACGTAGATGTGCTGGTAGGAAAAGACGCCATGTTAATCGAGAGTTTTGACAGCGACCCGCTGATGTATCTCGTGAACGGATTTGTGGGAGGCACGCCTTCCAGATCGGCTGAGCAGTCAGTAAGCGGCGGAAGCAGCTTAAAAGTCAATTACAACTATTTAAACTGGACGAAAGTATCCAATGGAACCATCAACATCCGTACGATTGATGCGAACTGGGACCCGACCTACGGACCGATGCCTGCTGAGAAGTATACAACGTACATCCGTCCAAAAAGCTTTGGCGTATGGGTGTACGGGGACGGCCATTCTCCATGGCTCCGCTTGATCCTGAAGGACGGGAAAAATACAAGCCGTACCTACGATCTGACGAATCAAACCGACGGGATCAACTGGAAGGGCTGGAAGTACCTAGAGGTGCCGATTCCTTCGGATGTTCCGCTTCCGATCAAATTTTATTACATGTACATGGTAGAAATCGATAAAACAAAACCTGCTGCTACGAGCGGAACGGTTTATTTCGATGACCTTCGTTTCTCGTATAATGAACAGGAAGATATGGCAGGTCCTGTATTCGGACCGTTGTCTATGAACGGCGGAGGGGTGACAAGTACGGTTTACTCTCCGGATGTAACCTTTACTATACCCGTGAGCGACAGTAAGTCCGGCTTAGATACACAGACGATTTCGCTTTCTTTGGACGGACAAGCCATTCCGTTGGACGGTTCTCTAGGGTCGCCTGTTTACGATGAAGCCTCCGGCAAAATCAGCTATACCGCAACGGGTCTTGCCCAAGGCGCGCATACGTTAGTTATCAATGCGAAAGACAAAGCAGGCAATGCAGCAAATCCGAATGTAACACAGAACTTTACGGTTAGCTTCCAAGCGGATCAAACACCGCCGACGATCTCCGGATTGCTGCCGATCAACGGAAATGTCCTGAAAACACCAATGCCGAAGCTGACAGCGATCATTAAAGATGCGCAGGCTGGCGTAGATCCGAAGGATATTCAGTTTATGATCGATGGAACCGCCCATACACCTACGTATTATGATGCTGCAAAAGGATGGGCGTATTACTTACTGGAAGAACCGCTTGGAAACGGCAGTCACACGATGACAGTCCAAGCGAAAGATAAAGCGGGTAATCAGGGGGCAGAGCAAACCGTAAGCTTTACGACAGCTCCGATCCAAGGGCCGAAGAATCCGGATGAGTTCGTATTCTCCGTCACTTCGGATTCCCATGCGACGAGCTTTGCACCGAGAATTTTTGACAGGATTAACAAAGATGCTTCTGAGCTTGTGATACAGAATGGTGACCTGGTTGACAACGATACACCGGATCAATGGGCGACGGGCCTGAGCCAAATCGGCATGCTGGCCAAGCCGTTCATGATTACGCCGGGGAACCATGAAGCTTTCAAAAACACACTCGACAGCTTCTACGGTTATTTCGGAGATCCGACGTACAGCTTTGTGTATGGCAATTCATTATTTATCTCGTTAAATACCGCTTTGGGACAAAGCGTCACGGCTTCCGACCCGACCCAATTTGACTATTTACAGAGGGTGCTGGACCGCAACAAATATAAAAATGTGTTCATCTATACGCACAATCCTACCCGGGATTCGTTCGGCACTGCGCATGAAATGCTGGTCAGCGATGCGGAGCGGATGGAGAACATGTTAAGTGAGTATAAGAAGAACCATAACGATGTGAATGTGAATGTGATTTTCGGGCATCTGCACGTTTCCCAGACTTGGGAGCGGGACGGCGTAACCTATACGATTTCAGGGGACGAGGCACTGAAGAAGTACGTAACGCCGGATAACGGCGGATTTTTGAGCTACACCCAATTTGCAGTGAAAAACAACCAGGTTGTACGCAAGTTCTTCCCTCTGGTGGAGAAAATCTCGGTCATCGATGCCGCGAAGCAAACGAACGGGGTACTGAGGATCGTTCAAGGCGCTGAACGTAAATTAAACCTGTATGGTGATTTTACAGCGGACACAGCGGATTATGTGATCAACATGAGCAAATTCAGCAATTTGGATATGAACTGGTCTTCTGACAACAGCGGTATCGTTACGGTAACCCAGGAAGGCGTAATCAAAGCGCTGAAAACTGGAACGGCGACGCTAACGGTGAAAATGTCAGGCATTACTTACAACCAAACGGTACAGGTCATTGAGAATGCCGCTGCAGACCCTGTGAACCTGATGATTACTCCGGACTCGCAGACACTGGAAGCGGGCGCTTCGTTTACGTTCGGCGTAACGGGAATCGATATTTACGGCAACCGCTATGCGGTGGACAATTCCCTGCTTACATGGACGGCGGACGGCGGCGTGGGAACGATTCATGACGGCGTGCTGCAGACGGAAAGTAATCATAAGGAAGATGTACAGGGACAAGTCATTGCTTCTTACAAAAATTTGACTGCTTCTGCCGCGGTACGGGTAAATAGAACAACGGCACCGGATGGGGAAGCGCCTGCCGTGCCGACAGGCTTGAAAGCAACGCCTGGCGACGGGTCAGCTGCACTGACATGGAATGCCAATACGGAGCCGGATCTGGCCGGTTACCGGGTTTACTACGGTTCCGACGATACGGTTTTCGTGGAAGCGGGCAAAACAAGCCAGATTGTAAGCAATTTGAAGAACGGCACAGAGTACCATATGTGGATTACGGCTATCGATCAATCAGGCAACCAGTCCGAACGGTCCGAAGTCGTCACCGTGACGCCTCAGAAGGCCTCCGGCCCGGATGTAACGGTTCCGATCTGGTATGACAACAGTCTTTACACTGAAAACGGACAGAACTTTATCGAACTGTCGTGGAAAGAAGCTCATGATAATGTGGGTGTTGTCGGGTATAAGGTGTATTTGGACGGCAAGCTTGCTGCTAAATACGGCACGAATGTTTATAAGCACAGATTTAAGGGACTTAAAAAGGGAACAACGTATGAGTTGAAAGTGGAAGCTTATGACGCAGCGGGCAATTCAAGCAGTACCTCCATACGGACGGCTACGCTGAAAAATCCGGGACATGGGACACCGAAGCCTGGCAACGGTGGACCGAAGCCTGGTAAATAAGTTCAATAGTTAATAATTAGTTACAGCCGGTCCGGCATTGCGGACCGGCTGTTTTTTGTCCGCAAAGGTTTATCTCATGTCAAATGGAAATCACGAAGCTAAAGGTGTAAAATAAGGAAATTAGCATGATTGGAATGAACCCTGAGGATGGAGGGTGCGATATGAAACTTTTTCCTGCTCTGTACGTTGAAAAGACGGAGGGTTCCTTCTCGATGAGAGTGCGTGAGCTGGCGCTCGGCGAACTGCCGCCTCTGGCAACGGGGAATGGACCTACGGCTGAGCTGCTTGTTGAAGTGGGTTATTCCAGCGTGAACTATAAAGACGCGCTGGCCTGTTCGCCTGACGGGAAAGTCGTCAGGCAGTATCCGATCGTGCCGGGCATCGACCTGGCCGGCACGGTCGTCGAGAGCGAGTCCCCGGCGTTCCGGCCCGGGGACAAGGTGCTCGCCACCGGCTACGAGCTCGGCGTAGCCAGGTCCGGCGGTTACGCGAAGTACGCGCGCGTGCCCGCGGACTGGGCGGTTCGGCTTCCCGAGGGGTTATCCGCGAGGGAAGCGATGGTGTACGGGACGGCGGGCTTCACGGCGGCCCTGTCGGTGTTGGCGCTGCAGGACGGCGGGGTCCGTCCGGACAGCGGCCCGGTGCTGGTGACCGGCGCCTCGGGCGGCGTCGGGAGCCTCGCGGTTGCGATGCTGGCCAAGCTCGGCTACGAGGCGGTGGCCAGCTCGGGCAAAGAGGACATGCGCGGCACGCTCATGGGTCTCGGGGCCTCGAAGGTCATCAGCCGCGAAGAGCTGATGACGGATCCGGCCAAGCCGCTCGGCCGGCAGCTGTGGGCCGGGGCGGTCGATTGTGTCGGAGGCCCGCAGCTGGCTTCCGTGCTCGGCACGGTGCGCTACGGAGGCACCGTTGCGGCCAGCGGCCTGACCGGGGGCACATTGCTGCCGGCCACGGTGCTGCCGTTTATCTTGCGCGGCATCCGGTTAATCGGCATCGATTCGGTCTACGCACCGATGGAGATCCGTCAGCGGATTTGGCCGCTGCTGGCCGGAGCGTGGAAGCCTTCAGGCCTGGCCGCCATGGCGGAGGATATTGCACTGGACGAGATTCCGGCAGCCGTGCAGCGAATGCTTCAGGGTGAGTCCCGGGGGCGGCTGGTTGTGAAATTGTAGCTCTTCGGCTTCCCAGTTTTTTTGTATGAAAATTTGTCATCACTGGGGTTCTCTGCACATACAATAAAAAATTGTTTTTTCAGGTTGCATTTACCGTCACAAATGTTTGCGGCAAGGCAAACCTGCGGCTGCTATTTTCGTATATAATAGGGAGTATTGTTCAGGTTTTCGGAAAGGAAGGCATGGAAGGCATGACCACTTATAATCAGCGTATTTTTGGGGCTAAGCCCTATCTTTTCTTCTCTATCGTTCTGCTCTTAAAGAGCTGTCTAGCTTACTTCGTTATTTTCGGCAACGGATTTTCCCTTACGCCGCTTATTACTGAAATTCCTGCGGCCTGGCTGCTGTTCTGCCTGATTGAATGGTTCGCTGCGAAGCGGAAGCTGATGTATTATATGATTGTGAATCTGCTGCTTACCGCGATCTTTTTTGCCGCTATCATGTATTACAAATACTATGGTGTCATCGTTACGTATCACGCGTTGGAACAAGTCAATCAGGTGACGGCAGTCAGCAACAGCGTATTTTCCCTGCTTGATCCTTATTTCCTGTTTATTTTCACGGATATTATCGTGCTGGCGATCTACTATTACAGCAAGCACAGAAAGCTGCGGGATAACAGTACATCGTTGATTTCAGGTCCCGGACGTTCACGCCGGAGTATCGTCGCATTCGTCTTTTTTCTTTCCTTTGTGATTTGTTTGTCCAACGTCTGGCCGAACCGCGCCAGCATGAACGAGCTGAAGAAAGCTTCTGAAATGGGCATCCTCAATTACGAGGCTTATACGATTCTCAAAAAGGATGAACAACCGCCGGTTGCCGTCGAAGAGATTACGCAGGACCGCATTAATGAGCTTAAAGGCATAGTGCAGCCTGCGAACCCTGCCTATTTCGGCGCGGCTAAAGGAAAGAACCTCGTGATCATTCAGCTGGAATCGTTCCAGAATTTCCTGATCAACCTGAAGATTGACGGGCAAGAGGTTACGCCTGTTCTGAATAAGCTGGTCAAGGAAAATATGTATTTTCCGAATTTCTATCAAAATGTAGGCCAAGGGAATACCTCCGATGCCGAATTCGTAGTGAATACGTCGTTCTATGTGCCGCCGATCGGGGCTTCAACGATGATCTATGCGGATAAAAAAGTGCCAAGTTTGCCTAAGCTGCTCAAAACCCAAGGCTATGACTCCGCTACGTTCCATACGAATGTGGTGGAATTCTGGAATCGCGGTGAACTTTACAAGGCAGTAGGATTTGACAAGTATTATGACCGCGGCTTTTTCGGAGATGAAGACAAAATATTCTTTGGCTCTTCCGATGAAGTTCTGTACAAAAAAACAGCGGGCAAGCTGGAGGAAATGCAGAAAAGCGGTACGCCGTTCTATTCCCATGTCATTTCGATGACTGCCCATCATCCGTTCTCCACGCCTCCGGAGAAAGACCATATCAAGCTGCCGGAGCGCTACCAGGATACATTTGTAGGAGATTACATCCGTGCCCAAAGCTATACGGATTACGCGCTTGGCAAGTTTATCGATGATTTGAAAGCCAAAGGCATCTGGGATAACAGCCTGGTCGTTCTATACGGGGATCACCTCGGACTGCCGGTATATTCTTTGGATAAAGACGATAAAGAGCTTCTTCATGAGATTTACGGTCATGAATACAGCTATACCGAAATGATTAATATCCCGCTGATTGTGTCGGTGCCGGGACAGCAGCCTCAGGTATTTGAACAAATGGGCGGGCAGGTGGATATCCTGCCGACAGTCGCAAACCTGCTTGGCGTACCGATGGGCGGGCAGATTCATTTTGGCCAGGATCTGTTGAATCAGACGCAAAATGTGCTGCCACAACGTTATTACCTTCCGTCCGGTACGGTGCAAAACAACGAGTCGCTGCTGATTCCTGGAGACGGCTACAAGGACGGTACGCAATACGGCCTGTCCGGCCGCAAGGACGCCTCTCCTGTGACGGAGAAGCAGTATAACAACATGCTGAAACTGTTGAATCTGTCCGACAGCTACCTGAGGCAGCAGCCTTTGCACAGCGCGGATGGGAAATAAAGAACGACAAAGCAACCGTTCACTGCCTTCGGGCTGTGGGCGGTTTTTTCATTACTATATTCCGCCAAGCTCAACGAAAGAAGTCTAAATAAACCGTGTGAAATCAGGAAACTTTGCAACCAATGAACAGTCTGATGATCATGGATGTGGACGGAAACGGCAGTTTACTTACTGACCATAAAAAAAGACGAGCGCATTGGGGACTTTGTAATTCGCGGACTTGGAGATCTCGAGGTAAAAAGAAGGTAGCTGAGTTGCATGAGAATGGGATCCCAAGTAAGAAGACAGAGAGTGAAACCAGCAGATGATGAGGGGGAGTATTCCCCCTCATCATAGCTGAACAAACTTTCGCCCCTATACTGCTTACGCAAACATCTTGATGCTACCGAAGCGGTAGATGGAAAACCATCAGTGTAGCTTAGCCAAGAAAAAGGTTAATATGCTTGGAGAAAAGTAGAGCATGTTGGAAAAGAAATCCGTGACCTGAGTCCGGATATAAAATCAGTTGTGCGTTGGGAATCTGTTTATACAATAAATAAGAATTAAATGTCGGAGCCATCAAATCGCGGCTGCCATTTGCTATAAATTTTTTAACTGATTAAAGACGGATTGTTTCTTAAATGCACCCAGGGCATTACCTTGAGCCTGGATTGACTCCGCCTTGACAAGCGGGCTCCGATCATCTTTACGTTCCTGTAGTCGCGCCCAGTACTCACGTCCAGCTGCTTGGCTTGTCTCCGATTCTTCAAAGAAGAGGTAGAGAAAATCTTCCTCTGTATTTAGAGGTTTAATTGCAACTTGGAAAGCTTCAGGTACAGCTTGTTCGTCGTGCTCTCCTGCACCTGATGTACCAGCAAGTACAACCTTCCTCACCAAATCGGGACGTGTTACCGTCAATTGTTGCGCGACGAGACCACCCATTGAAAAGCCGAGTAGATCAACCTTCTCAAAACCCAGTGATTTGATAAACTCTTCAACACCTTTTGCCATGCCAGCAATCTGATTATGTGTTTCTCCACTGGAAAGACCTATGCCAGCATTGTCAAAATAAATAACCGTCCTTTCTGCGGCTAATGCGTTTACAAGTGCTGGATCCCAATCGTCCATTGTGCCACGGAATCGATTTATTAATACTAGTGGGATCTCCGATTGCCGCTCTAATTTTCTATAAGCATACCGTACTCCCCCTGCTTCCACATAGGATGTCGGTACTGTTTGCGCGTTTAAGTTCATATTTGTGTCTCCTTTAATGCACGACTATTTGGCTATGTATTCATTAATTTGGGTAAATCATCTGATTACCTGAGTGTATATTCTCCGTTTGCTTATCTGTTTATCCGTTGTTTTAACTTCATAGGCATAGCCTATCGATATCATACAAATCAGAAATTGTTGTAGACTGGGTGTCATTATACAATAGATTTGTAGCAAAAATATAAAAAGAAAAAGGGGATGTTCCATAATGTCGAAAGTCGTATTTTATCACGCAGGTTGTCCGGTATGCTTCCACAAGGTGAGGGTTATGGCTGGCATCCGCATATGTCTAGCCGCTTAGGTCTCTTCAGGTTAATCAAGGATCATGGCGATCATATGTTACATATGATTTATCGTGATCTAAAAGACTTCAAATAGAAAAGAACAAATAATAGCGGAATATATCCAAACACAAAGTATATGCCGAGTTCAGCAACAATACGTCCAAATTTTTCTATTTTCATGCGATCATCCAAGAGTAAAGTGCTGAAAAACATAAGGGTTACGATAAAAGGTAAAGATAGAGTTGGTTTCAAACCAGTGACACGTTTGACAATTCTAGTGCAACTCCATAAAGAAAGAAATATGGCTGGAAGGACAATAATTAACCATACGCTTAAAAAAATAAATTCAAATCTCGAAAATAGAGGGAACTCGAGGGCTTTAATCATGACCAGAACGGGCCAGTAAGTATGCTCAAGTAGCCCTTGACTGAAATACATTAGAGTAACAACTGTCAAAGCAAGATATTTAATGTTCGTAAATACTAAAGCTGAATGGGCCCATTTAGCACTGGAACCAGTGGAATGTAAAAAAGGAAAGTAAATGAGAAGGGTTTCAAATCCGATAAACAAAACTCCAATAGCAAACTTCGATGATAATACTATTTCACCAACGGGGTGATTTAATATCGGCAGCAAATTTTGAACGTATCCGTGTTTCGCATTAAAGTACAATAATACTGAAAGAAAAGAACTGGAAACTACGGCAAAGAAGCAGAAGCCAGTAATGACTCTGAATCCACCTGTTACGATATAATAAATTATGAGCAGAAATACTAAAGCAATAGACCAAGTGTTTATAGTTGGAAACATCCAAACTTGAATGACTTCTATATACCCGCGAAAGACCGCGAGAGAAAAAATGAGAAAATAAAATACAAGCAATAACGATATGAAATTTCCGGCATGTTTCCCGAATATAGTACAATGTAAATCAATAACGTCTCTGGTTGGTTTGCTTAGCATTTTATAAATCATCCAAATGATGATATGCAAACTAATGCCAGCCAATAACAAGGAAATCCACGCATCGTTTTTCGTATGGGAAAAAATTAAGGTTTGAAATGTCAACACACCAATTCCAACTTGGGAGGCATGGATAAGGAAGAAAACGAAAAACCCGGAAATTTTATAATTTTCCTCAACTTTATGCTCCATTAATATCCAACCCCCATTTGTGTAATATGTATTTCAGATTTAATAATGAAGGTTAATTTAGGATATGCGGACCTCATAAAAGCCTGTTCACTCCAAGTTCGTTGATTAGAACGAGCAAGTTTGCCGAACCCGACCGGATCGGTTTTATTCTTCTGCAATCGATGTAGCAAAGCCAACACTTCATCATTTAAATTTGACTCCATTATTTTTCTTAATTTATGTATATCAGCATAGTGATTATGGATCTTAAATCTTTTGGGATAATCCCTAAGGTCCGCATTAATTTTCAAAGATATATTTATTTGATTATTTGTCATATTAATTCTTCGCTTGGCGTTGACAATTTTGTAAGAAATAAATTCGTTCCGGTCGGATTTGAACTCATAAATAGCAGACATGGTTTTTTTTTTGTCCATCAAAAGTTTTAAGGCTAGACTTTCGTCATTAGAAAGCAATAGCGCCAGTTTATCCTTCCGAAAGACACCCACGCCATTAATATGAAAAGTACCGTCTGGCTGAATTTTAATTATTGGCAAGGAAACATCCTGGCCTTCTCCGAAATATTGATCTAGAAATGAATGGGAGTTTGTCTGTGGAATATTTCCGTTTGTCATATTATTTTTAATAAGGTTAAACAAAAAATCCGGAGAATATTTAGATGATGCAGATAAAATAGTACTTGCTTTTGGCTTTGCAATAACAATGGTTGAAAGATTACTTACTAGGGGATCTCTCACGATGGTACTGGCTAAATCTGAAATACCGGATCTCGCCAAGTGCTCATGTATAAATATAGTGTTTGTTTGACCAATGGCTACAGGGTAATCAGACTGCTGTGTTAAAGAAATCAGACTTTCGTTAATGGTATGAGCTGTTCCATTTAATATATGCATCCGAGTTTCCTTCCCGTAAGTAGCGTATGCGGCCGTTACTTTATAAGCATTTTTATGAGTATCAATGCCAATATTTTGAATCAAGCTTACTTGATTGATAATTTGTTCCTTAGCACACCCTGAAGTAGACAAAAACATGAAAAGTAGTAATGGAATATATGCTATTGCTTTATATTTCCTGTGTTTACTGTTACTCATTGTTGTAATCACTTCCTTGATCTTTATGCTTCTTTGAATGATAACGCCGTCTGGTGATTGGGCGAAGTGACGGTGGCAATTTAGTAAGCACACTTAACGAAGATCTAATGAAGCTGTCTGCAAATCCTGTAGTCCGAAGTGGAAATAAAGGCACCAAGTAGGGAACCCCCAAGGATTTCAGCCTAAGCAGATGCCCTAAAAGCAACACGATTCCCAACATAATTCCTAACCCGCCTAATTGAGAAGCTAGAAAGATCAAGGGAAATCTTAGGAAACGAATTGTGTTGGACATCTTGAATATCGGAGTAGCAAATGAGGAGAGTGCAGAAAGCGAAATAATTATAATTAATATGTTACTTGTCAGTGAGGCTTGGACTGCGGCTTGACCAAGTACAATTCCACCTACGATTCCTAAGGTTTGACCAATTTTGGTTGGCAATCTTGAGCCAGCTTCACGCAGCATTTCAACTGTGATCTCTAAAAATAGGACCTCTGTTACGGGCTTGAAGGGCACATTAGATCTGGATAAAACGATGGATTCAAGAAGAGAATGTGGGATGGAAGAATAATGGAAGGTAAGAACAGCCACATACAAAGGTGAGGCAAATATTGAAAAGACAACACCAAAAAAACGAAGGCATCGGAAAAAGGAACCTATGAGCCACGGTAAATAGTAATCTTCTGGTGAGATAAAAAAATCGAAAATCGTGGAAGGTCCGGTAATCGCATAAGGAGATCCATTACTTAAAATTGCCACCTGCCCGCTTAAGAGACTAAATTTCACTCTATCCAGACGTTCTGAAGACATGAATAAAGGGAATGGAGAGTTTGAGTTATCTGATATGATTTGGTCGAGGATGGAACTGTCGAATATCACATCGAAATCAAAATCTACTAGCCGTTGTCTAACAGTGTTAATGTGCTGAGGGTTGCATATGCCCTCCAAATACACAATGTTCACTCTTGTTTGAGATAATGATCCGAGTATGAATTCTTCCATTCTTAGCTTGTCAGAGACAATTTCTTTTCGCAACAAATTAAGATTTATATCTAAATTTTCGACAAGTCCAACTTTTGGACCAATAACGCTATATTCGTTCTCTGTTTCATTAGTGCTTCGATAACCTGTTTTCAGATTTGCAATATTAACAAGAATTCCGTTGTTAAGTTCGGGATCCAATTGAATATAGGCATATCCTGAAAGCAAACATTGTAAGATTTCATTTACATCTGAGGAATAGTTAATTCCACTTAAAGGAATTTGTTTAATTACATCAGAAAGATTGGAGAAAGTGGTTGGTGAACATTTTAAAGCTTGAAGTAATTTAGTATGTAATAATTCTTGGTCTACAATCGATTTATAGTATGAAAAATAGATCAATCGATCCTGTATGGTGTGATTTGTCTGGATAAAGTCATCTGACTTTATGGCATATTTTATTTCCAAATAGGTGTTGGAGCTCATCCGTATCCCCTCTTATTGTGTCTTACCCTCATTATCTTGAGCAAATGTGGAAATTGCTATTCAGGAAGACGTGTAAATAACAAGCATAAGTGCTCCGTAAAACCTTGATTAAATGAAGGCCCATGCGTAAATGAAGGGGCTCTCCGATTCGAGGTTTAAATAGCTCCACCTCGCATTTAACAAGAGTCTGGTGCAAGTTTTCTCCACTTTTCGGGTAAATAAAAGAGAGGGAGTTTTCAGCTAATAATGGGTTATTGAGGAGGAGCGCAGTAATGGACTTTCGAATAGAACGAGACAGCATGGGCGAGATCAAGGTGCCGGCGGATAAGATGTGGGGCGCTCAGACGCAGCGAAGCCGCGAAAATTTCCGGATCGGCACGGAGCGGATGCCGGAGGAAGTGATTCACGCTTTGGCGCTGCTGAAGAAGTGCGCAGCCGAAGCGAATCGGAAACTGGGAGAGCTGGAGCCGGACAAAGCGGAGGCGATCGTATCGGCGGCCGACGACATTCTGGAAGGCCGCTGCGGGGACCAGTTCCCGCTGGTGGTCTGGCAGACCGGAAGCGGGACGCAGACGAACATGAACGTGAACGAAGTGATCGCGCATATCGCCAATGGCCGTCTCCAGGAACGCGGCAGCGACGTTCGGATTCATCCGAACGACGATGTCAATCGTTCGCAGAGCTCGAACGATACGTTCCCGACGGCCATGCATATGGCGGCGCTTCTCGCCGTTCACGGCAAGGCGCTTCCGGCGCTGCGCAAGCTGAAAGCGACGCTGGAAGCCAAATCGCGGGAATATGACGCGATGATCAAAATCGGCCGCACGCATCTGCAGGATGCCACTCCGCTGACGCTCGGCCAAGAGATCAGCGGCTGGCACCGGATGTTGGAGAAGGGCGAGGCCATGCTTCTTGAAAGCTCAGCCGCGCTGCGCGAGCTGGCCATCGGCGGTACGGCCGTGGGTACCGGCCTGAACGCCCATCCGCAATTCGGCGAAACGGTCGCCGCCGAAATTGCGCAAGCCACCGGCCAGCCGTTTGTCACGGCGCCGAACAAATTTCACGCCCTGACGAGCCATGACGAGCTCGTCTACGTCCACGGCGCCCTCAAGGCGCTCGCCGCGGACCTGATGAAAATCGCCAACGATGTCCGTTGGCTCGCCAGCGGACCCCGCACGGGGATCGGCGAACTGACGATCCCCGAGAACGAGCCCGGCAGCTCGATCATGCCGGGCAAGGTCAACCCCACGCAAAGCGAAGCGATGACGATGGTTGCCTGCCAGGTGTTCGGCAACGATGCGGTGATCGGCTTTGCAGCCAGTCAGGGGAATTTCCAGCTGAATGTATTCAAGCCGGTCATTATTTACAACTTCCTGCAATCGGTCCGGCTGCTTAGCGACGTCATGATTTCTTTCAACGACCATTGCGCCGAAGGACTGCAGCCGAACCGCGAGGTGATTGCAAGAAACCTGGAGCGTTCCCTCATGCTCGTCACCAGCCTGAACCCGCACATCGGTTATGAAAATGCAGCACGGATAGCCAAATTAGCGCATAAAGAAGGGCTTACCCTGAAGGAAGCGGCGTTGAAGACCGGGCTCCTGACGGAGGAACAGTTTGACGCGGTTGTACGGCCGGAGCAGATGATCGGACCAAAGTCCTAGTTGATTCATATGAAGTACACGTTTTGTACCGTATTTCTTTTCCGGTTAAGGTATAATAAACCATGCAGCTAAAAATCTGCCAACCGGTAGAAAGCAGAGGCGGTTTGGGTCGTTTGACTAATTTTGGTGCTGTAATTCGAAGTTTTTTTGCAAATATCAGTATTATTCTAACGATGATGTATCTGGCCAGCTTAGCTTACAGGTATGTTTTCTATAAATTTTCACGGGAGGTCCGTGAAGTTTGTTTTGTCGTCCTAGCAATAGGAATCGGATGGATGACCATGGTGTTCGGATTTCATTTTACGGAGAAGTCGATCTTTGATCTCCGGTTTGTCGTCCTGATTGTTTCACCTATGTTTGTCAGAAAACACTTGTCCATTTTGGCGATAGGGCTTGGAATCGGGCTGGCGCGGCTGTCGTTCGGCGTAACGGATGCGTCTGTTGTCGGGGCTCTCAATATTTTTACGATGAGTTTAGTCTGTGTTGCGCTCGTGAAGTGGGCGGAGCGGAGACAATGGCGGTTTTACACCAAAATGCTGACGATCATGTTCGCCATTAATACGCTGAATATCGTGTTTATTGCTGCTTTTGGCGTCCTTCATTGGGAATATTATTTGACGGAAGTAGCTCCCGGCTCTTATGTGCTCAGTGTGTTTCTAAGCTTGATCTTTATGCTGGTGCTGCGGGATTTCACGATGGAAGCGGGCAGAAAGCGTCAATTACAGGTGACGAATGTGCGGCTGGAGGAGCTGTTTGGCCTTGCGGAGGAGAAAACGGAGCTGCTGGAGAAGGCCAAGTGCGAATTAGAGGACAAAAATAAACAGCTGGTCTTAGCGTCACGCTATAAAACGGAGTTTTTGGCGAATATGTCCCACGAGCTGCGCACGCCGTTGAATTCCATGCTCGTATTGTCCCAGATGCTTCAAGAGAATACGGATGGTAGGCTTTCGGAGGAAGAGGTTCATTTTGCCGAGCTGATCCATTCTTCCGGAAATGAGCTTCTTCATTTAATTAACGATGTACTGGATTTATCCAAAATCGAAGCCGGCCGCATGGAAATCAACCTCGCGCAGATTAATTGCCGGGAATTAATTCACTATGTAGGCAGCCAGGTTGAGCCGATGGCTCAACGGAAAGAGCTTCGTTTCATAATCAACATGGATCCTGACGTTCCCGATATCATCCGTACGGACGGGCAGCGCCTTCAGCAGATTCTATCGAACCTGTTGTCCAATGCGCTCAAATTCACCAAAGAAGGCTTTGTAAAACTGGAAGTCCGCACAGTAACGGGGAACGAAGGACCTCGATCAGGGGTTGGCTCGGGAGAGGACAAATGGGTCGCTTTTTCGGTGCAGGATACAGGGATCGGGATTCCGGAGGAGCAGCAGTCCCTGATCTTCCATTCATTCCATCAGGCGGACGGCACTACCAGCCGGAAGTACGGCGGAACAGGCCTGGGCCTAACGTTATCCCGGCAGTTCGCTGCACTGCTTGGCGGATCCATTGAGCTGGATAGCCGGGTGGGGCTCGGAAGCCGATTTACCCTGTATCTGCCTTGGAGTGCGCTAACGGAGCAGCCGCCCGCCGGGGAAGAGGACGATACGGCGCCGGCAGGCGAGTACCGGCTGCGGGAAGATCTGAATAGGAATTTGGCGGCCTCCTCCGCCTATGAAAAGATGCCGGATATAGAGTTGCCCCGCGGCATGGCAGCTTCGGATGTGCAAGATGGCAAGCTGGTGCTTTTGGCTGATGATGATCTGAATAACGCCTATGCGCTGAAGCTTGCTCTGGAGAGCCGGGGCTATCGGGTCATTACGGCAGCGGACGGGGAACAGGCGCTTCGGGAGCTGAGGTCTCATCCGGAGGTGTCTATCGTATTAATGGATATGATGATGCCGGGTATGGACGGGCTCGAAACGATCCGGCAGATGCGTGCCATTCCCGAGTATACGGACCTGCCGATTGTCGCGGTTACCGCCAAAGCGCTGGACAGGGACCGGGAAGACTGCCTTGCAGCAGGGGCCAATGACTATATCGCCAAGCCGGTCGAGCTGGGCTCGCTCCAGGCGACATTACGGAAGTGGATGAAGTGAAAAGGTGAAACGGCATTTGGCGGAGAACTATAAGAACTGCAGTAACAGACCTTACCGGACAGAATGTCTAGTAAGGTCTGTTTTGATGTATTTGATGTTTATGTCGGATGATAAATTAAGCTGTAAAAACTTCCGTTAAAACTTGCTAAATTCCGGTTAAGCGGATTTAGTGGAAAAAACTTACTTTAACTATGCTGAATTGGACCTTCCAGGCTGATTTTGACAGAAATAAGGGAAGTTTTCTCCACTGCACCAAGTATAGGAGTGTTTAAGCACCCATTAGAGGAAGTTTTTTCGCTTAGACCAGTTCCCTTACTGCTCATTCCCGTAAAAGGGCAGCCGGAAACCGGCAACGTTGGGACATCCGGCAAGTTCACGCTGCCGTTTGCTTCCGGTTGAAGGGCTCCATCCGGCTTCTCCCCATAAGGAAGAGTCTGGTAAGAATAATTAGGCGTGATTTCCGTCTCGGTATACTCCGTATTCCATATGGGAGTTGCAGCCGGCGACATCGGGGGAATCAGCCAGGACCACCGCCCGTTCACCTGCCGCCCGCAGGATGCCTCTTTCTTCTCGAACAGGGCAAATTGCTCCGCAGCCGTATGATGGTCCACGATACTTACTCCATACAGCTTAAAAGATGAAATCACGGCCCGGTTCAACTCCACGAGAGCACGATCTTTCCATAAGGAAGCGTTGGTGGAGCGGTCCAGTCCGAACAAATCCGCGACAGTCGGAAGCTGATTATACCGGTAGATGTCCGCCAGATTCCGGGCCCCGATCTCCGTCTCCATATACCATCCGTTGAACGGTGCGGCGGTATAGCGCAGTCCGCCGATGTCCATCGCCATGTCGGCTATGATGGGAACGCCGTACCATTTCAGCCCCAGTTCCGCAAAACTCTCCAGCTCCGGGTGGCTGATCTCCACTTCCAGCACGAGATCCTTCGGAATAGGAAACCATTTCGGCTTATTTCCGTCCACCTGAATTACAAGCGGAAGCACGTCATATGGGGTGCCTTCTCCTTGCCAGCCAAGCCGAAGACATTCACGTGTAAAGGCAACCGATGCCGGATCCCCGATTATCGTACCGTCCTCAGCCTCATATCCGGCATACCGGATGAGCTGATGGTTCCATAGCCGGATGGATCGCTCCCCCCGCTCCGGCGCAAAGACGGTAATCGCCGGCCGGATCCGGCCTTCATTGGAAGCATAGGCTATATGACGGAGCAAAGCATCGGCCATTTGCTCCTCTGTTTCGGCGCGCCGCTCGTCAAACACCTCCAGCGTGTCCCAGAACAAACGCCCTATGCAGCGGCTGTTGTTGCGCCAAGCTGCTTTGGCCCCATGTACAAGCTCTTCATAATTATGTGTATAATGTCCGTTATCTTCTATCGAAAGCCGGATCTCAAGGAGCCTGTCCGTCAGCTCCTTTTCCGTTTTGCCAATCTCCGTATAGCAGCTCCTGATGAAATCTTCCGCTTCTTTCTTGAGCCGTTTTAGTTCTATGTTCACGCATTTATCCTCCGAAAGTTACAGCCTGTCTTTAATTATAATGAATCGGTCCTATATACACAAAATCAGCGGCAATGCCTGCGGATTGATTGATTTTTGCCATAGTGGGTAAGGAAGAAGACGAGATTCTTTTATTGGCAGGGGAGGACTTTTCATGAAAAATGCACGAGTAGGAGTGTTCAAAAACGAAGCAGACGCCATTCTGGCCATCGACCTTCTGAAAGAACGCGGGATCGAGATGGAGAGGGTGTCTGTCATCAGCCTTGATAAGGAAACCCGGTCCGTTATAGAGGAGCAGACCGAGGCAGGACATGTCGACGGGGGAACAGGAGGGCGAGTGACAGGCGGACTGCTCGGCGGATACGCTGGATTGTTCGTAAGCGTCAGCTCGCTGGCTGTCCCCGGCATCGGCCCTCTGCTCATTGGAGGCGCCTTAGCTGCCACGTTGACCGGTGCGACGATTGGAGCGATAGCCGGCGGATCCGCAGGCAGCCTAGCGGATTTGGGCTTGACTGAGGATCAGGCCAAACACTACAACATGGAGCTGAAAGAGGGGCACATTCTCGTGCTCGTGGAGACTCTGCCGGGGGAAGAGGCTGGCGTGCTGGATGTATTGAATCCGGCGGAACAGCACAACAAGTGAATATCAAGAGCATGGGCCATCCACATTAAGCCTCATGCTCTTTATTGCTTTCCATCTGGGTGATGCGATGCTTCTTGCGATAGTCCCCGGGTGTGCAGTCTTCCTCTTTTTTAAAAAGATTGAAGAATGCCGTAGAGCTTGAATATCCTACTCGTTGTGCGATTTCTTCGATCGGGAGGCTGGTAGTGGCCAGGTATCTTTTGGCTGCGGCCAGCCTTTGCTTTATGAGGAATCGGATCGGGCTTATGCCGTACTGGCTGGTAAACAGGTGGCTAAAATAGGACTCGCTCAAGAAGGCTGCATCCGCCAGCTTGCGGATCGTCAGCGGTTCATCGTAACGCTCTTCCATCAGACGCCGGGCCTGCGCAACAGCCGTAACGGGAGAGGTGCGCCCAGCTCTCGCCTGAGGATAGCTGCGGGCCCGGTGAGCCTCCAAAATAATCAGCTCCAGCCATGCATTCGCACCGCTGAGATGTTCATTCCAGCCTTCCTCCACCTCTTGGCAGAGGCTCTCAAATAATGATTTCATGTTCTCGGCATGCGGACCGGCTGAAAAAACCGGATGCTCACGGACTTCCGGGGAGTAAAGGTGATACATCGGCAGCCCATGCAGCTGCAGGGAGTGGAAGCCTGCATAGTAGAATGTGAAGCTTGTGTCTTTTCTGGAGCGCTCCTCATGCCAAATGCCGGGATGGAACAAAACGATATCCCCCGGCCCGCCCCGATAATGGATCCCGTCGATCGAATAATCGGAATACCCCTCCGCTATAAACAGCAGTTCCATCACATCTTCATGGCGGTGAAGAGGGAAGTGATAGCACTCCCCGGGCTCCGAGAAAAAAGCTTTGGCCCCGGCAAATACCGGCCGCCGTGCAAACAGTCCAGTCATTCAGATTCCCCCTTAAAAAGCAGAAATGAATAGTATTCTCAACAGGATCGGGCATCGTCACTTTTACGCCAAAAGCTTACCATATAAGCAAAGGGAATCCTATCATTTTCATGTTAAAACAGGGAGGATGCTGGACGATGGGCGAGGTACTTTGCAGGATGGAAGAGGTATTTGAGGCATTGGGAGTGACGGAGGCTTTATTGAGCGATGAAGAAAAAAGAAGTTTGGATGAACAAGGGTACGTCCTGTTTCCCAGTGTGCTAAGTACCGAACAGCTGGAGAGTTTCCGAGAAAAGTACGAGGAGCTGATGGCTAAGGAAGGCATGAATGCGGGCAAGGAAGTGCATCAGGAAGAAGGGACGAGGCGGCTCTCCGATCTAGTGAACAAAGGGGAAATCTTTGATACGGTGTATACGCATCCTAAGCTGCTGGCAGCCGTGCATCACGTGTTGAAGCGAGAGTTTAAACTGAGCTCTTTGAATGCGCGGGACGCCATCCCGGGGGCCGGTCACCAGGAGCTTCATGCGGATTGGGGCCGCTTGGGCGCAGGCGAGCCTTTTCATGTATGCAATTCGATTTGGCTGATTGACGATTTTACCGCGGACAACGGGGCTACACGGATCGTTCCCGGTACGCATCGTCTGCCGGGGTATCCCCGCGATTATCTGGACGATCCAAGTGCGCCGCATCCGGATGAGGTTCTGCTCGTTGCGCCCGCCGGGTCAGTCGGTGTGTTCAATTCCCATGTCTGGCACGGCGGCACGATCAACCGCACGGAACGCACGCGCAGGGCTTTGCATGCTTATTTTACAGCACGTGAGCACCCGCAGCAGTTGAATCAAGCCGAGTACCTTCGCAAAAGAACATGGGACCGCATCAGCCCGGCCGCCCGTTATTTGCTTGATGTGTAAGTACGGCATATAAACCCCCATCACCTGGAAAAACAAACCATATTATGCTAAGTTGTAGATGAGTGTTTGTTTGGGAAATAGGAGGGGAGAGCAAGACTGTGAGACGCAACTGGAGGTATCTAGGGGAAGCGGCAACGGCTGCTGTCATCTTGCCGGTTCTCTACTACGCTTGGCAGATTGGCGCAGGCATGTGGATGACCTTGAATTATACTCCTGATATGATGGATCAGTATGAATCTGTAGATTATCTGCAGCATAAGGTCTCGTTCGGCTTTGCTTATACGTTTGCGTGGTGGCAGGTTGCTTTTGCAGCGTTAGTGCTTGGGGTACTTTACTATCGGGTGCGAATATGGCGCGCCGGCAGGAAGAAGGGCGTCCAATAAGAGTAACCGTCTGAGCTCAAATATTGTAGTTTCTGCAACAAATTAGATGGTTTTCCTGAGGGTTTTAGGCGATTGTTGCACGTCGTACAACATATTGGAGTATATTAGGTGTGTTTGGTGCTGAAAATGTTGTATGGAGTGCAGGATTCGGCGTAAAGTGGGCAAAATGCAGGCGAAAAAATTGCAGAAAGTGCAGCATTTTGACCTTAGTAACTTTGGTTTGTGCGGGGCGGGTCAGCGTGAAGAACCGCATCTGCTTCATCTTCGCGGATTGAGCGGACACTAGGTAAGGCATCCGCCGGAAAATCTGATTCAAGAACGCCGTAAGGCGTTTTTTTTTCTGACCATTTTCGTTAAGTAGACACAAAAAAACGACGTCCGCGACGTCGTATGGCTGTTTTAGACATATTTTAAATAAAGGGGTGGTTCCTTAACTTCTATAATATTAGTATAACTCAGCCGAAAACATAAGTCTATATTTTTTTTCACATATTAGGTATCCTTTTCTAGCGGCGAAAGCCAGCCTTTAGCAGGCGGAGGAGGTACATACGGAAATGATCACGTTAGACGGGATAGGAAAGTCGTTTCAAGTGGCGCGTCGGTCAGCGGGATTCAAGGAGGCGGTGAAGGCACTGTTTGTGAGAGAGCATACGGTGGTGGAGGCGCTGCATAACATCTCTTTTTCCATCGGGGAAGGGGAGATTGTCGGGTATATCGGTCCGAACGGGGCAGGGAAGTCGACTACAATCAAAATCATGAGCGGCATTCTGGTCCCGGACAGGGGAACCTGCAGGATTATGGGGCATACGCCTTGGGAGAACAGGACGGATTATGTCCGTCATATCGGCGTTGTGTTCGGGCAACGCTCACAGCTGTGGTGGGATGTCCCGGTGATCGATTCGTTCGAGCTGCTAAGGGACATTTATCACATTCCAGGCGCGATGTATCGGGAGAATTTGAAGATGCTTACAGAGGCGCTGGACTTGGAGCTGATTTTGAAAACGCCGGTGCGGCAGCTGAGCCTGGGGCAGCGGATGAGATGTGAAATAGCGGCGTCTCTTCTGCACAGCCCGAAGATTCTGTTTCTGGATGAGCCGACGATCGGGCTGGATGCGGTCAGTAAGATTGCGGTGCGTCATTTTATCAAAAAGATTAATAAGGACCGGGGCGTAACAGTCATCCTCACGACCCATGATATGAGCGATATCGAGGCGTTGGCGGACCGGATTCTGATGATTGGAAAAGGAACGCTGCTATACGACGGGAGGCTGTCCGAGCTGCGGTCGCGTTTCGGTACGCAGCGTACGATCACGGTGGATTATGCGGAAACGTCGAAGCACGTTGAGGTTAGCGGTGCGGAGCTGCTGTCATGGGGGCCGGAGCGCGCTGTATACAGCATTGATACGGAAAAAGTACAGATTGCCGGCGTCTTGTCACTGCTGGCGGAGCAGGTCGACCTGCTGGATGTGTCCGTCGAAAACAAACCGATCGAAGAAGTTGTCGTGCAACTGTATAAGGAGCATCAGGTATGACGGCTTATTTATCGGTATGGAGGCTGCGTTTCATTCACGGTTTGCAGTACAGGGCTGCGGCATTGGCGGGGATTGCGACTCAATTGTTTTTCGGGCTTATTTTTATCATGATTCTGATGGCCTTTTATTCGCACAGCCGGGTGGAGCCGCCGATCGCTCTGGAGGACCTTGTAGCTTATATCTGGCTGCAGCAAATGTTTCTCGGATTCATCGCCTTGTGGTTCCGGGATCCGGAGCTGTTCAAGCTGATCACCTCGGGCAATATTGCCTATGAGCTGTGCAGGCCGTGCAGGTTGTACCCGTTCTGGTATATGAAGCTCCTTGCGCAAAGGGTGTCCAGCGTGGTGCTTCGGTGTTTCCCGCTGCTGCTGGTCATTTTTCTGCTGCCGGAGCCTTACCGGATGAAGCTACCGCCGTCCCCAGTCAGTTTCGGATTGTTTGTGGCGGCGCTGATACTTGGATTGCTGATGGTTGTGGCGATTTCCATGCTCATTTACATCTCGGTGTTCTGGACGATGTCACCGACCGGGTCTACGCTGCTGTTGGCGGTGGCGGGAGAGTTTCTGTCGGGGATGATCATTCCGGTGCCGTTAATGCCTCTGTGGCTGCAAAAGGTGACAAGTTGGCTCCCCTTCCGCTGGTCGGCGGACTTCCCGTTCCGGGTGTATTCCGGGCAGATTCCTCCAGTGGACGCGATGTGGGGAATCGCAATTCAGGTATTGTGGATCGCGGTACTGATTGGCTTCGGCAGCTGGTGTATGCGCAGGGCGCTTCGGCAAGTTGTTATACAGGGAGGTTGATGGCTTGAGCTCGGCGAAACTTTTTGTGCGGTATTTGAGCATTCATTTCCGTTCCCAGATGCAGTACCGGACTTCGTTCTGGCTGCTGACGTTCGGGCAGTTTTTTATTCCGTTCTTTGTGTTGGCCGGATTGTATCTGCTGTTTGAGCGGTTCGGGCAGCTGCAAGGATGGACGTTTTACGAGGTGGCGCTGGGGTTCGGGGTCATTCATTTGGCTTTCTCCATCAGCGAGTGCTTCGGCAGGGGATTCGACATGTTTGCGGACCTGGTTACGGGGGGCGACTTCGACCGGCTTCTGGTGCGACCGCGCAGCACGGTACTCCAGGTGCTCGGCTCCAAGTTCGAGTTCACCCGGTTCGGGCGGCTGATGCAGAGCCTGTTTGTGCTCGGGATAGCGCTGTACCATTTGCCGCTGGAGTGGACGGCTGCCAAGGCAGCTGTGCTGGTATTAACAGTGGTGAGCGGGGTAGCGGTGTTTGCCGGGATTATGATGCTTGCGGCGACCATGTGCTTTTGGACCGTGCAGGGACTGGAGGTGGCCAACATCTTTACCGACGGCGGGCGGGAAATGGCCCAGTATCCGCTGAACATCTATCATAAAGCGGTGTTCCGCTTCTTTACTTATGTAATCCCGTTCAGCTGCGTAAGCTATTGGCCGATGCTTTATCTTCTCGGGCGCACGGATGGCCCTAATTTGCCGTACATTTTGTCGCCGCTTGGCGGGTTTCTGTTCCTGATTCCGTGTTTGATCGTTTGGAGGTTCGGGTAAGGCATTACCGGTCGACGGGGAGTTAGGCGGGAGGGCAGAACGGCGGTAGGCGACCACAGGGGCTGGTGCTAACGGACCTGAGCGCCCTTAATTCGGGAAATCGGACGCAACACGCTGGCTAACGGACCTACGGGACCTTATTTGAGGGATTTGCCCCGCCAGAGGGGACTTTCGGGTCAAATAAGGGCTCATGAGGCCGTTAGAATTTTAAAGTGCCGAATTTCGGCCAAATAACGGCACTCAGGTCCATTAGAGTTGGAACGCTGTATGGTCTTTCGCTATAAAACGCTTCGTGGTTCTAAAAAGGTTAACCCCACGGAGATCCATGGGGTTCTGAGACTTGATTCATAATATAATAGAATGTAATGACATATAAAGTTGATTCAATGCCCCGATATTGCAGTCAGCGCTCGTTTTTAGCAAACTTTAACGTCGTCACGCTGCGCCGGCCGTCGGTGCCGACAGGCACATCGCCGGCAACGGTCACACGGCGCACGATGCGGTGGCGTCGCCGTAGTCGTTTACAGCGACATGCTGGGTCGCGCGGTTATCCCAGATGGCTACGTCGCCGGCCTGCCATCTCCAGCGGACCGTATTGTCCAGCCGGGTGATGCGGTCTTGGAACAAGGCGGCCAAGCGGGCGGAGTCGGAACTGGAGTAGCCGACGAACTTTTTGAAAAAGCCGCCCAGAACCAACGACCGCTCACCCGTTTCCGGATGCACGCGGACGAGCGGATGCTCGGTCTGATACACCGTCGAGGTGAACACCTTCCGGTAATGCTCCACGTCGCCCTGATCTACTTGCAGCCGGTTCGGCGCGTAATCGTACTCGTTGCTGTGGATGCCCCACAGCTTGTCGGCTAGTTCGCGCAGCTCTTCCGGCAGGTTCTCATAAGCGGTCACCGTGTTCGCCCATACCGTATCTCCGCCGGCTTCCGGAGCTTCGACAGAGCGGAGGATGGAGGCTTTCGGATAGGCGTCAACGAACGTAATGTCCGTATGCCAGTGGTCGGCGCGGCCTCCATGTTGAGAGTCCAGCTCCAATACATAAGAAGTGCCTTGTTTCGTCGGTACGGTGGGATGCGCATACGGCTGGCCAAATAAGGAAATCAACGCCTCCTGCGATGCATCGTCCAAGTGCTGCTGGCCCCGGAAAAAGAGGACTTTATGGCTCAGAAGCGCTTGGCGGATGGCTTCCGCCGTAGGTTCATCCAAATCTGCGGAGAGACGTACATTGTTGACCACTGCTCCGATGTGCGGTGTTACTTTGACAATGTCCAGTGCCGTATTCACCGATGCGCTTTGTTTACTCATACTCATTTCCTCCTTCGCCCGATGGCGAACATAGTGTAGAGATATCACATACTTATCCGATGAAAATAATGGGTATTAAGGCAATAAAAAAGAGACCCAACGATAATTCGTTGAATCTCTGGCTGCCCAGTCAATTCATTACGGATAAATAGGTTACTCTTGGGAAAGAGTTTACTTCCATAATGAGGGAATGTCAACCGCATTTTTTGCAGACGGAAGAGTAGATGATTGTATCCCTCTTTAATCGAAATGTGGACCTGCCGGATTCCGTGCGGCGATTCTATAATAAAGAGGCAACCAAGAGTTGCGGTGACACACTAACCATCATCATTATTATGGGAGGGTATACAAAGAATGAAAAAGAGTTTATCCCTGATTCTTATCCTCATCGTTGCGGTCTCTGTAGTTTTGACGGGCTGCGGCGGCAGTAACGGCAACAACAAGGCCAATGAAGAGGCTAAACCGGCAAACAATGCGGCTAACACAACAGAGAAAACAGAAGAGCCTGCCGCAGAAGAGCCGGCGGCCGTGGAGCCGTTTACCGTATCTCTTCGCCACATCCAAATCGGCGACGCTCAGAAGAACCGCAAAGCGATTCTTGATGAAGTCGTAAAGAAGACCGAAGAGGAAATCCCCGGCTTGAAATTTGAACTGGACGGCGTAGAGGATTCCGTGAACCGCTTTACTAAGCTTCCTGCCGAGATGGCTGCCGGCAACCCTCCCAAAATTTTCGACTTGTTCGGCGGTGCGGGAGATGCGCTCAAATATGCAAAAGCGGGACGCCTGCTGGATCTGACCCCGATCGTGGAAGAACTGGGCATCAAAGACAAATTCCTGAACCTCAACCAATTCGTCTACGACGGTAAACTATACGGGCTGCCGATCGGCGGTTCGTCCGAAGGATTCTTTTACAACCAGACGCTGTTTGAAAAATACGGCCTGAAAGTGCCGACAACATTTGCCGAGCTGGAAACAGCAGCAGAAACGTTCAAAAAGAACGGCATCACTCCTTTCGCAATGGGATCCAAAGCGGCATGGGTTCCTAACATGTTAGTGAACACACTGTTGGGCCGCTATGCGGGTCCGGACCTGATGGACGGCTTGCCGCAAGGCACTAGAAAATGGAACGAACCGGAAGTGGTAGCAGCCTACGCGAAATATGCGGATTGGGAGAAAAAAGGCTACTTCACCAAAGGCGAGCTTGGCAAAGAGTACGCGGATCAATTGAACGAATTCGTGCAAGGCAAAGCGGCGATGCTGTTTGACGGCTCCTGGAGAGCTTCTGTATTCAAGGATCCGGCTCAAGCTTTTGATATCACTAACAAAGTAGGCTACTTCGCGATGCCAGCCGTAGAAGGCGGTAAAGGCGACCAAACGTTCATCAACGGTAACTACTCTAACGGGTACGGTTTCTCCGCAGACCTGAACGAGAACGAGAAAAAAGCGGTAACAGCCTTTATCAAAAACCTGTACAACGAAGAGATGCAGCTGCGCGGCCTGCTGGATGATGCGGTACTGCCTGCGATGCAGCTGTCCGAAGACAAACTGGGCCAAGTGTCCGATCCGCTTGTAAAGCAAGTTATGGACACTTATAAAGCGGCAAAAGGCGCATTCTCTCACTTTGACTCCACGGTACAGTCCGATGTGTACAAAGAAACCGAGTCCGAGCTTCAAAAGCTGATCGCAGGTAAAACAACGCCGGAGAAATTGGCGGAAGCCCTGCAAAAAGCTCAGGATACAGCCAACGCCAAAAAGTAATACTTGCATGAACAGATAGGCAAGCGCCGCCCGCACGTGCGTGGTCGGCGCTTTCTTTGTCTCGAAGGGAGCAAACCGATGAAACATACGCTAAGAAATCCCGGGATCTACCTGCTTTTTATCGTACCTACGCTGCTGCTGTATTTCCTGTTTTTTATTTATCCGATGCTGACCTCGGTTTATTACGGGTTCACGGACTGGAACGGGCTGGATGAGAAAAATTTCGTCGGTTTCGACAATTTTGTCACGGCGTTTACCGATGAAGTGTTCCGGAAGTCGATTTTGAATAACATCATTTTTATCGTGTTCTCGGTGTTCATCCAGGTGCCTCTCATTATCTTGTTCTCCATTCTGATCAGTAATGTAAAAAGGCTCCAGGGATTGTACAAAACAACCGTGTTCATGCCATCGATCCTGTCCACTTCGGTCATTGGCATTCTGTGGGGCTTCCTGTACGAGCCGGAGGACGGCATTATCAACGGGTTCCTCGGCTTGTTCGGCGCTCCTGACATTTACTGGCTGGCGGAAGAGGGCTGGGCGATGCTGGCGATATTGATCACCAATGCGTGGCAGTGGATGGGATTCTTCATCGTCCTGATTTTGGCGGCGATTCTGTCCATTCCGAAGGATATGAACGAAGCGGCGGAAATTGACGGAGCCACAGGCATGCAGAGGGCATGGTACCTGACGCTGCCGCTGATCCGGCCGATTATCTCGGTTGTCGTCATGCTGTCCATTGCGGGCGCGATGAAAGTAGTCGATATTGTGCTCGTCATGACGGACGGCGGCCCGGTCAACAACACGGAAGTGATGGCCTCTTTTATGGTGCATGAGTCGCTCGCTTCCGGCAAATACGGGTATGGGACGGCGATTTCGATCATCATTTTTGCTTTTGCGCTGATTTTAACGGCCTTGTACCAGCTCACGTTCGGAAGAAACCAGGAAAGGATTGAATACTGATGCCGGTTACTGTGAAGAGAACGTTGCCCCATGTGATTTTGCTTGCCTATGTAGCGGTGATTCTGGTGCCGTTCGTGTTCATCCTGATTTCTTCGTTCAAAGAGAGCAACTTGGAGATCGTAGCTAATCCGTTCGCGCTGACCGGCAAGCTGTCGTTCTCCAATTATGCGGAAGCGTGGACAAAAGCCAAAATTAACGTGTACTTTTTCAACAGCTTATATCTATCGGTTTCAGCAGCGGTCGTTGGTGTCATCCTGTCTGCCGGGACGGCCTTTGCGTTGACCCGCATGAAGTTTGTCCGCACGAGCAAATGGATTTATCAGTTCGTCCTGATCGGCATGCTGATCCCCGGAAACGTGCTGTTCATCGCTCAGTATATGCTGGTCCGCGACATGCACATTTTGAACACACACTGGTCCTTATTTCTGCCCTACACAGCCGGTGCGCTGCCGTTCAGCGTCCTGCTGATCGCGGCATTCATGAGATCGATCCCGAACGAGCTGGAAGAAGCTTCGATTATGGACGGATTGAGTGCGGTTGGCCTTTTTGCTAAGATTATCTTACCTTTAACCGTACCGGCGTTAGTGACTGTCTTTATCATTAATTTTCTGGGGAATTGGAACGAGTATTTGCTGGCGAACTTTTTCATTAGCAAAGATAGTCTGAAAACGCTTCCCACCGGCATGGTCGGCTTTCGGGACTCGTATCAGACGAACTACAAGCTCATCTGCACGGGTATCGTGTTCAGCGTGACGCCTGTCCTGGTGGTCTATGCGTTCCTGCAGGAGAAAATTATCGAGGGGATTACGGCGGGCAGCGTTAAGGGATAATCACGAGGGGCAGTGAATGAACATGAGGCTTCGCACGAAATTATTTGCTGCTTTTGTCACGTTAATTGTCGTCCCGCTGTTTTTGCTGGGCATTACGGCTTACTACTTTCTTTCGGATCTGACCGAGCAAAAATATTCACGCCAAGCCGAACTCACCCTCCGGGCTCTAAGCCAAAGCGTACAGTTCGTATTCTCCGAAATGAACAAGGTGACCGACAGCACGATCGCCAGCACAGCCGTTCAGGAAGTGTTGAACGATCATGCTTCGGAGACGGACCTGACTGAAACGAATTACCTGCAGCTGAACGAAACGCAGAAAAATTTCCGCGAACTGCTGGTCAATCATCCCTCGGTGAGTTATGCGCTGATGTACTCGCTGGAAGGGGACCGGATTTATAAAATTTACTCTAAAGAGAACTTCCGCGCTCTCCCGTTTGGGGAGTTTAAAAAGCAGCTTTTATACCAGACGGTGTTAAGCCGCAATGGATTGCCGAAATGGGTCGGGCCCTACGAGTCTCCGTCATTAACAGGTACAGAACCGGTTTTTACGCAGCTGCGGGTGGTTAAGGACATTGACAGTTTAGATAATAAAGGGATTTTGCTCGTACAAATCAAAAACTCCGGGCTGAAAAGCCTGTTTCGCTATTTTAGTTTCAATCAGGAAATCTATGAGACCCGGTTCTTTATTGTGAACGATGACGGGCTGATTTTGTTCGACAGCTCGGACCTGATCCACGGCAAACACATGAAGGATTATCTCGGCGGGGAACTGCCAACGGGGCAGCCTTACCGGAGCGAGAGGCTTTCTTTTGCGGGAGAAGACAGCGTGGTGTCGACGATTTCCCTGCAGGAAGAGAGCTGGCATTTGGTGTCGGTGGCGTCCTGGAGCTCATTATCCCGTGAAATTACGCAATACTCCCAATGGGTTATCGTGATCATTAGTTTGTCGTTGTTGTCTGCGCTGGTTTTCATTCTGTTTTTCGTAAACCGTATTGCAAAGCATATCATCCGGATCGTCCGGTTTATGGGGCGGGTGGAGAGCGGAGAAATGAATATTCGGGTGCCGGAGCGCGGGACGGATGAGCTGCGCCTGCTGTCCAAAGGATTCAACAGCCTGATTGGGCGGGTGCAGGAGCTGCTGGGACAAGTCAAAAGGGAACAGGAACGCAAGAACAAAGCCGAGATGAGAGTGCTTCAGGCGCAGATCAAACCGCATTTTCTGTTTAACACACTGGAATCCATCAACGCACTGGCCATGCAAAATGACGGGCGCAAGGTCAGCCAGATGGTGCTGCGGTTAGCGAGTATTTTGCGGATCAGCATTTTGGGCAAAGAGGAAATTTCGCTCCGCCAGGAAGTGGAGCATCTCAAGAGTTATTTGGAGATTCAGAAGTACCGTTTCGCGGATGTGTTCGAATATGAACTGGATATTCCCGACGAGCTGTTGAGCGTTTCTATTCAAAAGCTGACCCTTCAGCCGCTGGTGGAAAACTGCATCCAGCACGGGTTCGAAGGCTTAGAGCGAAAAGGTATCATCACGGTGAGGGCGAAGGCGTCCGGCCAACGACTTTTGTTAACGGTAGAAGATAACGGGATAGGCATCCCTAATGACATATTGGCGAAGTTTCAGTATATGGCCGAGGGGCAGGAGGATTTCGAGGAAGAGCAAGGGCTGCATGCAGAGCGCCGTAAGGAAGAGCAGGGATTGAATGCAGATCGCCGTAAGGAAGAACAAGGACTGAATGCAGAGCGCCGAGGACTGGGCTTGCGGAGCGTGGCGGATCGCATCCGTATTCAGTATGGGCCGGATTATGGGTTGTGGATTTGCTCGTTGGCCGGGGAGGGCACGACGATTCGGTGTGTGCTGCCTTTGTCGGGGGAGCAGGATAGGCGCTTGTGAGCAGAGGGGGAGAGGGCTATGGGTAAGAGTGCAAATTCTGATAGAGATCGGACAAAAGAAGTGTTGTCCGGGATGACGCTGGAGCAGAAAGTCGGCCAGCTGTTTATGTGCGGGTTTCACGGCCAGGCGGTCACCGAGGAAATCCGTACGATGATCCGGAAGTATCATGTCGGCGGGGTCATTTATTTCCGCCGGAATGTGGGAGAGCTGGAGCAGATCGCGAGGCTGTCGGCTGATTTGCAGGCGGTGAATCGGGCGGTGGATCAGGTGAAACATCAGCAGGATCAATCGCAGGATCATCCGCAGGTGTATCGGGAGGGAATACCCTTGGTCATTGCCGTGGACCAGGAGGGCGGCATGGTTTCACGAATCGACCGGGACGTTACCTTGATTCCGGGTGCGATGGCGCTGGGCGCGGCGAGAGACGCGGAGGCGGTCTATGAGACGGCGCGCATCAGCGGACGGGAACTGCGGCAGCTGGGCATTACGATGAATTTCGCGCCGAGTGTCGACGTGAATAATAATGCCTTGAACCCCGTGATCGGGATCCGGTCGTACGGGGAGGAGCCGGAGCTGGCCGGCGAGTTCGGAGCCGAGGCGGTCCGGGGGTTCCAGGAGGCGGGCGTGGCGGCGACGGTGAAGCATTTTCCGGGCCACGGCGATACGGACGTGGACTCGCATTTGGGCCTGCCGAGCGTGCCGCACGGGATGGAGAGGCTCGAGCGGGTAGAGCTCGTGCCGTTCGTGAGGGCGATCGAGGCGGGCGTGGACGCGGTCATGACCGCGCATGTTTTGTTCCCGGCGGTGGAACGGGAACCGCTGCCCGCCACGCTGTCGCCCAGCGTCCTGACCGGACTGCTCCGGGAGAAGCTGGGCTTTGACGGCGTGATCGTCACCGACTGCCTGGAGATGCATGCCATCTCCCGGGGCGTCGGGGTTGCCCAGGGGGCCGTGCTCGCGATCGAAGCGGGTGCGGACCTGGTGTTGGTCAGCCACACCTTCGCGGAGCAAGCCGCGGCGGTGGAGGCTGTGACGGCGGCCGTGCGGAGCGGCCGCCTGGCGGAAGCGCGCATCGACGCCTCCGTGCGTCGGGTGCTTGCGCTGAAGGCGAAGCGCCGGATGGCGGAGCCCGGCGCGGAGGCGGGTTCCGCCGGCTTCCGGGCCCAGTTCGGGCAGCCGGCGGATTGGGAAGCGGTGCGCCGCGTCAGCGAGCGCAGCATCACGCTTGTGAAGGACGAGGGTCAGCTCCCGCTTTCGGCGGAGGAGCGGACGCTCGTGGTGTGGGCCGAACCCCGTGAGTCCACGGAGGTCGTGGAAATCCTCGAGCAGGACATCACGCTGGGCACCGCGTTATCCGCTTATATCGCCGATGTGCACGAAACCGCCATCGGCCTGGACCCCACGGAAGCGGAGATCGCTTCCGTGCTGGAGGCGGCGGGCACCCGCCGGCAGGTTGTCGTCGCGACACATAACCCTGTGTCGCGTCTCGCGCCCGGCCAGGTGCGCCTGGTCAAGGCGCTGGGCGCCATCGACGGCTTGAAGCTCGTCGTCGCCTCCACCAGAAACCCGTACGATTTGTCCGAGTTCCCTGAAGTGAAAACCTACTTATGCGCCTACGAGAACCGTCCCATGGCGATGCAGTCGCTCGCCAAGGTCCTCGCCGGGCGCATCCCGGCCCAAGGGCGCCTGCCCGTCTCGCTCTCGGATGCCTATCCGTTCGGCTGGCCGGGCAGCGACTAATATTGCTAAAAAAAAGAGCCGCTTCCTGCGGCTCTTTGTACGTTCCCTGTCTTGTAACGCCCAAAAGTACCGTTACAGCCCATACTCCCAAGCTGCAACGCCCATAAGTACCGCTACAGCCCATACTCCCAAGCTGCAACGCCCAAAAGTACCGCTACAGCCCATACTCCCAAGCTGCAGCGCCCAAAAGTACCGTTACAGCCCACACTCGCACACTGCAGCGCCCAAAAGTACCGCTATAGCCACACTCCGCTGCGCAACGGCCAAAATTACTCTTGAGCACCCGTTCCCCACACCCATCCGCACCAAAGTAACCAAGTACAACCAACTACCCATCCCAATCCCATTTCCACAACTTGGTCCCATCCCCAACAAACCACACTTACACTTTCTTTAAGTTAGCGGTACGATGGGAAATGCCTTGTTCACGTTCATGTTTATCAAATTTAATTATGGTTTTGTTTCACAGGAGGCCGTCATCATGCGAAAAAGCATTCCATTTTGCTTGTCCCTAACTTTATTTATATTGCTGCTCACATATATGGCTTCACCAGCCCCGGCCGTCGCCGCAGGCTACTCCTTTCAAACCGGGGTGGTTACTGCGTCTGCAGCCGAAGTCTACGCTGAAGCTTACCAAGATTCCGCCGTCATCTCACGCATGGCTCAAGGAGCTGAGTACCCCGTACTCGGCTTCTCTGCAGGCGACACATTACGCAGTATTCATACTGTGAAGCCCAAAGAAACGTTATACGTCATTGCGCAAAGCTACCAGGTGACTGTCAGCAGCCTGAAACAGTGGAATCACCTAGCGGGCGACAACATAACCGTTGGACAAAAGCTAAGCATCCCGGACACTTACGTTCAGCTGCAGCTGCTCGGAGGCCGTAAAGGCTGGGTCCGCCATTCGAAGCTGCGGTTCAAAAAGCAGTCCGCCCTGATCTTCGGCTGGAACTTTGGTACTAACGCCGCGACTCTCATCCGTCAGAGCAGCCGGCCGAATCTGAACGTGGTATCCCCTAGATGGTTTGTCATCAACTCCGGCCCGTCCGTAGTTACCATTAACGAAAACGCCGGCTACGTGCAAGCCATGCACAACAGGGGGAAGCGGGTATGGCCTTTGCTCGGGAACCGGTTCGATGCAACCCTGACCTATACCGTACTTTCCGATGCCGCCAAGCGCCATAAGCTCGTAATCAAGCTCAGAGACTCTCTGATCCGAACCGGTGCGGACGGCGTGAATGTCGATTTTGAGAATATCGATCTGCGCAACCGTCAGGACTTTGTCAACTTCATCAAGGAACTGAAAGCAGCTTTAGCGCCAAAAGGCAAAATCGTCTCCGTCGACGTCACCCGCACCAACCCCGATCCGAATTGGTCCGGAAGCTTCGACCGGGCGGCGCTGGGGAGAGCGGCGGACTATCTCATCATGATGGGCTACGAAGAGCACTGGGGCGGCAGCAGCCATCCCGGTCCCGTTGCCTCTCTGCCATGGGTACGCGGCGGAATCACGGAGCTGATGAAAGACGTTCCTTCCCATAAAATCATCCTGGGCATCCCGTTCTATACCCGTCAGTGGGTTACAGACCAAGCAACAGGCAAGGTGACTTCCACGGACTTGACGATGCAGGGGGCAGTGAACCGGATCAAATCCAACCATGCCCAAATCCAATGGGACCCTGCAGCTTCACAACGCTATGCCGCCTACACGGTAAACGGAAAGCTTCATCAGCTGTGGCTGGAGGACGAGCTTTCCACGCGGCTAAGATACGACCTGGTCAAACAATACCGCCTTAAAGGCGTGGCTGCGTGGTACGTCGGTGCAGAAACCCCGGACATCTGGAGACTCTTCTGACCTGATCCGAAAAATAAGGGTTGACGGGCGGATTCCCGATCACGTATAGTTATAAAAACAAAGTAATCTTATATGAATTGTAAGTTATATTGAGCCGACCGTTCCTTCGGAGGCGTCTTCTGCACTTGGTGCAGCGGGCGCCTTTTTTGCTGAATAAGAGCCGTCGTCTTATCCAAAGGAGGCAAGCTGATGAGTGCATTGCTGGAATTCCGTCATCTGAACAAAACCTTTTATGGAGAAGGGGAAACGACCAAAGCGCTGCAAGACTTGAATCTGTCCGTGAAGGACCAAGAGTTCGTCAGCATCATCGGCCCGAGCGGCTGCGGCAAAAGCACACTGCTGAAAATCGCGGCGGGGCTCGACCTGGATTATGAAGGCATCCTGCAGCTGGATGGGGCGAAGGTGGAGAAACCGAGCAGACAGCAGGGATTTATTTTTCAGGAGCACAGGCTGTTTCCTTGGTTGACCGTTGAGAAAAATATCGCCGCCGACCTGCCCCTTCACAGCCCGGATGTCCGCGAAAGGGTGCAGGAAGCTATCAAACTCGTCAAGTTAACAGGATTCGAAAAAGCGTTTCCGAAGCAGCTCTCCGGCGGGATGAGCCAAAGGGTGGCCATTGCACGCGCCTTAATCCGTAATCCGAAAGTGCTGCTGCTGGATGAACCGTTCGGGGCGCTGGACGCGTTCACCAGGCAGCATATGCAGGAAGTGCTGCTGGATATATGGGAGAAAAACCGCACAACGATGCTCTTCGTCACTCACGATATCGATGAAGCTGTATTCCTGTCGAACCGGATCGTCGTGATGGGGGCGAGGCCGGGCGCGATCAAACGGATCCTCCCTGTGGACCTTCCTTATCCGAGAAAAAGATCCGGCAAAGCGTTTCAAGACCTCCGCAAGCAAGTGCTGGAGACCTTTGAACATAATGAAGACGCCGAAGTAGAGTTCGTTATTTAACGGGGGTGATTATCCATGTCGTTAACAACCGGGAATGAATTGACATCGTCTGCCGGACCGGCCTTGCCGCGGGTGCAGGCGGTTCGGAAAGGCAAACGACAACGTGCAGCAATAGGAGAGAAACAGTGGATTTTGGCTTTAAGGGGCTTAGTGCTGCCTGTATTGTTAGTTACTGTCTGGCAGTTGGCTTCGTTTCAGGGGTGGATATCGAAAACGATGCTGCCGTCGCCTGCGGATATCGCCCTTGAATTCTGGAATCTTACGCTATCAGGTGAATTATGGCAGCATACGCGGGTGAGCGTAGTAAGGGCGTTGTTCGGCTTTTTGCTGGGAGGATCCCTGGGCTTGTCTCTCGGCTTGCTCGTAGGATTGTTCCGAAGCGCGGAGCAGCATTTGGACCCGTCGTTTCAGATGCTTCGGACCATTCCCCATTTGGCGATTACGCCGCTGTTTATTTTGTGGTTCGGGTTTGGTGAAATGTCCAAAATACTGCTGATCGCCTTGGGCGCCTTCTTCCCGCTGTATGTGAACACATTCCTGGGCGTGCGCAGCGTGGACTCCAAGCTGTTCGATGTGGCCAAGGTGCTCGAGTTCAACCGCTGGAAGCAGCTGACCAAGCTGGTGCTCCCGGCAGCTTTGCCGAATGTGCTGCTTGGTCTTCGGCTATCCCTCGGCGTTTCCTGGCTCGGCTTGGTCGTGGCGGAGCTGATGGGCTCAAGCGAAGGCATCGGATATATGATCACGGATGCCCGTCAGTTCTCCAGAACAGCAGCAGTTTTTGTCGGGATCCTGCTCTTTGCAGTTGTCGGCAAGCTGGCTGATTCTATTGTGCGTGTGCTGGAGAACCGGCTGCTCCGCTGGAGGGACAGCTATAGAGGATAATGCAACCCCGAATGCGGCGGAATCGTCCGTGCTTCGGGGTTTTTGCATTGTAAGCTACCATTTCAAAACGGCTCCGTCGATCCGCTTCACCCCTCTAATTTTGCCCAGTTCCTCGGCCAGCTTCAAGACGGCATGGTCTTTCATTTTGGCCTCGACGATCACATCCAGGCTGTCCATATCCGCCTCCTTGCAGGCACGAAGAAAGTCAGCTACAGGCTGCGGGTCCACAAAGTCAGCATGCGCGCGGAACTCTTTTTCACTTTTGGGAGAAGAAACATGAATTTTCATCGGGATGTCCCCCCAAGTAGAGCGGATCCTCGGCAGCATGTCGATAGCGGTAACAGAAGAAGGGGTGCACCAATCGTGATGGAGATCCAGCACCAGCGGTCTGCAGAGATGTTCGCAAACGGCGGCGGTTTCCTCTAACGTATAGGTTTTGTCGTCGTTCTCGAACGTGAGTCTGCGCTTGATGAGGTCAGGGACGGAAGGGTAATGGTCATAGAGCTTTTGGATAGCGGAAGCCTTGTCTCCATAAACGCCCCCCACATGAATGTTGATGACTCCGGATTCGTCCATGCCCATGCCGTCCAGAATCGCCGCGTGATACTGCAAATCCTCGATGGCCGCAGAAACTACCTTATCGCTTCCATTCAGCAGGGTAAACTGGTTGGGATGCATGGTGAGCCGGATACCCTCGCGGCGGGCGAAATCGCCTAGTTCCCTTAGTTCTTTCTTATAAAGTGAGCCTACGTCCAGCATGACATCCGGATGGGTGGCCAAAGGGATGAGGGAGGAGGACAGGCGGAAGACGCGGATGCCGTGAGCGGCGTTAAAATACAAAATTCTCTTTGTTGCCTCCAAGTTGCCCCGCCCTACCTCGATTGCATGCTGAAGCGCCTCTTCCCGGGGCCGCTGGGAAAACAGTTTATAAGTAAAAGTCGAACTCGGCGTGTTATTAAAAATGCTTAAAGCGATCGAAACATAACCAAGACGAATGATCATGGCTTTTCTCCCCGACGGTATCAGGCGTACCGGTTGTTTTGCTTGCTTTACGTCAATACCCCGGTTGACAGGCGGCTAAAACGCGCTTATGATGTGCGGGAGTAAGGTAAGTAAGGCAATCATTTCAGGTTTCCACAGGAACCCTGTACCTATTCGCAGGAAGGAGAGAAGGGGATTTGAGTACTTTTGAAGCGGTTGTTAGGCATAAAATCATTGCCATCCTCCGGGGACTTTCCGATCAGGAGGCGGACGCGGTTGTAGAGGCCCTGGCGGACGGCGGCATTCGGCTCGTGGAAGCGACTTTAAATACGGCGGGGGCGCTTGGCATGATCCACCGGTGGAGGGAGAAGTACGACGCAGGTCTGTATGTAGGCGCGGGCACGGTACTGAATGTGGAGATGGCGAAAGATGCTGCTGCTGCAGGCGCCCAGTTCATGATCTCGCCCAACTTTGATCCCAAAGTAGTGGAGTACGGAATCAAGCAAGGAATTGATGTGTATCCTGGAGTTATGACACCGACAGAAATCGTAAACGCCTGGAACGCAGGAGCCAAAGCGGTGAAAATTTTCCCAAGCGCCACGCTCGGCTTAAACTACATCAAAGAAATCCGCGCCCCGCTTGACTCCATTCCGATGATCGCAACGGGCGGGGTGACACTGGCGAATTTCCCTGACTTCCTGCAAGCGGGCGTTACCGCGGTGGGACTTGGAAGCTCATTGGCGGACAAGCAGGCCATCCGTGAAGGACGCTTCGACCGGATCGCGGAGTCGGCCAGAGCGTTCGTTCGGGCAGCCGAGGGACAGGGGTAAATACAAGACTCTAGGCTAACCTCGGAGAAAGGGCTATAATAATGAGCAAATATGCTCAAAAAGGAGTGCGGAGGATGCCCAAAATAATTGCTCCGTCCTTTTATTTTATAGGGAACCATACAGCACTGGATTATATCAACACGAAAATTACCGTCAACGGAAAGCCTGCGGATCTGCTGAAATCATGGGATGACCTGCTGAAATGGCTGTCCTTGAGCAGTCTTCTTACCGCGGAACAAATCAGTGCCGTGAAAGATAAGTGGCCCAGCCAGGAAGCTGATTCGGCCGTAAAGGATGCAATCGAACTTCGAACCAGCCTGCTCTCAATGGTCAGGCAAAGCATGCTTGGAGACGAGTTGGCAGAAGAGGATCTAGGTCGAGTGAACCGTATCCTAATAAATCAGGTCGTCACAACAAGACTGGTCAGAACCGGAAACAGATTTGCTGTCGAACGGCAGACTGAGTTTCGGAGTCCGTCGGATTTGCTCATTCCCATAGCGGAGGCTGCGGTTGATTTGTTTGCGTATTACGATTTTGGACTGGTCAAAAAGTGCGGGAATCCGGATTGCGTTCTTTATTTTTATGACCACAGCAAGAATGGCATCCGCCGCTGGTGCAGCCCAAAAACATGCGGCAACCGAATGAAAGTAACAGCTTTTTTGAAACGGCGGAAGAGCAAAGAAGCAGAGGCAGAGTAACGTTAGAAGTCCTGGATTTTTCATCTGGGGCTTTTTCTATGCGTGATATTATTAACCTACATAATACATGTTTACAGGTTAAAAAACACAATATATAATACACCTAATGAGTTTAGGTTTGGTAAAAAAGGAGGTGCAATGATGAGCGATGTATATCATCCAGGGGAATTGGCCGTTCAAATGCTGGCGGGAGAACAATTTGCGGCAGAGCAGAACGGTGCTGGCATTAGGCCTTCCTTGTTTAAAGGCGCGATACTTTATTTACAGATACAGTCGCTTATCGTTGGTTCAACTATGGGGGATGACGGGAAGGTATGGTGCTCATTTTTGACTGGCGAGCCGGGGTTCATCGATGTTTCTGCAGAGACAGAAATGACCGTTACAGCTCGTCCTGCCGCGAGCGACCCCCTCCTTCGTAATTTGCAGTACCATCCGGAGATCGGTCTTTTAGCGATCGATTTCAACCGAAGAATCCGCCTGAGAATCAATGGAAAAGGGAGTTTCGACGGAGACCGGCGGCTGGAAGTGACAACAGAACAAGTATACGGCAATTGCCCCAAATTCATACAGAGACGATCGCTGCAACCTAGCGGCGGATTTCACCGGACCCAACGAACGGCAGACCGCAGCCGGGTTATCAGTCCTAACCAACAGGAATGGATCAGCAAGGCGGATACCTTCTTTATTGGAAGTGTCAGCTCGGAAGGGAACATGGATGCCTCTCACCGGGGCGGGCTTCCTGGATTTGTAACGGTTGCCAATGATCGATCCCTCCTCATTCCCGATTACTTCGGCAACTCCATGTTCAATACGCTTGGTAATATCTATAGCAATCCGGCCGCCGGATTATTGTTTATTGATTTTAACGGCGGTCATTCGCTGCATTTGAGCGGACGCGCCGAGATTATATGGGACCATGAGCAAGTGTCCCGGTTCCCGGGAGCGGAAAGACTTATCCGGTACGAGATTGACGATGTGCTCCAAATAGAGAATGACACGCCGATCCTATGGGAATTTCACGAGTATTCGCCTGTAAACCCGTTATTGGAGGAACGATGATGAAACCATGGGATCTTTTTCGTAAAATGAAAGGCGCGGGAAGAAGTCCGCTAAAAGTTGCTCCACGGAACGCATTTATCGGTTTTGCAGGTGGATTTGTAACGATTGCGGTGCTAAGCTTGCTGACCGACCTAACCTCCGTTATCTGGATTATGGCCCCGTTCGGAGCAAGCTGCGTATTGGCATTCGGCATCTGGGACGCTCCTCTCTCACAGCCCAGAAATATCATTGGCGGGCATTTTTTGTCCACCTTCGTCGGTCTGGTTTTCTATCATAGCTTCGGCCAGAACATGTGGGTTTCGGGTGCAGCGGTTGGAACCGCTATAGCTGTCATGATGCTGACGAAAACGACACATCCGCCGGCCGGCGCCGATCCGATCGTGGTAATCATGGCCGGGAGCGGATGGTCGTTCCTGCTGACACCTGTACTGCTTGGTTCCGTGATTGTGGTTGTCTTCGCGCTCATTGTGAATAACATGGATCGTAACCGAAACTATCCTACCTTTTGGTATTAGCGTGAGCGTTTCATACTCTGGGAATTATCAGATACAATAACGATAGACGGATCCATAACGGTCCATGTATCGATGGCATTTTTCCAATTCCAAAACATTCCTATTGAATTCTATCCAGTGGTTAATTAATATAGTGAAATGCTTATTCATACGAAACACCTCATCACACAGGTGAGGTAGAGGTCGCGGTAGTTAAGAGTATTCCGGCAGAGGCTGAAGAGGAAGCCTGGGAAGCCGAGAAGAAAGGAACTACCGCCGAAGCTTGGACGATCCATCTTTTGTCCGGGCTGGGGCCGTTTCCGAAAGGAACGGAACTGTCACGGGGGCTGCTTACCAATGCCGTCGTGTTGCGCTATCTTCACCATGGGTACGATGAGGGAAACCAGGCTGACTATTACGAGCTCAAAGCCGCCCGAATCCACTCGGGCGGCTTTTTTATGTTATCCCGGAACTTTCGTCGCCTGCATCCCTCGAAGTACGTCGTTGGAATATCGGTTTAGGCCTTTCATGTTGTATTTTATACAACTTTTTAACGGGTTTTTCTTTGTAAAATGGGACATTGCTGCAGTTTGTACAACATTTTGTACTGAAAGTGATTCAGCATGGGTAAAAATAGTGTACGCGCTGCAACATTTTGAGTGTACAGACTGTTTTGCCCGGGATAATGTTGTATAAAGTGCAGTATTTAAAGCACTTTTAGGATTCAGGACGCCTATGTATTCTGCAGCTAGTCATTTTCACGCCCTCCGGGGTTTTTATATCAGGAAGGAGCTTCAAAGAGAACATGTCACAACAACAACAACTCAAAAGAGGATTAAAGTCACGCCACATGATGATGATTTCCCTTGGCGGTTCTATCGGTACAGGCTTGTTCCTTGCCAGCGGCGGCGCGATTCATTCGGCCGGCCCGGGTGGAGCACTGCTCGCGTATCTGCTGATCGGCATTATGGTATATTTTCTTATGCAAAGTTTGGGGGAAATGGCTGCGTATCTGCCGGTTCCCGGATCTTTCAGTACGTATGCAACCCGGTTCGTTGATCCGGCTTTCGGATTCGCACTCGGCTGGAACTATTGGTACAACTGGGCGATTACGATTGCGGCCGAATTGTCCGCAGCTACATTAATTATGAAATATTGGTTCCCGGACAGTAATTCGGTACTGTGGAGCGCGTTGTTCCTTGTGTTGATGGTCGGGCTGAATCTGCTGTCGGTCAAAGGGTACGGGGAATCCGAGTACTGGTTCGCTATGATTAAAATCATTACAGTGATCGTGTTTATTGCAGTCGGGATTCTGATGATAGTCGGCATTTGGAGCGGGGATGCTCCGGGGTTAAGTAACTTTACCGGCGGGGACGCGCCGTTCCCGGGCGGGTTTCTGACCATTCTGGGCGTATTCATGGCAGCCGGTTTCTCTTTTCAGGGTACAGAGCTGGTGGGTATTGCCGCAGGAGAAAGCGAAAACCCGCGGGAGAACGTGCCCCGTGCGATCCGTTCCGTTTTTTGGCGCATCCTGTTGTTCTATATTTTGGCGATTGCTGTGATCGGGCTGCTGATTCCGTATACAAATGAGAATCTGGCCAGCAGCGAGATTACCTTGAGCCCGTTCACCATCCTGTTTGAAAAAGCGGGCCTCAGCGTCGCAGCGTCTGTAATGAACGCGGTCATCCTGACTTCTGTTCTATCCGCCGGCAATTCCGGTATGTATGCTTCCACGCGGATGCTGTGGGTATTAGCGAAGGAAGGCAAAGCGCCGAAGTTTCTGTCCAGACTGAACGGCCGGGGCATTCCGGTGGCTGCGCTGATGGTGACGGCGGCCATTGGTTTGTTCGCTTTCTTCTCCTCGTTCTTCGGAGACGGGAAAGTATACATCTGGCTGCTGAACGCATCCGGGATGACCGGATTTATCGCTTGGCTTGGCATCGCGGTCAGCCATTACCGGTTCCGCCGCGCCTTCAAGGCACAAGGTAAATCGCTTGAGGAGCTGCCGTTCCGTTCTAGATGGTTCCCGTTCGGCCCGCTTTTGGCGGCCGTCATGTGTATCGTTGTTATTATCGGACAAGCGATCGGGGCGGTTTCCGACGGACAGGTAGACTGGGTGTACCTGATAGCCTCGTATATCGGAATTCCGCTGTTCCTGATCTTCTGGCTGGGATATAAATTCAAGCATCGGACCAAACTGCTGAAACTCGAAGAATGCGATTTGAGTTCGGAGCAATAATAGCAGAGAGGCTGTCCCGCTTAGGCGGGACGGCTTTTTTTGCATGAAGTGCCGATGCTCGCAGCGTTTGAAAGATAAATAGGAAGGTTTGTGGACATGCTGCAGTGACCGGTATTTTGAAATCCATGGCCCGAAGTGTATGATAAGTACGATCAACATGCTCACTTGGAAAGGAATGCATCCTATGACTGACAACCGCACTCCGAAAGAAAAAATGCTCCAAGGCGACCTGTACCACGCAGGAGACCCTGTGCTGCTTAGAGAACGGGAAGAAGCCCGGGCGCTCACCCGCGCATTTAATGAAACGCTCGAAACGGAATACGATAAGCGCAAAACTCTGTTGAAGCAGCTGTTCGGATCTACCGGGGAAGAGCTGTATGCCGAGCCGACATTCCGCTGTGATTACGGGTATAACATACATTTGGGGAACAACTTTTTTGCCAATTTCGATTGTGTCATTCTGGACGTGTGCGAGGTGCGGATCGGCGAAAACTGCTTCATGGCTCCGGGCGTTCATATTTACACGGCGACGCATCCGATTCATCCGGCGGAGCGCAACACAGGGCTGGAGTACGGCAAGCCGGTGCGGATCGGCGACAATGTGTGGATTGGCGGACGTGCCGTAATCAATCCGGGCGTAACGATCGGAAACAATGTAGTCGTCGCTTCCGGTGCCGTGGTGACCAAAGATGTTCCGGACAATGTCATTGTCGGCGGTAATCCGGCGAGAATCATCAAGGAAGTTCAACTGTAGTACCGCGCGCAAAGCTTGTCTTCTTCCATCAAGGGGGCAGGCTTTTTCTCATGTAAAAATTTTGAATAACGGGTGTATTGACATTGACGTTGCGTAAAGGTGTAAAGTGAACATTGTCAGGAGGGAATCAGATGGAATATACAGTGCAAAAGCTCGGGCAGCTCGCCGGGATCAGCACCAGGACGCTTCGATATTACGACGAGTTGGGTATTCTGAAGCCGGCAAGGATAAACACCTCGGGGTATCGCATTTATGGGCAAGCGGAAGTGAATCGGCTGCAGCAGATTCTTTTTTACCGGGAGCTTGGCGTTAGCTTGGAGCAGATTAAGGCGATCGTGACCGATCCGGATTTTGACGGGGCACACGCACTGAAGGAACATCGGGAGAAACTCCTGGACCGGAGGGCGCAGCTCGATCTGTTAATCCGGAATGTTGAAAAGACGATTGCCCAAACGGAAGGGAGAATGTCCAATATGAGTGACAAAGAGAAATTTGAAGGCTTTAAGCAAAAGCTGATTGACGATAACGAGGCGAAATACGGGAAAGAAGTACGCGAAAAATACGGCGACGACACAGTAAATAAGTCTAACGCCAAAGTAAAGGGCATGACGGAAGAGCAGCATGAACAATTGACCCGGCTGACGGAAGAGGTTACCGATACGTTGGCGGCGGCTTTCCAAACGGGCGATCCGGCAGGGGAATTGGCGCAAAAAGCGGCCGATCTGCACAAGCAATGGCTGACCTTCTACTGGGATTCGTACAGTAAGGAAGCCCATGCAGGGCTGGCGCAAATGTACGTCGACGACGAACGGTTTACCGCTTACTACGATGCCAAACAGCCCGGAACCGCAGCATTTCTTAGAGATGCAGTCTACATTTATACGGGTACCAAGAAGCAGGACTAGGTTTCACGGAGGTCGTGCGCAGGTTTGCTGCGTGCGGCCTTTTTTTGTTGGGAAGAGGGGTATGATCCCAAATCTTATAGTAAAATGGAACATGAATTCACCTTTTCCTCTACATAGCAAAGAAAGGAGCACAACATGAAAAAAGCGGTTGTACAGTTTGTCTGCTTCGTGCTGGCAGTGTCCTTTCCTCTTACCCCGACGGCCCAGGCAGAAGGCAAAAAATTTAAAAATTGCACCGAATTGAACAAAGTGTATAAAGGAGGAGTAGCCCGCGCTGCCAACATCAAGAACAAAGGCGGCAAAACCCGGTATGCTCCACATGTATCCAAGGAAATATACGAGGCTAACACCAAGAGCGATCGTGACAAGGACGGAATTGCCTGCGAAAAATAAAAGGAGGATGCGCGCCTATGGACAGCAAGGAACGATTCACGAACCGGGTGGACAGTTACGTGAAATACCGTCCGGGTTACCCCGTAGAAGCATTGGACTATTTATATGCGAAAGTAGGTTTCCGCAGAGATTCGGTGATAGCGGATATCGGCGCGGGTACGGGCATCTTTTCCGCGTTGCTGTTGGAACGGGGAAGCAGCGTGATCGCGGTGGAACCGAACGGGGCCATGAGGGAAGCCGCGGTGCGGGTGCTGGCGGAGGAGCCGAGGTTCCGCACTGTTGCTGCAACGGCTGAACATACCGGGTTGCCGGAGAGGTCCGTTGATTTTATCGTGTGCGCCCAGTCCTTTCATTGGTTCGACCGCCCTGCAGCGCAAGCCGAATTTGCCAGGATCCTGAAGCCGGGCGGCAAGGCCGTGCTGATCTGGAACTCCAGGCTGACCTCGGGAACACCGTTTCTTGAGCAATATGAGCAGCTGCTTCGTGAATATGGAACGGACTACGAACGAGTGCAGCACAAGAATATCGACGAGTCCGCATTGGTGCCGTTTTTTGCGCCGGGCAGCTTTCAGGTGAAGCGGTTCCCGTATCGGCAATTGTTTGACTTTGAAGGATTGTGCGGCCGGCTGCAAAGCTCCTCCTATGCGCCTCCTCCGGGACATGACCGCTACGAACCGATGATCAAGGCGCTCAAAGACGTATTCGACCGGACAAAACGGGAGGGACTCGTCTCCTTTGACTATGAGACGGAAATCTTCTGGGGCGAAATGTAACCTAAGCGCAAAAACCAGCGAGTCTACTGTAATCGTACAGTGGGTTCGCTGGTTTTACTTAATGCTATGAGGTGTCACTAACTATTCGCAACGACATGGCTAGTGATATGACATATCACTAGTTCGCGCAAACTTCATCAAATGTTGCTTAAATTAGCCAATCAAAGCTGCTTAGTGCTATGTGGTATCACTAACTTCGACCGATGACACGGCTAGCGATATGACATATCACTAACTTGAGCCAACTTCCTCAAATGGTGACCCAAGTTGCCAGCTGACTATAGATCCGACTCTGTTGCACTGGAAGGCTCCGCCGAACCCTTTGACTCAGTGCCGGCCGGAGCCTTCCCGTCTACAGGGCCGGGTCCGTCGAAGCTGGGGCCGCCAAAACCGGGGCCGCCGTGGTGGACGCCGTGGTGGACGCGTCCGCCAAAGCCGTCCTTTTCAGGGAAGTTGCCGTTGACGATGTCAGCTGCAGTCGCAGCCAGATTGGCCTTTTGCTTATCATACTGCGCCTGTGTAAGGATTCCGTCAGCCAGCATCTTATCGAGTTCTGCCGTCAGCGTTTTAGTCACCTGAGCTGTTACTGCGGAAACAGCAACGCCTTTTTCGCCTGCGATCGCAGCCAGGGACTTGCCGTCGTGCAGCGCAGTGTGGAGCTCATCTTCGGTCATCCCGAACAGGGTTGCCAAGACTGTATCCTTAAACACGCCAGGCCCTCCGAAGCGAATGTGGCCCTCGGGTCCTTTCAAGCCGCCTCCTTTGCCGATCTTCGTTTCATTTACAAAGTCCTTGGCCCATGCCGCAGCTTTTGCCTTGATTGCATCATATTCAGCCTGCGTTATGGCGCCGGCCTTTACCTGCTTATCCAAAACCGCACTCATCGTTTTCGCTGTCAGATCAATAACCTTCTGGACTTCTACTTTCTTCTCTTTAGCCACCACTGCAACCGTTTTGCCGGAGCCCAGCGCTGTTTTCAACTCAGCAGCAGTTACACCGAGAAGCTTAGTGAACTCAGGGTTGTTCAATACAGCTGCCTCGAATTCGTGATGTCCGCCGTCGAAGCGGATTTTGTCCTTACGTCCAACGAAGGCGTCGTTCACCATTGAAGTGACCTTCGCGGTAATCGCCGTTTTTTCCTTATCATATTCCGCTTGCGTTATTTTTCCGGCTTTGAGCGCCGCTTCCAGGGAAGCGATTATCGGTTTCGCCTGGAGGTCGATCACTTTTTGTACGTCTACCCCTTGTTCACCTGCAATGGCGGCCAGTGTTTTGCCCGACTTTAGAGCTTTGCGCAGTTCCGCCTCCGTCATGCCGAGCAGCTTTGCAGTTTCAGCACCGTCCGGAGCAAACCGCGGTCCTTTGCCAAAATGGACTTTAACCTTCTGAACCGTTTCCGCCGCCCAGGCGTTGTTCGTAACCAATGCTCCGTTTCCTGCCGTTACCGCTAGTGCCAACAAACTTGCTGCAATCATTTTCTTATTCATGTGAATTCCTCCTAGAGAATGGGTGTCTTGTTTTACAAGGATCACTTTACGCGGACTTGGTGAAAAAACGGTGAAAAAAACGGGTTCATCTCATCTTTTTTCTCAAAAATTTCCGGACGAGGTTTACAATCTATCAAAACGGGCGACTCTAGGACTATGAATCTTTCATAGTTTGGGAGGGTGTCTATATGAAATGGTATGTTCCAGCTAAAAGCAGCCTGTTGATTTCCGCTTTATTTTGTTCCCTTTTTTTCGGCGCTGCAGCCGTCAGTGCACATGACTTCATCGGCAGCGACCCCCATGTTGGCAGAGTGAAACCGAATTCTACTATAAAAAACGCAGCCGCTGTAAACCAGCAAATCAAGCCTGTATCCCGCGGGGTTCACCTTGCAGCACCTGCAGTTAAGCAGCTCAAATACAGAGTTAACACAGGTGACACGCTCTACCGTATTGCAAGGAAGTTCGGCGTAACCGTAGATGCCTTGCAGGCCGTCAACCGGATTCATAATCCGAATCAGCTGTCCGTAGGGGCACAGCTCGAGGTGCCGCAAAAACAAATTTCCGCCGCCAAAACGCTGCTCGCAGGCAAGCAGGTGGTAGCGCAAGTGATTACGGCCAAGCTGACCGCCTACACGGCAGGGTTTGAGTCAACCGGCAAAAGGCCATCGCATCCGGCCTACGGCATTACCTCGAGCGGGGCGAAAGTGAAGGAAGGCCGAACGATTGCGGTCGATCCCAAAATTATTCCCATCGGGAGCACCGTCTACATTGAGGGAATCGGGATCCGGAGAGCGGAAGATACCGGGTCAGCCATCAAAGGGGCCAGGATTGACGTATTCATGAAAGACCTGAAGAAAGCCCGGAAATTCGGCGTGAAAAAAGATGTGAAAGTATACGTACTTTCCGGCCCGCAGGACCGGGCTTCGTTATAGCAGCACGGAGAGGACCCGCAAGGGTCTTTTTTCGTTGAACAACCTGTATTACAATTAGGGCATCATGTCACGAATGGGGAACGGGAGGCCTGACTGCATGCTGGCATATTTAAAACAGGTGGCTGCTTCGTGGATCGACTTCCCCTTGAGACCGGGGCTTATCGTCCGAAAGAAGTATCGCATTGAACATTTTCTGGGAATAGGCAGTTACGGACTTACCTATGTGGGCAAAGAGCTCGCGACCGGAAAGGAATTTGTGCTGAAGCAAGCCAAGCCCAGCAAAGGCAGCAAAGCAAGGCTGCTTCTGGCCCGGGAAGCGGATATCCTGCAAATGCTGGACCTTGCTCAGATTCCGAAGCTGACGGAAGTGTTCGAATGGAGGAAGAAGCCGTTTCTCGTCATGGATTACATTCGGGGGCAGACGGTGGAGGACCTGATTTTTCTGGAAGGAAGGACCTTCAGCGAGACAGACTGTTTGAAGCTGATGCTTGAACTGACACGGCTGGTAGAAATGATTCATAACCAAGGGATCGTTCATTTGGATTTGAGGATACCGAACGTGCTAATGAAGGAGGGCAAGCTGCATGTCATCGACTTCGGCTTGGCCCGAAAGATCGGAGAGGAGCCCGAACCGGAACCGAAAGGTCTGGATGCGGCGGCGGCTGCGGAACACAGGCTCAGGCGTACGCCTCAGCCGGCAAGCGATTTATACGCGCTCGGCCATTTCCTGCTGTTCTTGCTCTATTCGGCTTATGAAACCCCACAGGAAGAGGAGGAAGCGGACTGGCAGACGGAACTTCAGCTGGCTCCAGACCTAAAAGGCGCCCTAAGGCGCCTTCTGCAGATCGATCAACCCTATTCCGGGGCGACCGAATTCAGGTCGGAACTAATCGAACTTCTACGCGTCAGATCGGCGCTTTAGCTCGAGCTGCCGTAACGGTTTTTATAATGCTTATGGCCATGCCCGTGATGTTTATGCCCGAAGTCCGAGCTGGAGTGGCGGGTGTAGACGGGACGCTGATGTTTATAATCACTGCTGCTGTGTTTGTAGTGGCGGTACGGCCGATGGTGTCCCGATTTGGAACCCAGCAGGGAATGAAGTAATTTTTGGAGCAGATGTTTTAGCATAGAAACAACCTCCTTGGTTATTTGAAACTATACTATGTAGTACGAAGAGACCTTAGGAGGGTTTCTTTTTTTAAAAACACTATATTGCATTATAGAATAGCTTGCAGTATATTATAGACATGGGTATTCAACATTGATGAATAGCTTGTTATGAAGGATAGGTGGAGGATGACCATGAATGTGCAGTTTAAGAAGGGTGTGCTGGAAATCTGCGTACTTGCCCTGGTTGCAAGAAGGGACCGCTACGGGTATGAGTTAGCCGTAAAGATATCGGAGAAATTCGAGGTGGCGGTAGGGAGCGTTTACCCGCTGCTGAACAGGCTGACCCAGGAGGAGTACTTCTCCACGTACTTGCAGGAGTCGCCGGAAGGGCCGCCGCGAAAGTATTACAGCCTGACCCCCAAAGGGAGGCTTCATATGATGGATTTGAAGGATGAGTGGAAGCAGTTTGCGGAAGCTGTGAACGCTTTGTTAGCGGAAGGAGAGCAGGATTGAGATGAGAAGGGAATTATTTTTGAGCCAGTTGGAGTCGTCTCTTGCCGGTGTGCCTGATGTGTTGAGAAGAGAGTGGATGTTCGATTACGAGGAGCATTTTCGTATAGCCGAATTGGAAGGAAGGCCGGAATCAGAGGTGGCGGATGAGCTCGGGGACCCCCAGATGATTGCGAAAGAGCTGCTGATGAGCTACAGGGTAACCCAAGCTGAGGAGAACAGCAGCATAACTAACGTGATGAGAGCTGTAACCGCGGCAGTAAGTTTGGGGTTTGTTAATCTTTTGTTCGTATTGGCCCCTTTTATCGGAGTATGTGCAATCATAGTTTCTTTATGGGTTGTGGGTGCAGCATGTTCCTTATCAGGACTGGTATTTGCAGGTGCGGGGGTGTTCCGGGGAGGCGGCAGCATGTTGCAAGGTATCTTTGTCGGGCTGACTTTGTCTTCGCTGGGCGTCCTGATTTTTTACGGAATGGCTGCTGTCACGAAGGTGTTTCTGGCTTGGACCATCCGGTATATCCGGTTTAACGTGAAGATTGTAAAGGAGTAATGAGACATGAAAACAGGTGTCAAAATGGCGCTGCTAGGGCTGGTCATCGGGCTGGCCGGTACAGCGCTCACGATAAATAAAGGCGATATGTTCACGTTCCGGACAGAGCCTGTGTCCCTGGAACGCATCGTCGAACATTCGAAAGCCGTCAAAGCCGTCATTGTAGCTGACAGTGCCGACATGAAGATCATTCCGGCGGAGGGAGACCGGGTGAAGGTGAGCATAGCGGGAAAGGTAAGCCTGCACCAGGCGGACCGGCTACTGCTTACTGCGGAGGAATCAGGAGATACGCTGACGATACGGGCCGATTGGAAGGATCAGTTTGTCGTCGGTGTCAGCATGGCTGAACTGGATATGACTGTCGAGCTGCCCAAAAGAGTATATGACTCCTTCAAGCTTCGGACAGACAGCGGCAACGCCGTGATTACCGGGGTACAGGCGGATTCAATGGAAGTGGACAGTGATTCCGGAAAGGTTACAGTGGAAGATAGCCAGGCGGAAAAGCTCTTGTTTGACGGCGACAGCAGCACAATGTCTTTTGTGAACGTGCTGGCGGATTTGAAAGGAACAACGGACTCAGGGGATGTTGTTATTACAGGCAAACAGTGGGACCGTACCGCCGAGGTGAAAACGGACAGCGGCGACGTTACTGTAACCTTGTCCGAGCAGCCGCAGTCCATGAGAATTCAGTATACGACGGATTCAGGAAAGCAACAGCTGGATTTCGACGGCATCATGCGGGATGATTCGCAAGAAGGTAATTATCAGGCTCACTTTGGGAGTGGAGAGAAGAAGTTTGAGGTAAACACAGACTCGGGAGACTTCACTTTCCGCCAACAATAAAGGGTATACATGAATATCCCCCGCTGCAGCGGTTTGGCCGCCTGCAGCGGGGGATGTTTGTAAGTATGGGTTAGCTTGGATTTATTCCGGCGGACCGCTGCAGCCTTTTGGCGATTTCCAGAAAGTCCCCCTTCGACACGCCGGGAGCAAACTCCTCCGGCATTTCCTCCAAATCGATATTCGGCGCTCCTTCCGGCATCCCGGTGATCACTTCAAGCGGCTGCTTCGTTTCAGGATGCTGACCTTTCCAAATATAGCGGATATCTTCATAATCCTGGTCGCTCCACGTATAAAGCTTATTGGAGAGGTGCTGGAATTTCCGGGAGGTTTCGAATGCGTCGTTCGACAGGTCCGGGATAGGGAGCATCTTGGTCACATCCGCACCCGTCGCCATTTCCAGTGCCTTGGCGTAAGCAACGATATGCGTGCCTCCCCGCACAAGCAAATAGCCGACCACTTCGCGTACAACCGGGTGGCTGGTCATTTCATATACGCGCATTTTATTGGTCCGGGCGCCGCACTCCAGGTAGAAGTTATGAAGCAGATCGAATACCAGGTTTCCGGTATTCACCACATAGTCGCCGCGCCAAGGATTCCCCATGGAATCCGCAACTAAGGCCGTTTGTGCGTGGGAGATAAAATGCTGTGAATTCCTTTTGTCGACACCTGGCTGTAATGGTGCCGCATCCGGGTCCGCTGTGAAACTCGAAGGGGTTAACGTCAGGTCGATACCGGTGCTTACGATCTCGACATGGCCGAACTCCTCAGCCGTAATGCTGGCGATCAGGTCGAAGAAGGGTTTCAGCTTCTTTTTGCCGCGGAAGTTAAAGGATTGAAACATATAGTTGTTCAGCGTGGACATCTCGCCGAATTTGCCCCCTAGCAGTTCCTGCATCGCCGCCGCGGCGTTTGCGTCCGAGTACCCCGGTTTCGGGAGCTCGATGGCAATTTTGTTAAAACGTTTGATCAACGGGATTCCCCCTATAAAGGATTTTAAAATATGAAAATGACGGCGTAAGCCGTCTCACCTTGTTAACGTATATTCATAAATCGACACAAATAGAACACTCCAGGGGGAGGAGTGTCCTATCCGAAAGCTTTCTGGCGATTGTTGTCGTACAAGCTTACATTTCAGGCGTAATCCAAATGATCTGCTGAATTCGAATGAAGAAAAGGGACATGCTGTCTCTGGCCTGAACTACGATATGGTCGGGTTTCACGTCTTTCAAAGTTCCGCGGATAATGCCCCGGGGCGTTTCCAATGCGACATTTTTGCCAATAACGGTAGACAGGGTTTGAAATACGAAAGGCTCCACGATGTACTGCGGCTGCGGCATGGCGGTAGCCATATTCTCGTTACGGTAAGCATCATAAGACATTTCCATGTAACCTCCTTTGATCTAGTTTCAGTCTATGCGACTGCCCAGAAAAGGTATGGGCGGATGCCCAGCACAACTGCGAAAGTTGCGGGTGTATGTCTAAACCATTATAAACGGGCTATTTCCCTAAAAGGTTGCATGCAGAAATGAGCAACATATTGAGGAGGTATCTCGTTAGAGAGAATGTGAACAGGCCATTGGTACTGTATTAACAACAACAGCGAAGGAGAGATTGATCATGAAAAAACAGAAATGGATAATGCTTACCGTAGGCGTAGGGATCCTTGGGGCTTCCGCTGGTGCCGGGGCGCAAGGTTTAATCGAACAGGTAAAAGGTGTGCTGCGCAACGATGTCGGCATTTCGGTGAACGGTGAGGCAACCTCACTCCATCCGGTATATATTAAAGGCAAAGCGTACCTGCCTGCCAGAGAAACTACAACGGCAATGGGGTATACCATGCACTGGGACGGCAAAGGCAAGCGCATCGACATCCAGGGAACTAAAGGAGGAGGCGGCTCTGAAGAAGAGAAGCTGATTCCGGTTTCCGGCGTAATCGTAAGTGCGGAACCAGCTGGCAACCAGGTCCGTGTAGAAGTATTGGGACATGGTCCGAACAAATGGATTATTCTCTTTGTGGATAAGGAAACAGCACTGACGAACGCGGAAGGTAAGCCTTTTGCCGCAGCGGATTTGAAAGCGGGCATGAGAATTACAGCGGAGTACGGTCCTGCCATCGCGCTGAGCTACCCAGGTCAATCCCATGCGGTGAAACTGCAGGTGCAAGGGGAGTCTCTTGTAAAAGAGCAGGCGATTTCCGATGTGAAAAAGACTGATGACGGCTGGCAAGTATCTTTCAGCGAAAACGGCAAGGATACTTCGCTCGTGTTGACCGCAGGCAAAGAGACAATGGTTGTGAATGCTCAAGGTGAATCAGTAGATTGGAACGCTTTGAAAAAGGGTTCGAACGTACGCGCTTACTACGGTCCGATGACGACGAAGAGCCTGCCGCCGCAAAGCCCGCTGCATGTGCTTGTAGTTTTGGATGAGCAGACTCAAGCTCCTGTAGATGTGAAGGAATACCGCAATCTGGCATGGTCCTTCCTTCCGAAAGAACAAAAATCTCACGTTACAACTAAGCATCAGGACGCGGAAGTAAACTTCGTATCCGCTGCTGATGTCAGCGTGATGACGACAACGGACCGTCAAAAGCAGCTTCTGGCTGACCTGAAGGCCAAAGGCGGAAAGCTGGCGACTGTCACTTACAACACCGATCAAGATGAGCTGTTAGGGCCTATCACGGTTGCAATCGATGTAGAAACTAAAGAGCTTGTTGGATTCTTTGCTAGACGGTAATCTAAGTTGAAATAATGATAAATGGCAGTGCAGGAATGACATCCTGCCTGCCATTTTTCCGTTTCGGCCCATCTTCGGCTTATCGTTGTTCAATATATCGCATACAATTCATTTGGCACGGTTGTCGGTCACAGAATGTGGCCGAGACTTTCTGGGCTAGGTCCATTTCCCGGCCTTTGTTTCCGGAACGCTGAATAAGCTATAATAGAAGCATACATAGATTAAAGGAGCGATGATCGATGGCGACATTCGAGCAGCAGCTGGAAACTTATGCAGAATTAATTGTAAAAGTTGGCGTAAACGTACAAAAGGGGCAGGAAGTAGTTATTAATGGAGCGAGCCATGAATTCATTTCACTGGTCCGCCTGATCGCGGCAAAAGCTTACGAGGCCGGAGCGAGCAACGTACACGTTGATTGGACGGATGAGGTGCTCTCCCGCCTGAAGTATGAGAAAGCGGCGGATGAAGTGTTCACTTCATTCCCTGAATGGGAAACGCTGAAGCGGAATACCTTCGTGGAGAACGGGGCGGCCTTCATCTCGATTACTGCGCCGAATCCGGATCTGCTGAAAGGCATTGATCCCCAGCGGATCGGTAACTTCCAGAAAGCTGCCGGCCAAGGGCTGAAAGAATTCCGCCGCGCGATTCAGTCCGATAAAGTAAGCTGGACGGTTGTAGCGGCTTCCACGAAGGACTGGGCGGAGAAAGTGTTTACGGATGCCAAAGGGGAAGAAGCAGTAAATAAGCTGTGGGAGGCCATTTTTGATTCCGTAAGGCTGCACAGCGCAGATCCGGTGAAGGCTTGGGAAGAGCACAATGCGAATCTTCACAAAAAAGTGGATGTATTGAACGCGAAGCGCTTCAAAAAACTGCATTACACCGCTCCAGGCACCGACCTGACAATTGAGCTTCATCCGAAGCATGATTGGGTAGGGGCTGGAAGCGTAAGCTCCATAGGCGTTTCTTTCATGGCTAATATGCCGACCGAGGAAGTGTTTACAGTCCCTCATAAAGACGGTGTGAACGGGTATGTATCCAGCACCAAGCCATTAAGCTACGGCGGAAACTTGATCGACGGGTTTAAGCTGACGTTTGAAAACGGCCGGATCGTAAAAGTACAGGCGGAGCAGGGCGAAGCGATATTGCAGCAGCTCGTAGATACGGACGAAGGATCGCACTATCTCGGCGAAGTGGCATTAGTGCCGCATGAATCCCCGATTTCCATGTCCGGCATCCTATTCCTCAACACCCTGTTTGACGAGAATGCGTCCAATCACCTGGCTATCGGCAGCGGGTACGCTTTCAATATCGAAGGCGGAAAGACCATGTCTCCGGAAGAACTGGAGCAGCATGGAGTCAACCAGAGCATGACGCATGTTGATTTCATGATCGGTTCCGCAGAAATGGACATCGACGGCATCCTGGAAGACGGGACGGTTGTACCGGTGTTCCGCAAAGGAAACTGGGCGATCTAAAGTTCTATCGGAGCATTAGAATAAAGAGGTTGAAGGACATCGTCCTTCAACCTCTTTTCGTTAGGTTACGGCTTCTGCGTAACCGGCCTGATTCATACGGCTTTTGGCCACTTTCAGGTAGCCGTACATGTTCTGGAGCTCGCTCTCAGGCATAAAGCGCAGCTTCATCGTGCCGGCGGCTTCCTGCAGGTACGGCTTCAATGCGGCTGCTCCTCCGCCGAGAACATAATAGCACTGGATGTCAGGGTACTTCTTCCAGCGCTTCTTTATCAGCTCAGCCACTCTATGGGCGGCCCGCTGAAAATACATATCGACGATTGGCTGGATACTCACTTGGCCTTCACCGATCCGTTGAATTGTATAATCCCTATTCCGGATGCGGGCGGCCAGCTTCGCGCGGCTCGCAAAGGAATATTGGTATGTATCTTCCACATCCCGGATAATCGCATCCAAATAAACGGCCATCCCCATTTGCTCGCCGTAGCTGAAATTGTTATCGATGCTCATTCGGTTAACGACTGGCAGATCGGTGGTAAGTGAGCCGATTTCACAAACGCCGATAACGCCGTTATAAATTTCTTCGTCGCGCACCTGGAGGTTCTCATGCGTAGCCAGATTAAACAAAGCAGCTGCACCCTCAATGGAAACGACGGCCCGGCGGATTCTGACTTTGACTTTCCGGTTGCGCAGCTGCGGCGTAGTCAGAAACGTCACTTCATGTTCTCCGACCAGACGCGCCTCGAACGATTCGTGGTACTTTGCATAGGTCCGCACTGGAAGGCCCGTTCCTACAACAAACTCTACTTCATCCGCCTGAGCAAAGCCGCCTGCAGCTCCCTCGCTGCCTGAGATTCCGGCCAAAGCAAGGCCTGTTAGCGCGACGATCAGCGATTGGTCCGACAGCGCCTTGTTGTCTGTCTCTTCCAATTCGTAGCTGTCATCCAGCTCCGTTGCCAGCTGACCGACGAACCATCGGCGGTTATTCTGTTTCAGTGCCGGGCTGTACACGATGACATCGAGTGCTTTCAGCGCCGAATCCTCTTCCTGAAAGATAGGCCTGTCATAGCCTGGTGTTATAATGTTAGGCACGATCAGCGGCTTATAGCTTCCGTCCGTGATGACTTTAATGCTGTCGTTGCCGATGTCGATTCCTGCTAGCTTTGCCACTTGCGGTTCCTCCCCTAAATCCCTTAATCTACTTTCTTTTATTTCGATCTATAGGCATAGATTCCTCTGCTACTTTTTACCTATTTTTAGCGAAATGGAGGACTATGTGAAGGTTTTTATCCTTTTTTGTAGAATTACAAGCGGTACTATTGTTCCATATATTTCTACGTAAAGCAGCATGTAAGGAGAAGTCAGAATGAGCATCAAGTGGTTAACGAAACGTTTTACGATTGTCCTGATCCCGGGCGCGGCTGCCTCGGTCCGCAGATTTCATCTGCCTTACGCCGTAGCTTACGCGATAATCGGGGTCCTTCTTGCAGGGGGAACATTGGCAGCTTTCTTCTACGCCAGGCATGCGGAATCCGCGTTGGTTAACATGGGGCTGAAACAGCAATTGGACGGTCTTGCCGCTTCTTACGAGCAGCAGTTGACGGACAAGAACAGGCTGTTGACAGATAAGAACCGGCAGCTGGAAGAAATGCAGAATAAAGTGATCGCATTATCCCGGCAAGCGGGTGAAGTGAAACAGCAAGTGGAGGAAATGAAGAAGCTGGAGAGCGACCTGCGCTCCTATTCCTCAGATACGAAAACCAAGGAACCTGCACATACAGTGAGCAAAGAAAGCCCGTTGTTTCGACAAAAAGAAGGCATAGGCGGCACTGAAATCCCTGCGACTGAATTGGGGATAGAACAGCTTTCCAAGCAGGCGGGCCTTTCCTTCGAGAATTCATCTAAGCAGCTTGCCGCATTGCAAGGCAGCTTTACTCTTGTGAAGCAGGAAGTGCTTAGAAAAGCAAGAGAATTAAGACATACGCCGAATCTATGGCCGTCCGACACCCATCGGATCACGTCCGCATTCGGATACCGTGAAGATCCGTTCACTTCGCGTCCCACGTTTCATGGGGGTATCGATTTTGGCGGTCCTGTCGGATCGCCGGTCTACAGCACGGCGGACGGGGTTGTAGTCGAAGCCGGTGAAGACAAGGCAAGAGGGCTGAATATTGTAGTCGAACATAAACAAGGACTAAGGACTTGGTACATGCATCTCAGCAAACTCCAGGTCGAGCAGGGGGATACCGTTCAAAAGGGACAAACCATCGGCCTGCTGGGCAACACAGGAAGAAGTACGGGCCCTCATTTGCATTATGAAATCTTGGTAAACGGGGAGAAAGTAGATCCAGAGCTTTATTTAAACGAAAGCAAGGGGGATAAATAGCAGCATGTTCAGCAAAAAGAAAGCGAAGCTTAATCCAAATGCCACGGATACCCTGGTGGGGGAAGGCACTATATTTGACGGCAAAATCGTATCGGAAGCCGGTGTCCGCATCGAAGGCCAAGTCACAGGGGGGATTGACTGCCAGGGTGATGTAGCTGTCGGTGAAAACGGAGTCGTCAAATCCAGCATTTCTGCCAGGGAAGTGACAATAGCGGGAGCTGTGCACGGCAATGTCACCGCGAAAGGAAAACTAACAATTCTAGCTTCCGGCAAGCTGTTCGGAAATACGAACGCCGCTTCGTTCATCATTGAAGAAGGCGGTATATTTCAAGGAGTCAGTAAGATGGCCGCCGCCTCCGTGAGAGAAGAGGAAGCACGGGCAGCCGGACGGCAAGCAGAGTCCCAACCGGCTTCGATCGTGCCGCCGGGAGAGCGGACGGTTGTATTCTGATAGAAATATACTTAAAGGCAAGGTTTATTCAGGATTGCGACAGCCGATTCCGCTTGTTCCGCCGATTCATCCGTCCTGGCCGGGGGTAATGATGATTACCATCGATCGGAGGAGGAACCATTATGTACGGGACTACTGTCGTCAGCGGAAAAGTGATCGAATATCGTAAAAACCGTGTGGTGATTAAGGAAGGCGATGCGGTTAGCACTTACAATCTAAGCTATTACCGCTTGCTGCAGGAAGAACAGCTGTCGTCGCCGTTGTCGGCCGATTTGTTCGAGGAGCTTCTTCCGGATCCGGAAGTTCTCCCGGAGGCCGGTGTCCAACCCGAGGCGGAGATCCTCGTTCAAGCTCCGCAGCGCAAACGTCCTTTCTTGGGTCAGCTGTTAAGCTTCTCCAAATAAGCAACACATTTCAATGAGGCCGGAACATCCCTATTGCTGCTGTGAAGTCTTGAGCGATCAAGGCTTTTTTGCCGTTACGGCGGAGTCAGAACGAGAAGGACAGCTGGACCGGAGTTTCCCGGCTATCGCTATGATCCTGGAGGCTTGGATTGCCCTCATCCCTTACCTGTACCCGACCGGAGAAAGGTTCCTTCGCCCCGACGCCGTACCGTTCCAGCAGCCCGTGAATTTTCTTCCTCACGGGGATACGGTACCGGTCCGGCGCGTAATGGGACGACGCATAGTAGTCCGCATACACCGGAACCAGGTCCGGGTAATGCGCTCTCAGCGTCTCAAAAAACCAATACTTTACTTCCTGCGTGCTCAGCCGCAGGAAGGAGGACATGACGAAGTCCGCTTTGTGCTCCTTCGCGGCTCTTGCAAAGCGCTCCAGCTCCTCGTCGCTGTCGCTGATATGCGGCAGTACGGGCGCCATAAAAATGCCCGCATGAAGGCCTTCTTCCTTCAAAGTCCGCACCGTCTCCAACCGCTTCACAGGAGACGGAGTGGAGGGTTCGAATCTCTTCCAGACATTCGAATCCAAAGAATGGAGGCTGATATTCACCGAGGTAATGTTCATGCTCTTGAGCAAATCCAGATCGTTCAGAATCAAAGGCGACCGCGTGGTGATGGAAGTAGGTACACCATATTCGGCAAGCACCTCCAGACATTGCCTTGTGAGGCGGGATTTCGCTTCGATCTGCTGATAAGGGTCGGTGGCTGTTCCGATGGCCACTTGTCCGAACTTGGCAAGGCCTTGCTTGGAGCGTGCCGCTTTCGCCAGCTGTTCTCGGAGTGCCTGGGCGGCATTCTCCTTGAAATAGATATGATGCTGAAACGTATCGTCCGCCTGTTCACCCAGGAAGGTATGGGTAGCCCGGGCATAACAGAAGCTGCAACCGTGCTGGCATCCCCGGTATGGATTCAAAGACCAGTCAAAAGGCATGGACGGTGCCTTGACCTGATTCAGCATCGTCTTCGAGTGCATGGGTTCATATTGGGTCTTGGCAGCCATCAGCACCGCCTCCTTCGTCGAATAGGAATATATGTTCGTATTTTTAGTTTAACACAGCCATCCTATGTTAGCAATTTCCTATTTTTAGGCGTTTAACCAAAAAGAACCGCATGCCATAGGCCTGCAGTTCTTTTCTTTGCACTATTTAGAATGACTCGTTAATGATGATTTCGGATAAAGGCAGGCGGGATGAAGCATGAGCCTCTTTCGCCGCTTCTCCGATCGCGATCATCATAATCGGTACGTAACGTTCAGGGACATTCAGTTCCTTAACTACCGCGGCATGGTCGAAACCGCCCATGGCAACGGAGTCATAGCCTTTGGCTTTGGCAGCCAGCATCAGCTGCATTGCAGCCAGTGGCGCATTCTTCAACGCTTGATCATGACCTACGCCAGGGTTCGCATAGGCTCCGTTGATTTGGTTCAGCATGTTCTCGCGAACCGCTTCAGGAGCGGATGCAAAAGCTGCAGGTGCTGTCAGGTTCGCCTCCACATCGCCGAGAACCAGAACAACAAGCGAAGCGTCGGAAACTTGCTGTTGTCCGTAAGCCAGAGGACGCAGGCGGTCTTTACGGGCTTGATCCTTCACAACAACAAAACGCCAGTGCTGCAGGTTCCATGCGGACGGAGCGCTGTGTGCCAATGTGAAAATTTCCTTTTCCACATTCGCGGGAATTTCTACTCCAGGTTTAAAATTGCGGACGGAATGACGGTTCAGCATTACTTCTTCAGCAGTGACATTAGTTACAGATTGAGTCATGGTTAATATCTCCTTCTCTCCGGTTGGTTGTTTACTATTGTATATTTTATTACTAAAAGTAAGTTAATGCAATGCAAATATCAAACTTTACAAAATGTCAGCATTCTACCAGATTAGGCTTGGTATTTTGCTCTCTTTTCATGTGCACGGAGGAATGTTGGCGTTTAGGTTTGAATAGAGCGGGGCAGGGTAAATCATACTATGGAAATCAACAACAGTAACGGGAAGGGGATAGGCACATGGGTAAACAAATTCAAGCTTATTTCAGAAATGAAAATGATGCGGTAGACGTAAGAAGCAAGCTGAATAAATATAATGCGACGGCAGTGGAAACTTCCGAACTGCCTGAAGCAATCAACGGGGATGACAGCCGCTTCCTGTTTCCGGTTGTCGCTGCGGCCGCTCCCGGCCATACGACCGGTATAGGTAATCTGGTGGCTCCGGCAGGCGTGCCCGGTGTAGCGGCAGGCACGGTCGGCACGCTTGGCATTCTGGATGTGTCAGGCCAGAATACGTTCGGGATTGATGATAATGCTCACAAGCTGACTCACACGATCACGGCAGAGGTAGCAGAAGAAGACTACGAGGACGTCGTAAACACGATCCGCCAAAATCACGGGTATGTAGAGAATTTCGAGAAGTAGATTGCAACTTGTATCAGCAAAACAAAAAAGCAGCTTGCCTGGCCCCGCCGGTTCACCGCCTCGGGGCAGCCGGGCAGGCTGCTTTTTGCCTTCTTAATTCCACATCATCAGCATCGAAATCAGCGCTATGAGCGCACATCCGATGATCGTCAAGGAGGCGAACACGAACATGATGATGGTGGTGCGGGGGCGGAACTTTTGCTCGCGAATCCCTCTTTGGATAATGTAGTAGTCTTTGGCCGCGAATAAAATGACCAGCACGCCAAGCAGAACTGAAGTGATCCCGGTAAACGCGGCAAGCTTATGGATCACTTCCTGGTTTGCTGATGAGTTGAACACTAGACCTGCCGCTAAAAAGCCAAGACCAATAATCGCAGTACCTGTCCGGACCCAGGCTAGGAACGTGCGCTCATTAGCCAAATGCTGCTGTACGTAAATTTGGTCCTCGGAGTAAACGCCTTGTTCGGAATGCAGTTTCTCAGTCATCCTGCCGCCTCGCCTCGCGCCGGCATCATCCGCGCCTTCTTCCAGCCTCCGAAACGGTAATACAGCACGTTAAGCAAGGCAGCAAGTATAAAACTGGCCGGGAAGCTCCACCAGATCGCGTCGAACCCGTAGAGATGGCTAAGCCAGGTGGCTAAAGGAATCCGCAGCAGCAGCAATGCCGTAAATGTGACTGTCAACGGGACGACTACTGCCCCTGAAGACCTTACCACACCGGCAACCACGTTGAAGATCCCGAAGAAGATAAACGACCATAATGTGACAGCATTGATGTGGACGCCCAGTTCGATTGCGCGTCCGGTGGCAGGGAGGAACAGCGATAATGCTTCACGGTCGAAGATAGTAAGCAGTACTACCATTCCTCCGGTCAGCGCCAAATTAAACAGTACGCCGATCCATGTCAAACGGGAGATGCGGTCCCACAGGCCTGCGCCGATATTTTGCGCGGCAAACGAGGTTACTGCGCCGCCGATGGCCATAGCCGGCATCTGCACGTAGCTGGAAATCTGCATCGCAGCTCCGAAGGCGGCGGCCGCTTCAGCCCCGTACTCGTTAACAAGATGTATTAGCAGCAGGTTGCTTAGCGAAACCACAACCATCTGTAAGCCCATTGGGACCCCTTTCCGCACTAAGGCAGCGATAATGCTCCAATCGATTCTAAGCATATGCAGGTCCGCGGAAGTGATGCGGAGGAAGTATTTTTTAGCATATAAGTACACAAGAAGCAGCGTAAAACTGATAAATTGCGCTATAAAGGTAGCAAGAGCAGACCCGGTGATGCCCAGTTCAGGCAGGGGCCCCGTGCCGAGTATTAACAGCGGATTAAGCAAGATATCGAGCCCGGCAGATAACAACAGGAAATAAAAAGGTGTTTTCGCATCCCCCGAGCCTCGTAGAATGGCCATAACGAGATTATATCCGAATATAAATGGAATCCCGGCAAACATAACCTTTGTATAGGCTACCGCCAACTCTTTCACTTCCTGAGGCGTATTCAACCAATCCAGTAAAACAGAAGTAAACAGCAGTCCGAGGCCCCCTACGATCACTGAAAGAAGGAAAAAGAATACCGTACTGGTACCCACTACACGCTTGGCTTCTTCCGGTTTTTTCGCCCCCAGATGCTGGCCGATCAGAATGACAGCCGCCATGGCAAATCCAAAGATAGCGCTGATTAGAAAAAACATAATGATATTTGCGTTGGAGGTGGCAGCGAGTCCTTTTTCACCTAAGAATTGGCCTACCCAGATCGCATTGATGGACCCGTTGAGCGACTGCAGAATGTTGCCCAGCAGAATTGGCAGAGAAAAAAGAAATAACGATTTGGCAATCGGCCCCTCCGTTAATGCAGCTTTCGGTTTGGACATGACGCACCTCGATTATGTAAAAGTTAAAATATAAAGTTCATAGGATATTATACCATGAAGCACCCGGCTGAAACATGGAAGCCGTCCCGAAGGACGGCTGTAAGTCATTCCTGCACTTGCGTGCGTTTCGGTTTCTTCGCCGCTTCGTTCTCATTAACCTCGTTGCCGAAGCGGGGATTCAGCGTCATGCCCGTATGCTGCTGATCCATCGGAAATCCGACCATTTTCCACTCGGTATCGCCTAATACCGGATCAGCCGGAAAGACATCACCCCGGTCCAGCTGTACTTCTCTGCCCCACTCGGTCTCATAAACACCGCTTACTTCCACGTGCTCCCCCGACATCGGGTCCATGCGTTTGGAATTTGCCATAAGGTTCCCTCCTCCAAAATTCACTATAGTTCTCAGGATAGTCTTCCACGAAGCGCTTGGTATATACTTAAAGGATGTTTGGCTGCCGAACGGCATATTACAGCGTAGAGGAGTAACTAGAACTAATGCAGGCATTATGGGGGACTTCAGTGAATGCTGCGGCTATTATAGCGGGCGCTTTGCTCGGATTGCTGCTGCCGAAACTAAGAGAAGGAATTAAGGATACAGTGATGCAGGGCATCGGGTTAGCTGTAATCGTACTGGGCTTTTCAATGGCTTTGAAATCGGACAACTTTCTGGTAGTGATCGCCTGCCTGGTCTTTGGAGGGATTTTGGGCGAATGGATGAGAATCGATGACGGAATGCAGTGGCTTGGACAGAGGTTGGAAAAACTGTTCGGCAGCAGGGGACAAGGGAAAGTGGCCGCCGGATTCGTAACCGCCACTTTGATCTATTGCATCGGCGCAATGGCGGTGCTGGGGGCGCTGCAGAGCGGGATGGACGGGAAGCATGATATTTTATATACCAAAGCGATGCTGGACGGGTTTTCTGCTATTATTTTCGCTTCCACGCTGGGCGTCGGCGTCATGTTCTCTTCGGTTCCGGTGTTTGTGTACCAGGGGATTATGGCGTTGGCGGCTACCTGGATCGCGGCTTCAGTCGGACATGTGATGCTGGATCAAATGATCGTGCAAATCACGGCCGTCGGCGGTGTCCTGATTATCGGGGTAGGACTCAATGTACTGGAACTAAAAAAGGTGAATGTCGCCAATCTACTGCCGGCTATCGTGCTGGCGGCTTTGTCCGTGCCTTTTCTGCAATTATGGAATTGAGGGATTTAGGAAGATCAGGAAAAAAATGAAACTTTTGTGACTGTTTTGGCGTATACATTGGACGTAAGATCTTACAATGACTAACACATGTTTAGGGAAAGGAGGGCGGCATAAAGATGGAACAAGTGTACTGGAGCTGTCTGCTCGGAGGAGCGCTGTTCGCTGTCGTTACCGTGATTTTCGGAGATCTCATTAGCGGACTGTTTGATGGATTGCTGGACTTTCTATCGGTCGATTTTCTGCAGCCGATGGTGTTAGCCGGCGGAATTACCGCGTTCGGTGGAGCGGGAATTATGCTGGGAGACTACACTGCGCTACCAGCTCTCCCGGTGGCCGGCATGTCGGCATTGATTGCGGTTGGGACCTCGGCCGCGGTGCTCTTCGGCTATGTGAAACCGATGCGCAACTCGGAGACCTCCGTAGGTTATTCGATGAGCGATCTGGTGGGGCGGACGGGACTGGTCACCGTAGCGGTGCCGGTACACGGAGTCGGTGAAGTGATGGTCCAGGTGGGGGCATTTCAAACAAACCACATCGCAGCAAGCGCGGATGGAGAAGCATTGGAAGCGGGCTCGACCGCGATTGTGCTGGAAGTCCGCAAACATCTTCTTTATGTCGCCCGGTTTGATGCAAAATACTTAACCAAAGGAGATGGAGTGTTTGGAATTCGTGTCTAGCGCATTGTTTATCCCCGCTATTGTCATCGGGGTCATCATCGTTCTGGGGTTAGCGTTCTGGGCCCGTTATAAGACGGTTGGGCCGGAAGAAGCAATGATCGTAACCGGTTCGTTCCTCGGTTCGAAGAATGTTTCCTCCGATGCGGATCAAGGAGGCCGCAAAATCAAGATTGTAAGAGGCGGGGGCGCATTCATCTGGCCGATATTCCAGCAGGCCGAATTCCTTTCTTTGCTGTCGCATAAGCTGGATGTTTCCACACCGGAAGTATACACAGAGCAGGGTGTTCCGGTCATTGCGGACGGAGTGGCCATTATCAAAATCGGCGGGGCGGTAGAAGATGTCGCTACTGCGGCGGAACAATACATGGGCAAGCCGATCGAAGGGTTGAAGGCCGAAGCGCAGGAAGTGCTGGAAGGCCATCTCCGTGCGATCCTTGGTTCCATGACCGTAGAAGAGGTGTACCGGAACCGCGATAAATTCGCTCAGGAAGTGCAGGGGAATGCGGCGCTCGATTTGAAGAAAATGGGGCTGCAGATTGTCTCCTTTACCATTAAAGATGTGCGCGATAAGCACGGGTATCTGGAATCGCTCGGAAAGCCGCGGATTGCAGCCGTGAAGCGGGATGCGGAAATCGCGGAAGCGCAGGCAATCCGGGATTCGCGGATTCAGAAGGCGCTGGCGGAAGAGGAAGGGCAGAAAGCGGAGCTGCTGCGCGACACCAACATCGCGGAAGCCGAGAAGGAGAAGGAGCTGAAGGTCGCAGCCTTCAAGCGGGATCAGGATACGGCCCGCGCGGAAGCGGACCAGGCGTATCATATTCAGGAAGCTCGTTCCCAGCAGATTGCGGTGGAAGAGCAGATGAAGATTGAACTGGTCCGGAAGGAAAGAGAGATTGACCTTCAGGCCAAAGAGATTCAAGTCCGCGAGAAGCAGTACGATGCGGAAGTCAAGAAGAAAGCGGACGCCGACCGGTACTCGGTTGTTCAGGCGGCGGAAGCCGATATGGCGCGCCGGATGAGAGAAGCGGACGCGCTGCAGTATAAGATCGAGGCGGAAGCCAAGGCGTCAGCCGAGCAGAAGCGCCTCGAGGGTTTGGCGATCGCGGACGCCGAGCGGGCCAAAGGTACGGCGGATGCGGAAGTCATCCGGCTGCGCGGTCTGGCCGAGGCGGAAGCGAAGGAGAAGCTCGCCGAAGCGTTCCAGAAGTTCGGCGAGGCGGCGGTGTTGGACATCATCGTGAAGATGCTGCCTGAGCTGGCGGGTAAGATTGCCGAGCCGCTGCAGTCCATCGACAAGTTGACCGTAGTAGATACCGGCAATGGTAAAGGGGCTGCACGTGTCAGCAATTACGTGACGGAGCTGATGGCTACCGCACCCGAAATGCTTCGTTCTGTGTCGGGCATCGACCTGGAGCAGCTGGTGCGCAACCTGACGACGAAGTCGCTGCCTGCAGCAGGAAGCAGCGCGCCGCAGCAGGCTGAGCTGCCTGCTGCCGCTCTGGTAGGCGCAGCGAAAGAAACCGAAACCAACTAAGAAGAGACAACGCCCACCCGGGTTTGCGGGTGGGCGTTACTTGTTGCTGGCTGACGGGCTTTAGTTTACCTGCGTGGAGTGTGGAGGAATCCCCCGTTGTTCACCATATCGGTAATGTGCTCCGTAAGTTTAGCCTTAAGTTGATCCGCCTCGGTTTGGGTCAGCTTACCGGACTTCACTTTCTCGTTTACTTTCTCACTCATATCCTTGACTTGTGCGTCGATCAGCTTTTGCGGATCGATGCCTTTTTCTTTGGCCAGCTCCGCTAGCGTCTTGCCCGCCCGCAGCGCCTCATGCACTTCCGATTCCTGCATGCCCAGCACTGTGCCGGCCGCAGTGAAATCGAAGCGCATCATCCGTTTACCCCCGCCGAACATGCCGCCCTTGGCGTCAATGATCCTGTCCAAATTAGCATAGAAGCGCTGCTTCTTCTGGTTCAGCCGCTGATCAAAGGCCCGGGTCATGATGTCTTTCAGCTCCGCCCGCGAAACGCCTTTAGCTTGTGCAATTTCCGCAAGGGATTTGCCGGCCTTAAGCTGCGCCTTCAGGCCCGCCTCGTCGGTCTTTAGAGCCCTCAACAGTTCCTCGTTGAAACCTCTATGCCACCCTTTTCCGTCCCGATGGTGATGCTCTACGCCGTCTGTTGTGGGCTGAGCGGGCGCTGCTGCTGTCCCTGGCGCCGTTTCGCTCGATGCCGGTCCGCTGGCGCTGACGGGCAATGCCAATGCTAGCAGCGCAGCTGCTGCCAGCAGTTTGGCTGCGATCCATTTCGTCTTGTTCTTGTTCATGGACTATTCCTCCTTTGGAATATTTTGTGTTACGCCCACAGTATGTATACGAATCCTTAAACGAAGATTAAGGCAAGCTAAAAATTAGATGAAAAACGATAACCCGACGGCCAAACCGTGATCGAGCTGATTGCCATAAATCCTTTTGAGATTGCTGCCAAAGGCAGAGTCAATCATCTTGCTTTTCAAGTCGAGAATATAGAGCATGGAAAGATTACATCCGTCATTATTTTCATAGATGAGCTTGACCAAGGATAACTGACAACGGATTACGGGTGCTTCCGGCTAACTTCGGGGCATCCGTTTTCTTTTTGCTCAGCATAAGCAAAAGGCCCTCCGGATGGAGAGCCTGTTCCTGTCTCTTTTATCACTGGCATTACACCCAGAAAGTGCGCAGTACAATTACCAAAAGGATGTAAAGCACCAGAATTACACCTGTAGAAGTCCAACCGCCGTATCCTCCGACTGGTCCGCAGTTTGCTGACATTGAAGAGCACCCCCTTCGTTTTGGAAGTTAGTACAGCATATGCGTATAGTACAGCCATGGATTGGACGTTTATCCCTGATCGGAAGCAGCTTGCCAGTTACATTCGGGAAGGATAAAAAGCAAGAAACGCGCGCATACGATTGATTCAGCATTCACGAGATAATAAAAGATCGCATGTAAAGTAAGCGGTTCCCTGGGCCCAAATTAAAGCTTTTCCGTCGAAAAACCACTCTATCGTACCTTTACTTGAAACGTCAGGGACTGTATATTCTAGATGCAAGTTCCTTACGGCTGCAGCCGCAGGAAGTACATCCAGAAGGAGACACAACCGTGCCATTTCTATTTATATTTGTAAGTTTGTTTATCGCGGGTATTTTGCTGCTTAGTCTATTTGGCGTACAGGGCGGGGCCGGCGGTCCATTCTGTAAAAAGCGCAAAAGAAACCTGATCTTGATCTCTTTATCTCAAGCACTGGTTTTCTCCGCAGCTTACAATATGTTTTTCTATATTCACTAAAAACTAAAACAATGAACAGAAAGCCGACCCGTAGAGGTCGGCTTTCTTTAATTTGTTTCCACTTATTGTTACGCTTTCTCTTCAAATCCCATATGAACCATCAACCGGCGGAATGCCGCGCGGCCTGGAGCATCCTGCTTGTATACGCCGGCATCCTTCAGTACATTAAGGAATTTGCGGCCGACTTCGCCGCGAAGCATTTCTTCAGCCTCGGCAGCGGATAAGGACGTGCCGTAAGACGAGACCATGCTGCTGATCCAGTCGCTGTGCTTATTCAGCGGATGGGAAGCGTCTTTGCGGATGTCATCCGACAAAACGGCTTGGCCTGTCAGGAAAGCGCTGATCTGCTGAAGCTCATCCTTCAGACGCCCAGGCAGAACTGCAAGGCCCATTACTTCGATTAAACCGATGTTTTCTTTCTTAATGTGGTGCAGGTCCTGATGCGGATGGAAAATGCCGTCCGGATGCTCTTCGCTCGTCCGGTTGTTGCGCAGTACGAGATCGATTTCGTACTCGCCCTGCGTGTTGCGGCGGGCGATCGGAGTGACCGTGTTATGAGGGATCTTGCCGCCGTCCGTTTCCGTAAAGGCGGCGATATCCAGCATCGGATTGCTGTATCCTTGCCATTGCTCAAACACAAGCGCAGCAAGCTTCAGCAGTTCCTCTTTGTCGCTGCCTGACATCCGTACTACCGACATCGGCCATTTCACAATGGAAGCTTTCACGCCAGGGAAGTCCCGGTGGCTGAAGAACGCTTCCGATTCGGCCCGTTCCATTGCAAACTGATGTCGTCCGCCTTGAAAATGATCATGGTTCAGAATCGAGCCGCCTACGATCGGCAAATCCGCGTTGGAACCGATGAAATAATGCGGGAAGCGGTCAAGGAAGTCCAGCAGGCGCGCAAACGTAGCCGGCGTAAGCTTCATCGGGACATGCTCATTATGAAAAATAATACTATGCTCGTTGTAATACACATACGGCGAGTATTGGAAGTTCCAAGGCTCATCCACGAGCGTCAACGGAATGATCCGGTGGTTCTGGCGTGCCGGGTGGTTCAGGCGGCCGGCATAGCCGACATTGTCCACACACAACAGGCAAGCCGGGTAGTTCGATTGCTGTACCGTTTTCAGCAGAGCAATCTCTTTAGGATCTTTTTCCGGCTTGGACAGGTTGACCGTGATCTCGAGATCCCCGTATTCCGTATTTGTCAGCCAATATTGGTTCTTGCGGATGCGGTCCATCCGGATATAGTTCGAATCGGTGGAAAAGCGGTAGTAGTCGGAAGTAGCCGCTTCAATACCGCTTTCTTCCGCCGTTCTCCAGAATTGGCGGACTACTTCGGATTGGCGGGGCATCAGCAGCCCCATAATCCGCGCGTCAAGCAGGTCGCGGTGTGTCAGCGTATCCGCCTCCAGCATGCCGGATGCCGCTGCATAATCCAGCAGCACCTCCAGCACTTCCACGGCGCTGTCCAGCCGCTCTTCCGGCACTTCTCCGCCGAACGGTTCCGCCAGGCGGAACAGGTCAAGCAGGGCGTTGCGTGCAGGAATCACGTCCAACGGCTCCAGCAGCCCGCGCTGCACGCCGAACTGAAGCAGGCGCTCGATCTGCAGATCCGGCTTCGACCCAGCAGCTGCAGTCGCAGCTGCTGCGGTAGTTTCTTTTTGCAGCATGATGTCTTTCCCTCCTATCTTAACTTGAACACGTCTCTATTTTTCGTTATAGCCCTTCGGATTAGCTTGATGCCAAGCCCACGCGCTGGCGATGATGGATTGAAGGTTGTTGCGTTTCGGATTCCAGCCAAGCTCGGTGCGGATGCGGTCCGACGAAGCGATCAGGGAAGCCGGGTCGCCTGCACGGCGAGGTTCGACAACCATCGGAATCGGGTGGCCGGTCACTTCGCGCGCCACATCGATGACTTCCTTAACAGAGTAGCCGTTGCCATTGCCCAAGTTGTAGATCGAGCTGTCTCCTCCGTCACGAAGCTTCTGTACCGCAAGGATATGGGCATCCGCCAAATCCGTCACATGGATGTAGTCGCGGATACAAGTGCCATCCGGTGTATTATAATCGTCGCCGAAAATGGAAATGTGCTCGCGTTGTCCCAAAGCTACCTGCAGGATAATCGGGATCAAATGCGTTTCCGGCGCGTGATCTTCGCCGATTTTGCCGCTTTCATGCGCACCGGCTGCGTTGAAATAGCGGAGAGATACATATTTCATGTCGTGGGCCGTGTCGAACCACTTCATCATTTTTTCCATTGCCAGCTTGGTTTCGCCGTAAGTGTTGGTCGGAGCCGTACGGTCCGTTTCCTTGATCGGCACGCTTTCAGGCTCGCCGTACGTTGCTGCTGTAGAAGAGAAGACGATGCGCTTCACGTTGTATTCGTTCATTTTCTCGAGCAGGCACAGAGTTCCGTACACATTGTTGTGGTAGTATTTAGCCGGCAGCTTCATACTTTCGCCAACCAGAGAGTTTGCCGCAAAATGGATTACCGCATCGATGTCATTCTCCTTGAACACGGTATCCATAAAGTCCGCATCCCGCAGGTCGCCGACATACAGCTTGCCGCCAAGTACCGCGTCCCGGTGTCCCTGCTGCAAATTATCAACGATCACGACTTCCTCGCCGCGGGAGAGCAGCTCCGCTACAGTATGGGAACCGATATATCCCGCTCCGCCGGTAACTAGAATCGCCATTACGCTTCACGCTCCATTTCTTTTACGCCGTCGCCGATCGTGCATACGTAGAAATCTGCTTTCAGTCCGGTGGCTTCCGCATACTTAGCGCCTACGGTTTCAATAAATTCGTCGACTTTGTCTTCGTGAACGAGAGACACAGTACAACCGCCGAAGCCTGCGCCCGTCATACGGGAACCAAGCACGCCGGGAACGGTTCTGGCTGCAAACACCATGGAATCCAATTCGTGGCCCGTTACTTCGTACAAATCCTTCAGCGAATCATGGGATGCATTCATCAGCTGGCCGAATTGCTCCAGGTCATCCGCCTTCAGAGCGACTACGGCTTTCAGTACGCGGTCGATTTCTTCCACAACATGCTGCGCGCGGTTTCTTACGATTTCATCAGGGATGAGGTGCTTGTGCTCGTTGAACTGCTCCAGGGTCAGCTGGCCGAGCAGCTTGATTTCAGGGAATGCGCCCTGGAGGTACTCGACCGCTTTCTCGCACTGTGCGCGTCTTTCGTTGTATGCGGAATCTACAAGACCTCTGCGTTTGTTGGTGTTGCCGATGACGATTTTGTACTTTTTGCTGTCAAAAGGAATCAGGCTGTACTCCAGCGTATCGCACATCAGCAGAATCGCATGATTCTCGCGTCCGTTAGCAACGGCAAACTGGTCCATAATGCCGCTGTTGACGCCAATAAACTGGTTCTCTGCTTCTTGGGCAACCAGTGAAAGCTGGACAGTATCCAGGGAGCTGCCTTCCATGGCAAGGAATCCGAATCCTGTAACTACTTCAATGGAAGCAGAGGAGGAAAGGCCCGCACCGTTCGGAATTTCCCCATGGAACAGCACGTCGTAGCCGCCGAAGGAGAAGCCGCGCTTTTGCAGGTGCTTGATGACGCCTTTCGGGTAGTTCGCCCAGTCATGTGCTTCCTCGTACACGAGGTTGTCAACGTTCACCACTGTGGTAACCGGGAAGTTGGTAGATGCAAAATGAAGCTCCTTGTCGTTCCGCTTGCGGATCAGCATCGTTGTGCCAAAAGTCAGTGCTGCCGGGAACACATAGCCCCCGTTATAATCTGTATGTTCTCCGATGAGGTTTACACGGCCCGGTGCATGGAATACGCGAAGGTCTTCCGCAGTGCCGCCGTACGTTTCAGTAAATTTGTTGGTTAATAGTCTCAAATCTGCCATGATTACACCGCCTGGGATTCATTTTTAAATTAAGATGTTGCTTGTATTCAGTATACTTCCCGAAGAGTGGCGTGCATATGGAAACATGTAATTTTAACATGGATATATATCACTTTTAGGAGTAAACTATCAGACAAGTAGGTAGATGGTATGACAACAAAAAAAGACGCCATAGGCGCCTTGCAGGATGCATGTCCGGTTCAAAGTGATCTTACAGAAATCTTGAAGCTAGTATAATTACAGCTATTACTCCGACTGCCAGCAGCAGATTGCTGATCTCTCTCCAAAGAGACGGACCGCCAAGGATATGGTGTTCTTTTTCGGCTTGTTTCATGCGGGCTGCGTCCACATTTAAGGTTCTGCTGATTCTGGTCGTATGGGCTTAAATCCATGGGCTGTCTCCTTTAGATCACAATGAGATGGCTAGACAAACTTCACAAGCACAAAGTAAAGAACAACAAGTACAGCTATACTAACGATCAATTTCATGAATTTCATAAAAAGCGTCGGTGCAGTGCCGTTCTGAATCTGCCGTTCGACTTCATCCTGACGCGCTTTGGCCGTTTCCTCGTTCAACGGATTCGGAGTGTTACCAAAGTTGGGTTCCATAACAAGTGCCCCCTTGGTAAAGTAGTGGGTTACATATATCGAAGCTCAATGACTGAGGCTTCTCTATGTCCGGACAGTATAACATAAATTGTCATTTTAGTAAGGGTCTGTAGTTCTAATTGTAAGCCTAATTTGACTGGGAGGAGGATGGATATGCGGGAGGAAAGCTATTATGTAGTGTCCAATCCGGCGGCGGGTGGGGATCGGCCGGGGCTTCATGTGCTTTTTGCGGGGCACAGCCAGACGAAGCCGGGACATAGGAACGGGCCGAAGGTTTTTGATTATTACCTTGTGCATTATGTGCTTTCGGGGCGGGGCGTGTTTCGCTGTCTGGATGAAGCGTATGAGCTCCGGGCGGGGGACAGTTTTTTTATTAAGCCCGGGCGGCTGGTCAGCTATGAAGCGGATTTGGCTGATCCGTGGCAGTACCGCTGGATCGCCTGCCGAGGTGAGGAAGCGGAGCGCATGTATGATGCTGCGGGCGTTTCATCCCGAGCGCCTGTGATCCGCTCAACAGGGAATCGGCGAATTCCCGTTTTGTTTAATCAGATCGAAGGGGTGCTGAAGCGCAAAGGAGAGGGCGTGGACTACAAAGCCTCCGGTTATTGGAACCTGCTTATGGGAGAATACCGCGAAGTGCAGTCCCCCCGGGCGGATGCCGGGCCTGAGGTGCTCGACGAAATCGATAAGACCGTGCAGCAGGCGGTCCATTATTTATCGACGCAGTATGCGGAGGCGGTCACCATCGAGATGATGGCGGAAAGCCTGGGGTATAACCGGGCGTATTTGTCGAAGATTTTTAAACAGCGTATGAAAGAGAGCCCCGTCACCTTCCTGCTTCATCTCCGGCTTGATAAAGCTCGGCTGCTGATCCGCGAACGGCCGGAGCTGACCTTGGAGCAAATCGCTTCCTCCGTAGGGTTTAACGATCCGCTTTATTTTTCTAAACAATTTAAAAAAAGATACGAATTGTCTCCTTCCGATTACCGCCGGGCGATGGAGCGTCTGGAGGAGGGTTGATCGAGGGCTGCAGTTGACTGCCGCCCATGTAACGCCGATCGCGTGCCGCGAGCTGGTTTAGGTGAAAAAGTGAGTCGGGGCATATGGAAAAGGCGAGGCTGTTACAGCCTCGCCTAGCGGAGATAATATACTTTACTAATCATTCGGCTGCTTAAGGATCAATAATTGAGATTATAGAACAAATTCTACGTATGACGCAGCGCATAAAATTAAGGAACCGAGCAGCGTTGCTGCGAGGGTACGGCCGCCGCTGACGCGAAGAAGCGGCAGATTCATGTTCAGGCCGAGGCCGGCCATGCCGGCAGCCAGCAGAAACGCGGCGGCTTTGGAGGCTGCCGCCGCGGCCAACGGCGAGATCCAGCCGAGCGAGTGGAACAAGCTAACGGCGAGAAAGCCGAAGACGAACCATGGCACAGGCAGGGTTCGGATGGAAAAGCGCCTCTGCGCCTCCCCTTTGGGGCGGCAGAGGAGCGCAAGCACAGCGGACACCGGGATGAGCAGCGCCACCCGGGTCAGCTTCACCAGCAAGGCCGCGTCCTGTGCCTCGCGGCCGAACGGCGCCGCTGCGGCCACCGCGTGGCCCAGCTCGTGCAGGGAAGCGCCCGCGAGCATGCCGTAGCGGGCGGGATCCAGGCCCATCACCGGCTGGAGCAGTGTATACGCGATGGTTATCGCGGTACCGAGCAATGCTACGGTGATGACGCCCAGCGCCGTCTCGTCGCGCTTTGCGCCGACGAGCGGTGCCACCGCGGCGATGGCCGCGGCCCCGCAGATGGCCGTGCCTACGCCGGCCAGCAGCGCTATGCGCTGAGGCACGCCGCAGACGCGGGCGATGCCGTACACCGCGCCGAGCGCAAGCGCCGCGTTCAGCGCGGTGAACCCGAGGACGCCGCCGCCTGCGGCCGCGACGTCCTGCAAGCTCAGCTGCGCGCCGAGGAGCACGATGCCGGCGCGCAGCAGGGTTGTCGACGCAAAGGCTGTGCCTTTTTGCGTCTCAGGGTGCACGCCGGCGGCATGGCGCCAGGCGGCCCCCAGCCCGATGGCGAGCACCATCGGGCCCAGTATGCCCAGGCCGGGCAAGGCGGCCAGGGCCAGCGAGCCTGCGGCCAGCAGCAGCGCGAGCAGCACGCCGGTGATTGGACCCCGCCCCAGTTTCCATTTATCATGACTTCTTATATATACTTTCACGAGTTCAGCCATCGCTTATCGCCTCGATTTTCTTGTGGATGCGATAAGTATATGCCTCACAGCACAGTATGGGAAATTCCAATCTGTTATGTGAAGTATAATGATTGCTTATAAAGCGGATATCTATGAACTCTTCAACTATCTATTTCAAAGCCAGCTCACAAGACGGACAGACCGCATCCCGATGCGTAACCCGTTCTCCGCAGGCAGGGCAATCCTCTTCAAACGAAGCCGAATCGGCAAGATCGCCAAGTATGCCCGGATTGCGAGGATTCGCCGAACCAGCAGGACTACCCGATGAGCCTGGTTCGATGCCCACCTTACTTCCAGCCGACACGTTGGCCTGAAGAACGGCGTCTGCTGCTTCTTCCTTCCCCGCCGCCTGCTCCCCGCCTCCGGGCCGTAAATGTGCGGGCGTACCGAACAACGATTCTACGATCTCCCTCACCCAGCGGTGCTGATCGGAATCCGACGTGGATGCTTTCACCACTAGGAACATTCCGCCCAAAATCACTACCGCAAACAAAGCCACGACAGAATAGCCAATAATGTCAATCACCTGCGGCCCCCCGTTCCCCCTAAAAACTCCAATCAGCAAATTTCCCTTATCGACTCAAAAAAGATGCATTTTCTCAAATTAGACGTACTTATTTCCTTTAAATAAATTCCGACAATGTGGAGCTATAGCTTGGCTGGCGGGAGAAGCGGAAGTTCGTGCTGCCCCTACCCCTCCAGCTTATACTTGGCCTCCAGCTTCTTGCCGCCGTACCAAAGCCCGGCAATGACGGCACAGACGATGACGAGCTGCCAAGGATGGCGGATGAGCGAAGGAATGTCGTGTCCCAAAAAGGCGATGACGAAAATCATGACGGCTTTGCCTGACAGCACGGCCATCGCAAAAGTGCGGATGGAAACGGTACTCAAACCGGCAACGACGACCAGCAGGAAGGACGGCGTAAACGGAAAGCAGCACAGCAGAAAAATCGGCGTAAACCCTTTATGCTCGACCCATACGAAAAATTTCCTCGTGTGCGGCAGCTTGCGGTCGACAAAACCGCGGAGCCGGTGGCCGAACCGGCGGAAAATCCAAAACAGCAGAAAACTGCCCGCAATAGAACCTATATAAGAGTACAGAAATCCCAAAGTCAACCCATATGCGGCAGCATTGCCCACGATAAATACCCACAACGGCAGAAAGGGCAGGAACGCCTCCACAAAAGGAAGCGCAATGCCCGGCAGAGGACCGAACGCTTTGTAATCGTCCATCAGTCTCTGAAAATCATCCATATTCAAATTACTTACATGCTGAAGCCAATCCATCAGTACACCCCAATTTCTTCAACCTTTGCGAAGCTCTCCCCGAAATACCCTAAAAGGAAAAAACATGTAAAATAAGGCAATTACGGCGAATAGTATAGCACTTAAAACTACTGTCGTCGAGGTCCCATACCACTGTGCCAAAAGTCCGCCAAGCGCCGGCCCGATCATGACGCCGACCCCTTCCACAGTAGAAAAGATTCCCCATCCCAGCCCCTTCTGCGATGGAGGCACGTAAGCGGCAAGCAGCGCATTCCAAGCGGGCAGCACAGCCGCATAGGAGATGCCGAGCACAACCGCCCAGAGTATCGCTTCGGCAATACCGGGTTTCCCTGTCGAAATCGAGTACAAGCCGAATCCGAAGATGAGGAAACCGATGACGAGAAACCATTTTTTGCCCAGCTTGTCCGACAGCTTCCCTAACGGGATGAGGCCGAGCACCGTACAGCCGCCGCCCGCTAGCAGCAAGTAGGAATACTGTGTATTGCTCATGCCCAGCTCCGATTCGGCAAAGCCCGGCAGGATCGGTACAAGCATACTGGCCCCCAAAGTCTGAAGCACCATCCCCGGCAGCAGCAGCTTCATTTGCCTCAACCGTCCGCCAAGGATCTGAAACTGCCTCCGCATAGAGATTTTGCGTATACTGGAGGTTTTCTCATTCGTTATCAGCAGCGCCAGAATCCAGCTCAGGAAGGACAGCCCTACCAGAATCCAGAACGTCAAATTGTAGCTAATATCCATAATAAAATTGGATACAACCGGACCCGCGCCCAGCCCGACCAGCCATATCGTGTAAAGCAGGCCCATCTGGGTGGCGCGGTTTTTCTCGGAAACCTGGGTCAGGCATACGATCCAGATCGGCGAGATACCCACCCCGTATAAAGCGGCTGCGGCGACAAAAATCCACGGATAGGACGCATAGTGAATCAGGAACAATCCCGCGAAGCTGATAAGCAGCCCAGTATGTACTACGAACTTAATCGAAAAACGGTCCAACAAATATCCGATAAACATTTTTAAGGCCGTATCCGTTATATAATGCGCCGTGATGGCGACCCCGATAATACCTAAAGGCAGCAACAGCCCTTTTTCTCCGTAAATGGGAATAAAGCTGATCAGAGCCGCGCCCCGCACGAACTCTACTAAAAAAAGAATGATCGAAAACAGTGCGATTTGCCTGCTGAGATGAAACCGGCTTATGTTTTTGGCACTCAATAGGAAGATCCCCTTTGCACTGGCTGTATTTTGTACCTTGCCTTTCTCATTCTGCTGCATTTTAAGATATCTAATACGATAGTGTCCGAAGAATTGGCTTTTTGCAGGCTGCGGATCCGGGCTCTCATTTGCTCCAGGCGATCGGGCTGCGCAGATAACCAGTGAATGTGGCGGCACAGTTCGGCCGGTCCTTTGGCAATCAAAGCGGCGCCTTTCCTCGTTAAATAGGCGGCATTCTCCATTTCTTGTCCCGGCACGGGGCGGTAGATGATGATAGGCAGGGTGCAGGAGAGCGCTTCGGACAGGGTAATCCCACCAGGTTTAGTGACCACGCAGCTGGACACTGCCATCAATTCATGAATCCTACTCACAAAACCATAAACATGGACATGAGGATATTCCGAAAAGGCACGTTCCATCTGAGCCTGTAAAAATTTGTTTTTGCCGCATACCACCGCGATCTGCAGGGAAGCGCCTTGTTCGCACAGCTGTCTGCACATCGTACGCAAACCTTGCATGACACCGTAAGAGCCAGCCATAATGAGCAGGGTCTGCAGGCCGGGCGCCAGTCCGTATTTACTTTGAATTTCCGGGGAAGGACAAGGGTCGTGAAACTCAGGTTTCAGCGGGATGCCGCTTACTTCAATCCGGTCTGAAGGAACACCCATGCGCTCAACGGCTTGTTTTAAATCGTCGGTGGCAACGTAATATTTATCCGTATCGGGGTGAACCCAGCGGGAATGCAGGTCGAAATCAGTCAGAACATTGTAGGTAGGGATGCGGATGCCGGCGGCTTCTTTCAGTTTTTGCATAACCTGCAGAGGAAACGTATTGATCACCAGATCGGGCTGTTCCCGTTCCAGGATCTGCTTCAGCTTGCGCACGCCGAAAGAATGCAGCACTTCCGAGAAAGGAGCGTTATGTTTCATCCGCTTCGTTGCGTTATAAATCCAGCCATAGACGGAAGGCAGAAAAGTGAAGCTTTTAATGTACAAAAATTTGGTAAGGTCGTTCAGCAGCGGATGTGCTTCGGCGAACAGATCCAGCATAATCACTTCCGTAATGCCGTGCCGCAGGAAGGCGTCCTGCAGCGCTTTAGAGGCCTGGAAATGCCCGTCTCCGTAACTCGCGAACAAGATCAGCACCTTCGGATTCCCTTTCATTCGGCATACCCCTTTCGCTTCAAGCTGTGACGCCCGTACCGGGCTTCCTTTCACTATAAATTTCTAGTATTAAGCAGGCGTTAAAAAAGATTTGATATCACGTAAAAAAGAACTTATATTATATATCTGACAATCTGGGCAAAATATACGAAATTCACCACGGAATGCCATATCCATCTTTTCCGGTAGGAATTATCAAAAATATAATGACAAACCAGATTGGCTTCGATTATAATCATTTTGAAATACAGGAGGACAAGCCATTGATTGTGCTTTCTAATCTGGTGAAGGACTACAAGACGAAGGGGCAGTCTGTCCGCGCCCTGCATAGCATAAATCTCACCATACCCAAAGGTCAGATATACGGCATCATCGGTCATTCCGGAGCCGGGAAGAGTACGCTCATCCGGTGTATCAACCTGCTAGAGCGTCCTACCGACGGAAAAGTAATGGTAGACGGAGTGGATCTGACCTCACTGCCGGTAAGGCAGCTTCAGGTGCAGCGGCGGAAGATCGGCATGATTTTTCAGCATTTCAACTTATTAACCTCGGCTACCGTGTTTGAAAATATCGCGTTTCCGCTCAAACTTGCCCGCAAGCCCCAGGCGGAAATCAATAAGCGCGTGACCGAGCTGCTGGATCTAGTCGGGCTGACGCAGCACAGGGACAAGTTTCCCGCCCAATTGTCCGGTGGTCAGAAACAGAGGGTAGGTATCGCTAGAGCGTTAGCGAATGACCCGAGCGTATTGCTTTGCGACGAGGCGACCTCGGCGCTGGATCCGCAGACGACGAATTCTATTCTTGCCCTTTTGCTCGATATTAACCGCAAGCTCGGATTGACCATTGTTCTAATTACCCACGAAATGCAGGTCATCCGATCCATCTGTGATCAGGTGGCCGTGATTGACGGGGGACAGATTGTGGAATCCGGAAAGGTCATCGACGTCTTTTTGCATCCGGAGCATCCTACGACGCGCGAATTCGTCGAACAGGTATCCGATTCCTCGGAGCTGGGCGAAGTGCTTGAGAAGGAGAAAGCGGCCGGCACTCATCAGGTCATCCGTGTTACCTTTCTTGGAAATATTACTTACGAACCGGTTTTGTTCGAAACAATTCGGGAGCTCGGAGCAAGCTTCAGCATCCTTCAGGGGACAATTTCCCGTATGAAGGACATGCCTTACGGGCAGCTGATCGTTAAGATTGAAGGCAACGATACACAAGTTCGCCAGGCTGTAGACACCCTGCGTGTACGCGGGCTGGAAGCGGAGGTGATCTAAGATGGCGAATTGGTTTATGGCTGTGGAGACGAAAGGGTTTTGGGACATCGATTTTTCTACGGTAGATTGGGCGGATATTTGGCAGGCAACAGAAGATACGCTGGCAATGCTGGGTTTCTCGGCTTTATTCACGATCATTGTAGGCTTGCCTCTTGGCGTGATGCTGTTTTTGGTATCCAGAGGTCAGATGCTTTCGAACCGGCCGTTGTATTGGGGGTTGTCGCTGATCATTAACGTGCTTCGTTCGATTCCATTCGTGATTTTGATGATTTTGTTCATGCCGTTTACCAAATGGATTATGAACACATCCATCGGTGTCGAGGGATCCATTCCTCCTCTAGTGATCGGTGCGGTACCTTTCTTTGCGCGTCTGGTAGAGGTGTCTTTGCGTGAAGTGGACCGGGGTGTCATTGAGGCTGCTCAAGCGATGGGGGCTTCCCATTGGGAAATCGTCCGGCGCGTACTGCTTCCGGAATCCCGTGCCGGGCTTATGGCGGGGGCCACAATTACCACAGTAACCCTCGTTTCCTACACGGCCATGGCCGGCCTTATCGGCGGCGGCGGTTTGGGGGACATGGCGATCCGGTATGGATACCAACGGTTTGATACTGCGGTGATGCTGATTACAGTCTTTATTTTGATAGTACTTGTCGCTTTGCTGCAGGCAGCTGGAGACAGGCTTGTGATCAGGTACAGCCGGAAATAAGTTAGGGCATTTATTTTGATATAAAGTGACCTTGTCACTTCTATATAATGTTGTTTTAAGTATAGAAAAAGGGAGTGTTTTAGATGAGAAAAGGTTTACTGGCTTTCCTATTAATTACCTTAATTGCACTTACTGCTTGCGGCAACAACAATGCGGGCGATAACGCCCAAGGTTCCAACGGCGGAACAAATACAGGCGCGAACGGCGGCACAAATGCCGGAAATGCAGAACCTGTGAAGCTCGTGGTTGGCGCGACCGCAGTGCCTCACGCTGAAATTCTGAACTTCATCAAGCCGAAGCTGGCTGAAGAGGGCGTGGAGTTGGAAGTGAAAGAATTTACGGATTATGTGCAGCCAAACGTGCAAGTATTCGAGAAGCAGCTGGATGCAAACTTCTTCCAGCACCTTCCTTACCTGGAGGATATGAATAAAAGCAAAGGTATGGATTTGGTACAAGTAGTAGGCGTGCACATCGAACCTTTTGGTGCTTACTCTAAAAAAATTACCAAAGTTGATGAGCTGAAAGAAGGAGCGAAAGTGTCGATCCCGAACGACGCAACCAATGCAGGCCGCGCTCTGGCTCTTTTGGAGAAGAACGGATTGCTGAAGCTGAAAGAAGGCGTTGGGGTCGCAGCTACCGTGAAGGACATTGTAGAGAACCCGAAAAAGCTGGAAATCAAGGAACTGGAAGCAGCTATGCTGCCTCGTGTACTGGATGAGATGGACCTGTCCATGATCAACACGAACTATGCGCTGGAAGCCGGTCTGGACCCGACCAAAGACGCTTTGTTCATCGAGGGCAGCGATTCCCCTTACGTAAACATCCTTGTTTCCCGTCCGGACAACAAAGACTCCGAAGCGATGCAGAAGCTGGCCAAAGCTCTGACTACGCCGGAAGTGAAGAAATTCATCGAAGACAAATATAAAGGCGCTGTTGTAGCGGCGTTTTAAGAACTTAAGAAAGTATAAGTTTTCGGAAACGAAAACGGGCTTTTTTACATGGCGAATAAAGCATCAGCTACCTATGGCAGCAGATCGGAACACAGGTGTCCTCCCGTTGGGAAGGCGCCTGTGTTTTTTTGTTTTGAGTTTATGCTGTTCCACTGCCCTGACACTGCCGTGATCTAGCTTGGATCCACTTCAACGAAGCCCAGGGAGCACGAACCGCTCCAAAATGCCGCGGGGATGGCGGTAGTGCCCCGCGTTCGGGTTGCCCGTGAACACGGCGACGAGGTCGAGTTCCGGGAAGATGCTGATGAGCTGGCCGCCGTGCCCCAAGGCGCAAAAGCTCTCCTGCCCGCCGACCGGGCCGCACCACCACTGGTAGCCGTACCGCCCATAGGCGGGAAGGCCCTCGCTGTGCGGGCGGGAGGCTTCGCGGATCCATCCTGCCGGAACCAGCCGGCGGCCCTGCCACTCGCCTTCGCGCAGGATCATCTGGCCGAATCTGGCCATGTCCTGCGCCCGAAGGCGGAGGCCGATGTGGCCTGCCGTATGGCCCTGCGGATCCGCGCTCCACTGCGCCCCCGCGATGCCCAGCGGGGCGAACAGCTTTTCCTGCGCATAGTCCAGCGCAGGACGGCCGCTGATCCGCGTCAACATCGCGGACAGCAAATGCGAATCGGGGCTGCGGTACAAGAACGCGCCCCGTAATCCCGGCTCGACCGGCAGGCGCAGAATGAACCGGACCCAGTCGGGGCTACGGTGCATCCGGTGAATCCAGCGCTCGCCGAGGCGCTTGCCGGTCTGCCAGTACAACCCGGACGTCATCGTCAGCAGGTGACGGACGGTCGTTTCCTCCGCCAAGGGCGAAGGACTTGGCGGAAGTTCCTCCGGGAAGAAGCCGTACACTTCCCGGTCCAGCGAATCCAGCAGGCCGTCTTCGAGCGCGATCCCGATGAGGGTCGTGACGAAGCTTTTCGTCGCCGACCGCAGCTCCATCAGGTCATCGGCGGTCCGGCCTTGATAGTATCGCTCGTGCGCCAGCTTTCCTCCGCGCACCAGCAAAAAGCTGTACAGCTGCTTATGCTGCGCTGCGATGTAGTCCTCCGCCTCCGCCAACAGCTCCGGGCAAATTCCCGCCTCTTCCGGTTCCGCCCGGTCCCACATGTTCTCCATAACTGCCCATCCCTCCCGATCATTTCTATTATGTCTATATCAACGCCAATCTATGAGCTTAAAACAAGGGTTCCCGTTTAAAACGATGCTAGACTTCCAATACTGTTACTAGAGTCTGCCCGGTTCCCTGAAACCGGCACATGGCGGCGTAGAGGAGTAGATCGGTATGGACGTTAACAAGGGGATCCCCAGAAGAAAAGGCCGCAAACCATCGGGCCTGACAAGCCTCCTCTGGATTACGGCAGCAGTGCTGCTCTTCTATATCTGGCAGTCCGGCTCGCATGCCACCGGCAGCGGGACGATCCAGCAACAACGGGCCAGTGTCGTACGCGTTCTGGCTGTCAGCAGTGACGGCACGCTGTCAATAGGTTCCGGATGGGCCGCGGGCAGCACCGCAGGCACCGAAAGCCCCAACAGAAGGGACAGTACAAACAATCCCAACGGCACCAACGGCACTGACAGCATCAACAGCATTGACAGTACCAACAGCACCGGCTTTCTCCCAGCCTACGGGACCTCAAGCATCGTCACAAGCGAGCACGTTGTCCGCGGAGCGGCGGAAGTATATGTGCAGTATGTAGATGAGATTATTCCCGTAGTGAAGATCACATCAGACGAGGGCATAGACGCTGCTGTCCTGGAGCTGGAGAGTCCGCAGCCGCGGCTGCTGCCCCTGAAACTGCGAACCGGAAAACATGCCGAACCGGCGGAAAGCGTTTGGTCGCTTGGTTTCCCGGCTGTTTCCGATGAGGTACTCGGCAGGATGCGCTCAACGCCGGAAGAAGTCACAGTCACGGACGGAATCATCAGCAAAAGCACAGCCGATGCACAGGGCCGCGGCATGTATCAGACGACGGCAGCCATGAATGGAGGGAGTTCCGGCGGGCCTTTATTGGATGAAAAGGGCAGAGTAATCGGGATCAACACTTTCATGGCGCTTGATGGCTCACAGGGCATCTTCGGCGCAGTCCGGTCCGACGAGCTGCTGCCGCTTCTCGAGAAGGCCGGCGTCCGTTATGAAATTGCCAGCCGCCAGCTTCTGTCCCCGCTTTGGATCGACAGGCTGCTTTCCGCAGCCGGCGGGGCCGCCTTGTTCGGTTTATGGGCTTGGCTGAGAATGTTTCGCCGGATGCGCAAAGCCGGGCTGCAACTTTTGGATGCTCACCATCGTTAAATTTGTAAGAACTTGCCTGTTTGAACTGCGACAAAATCGTTTATTTTGTTATAGAACTAGGGGACAAGCCATAAATAAAATTAATTAAATTTTTACACAATTCACTGTTAACCCTGGTTCAGGATTGTTATAATGGGGTATATCCGCCAAATGTATTGAAAAATACATAAACTTGCTTTCTTAGCTATACACTACAACCATGTCAACCCTGTCCAGGCAGCTGCCGGGCGGAGCGACGCACCGAAGACTTACCAGAACGTGCTTTTTTATGACAATGGGAGGGATCTGTGTGGCCACAAGACGTAATGATGAAGTGAAAGAAAGTGTAATGGAAATGGCTCGGATTTTTCAGCCCAGGGATCCAAGGAAGTTTGTAAAGGAGTATGTGAAGAAATACAGAATCATGGGCGGATACGAAGACGAATTGACGACGATTGTGGAAGCGGAATTGAAGCGCATGAAGATGGCTTCGGTAGCTCAGGGATAAATTAAGTGTTTGACAGCACTTTCAGCTACATAAAGTAAGATGATACAGCGCCTTTCGGGGCGCTTTTTTGCTGTGATGCCGTAACTTTACGCATTTTAATTTTATCTTCGCCGTCCCGGAATAGCCCCAAGTTTGGTCGTCAAGCATACATATGATATAGTAAAATCACGCGAATAACGGAGGGGACATCTTTGATCGTCAACAAAACGAAAGAACAAATCAGCAAAATGCACGACGCCGGCAAGCTGCTTGCTTCGGTGCACCATGAGCTGCGCGAGCGTATCAAGCCTGGTGTAACGACATGGGAAATCGATCAGTTTGTGGAACAGTATATCAAGAAGCACGGCGCCATTCCGGAGCAGATCGGGTACAACGGCTATGAGTATGCCACGTGCGCATCGGTAAATGACGTTATCTGCCACGGGTTTCCGAAGAAAGAGCAGCTGAAAGACGGAGATATTGTGACTATTGACATGGTAGTCCGCCTGGACGGCTGGTGTGCCGATTCGGCCTGGTCTTATGCGGTGGGGACGATTTCGGAAGAGGCGGACCGCCTAATGCAAACAACGAAAGAAGCATTGTACCTGGGGATCGAAAAAGCGGTCGTCGGCAATCGGATCGGGGATATCTCTAACGTAATCCAGAAGTTCGGGGAAAGCCGGGGCTATGGTGTCGTAAGGCAGTTTATCGGTCACGGCATCGGGTCCAAAATGCATGAGGAGCCGCAGGTTCCACATTACGGTCCGGCGGGCCGCGGTCCGGTCCTGAAGGAAGGGATGACCATTACAATCGAACCGATGTTCAACACCGGAACGTATCAGGCGGTCATCGATTTCGACGGATGGACGGCTAGAACGAAAGACGGCGGATTATCGGCTCAGTACGAGCATACAATTGCTATTACTAGTGACGGACCGCTGATTTTGACGGAGCAGGACGTGTAAAGTAAGTAACAGTAACAACAGCAAGGAACCGGATTGACGGGGAAATGTGTACTAAATGGGGGAGCGGCGTGCCATGCAAATGGAGCGTATGATTACCGCCTCCGGTCTGCAAAAGGACCTGGAGGCGCTTGGTGTAACCAAAGGAATGACGGTCATTGTCCATAGTTCCTTGAAAGCTTTGGGGGGATGGGTCTGCGGAGGCCCGCAGGCCTTTATTGAGGCGCTGGAGGGGGCCGTCGGGCCGGAAGGAACGGTGGTAATGCCCACTCAGTCGGGTGATTTGTCCGAGCCTTGTTACTGGATGCGGCCTCCGGTACCCGAAGAGTGGTGGGAGACGATCCGGCAGGAGATGCCGGCATACGATCCGTCGTTGACACCGACCCGGGGCGTCGGCATCGTGCCCGAGACGTTCCGTAAACAACAGGGGGTCAGCCGGAGCTCTCACCCGCAGTGGTCGTTTGCTGCCTGGGGCCGCCATGCGCCTCAAGTTACGGAGCATCACGGTTTGGACCAGGGCCTCGGAGATCCGTCGCCGTTAGGCAGGCTGTATGAGCTGGGCGCCTACGTGCTGCTGGCCGGTGTGGATCATGATAAGAATACGTCATTGCACTTGGCCGAATACCGTGCGGACTACGCCGGCAAAAGAAAAGTGCAGCAAGGCTCTCCGATGATGAAGGACGGGCAGCGCCAATGGGTGGTTTTCAATGATCTGGAACTGGACAGTGACGATTTTCCGGAAGTCGGGCGGGCGTTCAATGAGGAAACAGGCTTAGTGAAAGAGGGCTTTATAGCCGGCGCCCGTTCCATGCTGATGCCCATGCCGGAACTGGTGGATTACGGGATCGGATGGATGACGCGATTTCGCGGCAATGCAACGGAGGAAGGATGAGAACAGATGGATGAACGGACATCCTTGTCCATAGGGGATATTGTAAAGGCGACTTACAAAACCGGGGAATACATAGGCGAGCTTACAGAATTATCCGCACCGCGCGGCGTTGTGAAAATTTTGGCGGTCATCAAGCATCCCACCCAAGGCGACCTTCACCGGATGTACGAAGCGGACGTGGCTTTCTTTCATCAGCGCAGGGCGTTAAGCTACACCGAGAAAGCGCTGGTGCCGTTGAACGCCATCGAACCTTATACCGGCAGCATTCCTCCTTATAAAGAGTCGCTTCGTAAGGCGCTGGAACTGGAGATGGAGATGCTCAGCCGCACGGAGCAGTGGGCCAGGTTATCCCTGGAACAGCTGGAGCTGCTGAAGAAGGATTACGCTTTTTAGGTTCCGGAATCAAAATGAGATCCATCGCATTCAGTTGAAAAAGACCGGTAATCGTGTTATGATACCTCATGACCGATTGACCGGTTTTGTATTTTAGTCATTTTTATAGAGTAAAGAGCTTGTTATTTCAGCATATTGGAGATGAATGTATGTCTATCGACCGCAGAAAGCTGATTGTGGAAGCGGCGGCAAAGTCTTTTTCCCTGTTCGGGTACAAGGCGACTACCATGGATCAGGTAGCAAAGCTCGCTAACGTCGGCAAGGGGACGATTTATACGTTTTTTGCGAATAAGGAAGAGCTGTTTGACGAGATTTTGCGCGACCTTATTATGGAAATGAAGCATGCGGCAGAAGAAGTGTATGTGGAAGGCAGGCCGTTTTTCGAGAACTTGCAGACGGTTTTGTACAATTTGCATGACCTCCGGTCCAGGCACGAACTGGTTCTTAAGCTGTCCCACGAGGTTCGGGACATGGGCACTCCCATGGCACAGGAAGCGATAATGAAGTTGGAACACCACGTTATTTCCTATATTGAACGGAAGGTGCAGATCGCTATCGACCGCAAAGAGATCAAGCCCTGCAATCCTCAGATTACGGCTTTTATGATGGTGAAGATGTATTTGGCGTTGGCGACGGATTGGGGCAAGTACCACCCTCCTTTAGATAAACAGGCCATTGCGGATTTGTTTCAACTGTATTTGCGCGACGGGATCCAGGCTGACGGTATGGTTGAAAAGGGGTAAGGCTCCTTTTTTTTTGCATAAAATGACCAAATGAGAAATATAGTCACTAAGTACAATGTTCAAAGAGCGTTTGAAAAGGAGTGGAACGAAATGAAGGGAATTCAACAATTCGGCCGCGAGCTGAAGGCCATTGTGACCAACCGGAAATCACTGATCCAGATTACAGCGGTGCTTCTGATCCCGATGCTGTACAGCGGTATGCTGTCCGGGGCGTTTTGGGATCCGTACGGGCATCTGGACAGGCTTCCGGTAGCCGTTGTCAATCAGGACCGCGGTGCCGTTTATGAAGGAAAGCAGCTGCACATCGGGGAAGATCTGGTGGATGAGCTCAAGGAAAGCAAAGACTTCCATTGGGAATTCGTTGATAAAGCGAAGGCGGACCAAGGGCTCCAAAACGGCGATTATTATATGGCCATAGAGATTCCGGACCATTTCTCCAAGCAAGCGGCCACCTTGACTGACGATAGGCCGGAGCCTGCTGAAATTCAGTTTTATACAAATCAGAGCTCTAATTTCCTGGCATCGCAAATCGGGAAAAGCGCTGTGGAGAAACTGAAAACGGAAGTGTCCCAAAATGTGACCAAGGCCTATACCGAGGCTATGTTCGATCAAGTGAAAGAGCTGTCCGACGGATTGGCTAAAGCCAGCGACGGAGCCAGCGAGCTGGACGAAGGGACCCGGAAAGCCAAAGACGGGATCGCGACGATGGAAGCAAACCTCGCGAAGCTGGCGGACAGCACGGTTCTCTTCGAGAACGGCGTCGGCAAGCTTTCCGAAGGCGCCGGGAAGCTGAAGAGCGGGACGATCGCTCTGCAGAGCGGAGCGCAAAGCTTGAATGCAGGGCTGGCGAAGCTTAGCGATGCTCAGGCGCAGCTGACGGCAGGCGCTGGTGAGGTTGCCGGCGGGGCCGGCGGCCTGCAGGCAGGAGCCGAGCAGCTGAGCGTCGGCCTGGAGCAGCTGGGTGCCGCCGCGGGGCAGTTGGCTGACGGAGCAGCCGCAGCGGAGCAGGGCGGCGCGAAGCTGGCGGACGGCCTGAAGGCGTCCGCCGAGGGCGCCGGGAAGCTCGAGTCCGGGGCGAAGGGCTTGGCGGACGGCTTGGCGAAGTACGTCGAATCCAACCCGCAGCTTGCCCAGGACCCGGGCTTCCAGAAGCTGCTCGCTGCCAGCAAGCAGCTCGCCGAGGGCGCGGCGGCTTCCGCCGAGGGCCAGCGCCAGCTGGCCGCAGGGGCCGAGCAGCTCCAAGCCGGGCAGAGCCGGCTGAGCGAAGGGCTCGGCACCTTCGGCGCGAAGCTGGCGGAGGCGGGCAGCGGTGCCGGCGAGCTTGCGCATGGCGCGGCGAAGCTGTCAGGCGGTGCCGGCAAGGTGCACGACGGCATGCTGGCCTTCGGCAGCAAGCTGGCGGAAGCCGGCACGGGCAGCGCGAAGCTCGCGCAGGGCGCGGGTGAGCTCGCCTCCGGCGCGGCGCGGCTGGACGGCGGCCTGGCAACGCTTGCCGCCGGGGCCGGGCAGCTTTCGGACGGCTCGCAGAAGCTGGACGAAGGCGCCCGCAAGCTGAACAGCGGGCTGCAGGAGCTGTCGGACGGCACAGGGGAGCTGTCCGGCAAGCTGAGCGATGCCGCGAAGGAAACGTCCGGCATTCACAGCGACGACAGCACATATGAGATGTTCTCGAAGCCGGTCGGCGTGAAGACGGTGGAAGTGACGAAGGTGGAGAACTACGGTTCCGGCTTTGCGCCTTACTTCCTGTCCATCGGGCTGTTCGTGGGCATGCTGATGCTGACCATTGTCTTCAGTGCGGCAGAGCCTGCCGTTCGTCCGGCGAACGGATGGAGCTGGTTCGCAGGCAAAGCGTTGACGCTGATTACCATCGGCGGAATACAGGCGCTTCTGGCTGACGCCGTTCTGCTGTACGTCCTGGGGCTGCATGTACAAAGCGTACCGTATTTTATCACATTAAGTATTGTGACCAGCGTGACATTCATGACGATTATTCACTTTTTTGCGGCTGCTTTCGGCAACCCGGGGCGTTTTGTCGCTACCCTGCTGATGATTCTGCAGCTGACGTCATCGGCCGGCACGTTCCCGATTGAATTAATTCCGGAACCGTTGCAGCATGTCAGCAAATGGCTGCCGATGTCCTATTCGATCGAGGCGTTCCGCGAGGTCATTTCGGGCGGCGACTTCTCCGTCGTGTTGGGAGACATGCTGATTATGGGCATTTACATTGGTGTGTTCTTTGCAGCTATGCTTATTTTGTTTGTAATTAAGTTTCGTTCCAAGTACAAAAATACACCCAAAAGTTCACATGGCAGCACTGCTGCGTTTGTATAAACTTAGGACTACCTTTTTGAATCGGTAATAGCAGGATAGCGGCTATTACCGATTGTTTTGTTATCGTTCCATATATTAGTTAATGTTGGTATCGAATTATGATGATCCATTTTCATAACTGAAACGACGCTTTCATAAAATAAAATGTAAACGATTTCACCAACAGAGGAGGCGGTCGTACATACTGGTGCGGCAAGCGAGCGTTTCTTTTCTCGCTTCAGCGTTACCGCTTTTCAACTTTTCATTGGAGGAGAACATTGATGAGGAACAAGTTTTCATTTGTACTGCTTTCGTTCGTGATGATGGCGGGACTCCTATTCTCGTTTGTGCAGCAGCCCGTCGCTCATGCGGCTTTCGGCGCTTCCGATTTTCTAAAAACGAGCGGAACCGTAATCAAAAACAATTCCGGTACAGGGACCATCGTTAATCTTCGCGGCCCCAACCTCGGCGGGTGGTTGCTGCAGGAAGCCTGGATGTCTCCCATGAATACCCCTGATCAGTATACGCTGACTAAAACGCTATGGAGCCGCTTCGGAACGGATATGAATCACAGTCTTCAGCAGGGTTATCATGATGTGTGGATTCAATCGAGTGATTTAGACAATATCCAGAGCATGGGACTCAATGTGGTACGGGTGCCGATGTATTGGGAGGACTTCATGAATCCGGACGGCAGCATGAAACCGGACTCTATCTCTTTCCGGGAGCTGGATTGGGTTATCAACCAGAGCGCGCTCCGTAACATTTACGTAATTCTGGATTTCCACGGTATCCAGGGAGGGGATTGTCCATGGCAATCCTGCGGCATATCGGACTCCAATCAGTTATGGAGCAATCAAACTTACCAGGACAGAACGGTGCAGATTTGGGAGCGAATCGCAACCCGTTATAACGGCAACCCGGCGGTGGCAGGGTACGATTTAATGAATGAACCGTTGGTTACAATGGGATCGGCGGAAAATGCTGCACAGGTTAAACAAAAATATGATTTATATAACCGCCTGTACACAGCGGTTCGCGCCAAAGATCCAAACCATATCATTATTGTAGCGGCGTTCTTCGACTGGGAGCAATCCTTGCCGCCGTCGACATACGGCTGGACGAACGTTGTCTATGAAACGCATCATTACAACACGACGAACTATAATGATTGGAATTTGACTAATTCCATGATCGATAATTGGTTGACCAAAATGGCCCAATATCAGACCAATTACAACGTCCCGGTTTACGCAGGCGAGTTTTCCTTCGGTCAGCTTGATTTGACAGAGAAATGGCTGGCCGGGCTGAATAATTTGAACGCCTCCTGGTCCAATTGGTCGTATAAAGTAACCGGTGGAGGAAACTGGGGTTATTATCATAATAATATGAATCCCGTACCGGATATTTATAATGACAGCGCAGCGACTATCACGTCCAAGTGGAGCAAGTTCGCCACAAGCTATTTCCAAGCTAACACACCTTTCATTAATGTCGTTAAAAAGTATGCCGGCCAAAGTCCAGTTAGCCGTACAACATCGAGCATAAAAGCTATGGCAAACAATAAATTTGCTTCTGCCGATAACGGAGGAGCCAGTCCATTGGTCGCAAACCGCGATATAGTTAATGATTGGGAAAAGTTTACCGTTGTCTCAAATTCCGACGGGACGGTCTCTTTCTTGTCCAAGGCCAACAATAAATACGTAACGGCCGATCTGAACCAAGATGCGAAGCTGATCGCGAGAGCGGCCACCATCCAAGGATGGGAAAAGTTCCGTTTGATCGACCGCGGTAACGGAAAAGTGGCCCTGCTGGCGCTAGCCAACAATAAGTACGTCAGTGCGGACTTGAATTTAGGCGCCGTCCTTTACGCGAATCGCGATACGGTTCAGGGCTGGGAAGAGTTTGTCATTAGCTCGGCGCCTTAAAGTAAACGTTCGCAAAGGTTACATTAAAACCAGCCATCAAAGGCTGGTTTTTCTTATTGTAACAAGGTTCCTTAATGACAGATTACTAATGCGAAATCTGTTAATTATAGTTTTAATCCAATAGAACTATAAACCTCCTATTATTTTCTTGTGAATCTCCACAATTCACCAATTTATGCTATAATAATGCACATAACATTAGTATTTTAGTATATTAGTACTAATTATCATACCGAAAAGGCAAACCCATCGTAAGGTGGAGACGCAAAGTCATGGGTCCTGAGAAGGATCGCCAGACCGCCGAAGTGTTGTGCAAGGCAGGGAGTATTATGCCGTAGAGCCGAACGCTTGGATGCGTTGCGGCTCTTTTGTTTTTCGGGGAATAAGGGGTGGGAATGTGATAGGTAAGAAGAAGTTTGGTAAAGGTTTGGCCGGTTTGATAGTTTCATCACTATTGTTTAATTTATTGCCGGTTCCAGTATGGGCGGAGGCTGCCGATCGACTTGGCGAGGCCGTGGCTGCCGGTGTAGAGGCGATCAAGGCCAATACGACGGCAGGAGAGGTGCAAGATCCGTGGACCGATGATCCGGACCGGACCGAAACTCCGAAATTCTACTCATTTGAGGGGGATCAAGTATTTAAAGAGCGTCCCGATATGGAGGAGAAGGGCGGTAAAGGCAACGCATACTTGAAGCTGTCGGATGCGGCGGATATTTTTCCGAACGATAAAGACCAGATGACCATATCTTGGACTGATAATTTGAAGAAGTGGATCGACTCGCAGGAAGGGGAGCCGGTAAATGCTCCCGCGGGTTATACCGTAACCCTAAATTTGAAAGAAGTCGGTACTAAGAAAATTTATCCATTGATGACCGCCAGCAAGGATAGCAGCGGTGTGAATCAATTTATATGGACAGGGAAGGACGCTTCCGGCAAGGAAATTCCGGATGGAGTCTATCACTTGCAGCTTACAGCGCACGCGTTAACGGTGAAATTCTCTATTCCTTCGGAAAGTCCGGGCGGACAGGCTGATATCAAAGAGGTCCCGGCTCCCCAATATGATACCGAGTTCAGGATGGTCTTGCTGGACCGCACGGGGCCGGAAATTATGGGCGTACATCCGCTTGGCGGCGGCAGCTTAGCGGTGGAAGTCCGTGATTTGGTTGCCGGAATGAAGAAGCTTTCTGTGAAGGGCGATACCGAGAAGGTGAAAGTGTGGGAGACCGCCCCGCTTCGGATCGCTTTGTCCGCACAGCCGGGCGATGCGGAAGAGATGCTTATCACTGCTGTAGACATCGTGGGGAACAAGACGGAGGAGAGGCTGCCGGTCCGTCCGTTCATGCCTGGAACAGGCTCGGAAGATCATTTGCCGAACGTGGAGTCCGTGGTGGCAGACAAAGAGGTGAGGGTGAACCTCACGACCGGCAACGGGATGCAGACCTTCCAGGGATTTACTCAGAAGAGCCCGGGCATCGACCTGGACGTTTATTTTACATACAATCACCAGAACCGGCAGAAAGGTCCTTTCGGCTATGGCTGGAGCTTTAATCTGGACTCCCGATTGACAAAATGGACAACCGGAGACATCACCTGGCAGGGCTTCGACGGAACGCTGTATTGGTTTAAGCCGGAAGGCAATGATTATATCACCTATACCAACGGGCAGAAGCAGCATTATCCCAAGTTGAAGCTGGACCCGAATTTGGATAGCGAGGATGACAAGAATGCCTTCATTATCGAGTGGCCGGATCAGCTGAGATACCGTTTTAAGAACGACGGACGGTTTTGGTTGATTCAAGACCGGAATGAAAACCAGATCTATTTTGAATGGTCAGGCGTGCTTACGTACCCTACTCTTGATTACAGGATTGAGTCAGTATATGACACGAACAAGCATCGCGTCGATTTCATATACGATAAAGATACCGATAATATAAAAACGACTATCATTACGAATCTTTTAGGCCATGCGGATTTAACTGTCCAACAGAAGTTTTTCTACATGTACAATAAAGCAGGAGAGTTTGTAGGCTACAGGGACCCTTCTAATAAACTGATCCGCTTCGTCTATGATGACCTGCACCGTATTTCGAAAGTAGTAGACAACGGCAATAATGATCGCGAAGAGAGCGGGATCACACCGGAATCGGTGGTGACCGACTGGGTCTATGACGGGCAGAACCGTGTCACCCGGATGGGCATGACGCGCAAACAGGACCAGAAGGAAGAGTTTGTGGGCGTTGCCTACGGAACGAAGGAAGCGAAAGTATCGCACCCGCTCGGTGATTACACCTTGAGATGGAACGACGCTTTCCGTCCTACCGAGAAGGAAGAGACCGTAACCACGGAAAACGGGCAAGAATTGGCGAAAACAACCTATACTTACAGCGCCAACAACCTGATCCGGCAGGCGGATCCGTTACAAAGAGAGCAAAAATACAAATACAATGACCATGATCAGGTGGCTGCAGAGCAAAGTCCTTCCGGGCGCATCGTGTATTACGAGTATGACGACCAACAGGATTTGAAAAAGGAGAAGGGTCCGCACGGCTATGAAGTAAACTACAACTATGTGAAAAAAGGCCGACATATCCTATCCAAGACGACAACGGTAACGGCAGTTGACCCGGCTGGCGTAAATCCTGACCAAACTATCAAGACGGTAGAGGAATTTACCAGCAAAGGACTGTTGGCCAAGCGAACAGACGGTGCCGGAAATGTATTCAATTATACCTATGACGATAAAGGCTTTGTTACTTCGGACGATACCCGTACCTCATATAAGAACGATGACAACGGGAATCCTTTGGAGACGATCACGGACGAGGGCACGCCGGACGAGGCGAAGACGGTCTCGGTTTATAACAGTGTGGATTGGCTGGAGCACCGCGAAGGGCCGACCGGTTTGACCGAGGATTTTGAATACGATCCTTGGGGCCGGGTAGAGAAACATATTTTGAAAGACAAGAATGACCCGTCTAAAGTAATCACACGTAATTATAAGTATGACGATGGCGGCAATGTAATTGAAGAGTCGGACGATCAAAGAAAGACCATCTACACTGTAGACGGAGCCGGCAATACACTTAAGAAGGTGACGACTCCTCTTATCGATGCAAACGGGGAACGTCTGGAAGAGAAGTTTGTGTACGATAATCGGGGCCTTGTTTTAAGTTATACGGATCCGCTCAAGGAAACGACCGAGACGAAATATAATAAAGCCGGGCAGCCGGTGAAAACGATCGTGAATCCTGATTCTATTGAGACAACCTACGAATATGACGAGGGCGGACGGAAGAAAGCGGTCATTGCGGATGACGGCGGACGTACGGACTATGTCTATGATTTATGGGACCGCGTGTTAGAGGAGAAGCAGCTGATTAAGCCTGTATTTCCAAGCGAAATATCGGTGAAAGCAGCATCATTATCCGCTTATACCGCCATAACGGCGAACCGTTACGACAGCGCGGGCAGACTGATCGAAAAGAAGAAGCCGAATGATGCGTGGACCCGCTATATCTATGATGGCAACGGCCAAGTAACGGACACTATCATCGGCGGGCCGGTTCCGCAATGGAACGCGACGTTATTGGCAGCAGGAACACCTGATTCGCTGTATGCAGGGCATGAAGTGCTGAGCCGTCAGCATACAACGTACGATAAGCTGGGACGTCCTCTTACCGAGACGGATGGGGAAGGGCATACGACCAAGTACAGCTACAACGGGCGCATGACGGATATCCAAACCCCCGCGCTCGATGAGTTTGGACGGGAAGTCTATTATTCAAGCAAGCATTATGTGGACCCTGCAGGAAATACAGTTCGTTCCGTTTCGGAAGCCAATGAGGTTTCTACGATAAAGTATGACGCTTTCGGAAATGAAGTGGAGACTGTTAACGAGGAGAATCAGAGGACGGTAAGTGTCACCGATGCATACGGCCATGTGTTTCAACGGGTGGAGGATGTGGATCGGAAAGGCGCCAAACAGACTTTTGATTACGTGATAGATAATTGGGGACATGTGAAAAAAGAGCGTCGCCAGCTGGAGGATAACAAATGGGCGGAAACAGACTACCTTTATTCTCCGGACGGCCGTTTGGAGGAGGAAACATCTCCTGCCGGACTCAGAACAATATACAACTATGACGCTCACGGAAGATTGGAGAAGACGATCGAGCGGAACCAGATCGTGGTAGACGGTCAAACAACAGTGGAAGAGCGGAAAACGGATTACGATTATGACGCTTTAGGACGGCAGATTAAAGTAATCCAGCCGGATCTGAGCAAGGAGGTTTCGGTATACAACACAGCAGGTCAAATTCTGTTAACATTCGACGGGAACCAGAACATTACGGAAAACCGGTACGATGCAGCAGGTCTTACGACAGATACGTTTCAGTACAAAAAAGGCACGGTCGACCTCACTCCAATCAACATCTCGGCTTTAACTCACTATGTGTACGATGGAGCAGGGAACGTGGTGCTGGAGAAAGATCCGAACGGCAATATCAGCCGCTCCATCTATGATAAGAGCGGGAATTTGACAGAGCAGGTCTATTATGAAGAACCGTCTATGGCCGGCAAGAAGATTGTGAACCGCTACAGCTATGACCCGCGGGGTTTGACGACAGCTTTTACGGACGGCAATAACCATACGACAACGTATGCGTACGACGCCGAGGGGCAGCAGACGGTAGAGAAGGATGCGTCTGGTCATTGGATTAAGTATGAATATACTCCTGCAGGGTTCATCCATGCGGAACGCCGTCCTCTAGCCCGTGATACGGTATGGGGATACGATTATCGGGGCAACAAACTGGAGGAGAAGGATGCTCGAGGCGAGGTAAAGCTATTCGCATTGGATTTGGACGGCCGAGTGCAAACGGAGAAGAACCGGATCGATGAAGTTACGAGCTATGATTATAATGATACCGGTGAAATGACCCTCAAGAAGACCTCGGACGGCGCTGAGTATAAGTATCAATATGATTCGGCCGGAAACAAACGGGCAGAGAGCCGTCCGGTTTATGGAAGCATCAAATACGACTATGACGGGAGAGACAGCCTGACCCACGTCATAGAGCAGCAAGCGGCAGGCAGCGAACTTAAGACGACATATCAATACGATGCAGAACTACACCGCACAAAGCAGGTGGATGGAAATAACCTGGAGACATCGTATGATTATGACGAGTTGGGTCGCCGCAAGCAGAAGGTAGTCGTCCGTAAAGAAGCGGGACAAGACGTCTTCGAATATGATTACGACCCTAACGGCAATGTGCTGCTGGAGAAGAAACCGGGTAATGTAGTTGTTAATTACAAGTATGATTTCATGAACCGTAAAGTCCGCGAGGACTATAACGACGGAACTTGGTTTACGTATACGTACGATAATGCAGACAACATGAAGACGCGCGAAGGTGCGGATGGCATCATTACCTATGATTATTACTACAATAATCAGCTGAAGAAAATTTCGTACCCGAACGGCAATACCGTGGTCTATGAATACAATCTGAATGGGGAAAAGACAGCGGAAATCATCAACGGCGTTCGGACGGATTTTGATTTGGACGCGGCTGGAAGGCCGAAAGGATATACAGACAGCAAAGGCTACTACTATTCGTACGATTACGATGACGAAGGCTATGTAAAAGCGATCCACTATCCTAACGGAACGGTAACATCTACAAACTATGAAGCGGATCACGTCATCGGTACCCAGAAGACAGCGACCGAAGCGGGACAAGAACTCCATGCGAGCGTATATGCCCACAATGCGCGGGATTTCATTACCGGTATGCAGGAGCAGGGCAAAAAGTCAGGCTACGCCTATAATGACCGGGAGCAGCTCCGTCGGATCGAAACGCCGGAAGGCGATGTGATGACATATGAATATGACGGCGCAGGCAACCGGACGGTACGTAAAACAATCATTCAGGGTACTGTGATCGACAAACAGCAGACCATTACGACAGAAGAGCTTGTTTTGAAAGTGCTGGCTTCCTATGGAATCAAGCCCCCTCAATCAGATCCGACCAATCCGGCTCCATCTGATCCGGGTGAAGTTCCGTCATGCGGTCCGAACGACAACGGCAACGGAAATGGAAACGGACATGGCAACGGAAACGGTAACGGTAATGGAAACGGTAATGGCAACGGAAATGGTAATGGAAACGGTAATGGCAATGGTAATGGTAATGGTAATGGTAATGGTAATGGTAATGGTAATGGTAATGGTAACAACCATGGCCATACAAAAGACAAGCTCCAAGCAGCTACAGCCAACGCGAACGTAAACTCAACTGAGATCGGTAAAATTCTCATGGCCGCAAATGAGCCGTCTGGTAACGGTAACGAGGGTGATCATGGCGGAGGCAACGGGAATTCCGGCGGAAATGACGGCTCGGGCGGCTCGGGCAACGGTAATCCCGGAAACGGCAATGGTAATGGCAACGGTGATACCGGCGGAGGCAACGGCAATGGCGGAACTGGCAATCCCGGCAGCGGCGGTGGCAACGATAACGGCCACGGTAATGGGAACGGAAATGATAATGGAAATGGTAACGGCAACAGTAATGGCAACGACAATGGCCATGGCAACGGTAATGGAAACGGAAATGGTAACGACAATGGACATGGTAATGGCCATGGTAATGGAAACGGAAACGGAAACGGTAACGGAAATGGAAATGGAAATGGAAATGGCCACGGTAACGGCAACGGCCATGATAAGGGCGACGTCAAAGGTAACGGTAACGGAAAGGGGAACAACGGAGGCTGCGGCTGGTTAAAATCGTTGGATAAAGGCAAAGGCAAGAAGCTGGGCCTTTACAAAAAGCTAGGCATCCTTCCAGGCCCAGACGGATCCATAAGCTCTACATTTGAAACCGGCCAACTCGAGCATATCCTGGCTGCGATCGATAATGTCGTCAATGGGGAGGTAAACCTTCCGCCGGGTGAGCATACGAAGCTGTTTGAGCGCATCCGTCAAGTAGGAGCAGGGTATACCATCATCGGCGCGAATTATAAGTACAACAGCCGAAACCAGCTGGAGTACCGCGAGAACCTGATCCGCTACGAAGCGTATAACTACAACTATGACGATCAAGGAAACCTGCTGACCGACGAACGCAGCAAGTATGAATGGAACAAGCTGGGACAGCTGACCAAAGTCACGTTCCCGGACGGGTTCGGCGAGAAATACGACTATGACATGCTTGGACGCCGGAGCACCAAGACACAGTTCAACCATCGCGGCGAAACCCAAGAAGTTACCCGGTATTCGTACAAAGGCGACACCTGGGTCATTACCGAAGAATGCGATATCAACGGCAACGTGACGAAATCGTACACCCACGATATCAACGACCGTCCGCTGACCATCACGTACAAAGGCCAAACGTTCTGGTACGTATATAACGGCCATGGCGATGTATCTGCCCTGACGGATAAAGAAGGCAACGTCGTCGCCCGTTACGAGTACGACGCATGGGGCTTAGTATCCCGGATGTACAACCGATTAGGTGAGCGCGTACGCGAGGGCATAGGCTGGATCGGCGACCTCGGCACCGGCAACGGCAGCCCGGGCTCCGTCCAAGGACCGGAAGACGGCAGCGGCAACACCGAGCCGGATTATCACCCGGGGAACGGAAACGGAAAGGGTAAGACGAAGTCGGCGGACGCTGCAACAAGTACAGTTACAGCGACTGAGTCAAGCGCAACCTCAGCTGATGCGCCATCTACGGAGCCGAACTTCGAACAAGTCATGTCTGACATGGTGACTGACGAGACCAAACCGGCTGAGGACTTCTCTACCGAGTTGGTCAAAGAGAACCCTTATCGCTATGCGGGCTACTATTGGGATCGGAAAACGCAGTTCTACTACCTGCAAGCCCGCTACTACGACCCGCGGCCGGCCCGGTTTATCTCAGAGGATAGCTATGAAGGAGAGATAGAAAATCCTCAAAGCTTGAATTTGTACAGTTATGTACAGAACAATCCGTTGATTTTTATTGATCCAACCGGTCATTATTGTGTATCTGCCGATGGAAGAAATGCACACCCGGGCAAATGTAAGAGTGCGACGGGATATTGGGTTCCGGATAAGGATGGTCAATTAATAATAACGGAAAGCAAACTTATGGGGCTGACGGGCTATCATAGAGAACATGTCTATGAAGAAATAGCTAATAGAACAGGACAAATTATTTGGTGGAAAATTGATGTTGCTCGATTTAAACAAAATAATCCTGTTCCCAATTCTCAGCCTGCAACTGGAACAGACTCGAGTATAATTAACCAAAGCTTTAAAATTTTGGAATTAGGAGAAAGAAGCATATATAGAAATGGAGTGTTAAAAAACTCAGTAAAAATACTTCAAACCGCCTCTGCATCAATCAAAGTAAACTACACAAAAGATATGAATGTCACGATGAAGGGAAAGACAATAGAAATAGAGGACAATAAAGGTAGTACCGTTGAAATAACATTTTCGGGCGGAGACATTAAAGCTAAGAAAAATATGCAAGTTGTTTACAGTCATGATATAGGTGAAACTGTAAAATTAGCTGATCTTTCAGTGAAAAGTAAATTTTCTCCGCATATGTATGTGAGGAGCGATGGATACATTAATGTCTTTGATGTAGTATCAACAGTAACAGTCCCGATGCATAAAATCTTAGGAAATGTTCTACCAAAAAAAGTGAAGCTAGATGCGGAAATTGAACTCGCGGCAAAGGTAGGAGTTAGTAAAAAAGATACTGCTGCAATTACTGCATTATCGGCAGGGGCGGCTGCAACGGCAGTAGGTACAGGAGGTTTATTCGTAACTATCTATAGAGCGGCAGCTATTTGGTAACTCTTATAGATCAATGGGCTAGGACCCAGTAATCATCAGATTGTTGGGTCTTAGCACAAAAACAAAACAGGTTGGTGCAGATATGAGAAAACTTCAAATAATCATACTTGCTTTATCATGTTTATTCCTATGTTCAACAGGTGTGAGTGCTAACGAAGCGGATGATGCCAAGACTATATTACGGCATGTGATTACAAAGATTGAATGGGATGATTTTGATAAACGAATTGTTGTTCATAAAGTGGTTATACAAAAATATGATAACCAACCAATTCAAATATACCCTTCTGAGAGAGTTATAAGTGGTGACTCTTTTCAAAATCAAAAGATGACCGATGGTGAAGCTGAAGAGTTTGTAAGAAAATATGAACCGGATATTTTCACATCGGACATGATTTTTGGACACGAAGTCGAGGTTTTTAAGGATCTGTCAGGAGACCATAATGTATCACAGACAGAAATAGACAAGTGGGTAAAATTAGCGGAACAGCAAGTCGAAAAGGATTACCAATCACCCCCTGAGTTCAAGGATTCAAGTGAATCAGTAGGGTTGAACAAGTTTTTTGACTCTTTTGTTGTGGTGCTTTTATTAGTCGTATTAGTTCTTTTTTTCATACTTTCACGATTCACGAAAAAATTTAAGAATAGGAACTAAAGCGGCTTGCTCACAAGCTGATCCCCCTGGTAGAACTAGCATTAAATTGGTTTGAAGAATTGTCTCTAATTAAACAAAGTGAACTATTGGATTACTTATCTGAAATTGTGAATGCACGATGGGCTCCACAAAAGTTACGTCACAGAGTAAGAAAGATAGTAAGGAACATTGAACAATAGTAGTTATTTTTCAAACCTTGATTGGCTTCGTGCCATTCAAGGTTTTCCCTTTTTATAGAGGGCTACCCAGTACCGATCGAACCCATCATTCAACTAATAACACTTATAACCCATGTAATACCGGTATGAGGATTTTCCTATTTCGTTTGTACGCACATAAAAGCTTGAATTTTATCACCTAATTAACGCTATTCCGTTTCATCAAACAGGTCGCTTATGGTCAGATACCACCATGTTTTTCCATAACTCTACGTTCGAAACCGGCCAACTCGAGCACATCCTGGCTGCGATCGATCATATCGTCAACGGAGAAGTGAACCTTCTGGCGGGCGAGCGCACGAAGCTGTTCGAGCGAATCCGTCAGATAGGAGCAGGGTATACCATCATAGGCACGAATTATAAGTACCACAGCCGAAATCAGCTTGAGTACCGCGAGAACCTGATCCGCTACGAAGCGTATAACTACAAGTATGACCATCAAGGAAACAGTTGTTGTTGATTTTGAAACTGGGAAAATAGTGGGGTTTGAAGATAAAGATGCAATTGCTTCCACAATTAATATTCCCTATATATATACACATGTTAGTGGTGTTCCAAGTACAGATGGGAAATTAAAAGCAGAAAGTTCATTAAAAAATGGGGTTATTTCTGTTAAAATGACTGGGGAAATAGCTTCAGAAGATTTGAAAAAGATACCAGGTTTAACTATTAGCTATGACTTCAAAGTAATGTTTGATGCTTATGGTGATCGAAAAGTTCCAACCCTAGTAGGAAAGCATGATGGGTTTCCTGTATACAAAGTGTTAGTAATCCCCCCGAGTTACCGCCTATGGATATGATTACGACCCGAGAGAAACAGGAAACAGTGTCACAAGGGATAGTGTACTCTCATTACTAGACCCGATGGAAAAGGGAATGAGTTGTGTAGATATCAGTCAGTACTTTTAATTAAAGATTTAGTTCAGAATTCGTAGTTGAAGAAATTATAACAGAACTTACTCAGTTAGCTCATTTATTGGGCAGAAGAGGAGGATTAGAAATGGCATTCTTTGCGGTACCCTTACTATTCTTATGTGAGATAATCTTGTATGTGATTACTTCTTTTTTTAGAAATCGAGTTATTGGTTCCTTGTGGGTAATAGTTAGTACGATATGGATCTTGTATGGTTTTTTTGATTTGGCTAATTCTATTGTTAGATGGGAGGCACTCGGAGCGTTTTTTCTAATGATGGCACTATCCATATTATTCAACAAGATAAAGGTTTGTTATTTGTTATGGTCTGCAAGTATATTGACGTATGCTGTACTAATAGTAATAGGAATTAATTACAAGGGGATCATATTCCTCTTAATTGGAATTGCATGGATATTCTATCGCAGGAAATCTTTTTTGGGTAGCGCAAAGAACTAATCAATGCCACATGCGAGTATAAAAACTCCATGTGGCATTTCTTTTTTTTAGAACACCAGTTGACATTCCGAGTATGTCAATGTACTTGGATTACAGTATATAGCCGACACGTTTCATATGGAGTACAAGACGGTTGCGGAGAAGGTTGGCGTTTCCAAGCAGACTTTTCAGGATGGATTAAGGGCAGAAGGAAAATACCTCAACAAGGGTTGTAGTTGCTACCCGAACTATTTGGTATTAAAGAAACAGAGTTGTTCCAGAGGGAATTGACAGATTCTGAAAGGAGGGACATTCAAATCTTATACTTTCATAAGACAGATGTAGTTGAAGAAGTCGAAGTTCCTCACGTTGACGATGAAGGTAAAGAGTATACAGTCAAGTACAGTGTTTCTCAAAATAAGGAGACGAAGGTTGATTCAAAGCGTTACGGATGCAATTCATTTCGCAATACCGAAGGTAAGGCAAATAAAGAACTGTTTGAGCAACTATTATCGGCAATGGGTGATACACCAATGGGAAGGGTAAGACGAAGTCGGCAGACGCTGCAACAAGTGCAATTACAGCGACTGGACGATTACCACACGCTACTAATACACCAGGTAAGCAGCCAGGCGATCATGCAGGACACTTGGCAGGGGATAGGTTTGGGGGTTCTCCTGATTTAGACAACCTTATTTCGCAATCTAGCAATGTAAATTTAAGCAAATATAAAAAGCTTGAAAACAAATGGGCAAAAGCATTAAAGAACAACAAGAACGTAAAGGTTGAGGTTAAAATTAAGTATGATGGTGAGAATCCTAGACCTACAGAATTTGAAGTAGTTTATGAAATTGATGGAGCTATGGATAAGCTTATTATAAAAAATTAAGGAGAGATTGTATTGACTAAAAGTTTTGAAGATTACTTTTCAGAGCTACAAACAGACATGGTATCTATATGTTTAGAGTACGTAGATCGTAAAGCAGATGATATTTATTTATATTGCTCATATGAACCAGAGGCTTATTATTTTAATGTCTTTTATAGAATAAACAGGGCATTTGTACTAAAGCATAAGATTAACGATGCCGTTAGAGTAGTTAATAATGCACCAGAATATATCTATGATACTTCAAGGGATAGACAATTAGGTCTCTTAGATATTGCCACTGAGGATTTAAAGAAAATACATGAAATATGTAATGCTTTCAGAAGAGAGATGCCGACTGAAATGAAATTACATTACAACGTTGAGAAAAATAGTTTAGCGGCAGATTATAAATATGATCTGATTTATTCAAATGATGATGAATTACTTCCAGACGATATATTCGAACAATGGTATGAAGCGATTAGCTCACAAGGATAGAGTTACATGAAACAGGTCAATTATGGTCAGATACCACCATAAAAGACCTGTTTTTTGTTATGCTGGTTTTCTTGCGGTTTTTTCAAATATGTTTACAACGATGCACGTACATAGAGCGATAGATATGATGAAAGAAATATCTTCTCAACTTTTGAATAGGGTATACAGACGATGCCTGGGGCCTAGTATCCCCTATGTACAACCGGTTCGGCGAACGCGTCCGCGATGGCATCGGCTGGATCGGCGACCTAGGCACCGGCAACGGCAGCCCTGGCTCCATCCAAGGACCGGCAGACGGCAGCGGCAATACCGAGCCGGATTATCATCCGGGGAATGGCAATGGGAAGGGGAAGACGAAGTCGGCGGACGCTGCAGCAAGTACAGTTACAGCAACCGGGTCAATCGAAACTCCATCTGATGCGCCATCTACAGAGCCGAATATCGAACAAGTCATGTCCGATCTGGTTACTAACGAGACCAAACCTGCGGAGGATTTCTCGACAGAGTTGGTGAAAGAGAACCCTTATCGTTATGCGGGATATTACTGGGATCGGAAAACGCAGTATTACTACCTACAAGCCACTACTACGACCCGCGGCCGGCACGCTTTATTTCTGAGGATACGTATGAGGGTGAGATTGAGAGTCCATTAACGTTGAATTTATATGCATACGTAAGTAATAATCCTTTGAAGTTCATAGATCCTAGTGGTCATCGCCAACTGGAAGATAAAGATCTCAAAAAACATCCGTACGTTATATTTCAGGTAACAACATTTATTCCGTTCAATAGAATTCCAGAATCCGGTTATATTGGACTTGGTGACAACAGAAACTTGTGGGAAAAGGGAACGCATCGAACACGACATTCAGTTGTTGTTGATGTCGAGACTGGTAAAATAGTTGGGCCGAAGAATGCGGAGGCAATTGCTTCTACGATAGATATAAAATTATTCAAATACGTTAGTTCTGTTCCAACTACTAAGGGCAAGTTGAAAGCAGAAAGCTCATTAAAAAATGGGGTTATATTCATTAGAATGACAGGAGAAATAGCTTCAGAAGATCTTAAATGGATACCAAAGTTAAAGAACATTCATAAATCAGCCTTAACTATTAGTTATGATTTTGAGGTAATGCTCGACGCTTCTGGTAACCTAAAAATTCCAACCCTAGTAGGAAAGCATGATGGGTTTCCTGCATATGAAGTGTTAGTAATTCCACCTAGTGGTATAGCGTATGGATATAGTTATGATCCAAGACAAACAGGAAACAGTGTTACAAGAGATAATATATTATCATTACTTGATCCGATGGAAAAGAGCACAAGTGGAAAAATGAGTTGTGTAGATATTAGTCATTACGGCTGATTACAAGGTTTGATACAATCTAAATACTCGAACTTAGAACACTGGAAACGTACTGATAGATTTCAATACTTAAAAAAGGGGGGGCGGCAAAATGGGGTTCTTTTTGGTAGTTCCATTTCTTATCCTTTGTGGGATGATTTTATATGTTATTACTTCATTTCATAGGAGTCGAGTTATTGGATATTTATGGGTTATTGTTAGTACGTTATGGATGTTATATGGTTTTAACATGAGTAATGAATCTGTTATATCTTGGGAGATTCCTGGGCTATTATTTTTTGCAATTGGATTGTCCATACTGTTCAACAAATTCACGGTTTGTTTCATGTTATGGTCTGCAGGTATACTGACGATCATTGTTAAAATATTTTTAGATTTTGGTTTGAAAGGTATTATTTTTTTAATCATTGGAGTTGTTTGGATTAATTATAGCAGGAAGTCTTTCTTTGGGAGAAGGTAGGCGAATTTGATTGGTCACATGCGAGTGTGATAACTCCATGTGGCTTTTCCTTACAGTGAGTCATATCAAAAAGAAAACCGTCTGAGAGGGTGGTTAAGGTTCTTCCACGAGATCAATGATGTCTCGGATGTCCGTAAAATCACGCACGGCAACTTCGACGCCCGTTACGAGTACGAGGCATGGTAAGAGAGAGCCAAGAAATCCCTACTTCTACACATACTACGAGAAGAAGCTGGCAGAAGGAAAAACGAAGCAGCAAGCTATTGTTTGTATCATGAGGAAGTTGGTAAATATCATATACGCCATGATGATGAAGAAGTCGGCATACATGATGCCAAGTGTACCGACCCAACAAGCAGGATGATATAATTGGTGGTGACTGGAAGTAGGTATCCAGTTGCCACCTTTTTCAATGGATAGAGTCGCTTTATTAACTAGGATACGTATGAGGGTGAGATTGAGAATCCGCAGACGCTGAATCAGTATGTGTATGTGGAGAATAATCCTCTCTTATACATTGATCCTACAGGCCATAGTAAGACAGTTGGTTCTTCTGGAGGCGGGCCTGCCGCATGGTGTAACTATTGTATTCATGACGATAGTCAGCGTGTAGCTAATGTTAAGTTAGATACGAAGCAGGAAAAAGCTAAACTACTTGATCAACTTCTGAAGAAATATCGTAAGGATTTCTTTGAGACTAGCTATCCAGACCCATACTATATGACAAAATCATATTTTAAATATTTGTATAGTATGGCTACTACAAGTAACAATGAAAATAAAGTTAAGTGGGCATTGTTAAAACTTCAGAACTTCTTTATTTACGGAAAGAAGAATAAGTTCGATACAGCATTAGAAGGCTATGGACTTGGGGGAAGTGCCGCTGTTTTTGGTACAGTGGGTAAGCCGGGGACTAAACCATCTGGCAAAAGGGGTCAAGGTGTTGGTTCGGTATCTAAACAACCTGTTCAAGTGATTCAAAACAGGTATCCGAATGAGGTTCAGCAAGGAAAAACTTTTGAATATGTTTTGGAGAATGGTCAACTTAAGATTCGAAATGGAATTAAAGAAGTCGACTTCATCATTGATGTAAATGTAGCTTAAAGGTTGGACGAGGACATTCTCATTTAGCTAATGGAGCTGATGTTCAAGCTGCTGGAAAATTAAAAGTCGATGCAAATGGAAATGTTAGAAGAATTACAAATGAATCAGGACATTATACTCCAACAGCTGAGCAAGAAAAACTATGAGCAAATATTTAAAAGTGCTGGAATAAAGACAGAAAACGCCTGGTTAGAAATATATCAATTAGAACTAACGGGTAACGGTTATGTTGACTTAGGAAAATTGAGGAAACTACAGTCAACTAAATTGAAATAAAGGAGGAGATATTTTGATTAAATTCACTCAAATGAATGAAGAAATTTTTTCAACTAACTTATCTAAAGCAGTTGAAAAGATAAAAGAAGCTAGGAAAATTTCAAGCGAGATAGTTAAATTTGTTATAGAGCCTGTGGAGGAACATGGAAAAGTGTTAGATGGTGGCGATGAAATGATGAAACGTCTTGTGTTATCTAAAGAGAATATTGGTGGTAAAAAATTATTATTAGAAGATGTTGTCGGGGTTTTAGGAGGGCTTTTTCCGAAAGCTCCCATATGGATTAATATATCTTTTATGGAGATGGAAGGAGGTACCGCCCTATTCAAATTGGAAACAAGTTTACGATTTAGAAAACCAACATTATTAAGGAATACTGAAACAGGTCTTGCACCTTTTAACGTCATCTTATAAGGTCTGTAAAGATATTTGTGTAATCTCTTTACGGATTCTATGGGGCTACCCAGTACGAGTAAGTCGTCTATTTATTCCCGTCCCGCCCAGTTTATCTCAGAGGATATTAACATACATAACGCCTCATATTACAGCCAGCACAAAAAAATTTGTAAAACTTTGTCATATCCTTAAACTTTTTTTCCGTTCCAGCCGTTAAATAGATGAGAGAATACATACGGAATGGAGCATGCGGACACATGAACAACAATTGGACCCGGCGCCTGGCCGGCTTACTGCTGGCGGCGGCGCTCGTGATTTCGCCGGTTATCGCCGGTATCGCGCCTATAGCGGCTGCGGAAGATACAACGGAAAATATTGCTTTCGACGATACAACCCAACCAACGATCTATGTGGCAGGTACGCCTTACACACTGAAGCTGATTTCCACAAAAGGCACGACAACGAAGGACGTCAGTGCCAGCGCTACTTGGTTGACTACGAACGAATCGGTTGTGAAAGTGGATAAAGGAATACTTACTGCGGTAGATGAAGGCAGCGCGGTGATTAGTGCCAAATATAACGGAGTTACCCGCAGCATAACGGTTACCGCCAAATTTCTGTTCAAGAAATTTTACGCAGCGAAAAGCGCTTCCCCAAGCCAAGTGGAGACCGAGCTTAAACTAATGCTGGGCGATTCACTCAACCTGACAGCTCAAACCATGAACGACAACAGCGAGTTGAATAATGTAACAACTTCCGCCTCCTGGACTAGTTCCGATCCGGATGTAGTCACGGCCTCTAAAGGAAAGATTACACCTGTAGGCGAAGGGGATGCAGAGATCACCCTTACTTATAAAGGAATGTCCTCAGTCATTGACGTTACAGTTTCCAAACCATATGAATCCCTGACCATCGGCGTGGACCAAACGAATGGGGAACCGCCGGCGGAGCTTCTTGTCGGTGCGGAGCAACAACTTACGGCGATAGCCAAACCGGAATCTGGACAACCAGTCCCTGTGACATCTCTGGCCAAATGGACCTCCAGCAATCCGGCCGTCATTACTGTGGACAAAGGGAAACTGAAAGCTGTTGGACGAGGGATGGCCAAAATTACAGCCGAACATCTCGGTGTGAAAGATGAATTTTCGGTATATGTCCGCCTCGCGTATCAGGCCATCGAACTCTTGCCTCAGGAGGATGTAACCTTATTCTTAAGCGAGGGTTCGGTCCAGCTGAGTGCCAAAGTTTTGAATTCGACTACCGATGATAAAGTGGTTACCGCTGATCCAGAAACGGTATGGACCTCATCCGATCCGTTGGTTGCGACGGTTTCGGGCGGGAAAGTAACCCTGATGGCTCCGGGTACCGCTGTCATCAAGGCGGCTTACCGCGGGCTGCAGGAACAGGTTTCCGTGAATGTTTTGCAGAACGTAAGCACCTTTACTTTGGATAAGACAACGATCGATACTTACCGCAATGACAGCGACAAACTGCCGACCCTGAAAGCCAAGACGATCGCCGGGGACCAGATTGATGTGTCCAGCCTTGTGAAGTGGAGTTCGAACTCCTCTAACGTAGAAATCAAGGACGGCAAATGGATCGCGAAAGGCACCGGAGAGGCGATCCTGACCGGAGTGATCCGCAAATACAGCGATAAGGAAGGCACAGATACGCCTATCTTCACAGGGACGGTCAAAGTAGCGGTCAAAGAGAAGGCGCTGACGCTTCTGCCTTCTTTTGCAAGTTATACGATTTATGCAGGCCAGGAAATTACGCTTCCGACTGTGACTGCGGTGTTGGAAAACGGCGATGAACTGACCGTCACCGACATTGTGGAGTGGAAAGCTTCCTCTGCAAATCTGCTGATCCGCGGAAACAAGGCAAAAGGGCTTGCTGCTTCCAAGGTCAACCTGACCGGGACTTACTTAAACAAAACAATAACCATACCGGTTGCCATTGAGGAAGAAGTCATTTCTTTTGACATTGTTCCTGAGAATGTCATGTTCTACCCCGGTAAAACTCAATCCATTAAAGTAACAGGCATCACCAAGAGCGGCAAAAAAGTATCGATCGGCAGCAAAATTACCTGGAGTATCGGCAACACTGCCGTAGCAACAGTTAAAGGCGCTTCTGTTAAAGCGGTGGGAGAAGGTTCTACCGTGCTTAGAGGCTCTTACCAAGGGAAGCCGGTCGAAGTGCCGGTCAACGTATATCTCCGGCTGCTGAAACTGACGTTATCCGAAAGATCCCTCAAGTTCAGCGCAGGCTCCGTGAAGGCGTTGAAAGTGACCGGAACCTATGACACAGGCCGCATGACGGACGTTACTTCATCCGTGACCTGGACCAGCTCCAATCCATCGGCTGCGACGGTAGTGAACGGTGTCGTCACGGCAGTGAAGAAGGGTTCAACAAGCATCAAGGCTACTTATCAAAATAAATCCGTTACGATCCGCGTGACCGTCTATTAATAGAAAAGGACGCTTCCTCCAGAGGAAGCGTCCTTTTATTTCAGGATTGAAACGAACTGTCTCGACTTGGACGGTAAGCCGTTTCGCGTTCCTGCTTATAAATTAACAAAAACCGTCTGCGTTTTTGCGATGTACTGAACATGAAACCCTAAACCTTCCACCAGCAGTCTAAGCGGAACATAGGTTTTGCCATCCTTATAACGCACAGGTGTCTTAACCTTGACGGGTTTTCCGCCGACGATCATCGTGTTGGAACCGCCTTTGAACCGTACTTCCTTAGTGCCCAGCTTTACCACTGTACTTTTGCTTCCTGGGTCCCAAGCTGTTTTGGCTCCCAAAGCATCGGTAATCTCTTTAATCGAGACAAGGGTCACCCCGTTGACCGCGATCGGTTTATAAGGGCTGACAATTTCTTTTCCCGCCGCTACAACGGCCGGCTGGCCGCCGGAGTTCACCTTGCGGTATTCTCCCCAGATCGATTTCGCAAATACCCGGGCCATCGCTTCATAACCCGCCTGGGTCGGATGAATATCCGTCCTGCGGACAGTGTAGGTGTACTCGCCTTCATGGCCGATAAACGCTTCCCGGACCGGAACCATGGTAAACGGAGTGTCCTCTTTCACTTCGGCCTGCACTTTCTTGATCGTTTCCGAGAATTGCAAAGCTAGCGCATTCAGCCGAGGATAAGATTCTTTTTGCCACATTTCCGGCACAGGCTGATACTGATCCGACAGGAATACACGTGCATTAGGATTCAGCTGGTGTATTGTCTGTAGAATAACTTTAATCTGTTTTTCATAGTCCGCAAGAACACCTGGAACTTCCGCCTCGATTAGATTCAAGTCCATGTTGTGCTTCAACAGCAAGCTAAGAAAATCATTGCCTCCGATGGAAACTGTAATCACGCTAGCCGCCTGGATGTCTTTCTTCGCCTGAGGAGCCTGCATCCCGCGTTCATCCTGGTTCGGGTCGCTCATCCCTGCCTGTATTTCGCTGCCTTTGAGTACCCGGCCCTCCGAAATTGCCTGAAGGTAGGTCAAAAGTCCTGCGGTTTTCAGCCCGCTGATTCCGTAATTATGTACTTCCGCTTCCCCGTGAAACAGCGCCTGTTCATACAGCCGGTCGACATAACCGTAGTATACGGGGGGAACTCCGTTCTCCGGGGGTTCATAGCCGACCGCAAGGGAGTCGCCGAAGGCAACGTAGGTTTCCGTTTTGGCTGCTGCTGAAACATGATTTGCATGAGGGGATGGAATAAGCAATAAACATGCCATCAATGCGGTTAACATGGTCTTTCCTGACTTGAGTAGCATAAAGGTATAAATCACTCCTCCTGAGAATCGTTTCCAATCAACTCTATTATACTCGACTACTAGCTTGTCAGTCTCAAGGAATTCGCGGGATTTACGGGATTCGTAAAGCTTTTATTAATCAGCTGAATAAAAAATATTAAATTGCCATGCCACTACCCCGGTGTTAAAATAATATAAACTTATTATACGTATAGTGAAAATTGCGAAAATTCCGTTATCGATGCCAACAATTCATAGATGGGAAGGTTGACACAATGAAATTAAACGGTTTGCCGGAGAAGCAGGGCCTTTACGATCCGCAGTTCGAGCGCGATGCTTGCGGTATGGGCTTCGTTGCCAATATTAAAGGAAACAAATCGCACAACATTGTCCGCGAGGGGCTGGAGGTCCTGGTAAACATGGACCACCGCGGCGGTCAGGGCGCGGAGAAGAATACCGGGGACGGCGCAGGGATTATGGTGCAGATTCCTCATACTTTTTTTGCGGGCGAGTTGAACAAAGAAGGCATTGCACTGCCTGCTGACGGCGAATACGGCGTAGGTATGGTGTTCCTTCCTTATAATAATGAAGAGCAGCGCAAGCAGTTCGAGAAGACGCTTGAATCCGTTGTCCGTGAAGAAGGCCAGACTTTGATCGGCTGGAGAACCGTTCCAACCGACGATACGGGACTTGGCGACTCTGCCAAAGCGGCGCAGCCATACGTGCGCCAGATTTTCGTAGGACGCTCGGGAGATATTCAGGACACGTTAGCATTTGAGCGCAAGCTGTACATCATCCGCAAACGCGCGGAACAGGCGATCCGTTATTCGGGGATGCAGGGCGGCGAATCGTTCTATTTTGCCTCTTTCTCTTGCAAGAAGATCGTTTATAAAGGGATGTTGACACCGGAGCAGGTGAGCACGTTCTACACGGAGCTGCAGAATCCCGCTTTGGAATCTGCGATTGCTTTAGTGCATTCCCGCTTTAGTACCAATACTTTCCCGAGCTGGGAAAGAGCGCATCCTTACCGTTATGCGATTCACAACGGCGAGATCAATACGCTCCGCGGTAATGTCAACTGGATGCATGCACGCCAGGCGCAGATTGCTACCGAAGTGTTCGGCGAGGACCTGAACAAAATCAAACCGATCATCGATAATGACGGTTCCGATACGGCCATGTTCGACAACACCCTGGAATTCCTGTACCTGTCCGGACGCTCGCTGCCTCACGTGGCGATGATGATGGTACCAGAACCATGGGCAAATCACGATTCTATGAAACCTGAGAAGCGCGCTTTCTATGAATACCACAGCTGCCTGATGGAGCCTTGGGACGGACCTGCCGCCATGGCATTTACCGACGGAACGCAGATCGGGGCTATCCTGGACCGGAACGGTCTGCGTCCTGCACGCTATTATGTAACGAAAGACGACAAGATCATTCTGTCCTCCGAAGCAGGCGTCGTGGACGTGCCGGAAGAGAACGTATTATACAAAGACCGCTTGAGACCGGGCCGCATTCTGCTGGTCGACACGAAAGAAGGCCGCATTATCTCCGATGAGGAGCTGAAGGCGAGCATCGTAGCGGAGAACCCGTATCAGGAATGGATTGATGAGCATCTCGTCAGCCTGGAGGACCTTCCGGAAGCAAAAGAGCTGCCTGAGCCCGACCACGCAACGGTACTGCAGCGCCAGAACGCGTTCGGCTACACGTTCGAAGACTTGCGCAAAGTGTTCGAGCCGATGGCTCAAAGCGGTGTAGAGCCGATGGCATCCATGGGTTATGACGCTCCGCTTGCGGTTCTCTCCGAGAAACCGCAGCGTTTGTACAATTACTTTAAGCAGCTGTTTGCCCAAGTAACGAATCCGCCGATCGATGCGATTCGTGAAGAGATCGTTACGGCAACGGGAACGACGGTTGGCCCTGAGCGGAATCTGCTCAACCCTGAGCCGGAAAGCTGCCGCCAAATCCGCATGAAGTCGCCGATCCTCTCGAACGAGGAATTTGCGAAGCTTCGCCATATCCGCCGTCCGGGATTCAAGGCGATTTCCCTGCCGATCCTGTTTACTGCCGCCGAAGGCGAGCAAGGACTGGAGAAGGCGTTGGATCTGATGTGCGAAGCGGCGGACCGCGTTATTGCCAAAGGGCATAACCTGCTGATCCTGTCCGACCGGGGCATCGACCGCGAGAATGCGGCCATTCCGGCTCTGCTGGCAGTATCCTGCCTGCATCACCATCTGATCCGCCAGGGTACGCGTACGAAAGTAAGCCTGCTGCTGGAATCCGGCGAGCCGCGTGAAATTCACCATTTTGCGCTGCTGCTGGGCTATGGCGTAAGCGCAGTGAACCCTTACCTGGCACTGGAATCGCTTGACGATATGATCCGTCAGGGGCTTCTGACGAATATCTCGCACCAGAAAGCGGTCCAGCACTATATTAAGGCGGCTACGAAGGGCGTTCTGAAAGTGCTGTCCAAGATGGGGATTTCGACAATTCAGTCCTACCGCGGCGCCCAGATTTTTGAAGCTGTCGGTTTGAGAGAAGAATTTATCAATAAGTATTTCACATGGACACCTTCCCGTATTGGCGGGATCGGTCTGGAAACGGTAGCGCAGGAAGCGCTGGCGGCTCATAACAAGGCGTTCACAGAAGAAGGTGTCGATCTTACGCTGGAAACCGGCGGAGATTACGCGTGGCGTAAAGACGGCGAAGAGCATTTGTTCAGTCCTCAGACGATTCACGCGCTTCAGCAAGCTGTACGTAAGAACGACTATGCAACCTTTAAGAAATATACTTCGATGTTCGACGACCAGTCAGAGAAGCATCTGACGCTTCGCGGTTTGCTGGAATTTAAGAAAACCCAGCCTTCCGTACCGCTGGAAGAAGTCGAGTCCGTCGAGTCGATTATGAAACGCTTCAACACGGGCGCGATGTCCTACGGCTCCATCTCCAAGGAAGCGCATGAGGATCTTGCGATCGCCATGAACCGTGTCGGCGGTAAGAGCAACACCGGCGAGGGCGGGGAAGATCCTGCGCGCTTCATTCCTGACGCGAACGGGGACTCCCGCCGCAGTGCCATCAAGCAGGTTGCTTCCGGACGCTTCGGCGTAACGAGCAATTACCTGGTGAATGCGGATGAGATCCAGATCAAGATGGCGCAAGGCGCGAAGCCGGGCGAAGGCGGACAGCTTCCGGGCCGCAAGGTATATCCTTGGGTAGCGGAAGTCCGCGGTTCGACGCCGGGCGTAGGCCTCATCTCGCCTCCGCCGCATCACGACATCTATTCCATCGAGGATTTGGCGGAGCTGATCTACGATCTGAAGAACGCGAATCCGCGCGCACGGATTAACGTGAAGCTTGTATCTGAAGTGGGCGTCGGCACGATTGCTGCCGGCGTAGCCAAAGGCCGCGCGGACGTAGTCCTTGTCAGCGGATACGACGGCGGAACCGGTGCGTCTCCGCAGACTTCCGTACGCCACGCAGGTCTGCCATGGGAGCTGGGTCTTGCGGAAACGCACCAGACGCTGCTTTTGAACAACCTGCGTGACCGGATCGTCGTTCAGACGGACGGCAAGCTGATGTCCGGTCGCGATGTGGCCGTGGCCGCGCTGCTCGGCGCCGAGGAATTCGGTTTCTCGACGGCGCCGCTGATTGCCTTAGGATGTATCATGATGCGCGTATGCCATCTGGATACATGCCCGGTCGGCGTGGCGACGCAGAACCCGGCGCTTCGCGAGAAGTATATGGGGGATCCGGAGCACGTTGCCAACTTCATGCGCTTCATCGCCATGGAGCTGCGCGAGTGGATGGCGGAACTCGGATTCCGCAGCCTGAACGAAATGGTGGGACGCAGCGATCTGCTGGATAGCCGCAAAGCGCTCTCCCATTACAAAGCGAAGGGACTGGACCTGTCTCCGCTTCTGTACCAGCCGGAGATCGATGCGGACCAGAGCCGTTATGCCCGTCACGAGCAGGATCATGGTCTGGAGCAGACATTAGATATGCAGCAGCTCCTATCTGTAGCTCAACCGGCGCTGGAGTCCCGTACTCCGGTACAGGGCATCTTCCCGATCAAGAATACGAACCGGGTAACCGGCACGATTCTGGGAAGTGAAGTAACCCGCCGCTATGGACGCGAAGGGCTGCCTGAAGATACGATCCGCCTGCATTTCAAAGGCTCGGCAGGACAGAGCTTCGGCGCATTCGTACCGAAAGGCATTACGCTTACGCTGGAAGGCGACTCCAACGACTATGTCGGCAAAGGACTGTCCGGCGGCAAGATTATTGTGAAGCCTTCCGAGAAGGCGACGTTTGCTCCTGAAGAGAACGTAATTATCGGAAACGTGGCGCTTTATGGCGGTACATCCGGTGAAGCTTACTTTAACGGAATTGCCGGAGAGCGCTTCTGCGTCCGGAACAGCGGCGTGCAGGCCGTTGTAGAAGGCGTAGGCGACCACGGCTGTGAATATATGACAGGCGGGAAGGTAGTCATCCTCGGCGCCACTGGCCGTAACTTTGCGGCAGGGATGTCCGGCGGTGTAGCTTATGTGTATGATGCGGATCGTCAGTTCGTAAACCGCTGCAACATCGAAATGGTTCTTCTGGAGCGCATTGAAGAGGAAAGTGAAGCGGAAGAGCTGAAAGCCCTCATTCAGAAGCATGTGGACTACACAGGCAGCCCTCAGGGCGAGCGGATTCTGAACAGTTGGAACTCCGCGCTCGGGAACTTCGTGAAAGTCATTCCAAAGGATTACAAGCGGATGATGGATTCGATCGAACGGGTGAAGCGTACCGGCGTAACCCACGAGCAGGCAGTCATGGCGGCTTTTGAAGCGAACATGCGCGACCTATCCCGTGTAGGCGGAAATTAATAAAAACTGTACTAAAAGTTTAAGCCGGCCCTTTCTAAATAGAAGGGGCCGGCTTTGTTTATGGCGAATAAGTCCTATAAATCACCTATGTTGACGTCATACTTTCGTAGGATGACATTTATTGTTGACTGGAGCTGGTTACTATAGAGTTGTTGGCCAAAAGGTTTGTAGACTATTTATATGTCATCAACCCGGAGATTAAGGCTGATAGAACTGTTTTAGTCTTTGCTGCTGCTTCACTGCTATTAAATGTATCTATTGTTGGAACGACAATGCTCTATGGCTGCCTTAAGAACGATGTTGTCTCCGCTATATTTGCAGTTGTTATTGGGTGGAATCTACGATATTTCTCAGGCGGACATCATGCCAAAAATCTTTTCGCCTGCTATGTAATGACGACAACAGTACTCATTTTAAGTATGACGTTAAACAGCACAAATTTGATGTCATACGCAGTTATGTTTTTTGGCGGGGTTATTTGCATCAGTGTCGCACCCACAATGATAAGTAAAGCTGAGAATAAGGCGAAACATAGGTTATATAAGCTATGTACTCTAGGTATTATCTTATCAAATTCATTTCTTCTCTCCGATATATTGACGGTTCTCACCTTCTTCCAATCCTGGTCGTTGCTCTACCACAAATATACACTTCAAAAGTAGTCCGCTAGAAGGATTTATCATATATAATATATGTACTATAATAAAGCACTGGAGTAATGGATATGAAGATGAAATTGACATCGCTTATCGCCAGATTGTTACAAGCATTTGCCGTATTTATCGTAGCAACAGACTCAGTTAAAGTTTGGGTTGGTTCGCCTGCGATCCCACAACAACTTGAAAAGAGCAACAAGAAAGCAGGATAATGGAATTTATAACTTTTTATATTTTCTCCCTAATGGAGCATACATCGCTCTTTGTCTTTATGCTGACGTTTTTTCGGTTCAATACCAGGGACTATATTCGTGATTTAATTTTAGCCGGTGCTGTTATTTCCTTTCTCTCCTACGTTAATCGTAGTTTGCCGGAAGTAAGCAGTTTTGACTTTTACATCCAATTAGTCGTAACGCTTATATTTTTACTTATCATCCTTCGTATTCAGCTGTTTTCGGCTATTCTAATGCTGCTACTGGGTATGGGTGCCATAATTATCATCCAATTATTGTTAACTTATGCCTATATAACAGCGGGAATTACATTAACGGCGGAGAACAATACTTCCATACAGACGATTTCAATACAAGTACTCAGTTGCATTATCCTTTTAGGCGGCAGTTACTTTATGCACAGAAGAGGATGGGGAGTAACTTATATTGGAGACGATTCCCGAAAGAAGATCAAGCTGCATAAAATTAATAAAAGTTTACTGATTCTCTTTGCTGTATTCATTCTGTCCGGTGGGTTAGCCTTCTACTTTTGGATGGCTGATATGCTGGAGTACCAAGCGATACCGGCCTCCATATTTATGATTTCGATTATAAGAATCGTCTACTTGGCAATAAAGAAAGAATTCGATAAATAACGTTAGCTTGAACAGATCTGGCATGTACTTGTCAGGTCTATTTACTATTGTCAGGGGTTTTATGTTTACAACTCTGCATAGAGGATTGCCAACAGGACATGTAGAATAAGAGAGTCAGTTCGAAAAGCCTTTACATTTACGAGTCCAATCGTACATTATAACGAAGTTTAGGTAACCAATATAAGAGAAGGAAGTGAAATTCTTGAAAATCGGCGTAATCGGGACAGGCTATGTCGGCCTTGTATCGGGAACTTGTTTTTCGGATTTTGGGAACAGAGTGATCTGCTGCGATATTGACGAAGGCAAAATTGAACGGCTGAAACAGTACGATATTCCTATCTATGAACCGGGCCTGGAGCCGTTGGTACGTAAAAATGTCGAGCGGGGAAATCTCTCCTTTACCACGGATATTCCGCAGGTTGTGCGGGAGTCGGATATTATTTTCATCGCGGTAGGAACGCCGATGTCGCCGACGGGAGAAGCGGATCTGAGCTACGTCAAATCTGCAGCTGCCATGATTGCGGATCATCTGGAAAGCTATAAAGTCATCGTAGTCAAAAGCACTGTGCCTGTAGGAACCGGCCGGATGGTGCAGCGTATGATTCAGGAGCGTATCGGTAACAAGGAGATCTCTTTTGACGTTGTGTCGAACCCGGAGTTCTTGAGAGAGGGATCCGCCGTTTATGACTGCATGAACATGGAGCGCGCGATTATCGGTTCCACAGGGGATCAAGCGGCCTCCATCATTAAGGAGCTTCATGCCCCTTTTGAAACTAGAGTGTTGGTGACCGACCTGGAAAGTGCGGAGATGATCAAGTATGCTGCCAATGCGTTTCTCGCCGCCAAAATATCTTTCATCAATTCCATCGCCAATTTATGCGAACGGTTCGGGGCTGACGTGACGGACGTATCGGAGGGAATGGGGCTGGACAGCAGAATCAGCGGCAAGTTTCTACAGGCCGGCATCGGTTACGGGGGCTCCTGTTTTCCGAAAGATACGGAGGCGCTGCGCCATATGTCCCGGTCGGTGGACTACGACTTCTCCATGCTGGATGCCGTCATTGATACGAACGCTGCCCAGCGGATGACCGTAGTCCGGAAAGCGCAGGATGTGCTTGGCAATCTAAGCGGCAAAACGATCGCCGTTCTGGGACTTACTTTTAAGCCGAACACGGACGATCTCCGTTATGCGCCTTCCCTGGACGTAATACCCGTCTTGGTGAGTCAAGGCGCGGCAGTTCGGGCGTTCGATCCTGTCGCTCTCGCAGAAGCTCGGAAGATTCTTGGGCAGGAAAGCATCAGCTACTATGATGACCTTTACTTGGCGCTGGATGGCGCTGATGCCTGCATGATCCTGACCGAATGGGATGAAGTGCTTCACATGGATCTAACCCGGGTGCAAAAGCTTATGTCAGAGCCTGTCGTAATTGACGGACGCAACTGCTTTCCGCTGGATCTAATGCGGGCGAAAGGCTTCCGTTATGCTTCGGTGGGACGACCGGAAGTGTAAGCTGTTCTTTTTTGCAAGGAAGGGACGTAAGGTGTAAAAGAATCATTACTAATGTAAAGGTAAGGTGAAATGCAAATGGTCAGCAACGACGATAAAAACCTCGCGCTTCTCGCGCATCTGCTAGGGTTGTTTACCAGTGTGATCGCTCCTCTTGTAATCTGGATCCTGAAGAAGGATTCCTCTCCGTACATCGAGCGCCATGCGAAGGAGGCCGTCAATTTTCAGCTTTCTTTGATTATTTATTATTTTGCTGCAGGGCTGTTGTGCATCGTACTGATCGGATTTTTGCTGCTTCCCCTGATCGGACTGTTCCATCTGATTTTTGCCATTATTGCTTCAATTCGTGCTTATAACGGAGAATATTACAGATACCCGTTAACGATTCGGCTGATTCAGTAGCGGCGATATCGTGCGTTTGCCGGTCTCCTTCGGGGGCCGGTTTTTTGTTTAGGCGGGGACTTTCCGTTATAATTTGGTAAAATTGCAACGATCCCAGCGGCTTATTCGTATTAGTAGCGGACGTTAAGAGAATCGGAGGTATATTTATGACTACACCCATTGTGCAGCTGCGCAATGTTACGAAACGAATCGGGTCGAAGACCATCGTCGACGGGCTGACATTCGATGTGCCCAAAGGCGAAGTGTTCGGATTTCTAGGGCCGAACGGTGCCGGCAAGACAACCACCATCCGGATGATGGTCGGGCTCATTTCGATTACCGCCGGCGAAGTGCTGATCCATGGCAAGAACATCGCCACGGAATTCGAACAGGCGATCCGCCATGTCGGAGCGATCGTAGAGAATCCTGAGATGTACAAGTTCCTCTCGGGCTATGACAACCTCAAGCATTATGCCCGTATGATTCCGGGCATTACGCCGGCGCGCATCCAGGAGGTCGTCGACCTTGTCGGCCTGCAGAACCGCATTGACGACAAGGTGAAGACCTACTCCCTGGGGATGCGCCAGCGGCTTGGCGTCGCTCAGGCGCTGTTGCACCGCCCGAGCCTGCTGATCCTGGACGAGCCTACCAACGGGCTCGACCCGGCGGGAATCCGTGAATTGCGCGATTATCTCCGCCGCCTGACGCGGGAAGAAGGCATCTCCGTGGTCGTATCCAGCCATCTGCTCTCTGAGATGGAGCTGATGTGCGACCGCGTCGCCATTATCCAGAACGGGAAGCTGATCGACGTCCGTCCGATCCGCGAATTCGGTTCGCAGGCAGCGGCAAGCATCACGGCGCTGGAAGTAAACGAGCCTGCTGAAGCGGCGGAAGCGGTAGCCGCCTGGCAGGCCGGCCTGAATCCCGCGGCCGTGGACGGGCTGCTGCAGGTGACGGGGGAGCGGGAGCAGATTGCGGAACTGAATGCGTTCCTGGTGCAGTCGGGCTTTAAAGTGTACGGGATCCGCTCAGTGACGAAATCGCTGGAAGATCAATTTTTGGAAATGACGGGAAGTGATCCGATTGGTTAATCTCATTGCGAACGAGAATATGAAGATATACCGCAGATGGCGCACATGGATTATGGTCATTCTGCTCGTACTGATGACCTGCGTGGTTTCTTACGCCGTGCATCGAGTCATGAATCCGGCAACCCAGGACTGGCGGGCAAGCCTCCAGGATAAGATCCGGCAGCAGGAATCGGTCATTCAGGATACGCCGGAGTTTATGAAGAAACAGATGGAGGAACAGCTGGCCGTCGATAAGGAATATTTGAAAAGGGACATTCCCCCGGTCGATTCCACCTTCTGGGGCGGCGTGAAGAATGCTTCAGGGCTCATTCTGCTGATTACGATCTTCACCGTGATTGTGGCCGGTGATATCGTAGCGGGCGAATTTACCTGGGGCACGATTAAGCTGCTGCTGATCCGCCCGGCGAGCCGGTCAAAAATTCTGCTTTCCAAATACATAGCGAGTTTCTTGTTCGCGTTATTGCTTCTGGCTATTTTGTTTGTAACGGCTGTGATTGCCAATGGGGTGCTGTACGGATTCAGCGGAGGAATGAACCCGTTTCTGCATGTGAACGGAAGCGGACAAATTGTGGAAACACCGGCCGTTCTCCATGTGATGCAGACTTACGGATATCAATGCGTACAGCTGATCATGGTGGTCACACTGGCGTTCATGATATCCACGGTGTTCCGGAGCAACTCGCTCTCAATCGGGCTTTCGATTTTCCTCATGCTGATCAGTCAGGCGATTCTGCCTCTGATTATGAATTACAGCTGGGGCAAATATTATTTATTTGCTAATACGGACTTAACCCAGTATATAAACGGGAGTCCGTTGATGGAAGGAATGTCGCTGGGCTTCTCGGTTGCTGTGTTGGCGGTTTATTTTGTACTTTTCAATGCGTTATCCTGGCTGATCTTTACAAAAAGGGATGTCGCCGGATAATTCTGACTATTCCGCAGTGAATCAATTGTGTATTTGCGCGAAATGGCATATAATTTCCTAAAAGCATTCCGCACAATTGGAGGATACCGATGGACAAGCATAAGAAATATAACATTGTAGATTGTACAATCCGGGACGGGGGTCTCGTGAACAACTGGGATTTCAGCGTAGAGTTCGTCCAGAACTTGTATGAAGGCCTGAACGAGGCCGGCGTTGAGTATATGGAGATCGGCTACAAGAACTCGCCCAAGCTGCTGAAGGGTGCGGAAGATGCCGGTCCATGGCGTTTCCTGAACGATGACTTCCTCAAGAAGATCATCGACAAGAAAGAGACGAAGCTGTCGGCATTGGTCGATATCGGCCGGGTCGATGAGAACGACATACTTCCACGCAGCGAGAGCCTGCTGGACCTGATCCGCGTGGCTTGCTACGTGAAAGACGTCGACAAGGCAATCGATCTGATCAGCAAGTTCCATGAGAAGGGCTATGAAACTACGCTGAACATTATGGCATTGTCCAACGTGATGGACAACGAGCTGATGGAAGCTTTCGAGGAAATTAAGAACAGCCCGGTCGACGTTGTTTATATAGTGGACAGCTTCGGCAGCCTGGATCATAACGACATTAAATATTTAGTGGATAAATTTCAGAAAAACCTGCCGAACAAGAAGCTCGGAATTCATGCACACAACAATATGCAGATGGCGTTTGCGAACACGCTAGTCGCTGCTGAGCTGGGCGTAGAATATTTGGATGCTTCCGTTTACGGCATGGGACGCGCTGCAGGCAACACGCCTACGGAGCTTCTGGTGACGCACTTGAAGAATCCGAAGTACAACACTCGTCCGGTAATCGATCTGATTGAGCGCCTCATGATTCCGCTCCGCGAGAAGGAAGAATGGGGTTATATCATCCCTTACATGATTACAGGCACGTTGGACGAGCATCCGCGTTCGGCGATGGCGCTCCGGGATTCGGAAGACAAGGACAAGTTCCTGGACTTCTACGACCGCCTTACTTCGCCGGAAGTGCTTCATAAGAGCAAATAACAAGGACAAAGAAAGCCGCAAACCATTCCATGTAAGGAGGGTTTGCGGCTTTTTTACGCGCATAACGGAACCGGTAAGCTAACCTGCCGCTTGGGTCCGTTGCGATTTGCCCTTTTTCTCGGGCAGTGGAAGTTCTTTCACCGGTTTGCCGGTTTCCGGCTTTTCCATAAGGCTGGATCCCATAAATATAGCACCTTCTTCAATCACCAGCGTACCGGCCCGGAGATCTCCTTGAAGCATCCCGTTTTTAGATAGAGTCAGCCTTCCTTTGGCAGTGACATTCCCGTACACCTTGCCGACAATATGTACATCCCTTGCTGTAATATCGGACCTAACCGTACCCTTCGAACCGATGACGACGTCCCCGGCGCTTTCAATATCGCCGGTAACCTCGCCTTCTACGCGCAGACCGGTTTCACATATCAATTTGCCTTCAATCATACAGCCTTCTCCTATGAAGGTGCGAAACAAATTTGCCTGCCGGTTAGTCTTCTTCCTGCCGAACATAAGCCTCATCCTCTCCCTTGGAATGAAGATATTTCTGTGGGTTTACTTCTTTGCCTCTGCGGACGACTTCAAAATGCAAATGAGCTCCCGTACTCCGTCCGGTGGAACCAAGGCGCCCAATCAACTCGCCTTTATGCACCTGATCGCCGGTTTTAGCCAAGCGCCTGCTTAAGTGCAGATAGCGGGTACTGAGGGTTCCCGTATGACGAACTTCCAAATACTGGCCATGCTGTCCATCGGCATCGGATAAAGTGACAGTGCCGTCGGCCGCAGCGTATACGGGATCACCGGTATCCCCGGCGATATCCAGCCCCTTATGGAGGCTTGGCCTCCCGGTGAAGGGGTCGCTCCTGTAGCCGAAGCGGGAAGTCACAATGATAGACCGCGTGGGCCAAAAGGTAGGGGTCACAGCCAGTTCTTTTTTGGCTCTGCGGGCTTCTTCCAAGGTGTCGGACAACGATTGTTCGAGTGAACCAAGCTGCACGCTGTAGGTACTGTAGCCTTCAGAAGCAGCATCGGCAGTATCGGAGACGCCGGTGTCCTCTGCTGCTTGGGGGTAATACAATCCTCCCGAAGCGGACCTCTCCATGCTTGAGTAGGCAGCCGGTTCTTCAGAGCCGATGCCGGAAGTAACGTTAGGATCAACGGTACTGTCTTTTCCCAAAAAGCCGTTGATCTCCGCTTCAAGGTCCTGCAGCCTCGACACCTGCCGGCCAACTTGTTCCGCCTTCTCGGACAGCTCTTTAACTTCGTTCTGCAGCCGCTTGATATCCTCATCTTTATGGCGGATGGTTTCAACGAACGATCTGGATTGCTTAGTGAGTTTAGACTGCAGCTGTCCTTCCGTCCGGCGGGCAGTGAAGTGCAGAGATAGATAGACGTAAATCAGCACCCCAATCGTAAGCAAAGGGAGGAGGATCAACAGCCGTTTGGATAGGCGAATCTGCAGGACGGGCCTTTCGGGCTCAGGAATAACCAGAAAGGTCAGCTTATGCTTTCCTGATCTAATCCGACACATCTCCTTTCCGGGTTGGAATAAGACGCCTTATGTTAGCCTATGCCTTGTCCGCTGCCAACATGCCATCCCGTTAGTTCGCTGTCTCCGCTTTTCCGGCAGTTTGTTTATTTGAGGCGCTGTGGCTGGAGGTTTCAGGCACGCTTGCATTGGCCATTTCATAATGGCTGGACACCAAAGCTGCGAACATTCCGAACAAAAAGGTGCCTGCACAAATATTAGCAAGCGTCGGAAACCAGCCTCCAAACAGAAATCCACCGCAAAGGCCTGCCCCGCTGACGATGATCATCCATGTTCCGAAACGGATCGTGTCCTCGTAGGAAAGTTTGCGAAGCTTACCTGTGACCGGATTGCCTGAAGTTTGATTTGTTTTCTTGCCGGTATGCCCCTTGGATGATACTGATTTCTCCTCGGCAGCCTTGCTCTGGTCAGGAGTCCGTTTGCGTCTATATTTTCCCGATAAGGCAAGCACGATGAGGAGAGTTGGAACAGGAACCAGTAGGGCGAGAATCGGCAATGTGCGTGCCAACTCCAGCTGTTCGCTGATATTGCGGATCGACGCCATGGCGGTAACGAGTACAATCCAGCAGGTAATCCGGTTGAAAATCCGCTCGGAACCCGGCTTGAAGAAACTCCCGATACCGTTGAGCACGGCAAAGTAGGTAGCGAGAGTTTTCACCATAAACACAGGAAACCATACACTGTAAAAGAAAATCTCGACCCGGTCGAGGAAATCCGTAAGATGTATGTTCTGGGCAAGCATATACAACGGATAGAAGGAGCGCCCGCCTACAGCGGGTCCAAGTACGCCGATCACCAGCATCATTAGGACCGTTGTTACGAAGCCCCCCAGTAAAACGCCATATCGGATCCCGGTATGAAGCTGCCGGGGGACGGTAAGCATGTGCAGAAAGGCGCCGACAAGCAAGAGATCCCCGTAACTGCCCAATGCCAGAAAATTAATTCCTGCAACTTCCCGGACCGGGTCGTTCATCAGCGGAAGCATGTCGCGAAACGCGAATTCGTTCGACAGCAGCAAAGGGAGGAATAGGAAAGCGAACATAAGTATGGGAAACACAATATCGTTCACTCTCAGTACAACCTCAAAGCTGCTTCGCCCGAAGTACAAAAGGACGAGGAATAAAGTGAACAGCACAATTTCCTGCGGTGTCCTCTGAAGGAGCATCGTGTTAATGAAAAAGGTAAGGCCCTTCATATCCCGCATTAGCAGCAACCAGAAATAGAGGATCAATATCAGGTTCAAGATACCGCCGGGCACGTTTCCCATCGTAATCCGAATGATCTGATACAGGTTCTTGCCTGGAAAAACGACGCTTAGACGGTAGAATACAAAAGCTATGGCAAGCGAATAGACCGTCGGGCCGTAAAAAGCGAACCAGGCCTCTACTCCGGCCAAGTCGATCAAATCTTTATTCGAAGTCCCGAAACTGCCTGTCATCAGCAGGGCCGCTGTCATCCATCCCAGCTGTCTTGTTCCCATTTGTTCACGTGGTGCTTGCATAGTGAGCCTCCTTGATCAGGGTTAATGTTGCGGTTTTACAGCTGAAAAAGGGAGATAAGCCAAGGGGCAATGTAATCGATCAGAAGATCCGTAGGCATGGGCGGTACCATATGAAACATCAAAGTAAGCAGCAGCAAAAGGAACAATCCGTTTAGAAACACATAAGTTCCTTTTAAGCCCGGGGCCGGTTCTTGGGTTCGCAGCAGCGCCCTGTCTGCAATCAAAGTGAGTGCATATCCGGTAAAAATCAGAATAGCCAGAGCTGTACTCATGATTTAGGCTCCTTCTTGGCGATGTTCTCGGAGATCAACCCGGCCCTGGTAATATTGCTGTCAACCTGGACATGGAAAGCGGCCTGTTGGAAATAGTCTTTCTTCCATTGTCCGGATATGTTCTTCCATTTTCCCGGCAATTCTCTGGAAATCACTTCACCGAAACCGATCGCGTCCGAATCGGACTTCTGCAGATTATGAAGGGTTCCGGTAATGGATGCCTGCAGCTTTTCGCTCAGTTTTTTCTCAAAAGCATGGGTATTCACCGGCAGGGTAAGGTCGCGCATGGACATTGTTTCCACGATACTGGCCGCCGCCGTGATCCGGATATCGAAAGACACGTTATTCCCTGACAACTTAGGCAGAATCCTCACAGTCCCCCCGGTAAGAAACACATCAAGCGAATCCTGTTTCGCGAGTTCCAGGGTCATGAACCCCATCTTCTTGTGAAGCATAAAATTAAAGCCGGACAGATTTTCTCCTTGCAGTAAACCGCTCATATGTCCATTATCGAACAGAGCGTATCCCATCAAGGCAATTTCCTTGGAAGGTTTGTCCCCCTTCTGCGATTCTTCTACGCCCATATACGGCATAACGGCGTCGCTGCCTTCTAGTGCCATGGAGTTCGCCAAGTCCTTTACCGTCATGTTCGAAGTTTTGGCTAATTCCCGGAGGGCTTCAGCCGGGAAGCGTTCGAATTTAGGCTGGGCCCCCAGCAGGTCGTAGGCCTTCCCTTTTGCCACCATCATATAGGCATTCAGCCGGTACTCGGTTCCCCGGCCGAGGGAACTGAACAATTCCTTTACGCCCTTTTTGGCTAAATCTTCCCCGATCACGTACACGCGGACATGGGATGTGGTCAGAAAACGGGACATTCTTTTTTGCAGCGAGTTCATCGCGTCTCCGACGGTTTTGCCTGTTGCAGAGTCGATGTAATAGCTTTTGTCTCCTCCGGTGCCGCCGCCTCCCCCGGATTCTCCGCCCATCTGCCCAGGCAAGGCGACCTGTAAACTGACCCGGTATTGGTTGTTCTTTTCCAAATCGATTGCAGTAGCCAGCACAAACCCGACGTCATTGATCTCTCTGCGGTCCCAGCATCCCGTCAACAGAATCATGGAAAGCAGCGGCAGGAACCACAGAATCCGCTTAGCCGTTCTTGTTGTCTTCATGCGCTTCTCCTCCTTGATTCTGTGCGGTATCTTCGGTATGCCCGAGGTCCGCGCCTTTTTGCCCGCTTTGCTCGTTTAGTTCTTGTTTGAATCCGGCACTAACCCGCCTGTCGTTGGAATGCGGCATAAACTTAGGCCTTTTATGCATCATGTGAATCGGGGCGCGGATGATCGTGTCTTTCATGTCTCTGAGTGTCAGCGGAGCTGCCGGGGCCAGATAAGGGATGCCGAAAGATCTCAGGTTAGCCAGATGTCCCAACAGGATGAACAGCCCTAGAAGGATGCCGTAGATCCCGAAGATCGCCCCCAGGAACATAATCGGAAACCTCAGCAGCCGGACCGCAATGGCTGCGTTATACCGGGGTATGGCAAACGAGGCGATCCCGGTAAGCGACACGACGATAACAACGGGGGCCGAAACGATCCCCGCGGTAACGGCAGCTTGACCGATAACCAGGGCGCCAAGGATCCCCAGGGCGGATCCGACAGCCTTCGGCAGACGTACGCCTGCCTCCCGCAGCGATTCGAAAATGATTTCCATCAACAGTGCCTCTATTACCGCCGGGAAGGGTATAGCCTCCCTGGCTGCGGCAATCGAGAGCATTAGGCTGGTAGGAATCAAATCCTGATGAAACGTGGTGATGGCTACGTATAATGCCGGGGTTGTCAGGGATAGCAGAAGCAGTATATAGCGGAGCACGCGAATAATGCTGGTTACCCAAAACCGTTCGTAGTAGTCCTCGCTCGCCTGCATGTACTGCCAAAACACGGTAGGCACGATCAGGACGAAAGGCGTTCCGTCAACAAAGATGGCAACTCTGCCTTCCAGTAATGAGGCGGCGACAGTGTCCGGGCGCTCGGTGATTTGAATTTGCGGAAACGGCGAATAGGTGCTGTCCTGGATCAATTCTTCTACATAGGCGCTTTCCAGAATCGCATCGATTTCTATTTTATGAAGGCGCCGTTCTACCTCCTCCACGATGGCAGGGTCCGCAATCTGATCCATATAGGAGATGACGATATTAGTGTTGGTCTGTTTCCCCAGGACGAAAGGCTTCATTTTCAAATGGGGGGTACGCAGCTTCCTTCTCAGCATAGATGTGTTCGTACGCAGATTTTCAATGAACCCTTCCCGGGGACCGCGGACAACCGATTCCGTTTCAGGTTCGGCTATGGAGCGTGTACTCGGCCCCCGCAGGCCAAGCAGGATCACTTCCCGCTCGCCCTCCAACAGAATGGCTGTATCGCCGCCCAAAATGCCGAGGAGCACATCCGCGTAATTGTCGGAAATCTTCATCTGTCCGGATGGAATGGAAGTCCTGGCAAGCTTTTTGGCAGTCTGAGCCTGTCCCTCCAAAATCATCAGCGCCTGCAGCGCTTCATTTACCTCCTGTGAATTTACCAGGCCGTCGATAAATACGGCCAACGCCTTTACGCTCTCTTCAATTTCGAACTCGAGTACAACGAAATCGGAGCTGTCCTTAAACAGCTGCTCCAGCTGCTTTTTGTTGTCCTCCAAGGAAGCGGAAAAAGGTGTATCCTTCAAATCGGTAACAAATTCGTACTGCAGGGCTTCCAGCTTCTCTTCTGATTTTTTGCGCTTATTCTTTTGTCTTCGGTTAATCAGCATGAACCTTGGCCTCGCTTTCCTGGAACAAACAGAATGGGTTTTCAGAAAAAAGGTTATATCTAGTTATATAGATACAGCGGGGAGTGGGCGAACTTTGATATGGTTATGTATACTTCTGATCGTTTTCATCCTGCAGGCGGCTACGATTCTCTTGCTTGAGTTCCGGCATCCTGCAAAAACCATTGCATGGCTATTCATTCTATTTGTTTTTCCAATTATCGGGTTTGTTATGTATTATTTCTTGGCGAAAGAGTATAAACATAGGCGAAAAGTAAGGCGAAAGGGAACGCTGATCGCTGAAGAAGTGCGGAAGTTCGTGTTCGAGACGGCCAGTATCGTGTCCAAGCCCGAAGATGTCTGTAATGAGGAATTTATGCATCAGCACCGTTTATTCGGGCTTCTGCAGAATATGCCGGATTCCCCGATCACCACATGCAATGAAACTACGGTGCTGACGAACGCACAGGATACATATGATGCCATTTTTCTTGCTATTGAAGGAGCGAAAACACATGTCCATGTGGAATATTACATATTCAAACCGGACAAAATCGGTACAAAATTGAGAGACCTGCTCATTACCAAAGCGAAGCAGGGAGTCGAAGTCCGATTAATATATGACGGCGTGGGCAGCCATAAGCTTGGCGCCAGGTTTCTCAAGCCGTTGACGGAGGCGGGTGTGGAGCATCATGCCTTTTTGCCGCCTGCGTTTGCTCTGTTCGATAAAAGGGTCAATTACCGCAATCACCGCAAAATCGTAGTCGTGGACGGGGTAACCGGATTTTTGGGAGGCATAAACATAGGGGACGAGCATTTGGGGGAGGACGTGAACCTGGGATTTTGGCGGGATACCCATCTGCAGGTGAAGGGCGACGCGGTGTATTTTCTGCAGCATACTTTCTTAACGGACTGGGCCTTTGTGAGCAGTCAACAGGTGAAAAGCCTGGAGTATTTTCCTAAACACGGCTGTATGGGGACGGAACAGGTGCAGATTATTTCCAGCGGGCCGGATGTCCAATGGGATTCCATTCTTGAAATGTTCTTCGGAGCGATTTCGGTGGCCCGTCGCCGGATCTGGATCGCATCGCCTTATTTTATCCCGGAGGACAGCATCTATATGGCGTTAAAAACGGCAGCAGTCAGCGGACTGGATGTGCGCATTATCGTTCCGGGGATTCCGGATTCAAGGGTCGTCGAACTGGCAACCATGTCTTATCTGGAAGAGCTCATGCAGGCGGGGGTCCAGTTCTATTCGTATCAAAAGGGCTTCATTCATGCCAAGCTGATGCTGATCGACAGCATGCTGGCATCAGTGGGGACGGCAAACATGGATATGCGGAGTTTCTTCAGCAACTTCGAGCTGAATGCAGTCATGTTCGATCAAAAATCAATCCGGAGGATTGAAGACGATTTCGAGCAGGATTTCAAGGACAGCATACGAATAGACCTCCAGGAATTCCGCAGGAGGCCTCGTATTCACCGGGCAAAGGAAGTGTTGGCAAGACTGCTTTCACCGCTGCTTTAGTTATTCATTTCAGGTGTTCCAGGATGGGGTAGAGATTTTGCTTAGGTACCTGTTCAATCAGGTCCCCGTAAGTTTTGAGTCTCTCCCCAATATTAAATAGATGAAAGTCACGGGCCGTTACCCCCATCTTGAGCTCTTCCCATTTGAGAGGAGTGGAGACGGGGGCTTTCGGCCTGGCTCGGGTTGTATAGGGAGCGGAGAGCGTTTTCCCATAGTAATGCTGAAGATAATCGATATAAATCAAATCTCCGCGGTTCTTTTTCAGGCGCTCGATGGTAAACAGGTTCGGATGGGTTTTCACCAGATATTCGCCCACAAACTGACCGATTTTACGTAGTTCGTCAAAGGTAATTCCTCGTTCGATCGGTACATAGATTTGCACGCCGGTAGCTCCTGAAGTCTTAGGTACAGCTTGAATTCTCAGCCCGTCCAGCACTTCGCCGACCAGGTATGCAGCTTCCATGATCCGGGGCTCTTCTTCCAAAGAGGGATCGATATCAATGACCCATTCGGCGGGCAGCAGGTCGTTTATGTAGTGGAAAGAAGGATGAAATTCAAGGCATGCGAGATTGCCCAGCCACAGCAGGGTCGGCAGGGAATCCAAATTGACGTATTCAATGCTCTCCAGCACGGCGGTGCGGACGAAATCGGGCTTTGGATCCGGGCAGTTTTTCTGATAAAACGATTTGCCGTCAATCCCGTTCGGCCAACGGATCGTCGTTAAATACCGGTTGCTGCAGTATTTCAGCAAGTAAGGTGACAAAGCGGCCAGCTTGGTTAAGAAATCGGCTTTCGTGATCTTTTCTTCCGGCCATAGGAATTTATCCGGATTTGAAATTGTTATTTCTTGGCCGTCTACATTAATGGTCCCTTTTTTGGACGGGGGCATGGTCAGCACCTCCTGTTGGCTATAGGGTTGGCAGGCTGTTCAGCATGGGATGACGCAGCAGGCCGGCGGATGTAATTTCAAGGCCGGTTACCGAGCACACAAAGGGCTTGTCGGTCCAAAGGACGGTTTCCCCTTTCAAATCGGCAGGCAGCGCCGGGAAGGGCCGGTGATCGGAAGGATGGCTCTGGACGTAATCGTAAATCCTGCGTTTACTTTCCGTGTTTAACCTGAGGGATACTCTACCGGAATATACCCCCGAGACGGACATGACTAAACTGGCAACGACCCCTTCGCGTATCGTTATGCCGACAATGTCCACATCCATCGTGACTGCTGTTTTGCGCTTGAACCAGTCCTTATGCTTCTTTCCTTCCCTGTATGGGCTGGAGAGCCTTTTGCTGACTACGCCTTCCCAGCCGTTCGTTTCCACCCAATGCCATAGAGCCTGTCCGTCATGAAATAAATCACTTACAAATAAGTCCGGGCTTTTCTCCGGGAACAGGTCTAGAAGGCGGGCATGACGCTCGGTATAAGGAAGCGTGCGTAAATCTTCGCCGCTGGCATACAGCAGATCGAACAAGACGTAAACGACGGGACCTCTTTCCGTTAACTGCTTAATGCCTGCGGCGGTCCTGGTTCGTTCCCTTTGAAGCACCTTTTGGAACACGGGACGCTGCAGAACCGGATCAAAGACTACGGCTTCCCCGTCCAGGATGAGCTGTCCGGGTACGGAAGAAAGGCGTCTTGCCACTTCAGGGTAGACTGAATTTTTGGATAGGAGCGTCCGGGAGTAAAGATCGGCTTGTCCGTCCTGCACCCTGGACAGCAGCCGGACCCCGTCCCACTTGAGCTGATACCCCCATTCCGGTCCTGCAGGAATGGTCTCCTGCAGAATCGGTTTCATGGGATCCCGCGGAAGCTCGATCAACCGATATCTTTCGCCTTCGCTTTGGATTTACGTTTCTTCTTCTCTTCGGCGGGTGCCTCTTCCGGTTTTGGGGGTGCTGAGGCAAGGCTGGCCTGAAGAGCGGCCATAAGATCGATGACGTTCGTTTTCTGCTGTTCCGGAGCCACTTTGATTTCTTCGCCTGCCACTTTGGCTTGAATCAGATTCATGAGATCCTCGCGGTAAGTATCTTTATATTTGCCGGGATCGAAGGGAGCGGACAGCTGTTCGATCAGCATTTTGGCCATCGTAAGCTCTTTATCGTTGACTTCGATTTTCGCCGGCAAGTTCGGGACCTGTTGGACCGGGCGGATTTCATCCGGATAGAACATCGTCTCCATAGAAATACAGTTGTCGATCACCCGGATCGCCGCCATGCTGCTTTTGGAACGGATGGAGACGTTGGCTATGCCGATTTTGCCGGACTGGTTCATAGCTTCCATCAGCAGGTTGTATGCATTGGCTCCCGCCGAATCCGGGGATAAGTAGTAGGTTTTCTGATAGTAGATCGGATCAATTTCTTTCAGGTCGATAAAATCAAGTATTTTGATTTCTTTGCTTCCGCCAGAGCCAATAGCCTCGAGCTCGTCTTTTTCGAACAGGACAAACCGCCCTTTTTCATATTCGTAACCTTTAGCAATTCCTTCCCATTCTACTTCGATGTCGCAGCTGGGGCACTTGCGGATGTAAGCCAGCGGAGAACCGCAGACTTTATGGATATAGCGCATGGAAATATCTTTGTCCTCGGTAGCCGAGAACATTTTGACGGGAACGTGGACAAGCCCGAACGAAATCGCTCCCTTCCAAACTGTGTGCATGAATGAACCCCCTTCGGATTAAATCGGATATGACGCGATGAGTTCTTGCGCTCCATGGTGTGTTTGGTACAGTTATTTACCCTTTTTCGATAATTTAGTATATGTTAGGAAGGTTTTTTGTATGTTGAGGGGAATCCCGGAATCCAAAAGCAATTGATTGCAGGGCTGCGCTTTGCTTGCGGCAGGTAAACCTTACCGATATAATAAAGGACAGCCATGTAAGGTTAGGAGTGAAGCGCTTGTCGGTACAGGCGGTTAGCTATGCGTATACTGCGCATACGGAAGAAGATACGATCAAGCTGGCGGAGCTGCTTGCCGGGAAAGTCCAGGCAGGTGCGCTGCTTGCGTTGGACGGCGACTTGGGGGCGGGAAAGACGCGCTTCTCGCAGGCTTTTGCCAAAGCGATGGGCGTACCGGGCGTAGTGAACAGCCCGACGTTTACGATAGTGAAACAATACCAGGGGGAGGTATTTCCCCTGTATCATATGGATGTATACCGGATCTCTGCGGAGGAGGCGGACGAGCTTGGCTTGGACGAGTACTTCTTCGGGGACGGCGTGACGATCGTGGAATGGGCGAGCATTATCGAAGACCAGCTCCCTGACGAGCGGTTGTCGATGTATATCGAGCATCACGGCGGGGAACAGCGGCGCTTTCGCATCGCTGCGTACGGCCAGCCCTATTCGGCTTGGTGCGCCGAGCTGGCGGAGCGCGGTGTGCTGACTCCATGGGCGGAACAAGGGTAGCCGGCGGTTTTTTCGCGGGATTCGAGTGAACGATAGTAGTAATATGTCGCATGTTAGTATGGGTAGAGTTAGTGATATGAGATATCACTAAATTGGCGGAATTGGCTGGTTTAGGAGTAGACGGGCCAATTTTGCGGAGTTAGTGATATGTGGTGTCGCTAGGTATGGGCAGGGTGCATGTTAGTTATATGAGATATCACTAACATGGCGGAAAGTGGCTAGATTAGGAGTAGGCGGGGCCAATTTTGCGGAGTTATTGATATGTGGTGTCGCTAGGTATGGGCAGGGCGCATGTTAGTTATATGAGATATCACTAAATTGGCGGAAAGTGGCTGGTTTAGGAGTAGGCGGGCAATAGTTGCGCTAATGGCGGTGATTTTGGTAAGTAATTACTCTATTTGGTTGCACGATTACCCATAAAAGAAGCCAAATCAGTGTTTAAGTGAATGCAATGGACCCGCCCTGAATTACCATAAAACGACACTCTGACAACCGGATATGGAAATTTACTGTCGTTCACAGCCGGAAATCCCGTTGCGAAGCTTATATAAGGTAATTTGGCAGCAAGTTAGCGAAATTGATTGCCATAAAGGCTTACCCATCAACTAACCATAAGCGAGTAAAGCCAAGATAGATAAGGTTGAATCAGAACGGAGCCATCATTATGGAAAACACGCAGCAGCCCGGAATCATCGGGGAGCAAAGCAAATTATTGTCGATCGATACTTCCACCTCTGCCATGACGGTCGCAGTACTGGAGGGGAGCCGTATGCTGGAGGAGGTAAACTCCCATGCGGAACGAAACCATTCTATTCATTTGCTGCCTATTATCGAACGTCTGTTAAAGTCGCTGGACTTGCAGGTCGATGACTTGGACGGCATTGTCGTAGGACAGGGCCCGGGTTCATATACCGGTGTACGCATCGGGGTTACGGTTGGCAAAACGCTGGCCTGGGTGAGGAATGTTCCGGTTTTGGGCGTATCGAGTTTGGAGGCATTGTGTTATGGAAGCCGGCAAGGCTGCGGAGACAGCCCTTCCGGGGCACAAGCCGATGAGTCTGAAGGTAACACATCTGGAGAAGAAGGTTATGCCGAAGCACTTGCGAGGCATTCGGATTTGGCATCAGTCGGGGAACAGGAAGCGGAACCTGCAGCCGGGTTACGCTGGGTTGTGCCGCTGATGGATGCACGGCGTGGACAAGCTTACACAGCGCTTTTTTCTGCGAAAAAGGATGGCTCGGAATGGAAGCGGCTGGAGGAAGACCGGATTCTGCTGGTGGAAGATTGGCTGAAGCAGCTGCAAGGCCGATGGAAAGAAGCTTCCGCCGCCGAGCGGCCTGATTCGATTGTTTTTGCGGGCGAACCGGGGCGGTTCCAAGGTTTGTTGGATATTTTTGCAACGGATACGGGATTGCCTGTCGAGCAGTCGGACCGTTCGATCCGGGCGGAGCACGTAGGCCAGTTGGGCGTCCGGTATTGGTCTGAAGGGCGCAGGCAGGATACCCATGGGTTTGTGCCGAATTATACACAGCTGGCGGAAGCCGAAGTTAAGCTGAAAGCGGCAAAAAAGTAAGGGGAGATTCCTCATGGACGCTATGATGAATGCGCAAGGCGAACCGGAACCGGTGTTTCGCGCCATGCGCGCTGAAGATATACCCGCCATTGTGGAGATTGAGAACGAGGCGTTTACGACGCCATGGACGGCGGGCGCTTTTTATAATGAATTGACGAACAATCATTTTGCTAAATATATGGTCATGGAAATCGCCGGTGAGATCGCGGGCTATGGCGGCATGTGGATGATCATGGACGAGGCCCATGTGACGAACATTGCAGTGCGGGCCAAATACCGCGGACGTAAACTCGGGGAGCGTCTTCTCAGGGAAATGCAGCAAACTGCGGCTTATATCGGCGCCGTCAAAATGACGCTGGAAGTCAGAATGTCGAACACGGTAGCGCAGAACTTGTATACGAAACTTGGTTTTGCCCGGGCTGGGGTGCGAAAAGGTTACTACAGCGACAATCAGGAAGACGCGCTGATCATGTGGGCGGAGCTTCCGAAATACAGCGAAGCGTCAGAATAGGACAGGAGCTATATCAGAATGAATGAGAATGTACCGGGCCGGCCCTGCCGGATCCTTGCTATAGAAACGAGCTGCGACGAGACATCGGTGGCGGTAGTGGACGACGGGCGCAAAGTGCTCGTCAACCAGGTCTCCAGCCAGATCGAGACGCACCGGCAGTTCGGCGGCGTCGTTCCGGAGGTCGCGTCGCGTAAACATGTAGAGTCCATCACCCGGATCATCGAGTCCTCGCTTGGCGAAGCGGGACTGGGACTGCGGGACATGGACGCTATCGCGGTTACGCAGGGGCCGGGCCTGATCGGCGCCCTGCTGATCGGGGTTGTGGCCGCGAAGACACTCGCGCTGGCAGCGGGGAAACCGCTGATTGCCGTGCATCATATCGCGGGCCACATATACGCCAACCAGCTTGTGCAGCCGTTGGCGTACCCGGCTTTGGCTCTGGTGGTGTCCGGCGGACACACCGAGCTGGTGCTGCTCGAGCGCCCGGGGCGCTTCCGGATCATAGGCCAGACGCGTGACGACGCGGTGGGTGAGGCCTATGACAAGGTTGCGCGGGCGCTCGGCTTCCCTTACCCGGGCGGTCCCCATGTGGACCGCCTCGCGGTAGAGTCGGCTCAAACCGTGCCGCTGCCGCGGGCATGGCTTGAGCCGGACTCGTACGATTTCAGCTTCAGCGGGCTGAAATCGGCGGTCTTGGCCGTGCTGAACACGGCCAAGATGAAAGGCGAAGCCGTCGATCCCGCAGCGCTGGCGCGGGGCTTTCAGGAGTCCGTAATCGACGTTCTCGTAGAGAAGTCGATGCGGGCCGTGAAAGCCTTTGGCGCGAAGCAGCTGCTTCTGTGCGGCGGCGTCGCCGCCAACAAGGGCCTGCGCAGCGCCCTGAGTGCTCGCTGCGAAGCCGAGGGCGTGCCGCTGGCGATTCCGCCGCACGCCCTGTGCACGGATAATGCGGCGATGATCGGTGCCGCCGCCTACTTGAAGTTCCAAACCGGCGAATTTGCCGGCCTGGATATGGTAGCCGACCCGGGCCTTTCGCTTGAGGCCTGGTCTGTGGAATAGCAGGTACTTTTTTTTAGGAACCTATTGACGAATTTGTCCAACTTATGGTAATTTACAAGTAACCGAATAAACTATGTGCGGAAGTACCGCCCTGAATGTGCTGTGATGACAGCATGTTCCGGGCGGTTTTTTTGCGTACAGAGAGGGCTATTATTATCGTTGGATAAGGAGAGAGGAGAGGTTATGCACAAGTGGATAACTGCTGCGGCCGGGCTGTTGATCATGGCGGGAAGTGTGGCTGCGTTTATTTATTACATGAAAGGGTATGAACAAGATCTGACGACGATGGTCACTTATAAGCCGAAGGCTATGATTTATGCAGGTGATTTGGTGACCGAGTCTATGATTCGGAAAGTACCCATACCTGTGATGCAGCATGCAGCTGCTGCGCTGACAGACAAAGATGAGATCATCGGAAAGCGGGCTGCGGTACCCATTGGGGAAAGCGAAGAGTTCGCTCCCTGGAAGCTAACTGCAGACGATGTGTTCCCTCAGCAGGGGGAGAGCTACTATGGCTTTGAAATTACCGGCGTGCAAGCGGTCAATAATATGATCCGCCGCGGCGACCGGGTCGATGTGTGGGTCGAGCTGAATCCCGCAGATCCGGCTTCCGAGGGCGGCGAGGAGAAAGCCCCCGTTGGCGCTGAAAGTTCAGTACCCCGACTCGTACCGGTTCGCCCAACAGTCCAAAATTCAAATGAACCAGGAATTTCAACACACCCGTCATCGGGTAAACCGCTTCGACCCTCTCAACCTCCCCGCGAAGCTGTTCAGCTTCTTCTGCAGCAGCTGAAAGTAGCTTCCGTTAAGGATGCGGAAGGGAATGAAATTAGGGATGAGAAACCTGCAACACTTGGGCAATTAAAGGGATTGACGAAAGAGGAACGGGACCGCTTCCGGTTTGAAGGATTCCGTTCAACGGCCGAGGGAGCGCCAGCTTTTATGACCTTTATTATGAGCCCGGAGCAGTATGACACGTTTATCGCAGGAAAGAACAGAGGCACCCTTAGGCTGGGTTTGAATAATCCGTTTTTTATTGTAGATGGGAGTAAGTAATCAGAGGGAGAGTTGAGAGTGAATATAATCATTGCAGTGACTGAACCGGAACTGGGGGAGCGGATCGCAAGCAGAATGGAAGGGCGGAAGCATGTCCATGTGTGCTGCACGGATGAAGAACTGGTGAAGCTTGCCGAAGCGGGAACCGGGAACACTACGCACATGTTTCTAATGGAGGAGCTTTTCGAGAAGGAGTACCCATGGGATTGGATGCCCCGCCTGCGCGGCTATTGTCCGAACGCAATTATCGTTCTGGGGCGCAGCGGCCAGGAGGATCCCATTTTTCGTGAAGTGATTACAAGTCTGGCTTTGGAGTTCAACGTGAGCACGATACCCCCTTACGGGATATGGGATGATGTCATTCGCGAGACGGAAGCGTATTTTTTCGGGACAGAATCTATTATCAGGGAAAAAGGCGGGACGATCATCACCTTCGCATCGGCAGCACCTAAAGACGGCGCGACCACCGCGGCCATTTCAGCTGCTGCGGCCTTGGCCCAAGGCACCTCAGCATCGGTTGGCCTGCTGGACCTGAACTTTAAATCTCCTGAAATTCAGGATCAGTTGAGGATCAAAGGGGCCAAAGGATTTCCCTTTATCCAAGCTGAGTGTGATTCGAAGACACTGAACCCTGACATTCTGCGAAATGCGTGCTCGGCATTGCCGGGAATTCCAACCCTGCACATTCTTACCGGATTACGCCGCAGGGAGTGGGCTGAGCGGATAACCCCGGAGGAGATTTCCCATCTGCTTGAGGTAGCCCGCCAAACTTTTGACGTGACGCTAGTGGATGTACATACATTTCCCGATCAAGCGGCAACCGTCCAAAGTGTACGCTCCGCCGATCTCCGATGCGTTATCGTACAGCCGCTGGTCACAAGCTACGAAAGTTCATGGCATGACTGGTACCGGGGCGTGTGGACATACTTTGGCCTGACCGAAAAAGATTTCCATATGGTGCTTAACCGCGCCTCTAAAGGAGGTCATACGGAACAGGATATCCGTAGAAGTACAGGAGCGGAACTTCTGGGCACGCTTCCTGAGCTAGGGATAGTCGAGGGAAATAGAGCAGTAAACGACGGGGTACCGTTCGCCTTGGCTCAGGGGGGCGGCGTCCTTGGCGAATATCAGCAAGCCATACGCGGGCTTAGCCGGAAGCTTGCGCAGCACGCGGGGATCGCTTGGACGGAAACGGAAGAACCCAGAGAACGAAGGAAGCATAGGACGATTTCGATGATGCTTCCGTTTATGAAGAATCTACAGTAACCCGAGGTGACATGTGAAACGGAGCCGGACAAGAACACCACGAAGCGGATTCAGCCTGCTGGACCAGCTGAAACATGCCCAAACCAATGATGTCTCCACTAAGGCAGGACCCGCCGCCCCGCGGGGGTATGAAATCAGAGAGCTGCTTGAGGTCGTCAAAATTGTGCAGGAAGAGCTCAAAACCTATGAAACCTCTCTGGCACGGACTATAGACCATAAGGAGATTATTCATCAGGCAGGCTTGGGGAATCCGCTGGCGCAGGAACAGGTCAAATCGATGATCAAAAAAATCCTTCAGGACAGGCAAATCTACGTATCCTCCGGACCTCTTCCGGACCGGATGACCTTGAGCGATGCGGTATTTTCGCTGTCCATCGGTGCCGGGTATATCGAGGATTTGTACAAAGACAAGGACGTCGAAGAAGTTCAGGTAAATGACTGCGATATTTATGTGATGAAGAACGGCATTTCAGTCAAGCATGCCAGACGCTTTGATTCAACAGAGCAAGTCGTCCGCCTTCAGGAAAGGCTCGCATTGTACGGGAGGGCCCGAATCAATGAGCAAAACCCTATCTGCCATACGTACATGTACAACCGTGCCAGACTGACGATGACCCAGCCGAATTATTCCGCATTTCCGACCATCACGATTCGAAATTTTATACTGAAAGACCCCTCCCTGGATTCCCTTATGGAACAAGGTACCCTTAACCGTTCGATGGCGCGGTTTCTTAGCCTGATGGTTCAATACCACGCTTCCATTATTGTGGCCGGCGGCACGAAGACAGGGAAAACAACCACGCTATATGCCCTCGCCAAAGAAATTCCCCGGAAAGAGCGTGTGCTCACCTTAGAGACCGAATTCGAAATGATGCTTCATGAACGTTTGGGCGGAGGGAGAAACATCATCCCGTTTCAAGCGGTGACGGAGCTCGGTATCAGCATGGAGGAAGCGTTCAAGCCGCTGCTTCGTAACAGCCCGGACCGCATTATTGTCGGGGAAATCCGGGGAGCGGAAGCGTCCCAGGCTGTTCAGGCAGCGCTGAGAGGTCACGACACGATGGTCACGCTTCACTCAAAATTCCGTTCCATGATCGTCTCGGACATTATGGATATGGTGAAGCAGGACGGGCGCACTCACGACGACCGGATGTTAAGGCATAGGATTGCGAGGGCATTCAACATTGTTGTTTTTCAAAGACTGATCAAAATTAATGAATTCAAGAGCAGGAGGGTTATTACTGAAATCAGTGAAATTCGTGCATCCGACGACGGTGAAGTTAGCGTGGTGCCTCTTTATTTATGGAATTATAGCCAAGGAGAGTGGGAGAGAACGGAGCACGAAGTGAGCGATGAATTGATTGCGCACATGGAGAGCTACGGCTTAGTTCCCGAACAATTAACCTGCTGCGGGGAAGATACATGATCATTTGGCTGTTGTTTAGTGTGGTTTTTTCTATGGGTGTCTTCCTGGTTATCACTCCACTGCTGCAACAGATTTCACGCTGGCTGCGGAAACGGACAACGTCCACCTTCTATCGCGGCATCCGGAAAGACTACGGACGTCAAATCCGGTTAGATCTGCATAACTGGGCCGCTTTTCGGCGCTTGGAAATCTATATGAGCGTAGCGGGGATGGGAGGCTCACCTTATGTTCTGTCAGTAATAAGCTTGCTCCTGTTTACCATTTTCTTCGGAGCGGCCTATCAGCTGATGCATTCGCTTGTGAGCGGTGCAGTTCTCGGCACGATGACGGGTTCGGTCCCCTTTATCTATTTGTGGAATACATACCAGCGTAAGCAGCAAAAAATGGCCACAGTGATGATTCCGACCGTACAGAATTTCATCGGTTTTTTTACCGAATCGGAAAATTTGGCGGGTGCGATATACAAAGCAGGCCCAACGATGCCGGCTGATATTTCGGGTGAATGGCGGCGGCTGATAATGGACATCGAAACAGGGGAGGCAAGGGAGAACTCTATTTTAACGTTCGCGGAGCGGGTAGGGAACGCGTGGGCGCAGGATTTTGCGGACATTCTGGTGATTCATCTCGAAACGGGAAGCGATATCGTACCTTCGCTGTTTAAGCTGATTAACGAGATGCAGAACGCCATGTACAACGAGGCCAAACGCAATACGCTCCTGTCCATTTACCGGTATGGGACCATGCTGATGATTGTGCTTGCCTTCCTTATTGTCGGGTTTAACATTTGGATTCACCCCATTAACAAAATCTATTATTTCGCAGACCCTGGCGGCAAAAAGTTCGTCACCATGTCCATCCTCGTCCTTTTTGGTTCATTTATCGGGGCACTGCAGCTGGGCAAAAAGAAAATCTAGGGAAAGGAGGTACGGCTTGTCATGCAATGGTTATTAGCGGTCTTGTTCGGTGCGGGCTGTGTGTTGCTTTGTTCGTCCTTATTGTTTCTGTTTCCCGCCCGCAGGCGTGTTCGAATTCCGTTCTTGCTGTTGAAGCGCAGGGAAAACCTGCGGGAATGGGCTGAGAAGAGGATTCAGCATATCAATAACCGTCCGGCCAATCTTGCTGTAAAGCAGCGGTTGAAAATGGCGGGCGATCCGCTCGATTTGACTGTGTTCAGATATCGGGTGCTGCAGTATGTTTTTCCTGTTCTTCTCCTATTCCTTTATGTCTCTATTCGTTCTATGCAGGCTCTTGTTCAGCGCACTCCGGTCGAAACGCCGCATTGGTCGGGGATTTTGCTTGCCGGTTTGTTGGGCGCGGTACTGCCCCCGGTTATGCTATTGCTCTTGGCGGTGAGGCGCAGAGACCTGATGACCGGGGAGATCGTCAAGTTTTCCCATCGCCTGGTTGTGAGTATCAACGAGCATATCCAGCTTTATTATGCGATCAAAAGAGCCGGCCGCACCTGCCACATCCTGAAGCCCTATATTGACGAGCTTTTAATGGACTGGCTGAGCCACCCTCAGCAGGGGATCCGCAAATTCGCGGAGCGGGTGGGAGTACCTGAAGTGCTTCCCATCACAAATACGCTGCTGGCTACGTGGAATGCACCGAGTGACAAAATTTTGGAACTGTTCCATCACCAGATCCGAAACATTGATACGATGCGTGATTTTCAAGTGAAAAAGAGTATCGAAGTGTCCCCGCTGCACGTGACCTTCCTGATCGTAATCCCGTTTATGTTCACGGTCGGCCTGATGCTTTTACCCTGGTACATGGAGGCGATTGCGCTGATGAATAAAGCTTTTTGAAGGAGGAGCGGGTATGGACAAGTTGGTGTTAAGCATTGTCGTTACAATCATATTAATCGGCATAGCTTTCTATGTGTTTAACAGCGAAATCGGACCGGGACTGACGAACGGCGGCGATCATTTACAGCAAAAAATAGAGGATGCAACATCCTGAAGGAGAGAGTAATCGGAATGGATAAATTGGTTATCGGAATTCTTATTGTTATTTTGCTAATCGGCGGGTGTTTTTGGGTGTTCAACAACGATAACGGCGTGAATGATGCCATCGAGAACGGCGGCAAAACAGTGAATGCCAAAACGAGTAATTTTGATTATAGCGGCACCGCAGCACCCGGCACTTCCGGACATGCTGCAGACTGGGTAGCGACGCCTGCGACAAACGATTAATACCTATGGATAAATTGGCGCTTATACTTGTCGTGTCCATTATGGTTGTAGGAATCGGGTTCTATATGTTTTTGCGTGACGGCGGGTTGAGCACAAAGCTGCAAGAGGGCCACGCTGAACTTCAGGATGACGTAAAACAATGGGGGTACACTACGGCCCCTTGAATTAGGGGGGGCTAGGTGTGGTTAGAGAGTTTTGGCGGAATGAACGCGGTATGGCGGAAATGGTCTCGCTGCTGATTGTGTTGGGCGTGTTCCTGTTTATCAGCCTGAGTATGGTGGGGTTTCTCACCTTTTTGATGCGGCAGGAAAAGCTGGAAACCTTGCATCATCGGGCTTTGGTGATGAGCACTCATGAGGGGTATATAACCCCGTCCATTCTTCAGGATACGAAGAACAAGCTGACGCAGATCGGGTTTCCTCCGGTAGACATAGGAGGCGTGAGCTATCCGTCTTTTGCCGGGAGTACAATTCTTAAAGTGACAAGGGAGGATGCGGACCCGAGCGTAAAGGTCGTTATCAAATACCCTGCTACGTTTCTGCAGAAAATGGCGGGTTTACTTGGAGGGAACAAGACGGAAACACAAGGTTATTTCTTGATACAAGGAGTCGGCCGTAGCGAGGCTTTGGAATGAGGGACTGGTGCAAAAGGCTTTGGCATGAGGAGCAAGGCGGCGTTTCCATAATGGCTTTAAGCTTGATCGGGCTGGGATTCTGCGTGCTGATGCTGATTACAGGGCTTGATTATGCAAAACAGATTTCCACCATGGCACGGATCAAACAGCATTTGAATGTGGCATTACATGCCGGCTCGCTCTCGGTCGATGAAGTGCGGCTATCCCAAGGGAAGCTGAGGTTAGATGTAACTACGCCAGGTTTCCGGGTTCAGGACCAATTCTATAAATATCTTCGTGAAAACATGATTCTGGACAACAGTAATCGGGCTGGCCCCGGCAGCTATTTGAGCGTTGGAAGCAAAGTGGAGGTACACTCCCTCCTTTATGCGGACCCTGAGACAGGGTTGCTTTCCATACTGCACGGATCAGGTTCGAATTGTACAGTTTCAGCAGGTAAGCTGAAATGCGATATGGTCCTTCATGCGGGAAGCGGGGATGAAACATTCCGCCCGTTGGATGAGCTGCTGGTTGGACCGTCTTTGATTAGTTTGGTAGAGGTGGAGCATCAAGGTCTGGGTTGGCTGGGGGAGGAGCCGATCGTCATTGCGGGTGTGCAGGAGGTTCGTTTTCATTGGAATTAAATAGTGGGAAATTCCTTAATATGTTAAACTATGGTTTGTAATATGCAGATAACGGGATAAGGGGTTGGAAGTTTTGAAAAAAGGTTCTCTATCGGCAGCGATGCTATGTTTTACACTAGTATTATCAGCATGCGGCACAGTAGGAGCAGCTTCTATGGCTCCTGCAGCAGAATTTTCGGACGTAAAGCCGGAGCACTGGGCGGCAAGCTCGATCCAGCGCGCAGCCGGGTCCGGTGTGGTAAGCGGATTGCCGGATGGCCGGTTTAATCCGGATGTGACGATCAGTAGAGCCGAGTTCTTAAAAATGGTGATTCTAGCAGCTAAAATAAAGGTGGAGGGCCGCTCGGGTGGCGCGACATGGTACGATCCATATGTGAAAGCGGCAGCCGGGGATATGATATACAAGACTACGGATTTTACGGGCTGGACTAAGCCCATCTCCCGATTGGAAATGGCGAAATTGGTAGTCCGTGCTGTCGACCCCAGCTTGAAGTCTGCAGGTGACAAACAGCTCATGTACGAGGCAACCAAAAAAGGCCTCATCACAGGCTTATCCGATGGCAGCATCGGCAAAGAAAAGAGCTCCACTCGAGCCACCGCTGCGGTTGTCATTGACCGGATGTTGACTCTGCTAGATGGAAAGACTCTAAAAGTAGATAAGAGAGCGGCCTCCTATGCGGAGGTAGACTATAGAGGCACCAACCTGGAGACCATGTGGGGCGGACATATGAACCCTTTGCCGCAGACACATGATCTGTCTTATGCGGTGCGCGGGACGTTTCATCAGATTTTGATTATTGATATGGATGATAAGGACGGGGCTTATCGGGAGTGGGTTCCTAGTTTAATAAAAGTTAATGGGAAAGACTGGAGAGGTGATTATTTAGTAGCTTATAAAATTGAGATGGAAGCCTTAAAAACAGTTCCGAAAACTCAAGTATTTTTTAATAGAACGGTTGGAAACCCTTATTTTAGGGATGCAGTTATTTTGAACCAAGACACTACAGAAACACCATTATCTACTAGGAAGGGGCTTTTATTGAATAAACAGAATAAAGTGATAACATGGCATCTTCAAACTATTAGCAAAGTTGAACTCAGCGAGTTTCAACAGGCTAACTTCCGGTTTTGGTATTTCGACTGGTCTGGTAGGGGGTATTTTGAATTATCTAAAGATGGCAGACTCTTTGGGAACAAGGAAAATAGTAAATGAACTGGTATAAGATAAATAAAACACTAGTAATTACTTGTTTTATTATTACTATTGCTTTAATAGCAACAACAATGTTAGCGGCCTTTAATAATAGTAGATTTCCAATTATTGTATACACACCTGAAGGAGTTCCAGGATATCAACAATATCACTCCACTGAAATATTTCCTCTCAAAATTAGTGTTGTTGAATATCCTGGTTATGAAATTGAAAATTGGAAATTAATAAAAAATGGTATAGATAAAGGTAGGCTGGGTACTTATAATTCAAGTACAAACCAAATAGAAATCTCTGCAATTAACGGTGATCGAATTCAACTTAGTGGCAGTAGATCCTCATACATGTACCATGCTATTTGGCGTGATTCATCGGGTAAAAGATGGAAAACGGGAACTGGGGACCTTGGTGTATATACATACACGGCTAACACATCAACGCTTGACGGTGGATTATCTAAATACCCAGGAATGATACCAATTAGAGATGACGCCAACCAAATTATTCCTTTAGCTCTCCGTTATACAGATGGAAGCGCAGCTGCTTGGTCTGATAAGCTACTGCCTCCTGAGTTTTTTCATACACTAACGCTGGATGAAGTCCCATTAAGTCATGTCGAAGAAAGCTCAATTAGTATAACTGAAGCTACCCCTGTCCAGAGGGGTGTTGTTGTTGACTATTTTGGTAAAGGTCAGGATGGATACGGCTATATAAAGGTTCATAAATTGTTAAATGACCGCCATAATATGCCGGGAACTGATTATGAATTAGATTTCAATTCCTCAGGTAATGTTGAAGGACGCATATACAGCATGGATTCCATTACCACCTGGACCGCCACCACCTACGCCCTCACCTACGAACTCCACGTCACCTACAAAAAAATCAATGCCGACAAACCCGACCTCGTCGCAGATGACATCACTACGGGCTCCGCGATCAAAGCAGGTGCACCGGCCAACTTCACCGCCACTTTTCACAACGATGGCCCCAATATCACAACCCCTTTTAACGTTAAGGTCATGGCTGGAGCAACGACAATAAAGAGCCAGAGCTTTCCGAACGCATCCAACGGTGCCACCCAGCAGCTCAGTTTCTCCTACACCTTCCCGGACACTTCCCAAAAGACGTTCACGCTTTCAGTAGACAGTGCAGCAGCCATTTCCGAAGAGTCCGAAACGAACAACGTACTCACCAAAACTTTCACTCCCGGCACGGGACCGCCTAAGCAATTCAGCGCAGATTTTGACATCATTCCGGACACGATTGCGTGGAGGCAGCCATTTACCCTTCATCCTAAGGATTTTCAACTTAACGGCTGTTCCTATGTTTCCCATAAATACAAAATCGAGCGAAACGGAACTTACCTCTCTCCGGTTTATCAGAACCAGGGAGACACCACATTTTCCTTTGGCAGCTATCCTTGGAACATTGGGGTCGGGTACCACTCCATCAGTATGAAAATGATGACCAGCTGCGGGGAAACAGACTGGATCGGTCCCCGAAACTTAACAGTAACCAGTCCGGCCACCAACAATCCGCCTCAATTTCAGATCGGCTTCGTCTATCCGAATGCCCGAACGAAAGCAGTTAACAAAATTGTTGCTGGTGAAATCATGGATCTGATCTACATTGATGATCCTGAAATCCCGACGCCTACTGACCCGGATCAAGACAATCTCTACTTCATGGGGTTTGATTTTACGAGAAGCACAGAATTTGTTGAATCCATTCCTTCCCGGAGCGAAGCTTACACCGACGGCCAACACCATATTCTCATGGATACGGCCGGTTTTCATCAGGTTTGCGGCCAAATGCGGGACGAGTGGGGGGCAACTGCAACAGCATGCACCTACATTGAAGTTGTCCCGCCGAATCCAGTAGCGGTACCCGCCTGCCCGCCGCCAGTCATCGAAAACCATCCTGTGTCCTTATCCTCGTTCAGTGCAAGCCAGAGCTATAGCCCTTTGAACCGGGGGATCGACCATACGAAAGACGAATGGATCAACCGGAAAACTTCGTACACCAACGGAACAACATCCAACTTGCAAGTAAAAGTCCAGTTACACGTATACGATTCGGAAGGGTTGAAATCCCTGCAACCCGGCGAATGTGAAATCACGGTGAAACCGGATCTTCCTCCAAAGGCAAAGCTGATCGTTCCTCCTATTGGCATCCGTCATCAGACCATCCCGATTACCAATGCTTCCACCAGTCCGGATGGAGATGCCATCACGCAGGCGGAATATAAGTTTAAATATGATGATGAAAACAACGGATTTGCAGACGATCCTTGGCAGTCGCTGTCAGGTACGCTTTCTAAGGCAAACTTTACACCTGGAAAAGTGGGGAAGTATCTTTTTTATCTGAAAGTAACCGAGCAGTACGGTCAGCAGGACGACACTTCCGACGAAGCGGAGTCCACTTTGACTTTTGATGCCGTTAATAATGCGCCTGAAGTATCTTTTGAAGTAGAGGGAAAAAATCCTCAACCGGACCTCGATCCGTTCACTACAGTGACGGCTGCCCAAATGTTGAATTGGCCGGTCTATGTCCCTAATGAGAATCAAACGGTCTATAACAAGTATCAGTTATGGAAATCGCAAAACGGGAAACTTGTCAGCGGGGAAGGACGAAACTTCGGTTCCCAGACTACCCCGATTCACTGGTGGGCACAAACTAGGTACAGCGAGGAAAAAACCTCCGTCGAAAGCTTCACTATGTCCAACAACGGCTACGGGAACAATCGGTTGTCCCCTTGGAGATCGCAAACCGGCAGCACGGTATCGGTTCCATTGCTGAACACAAATGGGGATAAAATCAGGTTCAATACGTATCTAGTGGATTACAAATTCAAAATCAGGTCCAATAAAAAACTGGTGTACTTTTCCGAACCTGGATTCAACGATAGCTCAAGCCAGCTGCAGATCTATGCTGTGGACCCGACAAAGCTGTCACCTGTGGAAATGTACGTAAAGCCCATGCAAATGTATGCGAGCTACAGGTATACAGGCGGTGATCCCTACGCATTCATTTTGAAAAAGCCGTCGCAATCCCGTTATATCAACGGAGTATACGCTGGTTGTGATTATATTTACAACTGGGACCTGGCCGAACGTTATTTGTATATCAGCCGCTCATGGAAAGGATCCAACACAACATTCTATGAATTTGCCGTATACGACGCCTTCACGGGCGAGCTGATCCGAAGTTCGTTAGACAAGCCGTTGAGACCAAATGAAAACTTGAACCCAGCCAATTTCAAGTTTCTCTATACGAGAGGCGAAAACTTGGTTATGGTCAACGAATATGATTACTCTCAAGGCTACTATGCACCGAGAATCGTAGAGCTGAGCCCCAATTTGGAGGTGGTCAGAGAAACGGTGCTGTCCCGTCCGGGCTTTGGGCCCGATGCGGAAACTTTGCAGCAGTATAACGGGACCAAAGATTATTACTACGGCAAATTCACCCCGGACGCATCAGGGGCCATGTATGTCTACCAGTTTTACTATCCTTCCGGTACAGGCTGGGGCGGACAGAACACGTACGATCTCAACGTGACCAAATATAATCCGGACTTCACGCTTGCCTGGAGGAAATACCTCAAAACGGACCGCAAAGTCTACCACACTTACACCGGTTTGTTCATGTCAGGATGGACCTATTCGGACGATTACACGGATGTGGTTTATCAGCCCAATAGTAATGAGGTGCTGGCAAAATACTATTTTGAAGTGCACCGGCCCGGGGATGTAATCCCTACACCCCAAGCAGCCATTGCAGTATTGGATGCAGGCACAGGTAATCTGAAGTATGTAAAACCATCTTCCGATTCCGATTTCGATCAATACTTTTATGGAAACAGCAGCTGGTCCGACATGGGCCTTTCCAATTACAGTTTCGGCTGGAACGGCAAAAGAACCGGTCCCAACGCCACAACAACGGTGGAAGGAAACCGGACTACGATGGTCGATCCCAGCTGTCCCGGTTACCTGACAGGAGGCAACAGAGTATTGGATTCTGCGGGAAATACGATAGGAGAAGCGGGAGTTCCGTGTAATCAGCGGCATCAGGTGTTTGGTGAATATTTCGGGGACGGGGTTTATGTGTCCATGAATTCAGAGTACTCCGACCGCACGGATGTAGCCAACCTGAATATTTCCTATGGTCCGCCTTCCACAGCGCCCCCTCTTGTCCGTTCGTTTACCCAAGGACAGTTTTATTCCGATATCTCCCTCGCCGACGCGGAGCTGCGGTTCACGTTGAACATGGAACAGGTCGATTACGACCAGGAGTGGCTGGGGATTTCATTCCGCATGAAGGACACCCGCAACAGATATGCCCTTGAGACAAACGGGAACGCCCTGCAGATTGTTAGCTACGTGAATGGTTCCAGAACGGTCCTTACCCAAGGCAGCTATCCGATGGCAAGCGGGACCGATTATTCATTCAGGCTGAGATTTGTCAGTGATCAAATCGAAGTTTGGCTGAATAACATTCCCATCCTAAGCTTACGGGACAGCAGGTATAGTGAGGGTAGGTTCGGGTATTTTGCGGATAAGTCCTTTGTCACATTCAGTCCCCTACGGTACAAAACTGTAGATGCACGGATTAACTGGTCGGCACAATACGCCATTTGGGACGAGGGCCTGGCAAAGGCTGAAGTAAAGTATAACAACATCCATTATGAAGATCCGGAACAAGACCCTATGGCAGGCAGCTATCAGTGGCGGGTTCAGCACACGGTAAGATTTATTAACAATCAAGGATTATCAACCCTCCATGGCAAGACGTTCTCCTTTCCGCAGCTGCTGTTTGATAAAGTAGGGGATTATCTGGTTACTTTGAATGCCAAAGACGACCCGCACCCATGGTACCTGACACCGAGTATGGTTTTTGACCTGTACCGGAAGCCTTCCAATGAATTTACGCGAAAAGTAACCGTGCACCGGAGACCTGTCAGCGAATTTACCCTGGCTCAAGGACCTGACGGCAAAATTACATGGAGCGATACGAGCCGGGACCCGGACCGGTACCAAAACACAGGTTTGTATTCCAACGAAGCTACCGGAATTGATTATCGGGCCACCAAAGGGATTATGGAGCGAAAATATTACTACATCACCCCAAGCGGTAACTATGTCAATGCCAAGCTGGCGTCCCCGCAGGAAACGGGCACGTATGAGGCCGGTATGGCGGTAAAGGACGAGTATGGTGCATGGAGCGACTGGACTATAGCTACTATAACCAGTGGAAAAAATGCCCCTCCAAACACACCGCCGGTTCCGGGTTTTACAACCAGCCAAAGCGTTGTTGTGAGAAATCAGTCTATCACGATCAACTCTACCGCCCATGATGCGGAGGACGGCGGGAGAGAGAACCTGGAGCATGCTTATTATGTTCGATCAAATGCGGGCGCATCTCCTGAGACAATGCCAAGCGTATCCAGGATAAGTTGGCCAACCTCTTTTGCATCCTTAGGGACGTTCACGATTCGTCAGGTGGTAACTGATTCAGCAGGTGTACCTGCACAGTTTGAACGCGAAATCACGGTACAGAATCAATTGCCTGCCGCAAATGTCGTTGTTCCTGCCAGTACGGATCCAAGCGCACCGGAGCGGTTTAAAATGCTTCGGCCGACATTCCGCTGGACGTACGGGGACCCGGATGCCGATCCCCAAACCAAATATCAAGTCCGTATTTTAAAGTACGGGGGAGCGCTGCAGATGGAATCCGGCGTAATGCAGGGAGGTTCGCTGAGTTGGATACCCGGACAAGACTTGCCTGAAAATATCAACATGATCGTTCAGGTTCGCGTGTTTGACGGGTATGATTGGGGTGATTGGAGCGGGGCTAAATATTTTTACATTAAAACCAATTCTCCACCTACAGGTGATTTTCTCGTCTACACTTATGACCGGAATCAACTGGCTATGCCCATTTACGAGGGCGACCTCGTACATATCGGCACGTTGAATCTTGCCGATGCGGACCAAAACAACCTGACGGTTCAGTACCAGGTATTTAACCCGGCAAACCGTATGATTTTGGACGAGAGCTATCACTTTACCTTCCCTTACGGGCCGGAGGGGCCATCCTTTCAAGCTTTAGAGCCAGGGACTTATACGGTAAAGCAGTCGATCAGCGATCATATCGATCCTGCCGTCATTAGAACCAAAACCTTCCAGGTCCGTCCATTAGGGATAAGCGCTGAAGTAAATCATACAGTGGAATGGGAAGCATGGCGGGAAAAATATAACGCTAACCATGATCCGGATCGTTCGGCGAACGTCTTTTGGGCTGGAGAGGAATTTGTCCTCCGCTCTGAAGTGACAGATACGGCGGACAGCTGGACGAAGGCTGTTTCGGTTCGGGCGGTTCTGATGGAGAAATCCGCAGCAGCATCCCTACACTCATCTAATAAGCTGCTTTGGACGGGAGCGATGTGGCGGGACGACTTCTACCAACTTCCGGATGGAAACTATGTATTTACCTTTACCTCGGTTTGGAGCAACGGTGCAGTGAAGCAGGCATTGGTTACGATCAAAATCAAAGGGCAGGTGATGGAGCTCATCAGAACACATGCCGTCGGGTAACAAAAAGAGCAGCTATTCCACGGAGGAATGGCTGCTCTCTTTATGCGGCGGCTGCGCCGGTCCAGAACAGTTCTACGACGGCTTCCGCTGCCTTATTCAAGTCCCCGTGGTACAGCTCCAACAGCATTTCGCGGGATCCCATCATGACCAAGGAAGCGAAAGCGAGGGAGAGCACCATCGGATGCTGCTCGGATTTTAGCGTTCCACGATCCATTTCTCCTTGAAACGTATTGGTCATCAACGTGTGGATGGCTTTCTCGGCTGCCCGGATCTCTTGGATTTGCTCTTGCGTCAGATGTGACGATGCTTCTTTCATCAGCGTTTCAAATTCACCGAACCGGTTGCCCATCTGAACTTTCGCCATGGCGAGAAGCCGCTCTTTTAAAGGAATATCCATGTTGAGATGGCGGCCGACATGGCCGACAACGTTATGAAACATCCGAACCACAGACTGAGTAAATAATGTAGCTTTGTTATCAAAATAGTAATATAACGTTGCTTTCGTTACTTTGCATTGTTGTGCGATCTGCACTAAAGAAACTTTTTCGTAACCATGTTGCATAAACGCGGCCGAAGCTTCCCGCAGAATATTGGATTCGGTTTGCTGATTGTCCGTTTCCGTCTTCCGGGGGCGGCCCGGCGAGCGTTTGGGAGGGTGATTCATCGTAATCCACCTTTCGGTTGAAAATTAACCTTCCGGTATATATAATTAGTGAGTACTATTTATGAAGATTATATCTTTATATATACAAGATTTCATCTTATTAAGGAGTGAAATAATTATGGGTCAAAAAGAAAGTATGTTAGAACGTTACGGAAAGGCCGTTGCGGGAAAGAAAACCCGATGGGTAACAATTCTAGTTTGGGTAGCTCTGGTCATGGTGCTGAATCTGCTATTTCCCCAAGCAAACAGCCAGACGGTGGAGAATGCTCCTAACTTAGGCGACAATCGTCCATCTGTTAAGGCTGAAGCACTCGCCAAAGAGCAGTTTCCCAATGAATCCGGGGTTCCGGCGCTGATCGTGCTTCACCGGGAAGGGGGAATGCAGGATCAGGACTTAGTCAAGTTAGGCAAAGTTACTGAGCATTTCACGAAAAACCCACTGCCGAATCAAACTCTGATTCCTCCTTTGCACCAGCTTCCGCCGCCGGCGTTGAAGCAGCAGCTTTCCGAGGATGGTTCTACAATCGTTGTGCCGGTCTTTTTTGAGAAAACTGCCACTGTGGACGAATTAAAAGAAAGTATAGAAGTTTTTGAGAAAAAAACGTCCGAAATCATAGGTTCCGATGTGTTTGAAGCTTCCGTAACATCGGCCGATGCATTAAGCGCCCGTGTTACCGGACCGGTAGGCATTCAAATCGACGCGACCGGGTTATTCGAATCTGCAGACGTAACCTTGTTAATCGCAACTGTACTACTCGTTCTTGTACTGTTACTGCTAATTTACCGTTCGCCGATTCTTGCTCTGATTCCGCTGGTTGGGGTCGGATTCGCCTATGGCGTCATCTCGCCGCTGCTCGGCTGGTTCGGAGAAGAAGGTTGGATAACGTTTGATTCCCAAAGTATTTCAATCATGACGGTGCTGCTATTCGGAGCCGGTACGGACTACTGTTTATTCCTGGTTGCGCGGTTCCGTCAGGATCTGAAAGTACAGGAAAATCGTTTCATGGCGCTGCGTCATGCGATTTCCGGAGCAACAGGCGCTGTAGCGATGAGCGGCTTTACTGTCGTCGTTTCCCTGTTGGCGCTGCTGCTGGCGGAGTACGGTTCTTATCAGCGGTTTGCTATCCCGTTTAGCTTGTCCATTTTTATCATGATGATTGCCAGCATTACATTGGTACCAGCATTACTTGCGGTATTCGGCAGAGCATCGTTCTTCCCGTTTGTACCGAGAACTCCGGAAATGCAGAGGGAGCGTGCGCGTAAGAAAGGGAAGCCGGAGCCAAAACCGAAGCAGGAAAACCGTATGGGCCTGGCTATAGGCAGCCTTGTAACGAAACGTCCGTGGACAGTGACTTTGGTAACGGTAATTTTATTAGGGGCGATGGCTACTTTTGCCACACAGGTCAAAATTAATTTCGATACCCTGTCCTCGTTCCCTGAAGACATTCCCTCACGGGAAGGCTTTACTTTAATCGGCCAGCAGTTTTCTGAAGGAGAATTAGCGCCGGTAAATGTCATGATCGATACGGAAGGAAAAACAGTCGACCTCAAATCCGCATTGGCGGGGCTGGACTATGTTTCCAAAGTGGGCGATCCTGCAAAAGGAGCGACCGACGCAAACATTCAGGCTTATAGTGTGGAATTTAAAATGAATCCATATTCGAACGAAGCTATGGATCGTTTGCCGGATTTGAGGGCAGCTGTAGAGAAAACTCTGGGCGATGCCGGTATTCCTGATGCCGCGGACAATGTCTTTATCGGCGGACAGACCGCAGAGCAGCTTGATACAAAAGAAGCGACCGAGGGCGACACAGCCCGCATTATTCCGGTCGTTGTCGTTCTGATCGCCTTGATTCTGGTTGCTTACCTGAGATCCATTGTGGCGATGCTTTATCTGATGGGCACCGTTCTCTTGTCCTATTTCTCCGCACTGGGGATCGGTTGGATCATTATTCATTACGGCATGGGCGCGGATTTCATTCAAGGATCCATTCCGCTGTACGTGTTCGTGTTCCTGGTAGCTTTAGGTGAGGACTATAACATCTTCATGATCTCGAGCATATGGGAAAAACGCCGCCGGATGCCGCTCCTGCAGGCTATCAAAGAGGGTGTGGCACAGACGGGAGGCGTGATCACCTCGGCCGGTCTCATTCTGGCGGGTACATTCGCGGTGCTGGCTTCTCTGCCGATTCAGGTGCTGGTTCATTTTGGCCTGATTACAGCGATCGGGGTCTTGCTGGATACGTTTATTGTGCGTCCGTTCCTGGTTCCTGCATTGACGACTTTATTAGGCCGCCGGGCGTTTTGGCCTGGAGAGTATAAGCCGGTAAAAGAACTGGGCAAGCGCTCTTTCTAACAGCATAAGATAATATAGATGACCAAGGGCAGTTATTCCGAAAGGGGTAGCTGCTTTTTGGTGTTTATGGTACACTGTTTTTCCGGCTTTTTGATTCGTTGTGGATAAGCAGCTTACCGATCTTCTGTGAATAATGTGCATAACTTTAAAATGATAAGGAAAATGAGGGATTATCCTTGTGAATAACTAAAGGGATATCTTTTTCATCAGAAATTGTGGATAATGTGGATAAAACGGTGGATAGATTGCAAAAAGTGGACTAAATCCTAAAAATGCGCCTGTTTATAGCGTGGATAAGTATGTGGATAAGTGTATAAGTAGTATAACGCTTTCTTTTTCGGGAGAAGCTGTGGGGAACTTGTAGAGAGGGGAACGGCAGGGTGAGGGGCAAAAGATACGTAACGATACTAAATCGGGTTCTTATCATTTTTTTACTACATAGTCTTGTGCTTGGGGTTACTCCGGCATGGGCCGCAGTAGAGCATGCACAGGTCCGCCGTGTGGCTTTGGTTGCTGTACCCGACCTGTCTTTTGAGGAGCTGGATGAGTCTGACGCGGGCCTTCTGCCGAATTTACATAAGCTGATCCAAAATGGTGCCCTGGGCGCGATGAACATCCGGACCCCGATCCGCGGTGAGTCCAACAGTTATTTGACGTTCGGAGCGGGAGCACCGGCTGCGGCGCCGTTTGTGGAAGCATCGGAAACCGTACTGACTTTAAAGGGACAGTATGCAGTGCAAGTAGGGGAAACCCGAAAGGAAATGCAGGGCATCGTCGTACCAGAGGTAGCAAAGCTGATTGCGGAGAATGAAAAAAGGCATAACAATGCGGAGGCAGGCCTGCTGGGAGAGCTGCTGGCACAGGCGGGGGTTGGTCGGTATGTGTTTGGAAACCGGGATGTGCTTCCTGCGGACGAGCCGGGGAACCTTCATTTGAAACGCCAGACGGCTTATTTGCTGATGGACAGGTCGGGACGGATTCCTTTTGGAGAGATAGGCGGCCCGGCGACGGTTCAGGATCCGGATCATGCGCTCACCGTCATGACCAATTATGCTTTATTGCTGCAATCTTGGAATCGGCTTCCGGAGGATCGGCCGCTAGCTGTTCTATATGAGCTTGGGGATTTGGACCGGTTATATACGAATCAATCGTTCTACACTGCCGAGAAATTCGAGAAGGCTAGAAGGTTGACCCTTCAACGCATCGATTACTTGCTTGGAAAGCTGGCGGAACGGCTGGGGCCCCGGGACCGGTTGGTTGTATTTTCGCCGACTGTGAATCCGGATGCAGCGGGCAGGAAGTCGCTCATGGGCCCTTTGGTAGTGTATGACGGCGGTAGGCAAACATGGAAAGGGCGATTGTCTTCTCCTACAACTCGGCAGCCGGGGCTCACGGCTAATGTGGATCTGGCGCCTACAATATTGGAGTGGTTTGGGATTGCTCCGCCAGAGACCATGAGCGGCAGGGCGATGGGGGCGGAAAGGATGGGTGGTGAAAGTAGCGAGAGTGGCAAGACGGACAAAATTGGAAAGATTAGAGAATCTGGCAATACTGACAACCCGGAAGGGGACGTGCTCCCTTGGCTTTTAGAAGAACTGCGCCAAATGCAGACGGTTTATAAGCTGCGTCCGGACTTGTTATACAGCTTTGTAACTTATGAAGTGTTAGTGCTTGCGGGAAGCCTTCTGGCGCTGCTGTATCGTTGGAAACGAAGCTACGCTTGGCTTCGGGTGCTGCTGCTGTCTTTGCTGGCGGCACCTATTGTGCTGCTGGCTATGGGGTGGCTGGCGGCGTTGTCTGCGCCATGGCTGGTTGTTGTGTTTGTGGCCGGGTCGTTAGGACTCGGCCTGTGGACCAGCAGCATGCGGACCGGCACAGCGGTCCTGCTGCTGGCGCTTGCCGTCAGCGAGCTGATTCTCGCGGACGGATTGACCGGATTCTCCGCTATGGAGAGATCCGTGCTCGGGTATGATCCAATGATCGGCGCCCGTTATTACGGCGTTGGGAACGAGTTTGAGGGCGTGCTGATCGGAGCGGTGATTCTTGCGGCCTCGGCGGTGCTGCAGCAGATGCAGCGCCGCCAGGGCGCGGAGCCTTCCGCGCCGGCAGTGGAAGCCCCAAGGGGCCGCGCGCGCAAGCAGCGGGGGGCGCAAGGCGCCGGCGGGCCGGGCACGCGCAGGGAGCGCGCGTACCGGCTCGGCGCCGCGGCCGCGTTCGCGCTGACGGCCGCGTTCCTCGCGGCGCCGACGCTCGGCGCGGACGCCGGCGGCGCGCTGGC
>NZ_JBHUME010000008.1:286180-623755 GCF_042684925.1 Paenibacillus gansuensis | reverse complement strand
AAATACTCTGAATCAACAGAGTCTGCGCAGACTTACACTTCACTTCATATCCAGTTTTCAGGGATTAAGACACAGATGTGAACACCGGCAAGCCCGGTTGAACATCGTTCTTGATCACAGCGCTTGGCGGCGCCGTAAACCTGAATATGTTTTTCCGTTTGGTAACAATGGCGAAAGGGAACCACGCGTACCCATCTCGAACACGACCGTTAAGCCTTTCAGCGCCGATGGTACTTGGACCGCAGGGTCCTGGGAGAGTAGGACGTTGCCAAGCGACACCCACTTCCGTGAAAGTGGGATTTTTCATGGGGCCATAGTTCAGCTGGGAGAGCGCCTGCCTTGCAAGCAGGAGGTCAGCGGTTCGATCCCGCTTGGCTCCACCATCATATTCCCTGATAGCTCAGTTGGTAGAGCACTCGACTGTTAATCGAGTTGTCACAGGTTCGAGTCCTGTTCGGGGAGCCACCTCATGGAGAGGTGTCCGAGTTTGGTCGAAGGAGCACGATTGGAAATCGTGTAGGCGCCAAAAGCGTCTCGAGGGTTCGAATCCCTCTCTCTCCGTAGCTTTATCATTTTCTTTTTAGGCCCGTTGGTCAAGGGGTTAAGACACCTCCCTTTCACGGAGGTAACAGGGGTTCGAATCCCCTACGGGTCACCATCATATGGAAGCTTAGCTCAGCTGGGAGAGCATCTGCCTTACAAGCAGAGGGTCGGGGGTTCGATCCCCTCAGCTTCCACCATAATGACGCGGGGTGGAGCAGCTCGGTAGCTCGTCGGGCTCATAACCCGAAGGCCGCAGGTTCAAATCCTGCCCCCGCAATTGTTTTACCTTAGTGTGGAGCCGTGGTGTAGAGGCCTAACATGCCTGCCTGTCACGCAGGAGACCGCGGGTTCGAATCCCGTCGGCTCCGCCATTTTTTTATGATTGGTTAACTTGGAGGATTAGTGAAGTGGCTAAACACGGCAGACTGTAAATCTGCTCTCTGACGAGTTCGGTGGTTCGAATCCATCATCCTCCACCATTTCTTTAATGGGGATTAGCCAAGCGGTAAGGCAACGGACTTTGACTCCGTCATGCCAAGGTTCGAATCCTTGATCCCCAGCCATTTTCATTCTCATTGAGAGCCATTAGCTCAGTTGGTAGAGCACCTGACTTTTAATCAGGGTGTCGTAGGTTCGAGTCCTACATGGCTCACCATTTATTTTTCACGGTAAACAATATGCCTGAAACATTGTGCGCGTGTGGCGGAATTGGCAGACGCACTAGACTTAGGATCTAGCGCCTTTGGCGTGGGGGTTCAAGTCCCTCCACGCGCACCATTTATGCGGAAGTGGCTCAGCGGTAGAGCATCGCCTTGCCAAGGCGAGGGTCGCGGGTTCGATTCCCGTCTTCCGCTCCATTATATTTGTGCCCTTAGCTCAGCTGGATAGAGCGTTTGACTACGAATCAAAAGGTCAGGAGTTCGAATCTCTTAGGGCACGCCATTCTTTTTTTACAGTCGGGATGTAGCTCAGCTTGGTAGAGCACCTGGTTTGGGACCAGGGGGTCGCATGTTCAAATCGTGTCATCCCGACCATTTTTATGCGGGTGTAGTTCAATGGTAGAACTTTAGCCTTCCAAGCTAATAGCGTGGGTTCGATTCCCATCACCCGCTTTTTTATGTCCCAGTAGCTCAGTTGGATAGAGCACTCGCCTTCTAAGCGAGTTGTCGGGGGTTCGAATCCCTCCTGGGACGTGTCAGGACCGCATGCGCTGCATGCGGTTTTTGCGTTTTCAGGAGCCGGATGAGAAGCCCCGACGAGGGGGGACGGTGGAGCGCCGCGGCAGGCCCGAAGGGCGGACGCAGCGGATTCGCGAGGTTAGTTGGTGGGAATCCCCCCAACCCCGAAGCGCATCCCTCCTGGGACGTGTCAGGACCGCATGCGTTGCATGCGGTTTTTGCGTTTTCAGGAGCCGGATGAGAAGCCCCGACGAGGGGGGACGGTGGAGCGCCGCGGCAGGCCTGAAGGGCGGACGCAGCGGATTCGCGAGCTTAGTTGGGTGGAATCCACCCAACGTCGAAAGCGCATCCCTCCTGGGACGTGTCAGGACCGCATGCGCTGCATGCGGTTTTTGCGATTTCAGGAGCCGGATGAGAACCCACGACGAGGGGGGACGGTGGAGCGCCGCGACAGGCCCTAAGGGCGGATGCAGTGGATTCGCAAGGTTAGTTGGGTGGAATCCACCCAACGCCGAAGCGCATCCCACCCTGACAGTCCAACGGAGTTGGGGGATATCTTCTTAAGGATGTACGGGCAAGTAGAGCTGATTCATGCTATATTAAAATAGATGTACAAAATATCACCCATGTGTAATTTATTCCCAGGTGGTGGTTTTTTACGATATTCTTCATCTATAGACGGATTTTCAGAGAGCACGGCATTTTTGTATGAAATCATCCGCTCCTTATCGACACATCCATGGAGTTGCAGCTAAGTCAGGCCTTATTACTGCTGCGTGGAATGATTGACGTTTCATGTTATAATACTAGTTAGTGTATGAATCATCCTGGGTTGGAAAACAGCGATAGAAAGAAGGACTTGCTCATGGCGGTTGATCATAGAGAAAAGAAGCCGGACTGGCTGAGAATTAAATTGACGCAAGGAGAGAATTATCAGGAAATCAAAGAGATGATGCGTTCCAAGACGCTACATACGGTATGCGAGGAAGCTAGATGTCCGAACATTTATGAATGCTGGGCCAACCGTACGGCTACGTTCATGATTTTGGGCGATATCTGCACAAGAGCGTGCCGTTTCTGTGCGGTGAAAACCGGTTTACCCACGGAGCTTGATCTCCAGGAGCCTGAACGCGTTGCGGAAGCTGCTGCACAGATGGGGTTGCGTCATTGTGTCATCACATCAGTAGCCAGGGATGATCTGAAGGACGGAGGAGCGTCGATTTTTGCAGCTAGTGTGAAAGCAGTCCGCGAAAAGCTGCCTCTTTGCAGCATAGAGGTGTTGATTCCTGACTTTATGGGGAACGAGGATTCCCTCAAGATTGTTATGGATGCCAAACCGGACATTTTGAACCATAATATCGAGACAGTTGCACGGATGTCCGATAGAGTACGCGCGAAGGCGAAATACAGCCGTTCTTTGGAACTGCTGTCCAGGGCGAAAGCGATGAACCCGGATATTCCGACAAAATCCAGTATTATGCTGGGCGTTGGTGAAGAATGGGACGAGATCATACAAGCAATGGATGACCTGCGTGCTGTTGACTGCAATATTATGACGATCGGCCAGTATCTGCAGCCGACGAAACAACATTTGAATGTAGTAAAGTATTACCCGCCTGAAGATTTCGCAAAGTTGAAGGAAGAAGGCATGAAGCGCGGGTTCAGCCACGTAGAATCGGGGCCGTTCGTCCGCAGTTCATATCATGCTCATGAGCAGGTACAATCCGCTCGCCAGAACTAACAGCGAATATTGCATTGCTTTTGACATGGGGGAAGGGGTCGTGAAGTTATGACCGGCAAGACGTATCAAATTATACAGGAGCACAAGATCGCCTGGAACCCGGAGGCGTTCCGTGACCGGTATAGTGAAGTGCTTGAACGCTATGATTACATCGTCGGGGACTGGGGATATAATCAGCTGCGTCTCAAAGGTTTCTTCAAAGAGGATAATCCCAAGGTGACCCGCGAAAGCTCGGTGGCCGTCCTTCAGGATTACCTGCACGAATATTGTAATTTCGGCTGTGCTTATTTTATCCTGGAGAAAGTGAACGATCCCGTACCGGAGGAACTCAACCCGGCTACTACGATTGTTGTGGACTTCAAGCACACAGGACCACGATACGCTGAGCCGAAACCTGCACCGGAAGCGAAAGTGTCCAAGCACCAGGATGGCCAACAGGAGGGCCGCAAAGGGGGTTCTCAGGCTAATGAAGCCCGTGAAGGCGGAAATGAGAACCGGAGTGGCGAAGGCCGCCGTAAAGGCGATCCTCGCTTCCATGAGAAGCGCCGCGGAGAAGGAAGACCGGACAAGCGTGACCGCAGCCAGGACGGGAAAGCCGCTGGCCGTTCCCAAGGGAATCGCAATCATCCCTCGGCAGGCACTGCTCAAGGTAATTCCCAACTTGGGGGAAAAGGCGGCAACAAAGGTTCGCAGCAGGGCCAGGGCCAAAACCAAGGCCAGAATCAAGGTCAGGGAGGGAAAGACCGGGCTCAAGGGAACGGTCCGTCCAACCAAGCCAAAGCGAACCACAAGCAGACGCATCAAGCAGGACATCCTAAATCCAATCCTCTAAGGGAAGCTACAAGCCAGGATTCGGGCCGCAAGGAAGGAAAACCGCGGGAGAACTCCGGCTCCAGAGACCAAAGTCAGCGGGACCGGGGTCAGGGTCCAGCGGTAAATAAATAACACAAAAGCGCGGCTTCCGCCGCGCTTTTGTGCGTTCTAATACGTTATTCCGATTGATCCCCGATAAATGCCGCCCGTACCCTGTTCCAGAACGGAAAGGGCCGGTATCTGGCAAAGTTCACTTTCAGCGGTGACACTTTGCAGCGGATCGACAGCACATCGTCCCTTTGGATATTTAGATGGTCTGCAGACAACTGCAGCTTCTGATCCTCCCTGGGAATGATATCGCACAAGTGATGGTTGGGAAGAATCATGGACGAACCTAAAGTCCGGTAAACCCGGTTGTTAATCGAGGCAATTTCAGCAATTTGCAGCGCTTCAATGGAAGGATGGATGAGCGCGCCCTGAAGACTTTTGTTATAGGCGGTACTTCCAGAAGGTGTGGAAATGCAAATGCCGTCCCCCCGGAACATCTCGAAGCTCTCCCGGTTGATGTTGATTTTGGCTACCAGCGTTTTGCCGTCATCGCCCCGCATCGTGAATTCGTTTAAGGCATAAAACGTCTCTGTCCCCGCCTTCGAAACCAATTCAATCTCCGCAATCGGATAACGGACAATCTTCATTTCCGAAGTCGGGGAAGACATGCGCCGGACCAGCTCGTCCAGTTCATTTGCTTTCCAGTCGGCGTAAAAGCCCAGATGCCCTGTATGAACTCCCACAAAAGACACCTGGTCCAGCACATGCAGATGCGAATGAAACGCGTGTAGCATCGTACCGTCGCCTCCGATGGAAACGATGGTATCGGGACATTCTTCATCCTTGATCATTCCGCTGTCGGCTGCAAGCTTATGAAATGTATCTGAAAGTTGACGGGACAGATCGTCCCCCCGGTTAAGCAAAGAATACTTCAAAATCTGAAACCTCCTTCAACTGCGTTGCTGTCCGGAACCTTAACCGCCTGCAGCAGTTGCGTAAGCATTGATCAGCGAAACCGCCGATTCCGGCGCGTTGCGGAACTCCACCGCTATTCTGTACCCTTTGCCGCTCTGGGAGGTAACGCGCACCACTTCTCCGGTTACTTCAAATCCGTCCTCGTACACGGGTAAATGGAACCGCATGCGCAGAAGCAGCGGATAAAACAGCTTATTGCTGCAAAAAAACGACAAGCCCCCGCCGCTAATATCAACCATCTGGCCGAGAAAAGCGGTTCCTCCGGTCTGTTCCTTCTTGCGCAGACCGATGATTTCACACCGGATCGGCAGCTTATCCGTTAATGTCGCCCTTGGGAACCTGCGGTTCTGGGAAGTGTACAACAGCTCCGGTGCGGCCAGTTCCAGCAGGCATTCGCCTTCCAGGGTTTTCTTGTTCAGCAATTCAACAAAAGAATAATATAAGACCCCATTATTATAAAAAGAAAACTCAATAAAATTCACTCTGTCCAAGTTCTGTAATGGATTCGTATCCTCATAAGGCAAAGCGGCCGTAAATTGCTGCTCGGATAAATTCCGGATCAGAAACCCGTCTTCCACGCAAAATGGCTGTCCGTCAGCAGTTTCTCCCACAATGATCATTTGGCAGCTCGACTGTTCGGAAATCAGTTCCGATGCAATGGCATCAATCCAGTTCATAATTATCTCCAATAGGTTACCGACATAGCTTTCTTATACTAAATAATAATCAAAAGAGGGCCAGAACACAATGCTTTCCCTCCTTCTTCTTACCATTTGGTAAGATTCCTGACGAAAACATTTGCCATGGATCGGAGGAACGCCAGAAGGGCAAGCAGCCCGATTACTGCAGCAAAAATCGTGCCAGACGATGCGATTCCCGAAGCGAAGGCAGCTGAGGTTTGAACATCGTTCATAAATACAGGGGATTCGTTCACAAGCCATACACGCAAGGGCTGCAAAGGGTTCCACAGCAAAATGGTAGCAGCCATAGCAAGTACCGCATGGATAAAGCGGGCCAGGAAGAAGGGATAGTACCTCATGCCCGTATGCTGGACCAAGCTGACAATTTGAGCATGAACGGAAAGTCCGCCCCAGGAAAGCACGAAAGCCGCCGCCGCCGTTTTATAGACTAAAGGAATATCCTGTCCTGCTCCCCCAGCCGATTTGGCACCTAGAGTGACTTCGAAGAACCCGTTTACAAGAGATTGGCTGACAGCGGGAGGGACATGAAACAGACTCAGCGCGGATTGTACGCTGGCATAAAATCCGTTCATAATGCCTGCTAAAGTGAACAGTTCGATGACTACTGAGAAAAAGACAACTAATCCGCCCACAACGAAGCTCAGCCGTAAGGAAGTTATGACTGCTTGTTGAAGAAGAGTTCCGGTAGGCCTGCCGTCTATAAGCCGGGCCTTATGCATCGCCTGGAAGGAGCGCACCAGCAGAGACCCCTTTTTGCCGGGCTCAACCGAAAGCAGAGGAGTGGGAACTGCGCCGCGTCCATGATAGCGCATGAGCAACCCGACCAAAATTGAAGTACCGTAATGGGTAATCGCCAAAATAACGGCTAGTCCGGCATCATGGAAAAATCCAACCGAAACCGCACCAATCAGGAAGATCGGATCCGAACTCGTGGTGAAGGCCACCAGGCGTTCCCCTTCTTCGCGAGTAACTAATTTCTGCTCCCAAAGCTGGGCGGTCAGTCTAGCTCCCACCGGATAACCGGATGCAAAACCCATCGCCATAATAAATCCTCCGATACCGGGGACACGAAACAATGGACGCATGAGAGGGTCAAACAGCGTGCCGGCAAAATGAACGATCCCAAACCCGATCAGCAGTTCCGATATAACGAAGAAGGGAAGCAATGCAGGGAACAGAATGTCCCACCAGATGGAGATGCCTCTGAGCGCGGATTCCAAGCCTTGAGCCGGATATTTTAACAGAAGTACGGCCAGCAAGAAGGCACCTGCACTGACCAGGATGGATGTCCAAATGTTGGGGATACGCATAAATTGCCTCCGATTGGGTTTTACTAAACTATATGTAACGGGCGGGACATCCATTCCCTGGGAAATGAAGCATAAAAACAAAGAAAATCAGGTACATTGTACTGATTTTTCTGAATATTTATGTTATAATAAGGCTATTCTTACCATGATGGTCTGCCCGTATCATTTAATTGAAGCGAAGACTATGTTAATGGAGTGATGTATATGATGAGTGTGATTGCAGGAATTCTCGTGTGCGCTTTCGTATACGTAATAAGGGAATCGCTGATGGGCCCGGCCGAAGAGGACTGGGAGAACTAAGCGTTATAGATGTAAAGTGGTATCGTCTTCCGCAGACGATGCCTTTTTTTGTACTACCAGCAACGGGATGACACGAAACGGCAGGCAAGATATGTTATACTATAGGTATTTCGATGCAGTACCTATGAGAAAGGCGAGAGGACACAAACGATGGCAAATTCCAACCAAGAAACCATTTACGAAGCGTTAGGCGGTGCCGGCGGCGTGCGCAAGCTGGTAGAAGCTTTTTATCCGATCGTGCTTGAGAACGAGCTGTTATCACCTCATTTCGCTCAAAGTGATATTGAAGATGTGATCGAGAAACAGTATTTATTCCTGACTCAGTTTTTCGGGGGGCCTTTTCTCTATTCGGATCGTTACGGACACCCCATGATGCGGGCCAGGCATATGCATATCCCCTTGACGCCGGAACTTGCGGAAGCATGGCTGAGCTGCATGGGACAGGCATTGAACCGGACAGGAGTACCGTCTCCGCTCCGGGAGGCCGTACTTGAGCGGTTGTCGGCTCCGGCTTATCATTTTATCAACACTCCATCAAAGGAATAGCAGGAGGGCTATAAGCCAGTGGAACCGTTATTCAAAATAGAGATACGCTGCCAAATGTGTTCTCAGGTATTCCAAACCTCGCGCGTCCGCCCGAGCTTCAAACGTCCTTTTAGGTCGGATGAGGATTTTTGCGGTCACTATAAAGAAGTGAATCCCGACTTCTACGTCGTGCGCGTCTGCCCTTATTGCGGCTATGCCAGCACAGAGAACTTTGCGGGCGCAGTTACCGATCGGCAGCGCGACTTGTTCCATGCTAAAGTAGGGGTCCAATGGGTTCCCAGAGAGTATGGGGGGGTACGAACTGCGGAAACCGCCTTGGAAACCTACAAACTGGCTCTCCTATGCGCTCAAATTAAAGGAGAAAGAGGCCGCGTGGTGGCAGGCCTTCTGCATCACATTGCCTGGCTGTACCGTTATGAGGACCATAAGGAACAGGAGCAGCGGTTTCTGGCTTTTGCTCTGGAGGCGTATACTAAGGTCTATGAAGAAGAAAACGGAGAAATCAACAATGCCCGATTGATGTATTTGATGGGGGAACTGAACCGGAGGACGGGACATTATTACGAAGCGGTCAAGTGGTTCGGACGGGTCATTAACGATAAGAAGATCATGGACTCCGCGATGATTCGGGCAAGCCGCGAACAATGGATGGCCACAAGAACGGATATGCTGGCAGCCAAGGTCCAATTGCCCGATGAGATGAAGGAAGAAGGAATTAGGTAAGTCAAAAAAGGAGAGAAAAGTTCTTCCGGAAAATGAAAGAACAGATCTCCCCTCTTTTATTGACCTCTGTTCGGTAATTTTTCGCTAGCCAGCAAATAATCCGAATCTGCATCGACCAGAGTAATTCTATGGTGGCAGCATGGAAATACAAGCAGCTTTTTTCGACCGTCACGGATTTCCTGCAGCTCGGCTGTTTTTAAAGGAACCAGAACGTTAGCAGCGGAGCAAAATGGGCACTCGGGTACATAAATATCCTTCATGACGATGTCATAAGGGCAAGTTCGGTTGAAAGGTATCATGAAGTCCCTGATTCTTTCTCAGCATGGGCGGCAAGTTCAGCCAGCTTCTGAAGCAGAATATGCTGCGGCATGTGCATCAGTTGTTCAATCGGGACTTTTAAATGTTCGGCAAGCTTAACAGCCGTTTCGGGCGAAATATTGAGCGGTTTCATACTGTTCCCCTCCAGAAAAGCATAATAGTCTATATCTACACATAGTTATACACCTCCTCGGGACAAGATTCAATTCCGCAGGTGCGTGAATTCAAGTTTACATAGTAAAGGAGCATTCCTATATGAACAAGCAGCCATTGAAACAAACCTGGAATTTGGATACGATCTTTCCCGGGGGCAGCGAGTCTCCGGCTTTTGCCGAGTTTGCCGAACAGATGGTCCGGGATATTAGCAAATTTGCCGGCATGCTGGAATCCGTCAACGGTCGAGTGAAGGTGCAAAGCCTGGAAGAACCGATCGAGCTGATGCAAAGCTTATCTAACCGGCTGAGGGAGGGCAGCGCTTATGTAGAGTGCCTGACGGCTGAAAATCAGAACGACAGGAAAGCGGTGCTGCTCAGCGGCAAAATGCGGGATACGCATGCGAAATTCATGTCTTCGCTGACTCAATTCGACCAGTTGCTGACACAGGTGCCTGACGAGGATTGGGAAGCGTTCCTGACGTCACAAAAGTACAAGCCTATCGCATTTAACCTGGAAGAGCGAAGACAGCTGGCAGGCGAGAAGATGGCTCCGGCTCTGGAGGCGCTTGCGAATAATCTGGCGGTGGACGGTTATCACGGCTGGGGAGAGATGTACAACACCACAGTGAGCAAGGTTGAAATACCGTTCGAGGAAAACGGAGAGACCAAGCGGCTTTCCGCAGGGCAGGCTTTCAACAAACTCCATAGTGCCGACCGCTCGGTGAGAACAGAGATGTTTCACAAATGGGAAGCGGAGTGGGGCGCGAAAGCCGATTTTTGCGCCGATGCTCTAAATCATCTCGGGGGGTTCCGCACGCAGCTGTACAAAGCCCGTGGCTGGGATTCGATTTTAAAAGAGCCTCTCCAGATCAACCGGATGTCGGAACAGACACTGGATACGATGTGGAACGTTATCAACGAGCATAGCGGCAAATTTGTTTCTTTTCTGCAGCGCAAAGCAAAGCTGTTAGGCTTGGAAAGCCTCAGCTGGTATGACGTGGATGCACCGCTGGGTACGGCCGGAAAAGTATACTCCTATGATGAGGCGGCCGAATTGATCGTGGAACAATTCAGAAAGTTCAGCCCGAAGATGGCGGATTTTGCTGTGAAAGCTTTTGAAGAAGGCTGGATTGAAGTGGAGGATCGCCCGGGTAAACGTCCAGGCGGTTTCTGTACCTCGCTGCCGGTAAGCAAGCAGACCCGAATCTTCATGACGTTCTCAGGAACTGCTTCCAACGTGTCTACACTTGCTCATGAACTAGGCCATGCCTATCATCAGTATGTTATGGATGAACTGCCGGCCATGGCTCAGGAGTATGCAATGAATGTGGCGGAAACCGCCTCTACCTTCGCAGAAATGATCGTTGCGGACGCGGCGGTAAAGGAAGCGGAAAGCCCTCAGGAGAAACTGGCGCTTCTTGAGAACAAGGTCCAAAGCTCGATCGCTTTCTTTATGAATATTCAGGCACGCTTCCTGTTCGAAACACGTTTTTATGCGAAACGCAAACAAGGGCTGGTCAGCACGGAAGAGCTCAATACCCTCATGGAAGAAGCCCAAAAGGAAGCCTATCAACACGCGCTAAACGAATACCATCCTCATTTCTGGGCATCCAAGATGCATTTTTATATTACGGAAGTTCCGTTTTACAATTTCCCTTATACGTTCGGCTATTTATTCAGCTACGGCATTTTTGCCCGCGCCCTGAAAGAGGGAGCAGCTTTTGAGAACAAGTACATTGCACTCCTCCAGGACACTGGAAGCATGACGGTAGAAGAGCTGGCCCAAAAACATTTGAATGTTGATTTGACCCAGCCTCAATTCTGGAGCGAAGCCGTTGGCTTATGTGTCGAAGATGTAGAAGAATTCCTTAGAATGACAGAATAGATCCCAAAAGAACCCGGCCTCTGATTCTAAGGCCGGGTTCTTCTTATGATCGGTTTAAAACTTGAATATGGAGATCGTCCGCTGCAGCTGTGAAGCCAGTTGCGACATTTCCTCGGAACGGCTGACCATCTCCTGGACGGAGGAGATCTGCTCGTTCATAGAGGCCGATACCTCTTGTGTGCCGGCTGCGGATTGTTCGGTTATAGCTGAAATGTTTTCTACGGCTGCCGATATTTTTTGGGAATTTTCGAGCATAGTCCGGCTCTCTGCGCTGAATGAAGCAATCTGTTCCCCGATAAAGCCTACACTGTCGACAATTTCCGAAAATACCCGTTCGGTTTCAAGAATGAGCACATTTTGGTTTTCGACAATTTGTTCATTGGTTTGTATATTATGTATCGCCTGTTTAATGCCGGCTTCAATGCTTTTGACCAGGTTAAAGACCTCTTTTGTCGATGCCGTTGATTCTTCCGCTAAATTCCGTACTTCCTGAGCAACAACGGCAAAGCCTTTCCCGTGTTCCCCTGCGCGTGCTGCCTCAATAGAAGCGTTAAGGGACAACAGGTTGGTTTGCTCTGCAATTTCGGAAATCGTCTTGGTAATCTTAGTAATACCGGCCGCTTGTTTAGCTAATTCTGAAATGGTAGCAGATACGTTCGCCGTCGCTTCGATATTGCTCTTCATGCCTTCGCTTTGGCTTTCCACCGCTTTGCGACCTTTCTCAATCAGGAGAAAAGCCTGCTCGGAGCGCTGCTGCATCACTTCCGTTGACTGGGCATATGCAGCTACTTTCGTTTCAATTTCCCTTACGGAGACCGACATATCCGATACGTCCTCGGAAATTTCATTTGCCCCGGTGGCCAGTTCGCCTGCCGACTGGGTTACCTGACCGAGTACATTCTTCAAATGCTGATTTTTTAGATAAATGTCACGGCTGGAGTCTGAAACGGTCGAGGAGATTTTGGACGTTTCGTTCAAAATTTCTTTCAATTTGTCGATCATTTTGTTGAAGGATAAACCTAATTCACCCAGTGCATCGTTCGACCGGATGTCGATATTTCTCGTAAAATCACCTTTGGAGATGTCGAGAGCGACCCGGGACATATCCGTAATCGGTTCTGTTAGCGCTTTCTCAAGTAAGTTGAAGAAAGGATAACTTCCTCCCAATAATGCCAAAACCAGCAATACTCCAAGCCATACAGGGAAATTCGGACTGAATAAAATCAATAAAATCAGTAATGAGAACAATCCTGCCAGTGTGAAACCAGAAGCCATAATCTTGTTCCGGAACGACAAGCCGTTGAACCAGTTCATTCGACATCCACCTTCTTAACCGAGTATAAAACCCAAATTTATCCTCATTATATCACCGTATAAGACAAATGGTCTAGTTAAATACTAGTCTTTTAGTCCGGACTCCCCTATAATAAGGTTACATATTCAGGAAATTTGTTGGGTTAAATAAAAATTAAACAAAAAATCAGATAATTTTTACTATTTTGTAAATATTTGTTGATATAGGTAGAAGGTCGCAGTATAATAGGCATTAAGTAAGAGAGATACAAATAGAGTGGAGGAGACAATAGGTAGATGGAGCAGCTTCCTTTGGTTAGGCAGCTAGATATGGCTTTCAAGAGGTTATACGGAGAAATGGATTTTTTATCGTCAGGTACTGTTTTTGTGCAAATTCGCAATAATTCGATCGGGAAGTTCGGCATCCGCCATAACCCTGTAGAGAGCAGGGACGGTGTCCTGCATGAAACGAAAGGTTTGACTGAAGCGCAGAAGAAATCTTTCGCCGAGATGGCCGTACATTCACTAAAGATGAAGAAGCATTGGACCCATGGGGAAATTTATTACGATTTCACTGTTAGACAGAACGTACTTGTCACAAGCGTACAATTTGAGTCAAATTACAATATGGCGAATCTGCTTACGGAAATTAGTCAGAACCGTTATTAATTGCAATTATCGATTATCCTACATACTTCCTTGAAGGCCTTTCCGCTGCGGAGAGGTCTTTCATTCGTTTAAAATGGAGGACTCCTGCCCAAACTGAAATTAGCATTACACGGCAGGAGGTGACACAATGAGAACAGCGTTTACTTTAGCAACACTCGTATTGCTTCTAATGGTTGTGTTCCCCTACAGTAAGGATATTCAGACTATTAGTCCGGAAGCAGTCGAGCCTGGGGAAGCACCCGCACTTGAGGATACGGTGGGAAGCCAGGTGTACCGGGAAAGTGTGGGAGACGCAGTGTATCCTTAAACGCAACGAAAAGGTGACTGGTTTAGTCACCTTTTGTTAAGTATGGGGTAGAACATTATCTGGAGAAACGACCTGCAAGTTGTTGCTCAGCGATTTCAACTAGACGGCGAGTGATGTGTCCACCGATCGCACCAGTGTCGCGAGTAGCATAGTTACCGTAGTAACCGTCTTGCGGAATTTGGATTCCCAATTCTTGAGCGATTTCATATTTCAATTGCTCAAGAGCTTGGTTTGCTTGAGGTACAACCAAAGTGTTGCTAGAGCTGCTTCCTGATCCCATTGTTATCACCTCCATGGTGGTAGTATGACCCAAAAACAGAATTATACGCATGTATGCAAAAAATATTTTGGAGGAAAATCAGGTTGACTTTAAGGGGCGCAGGAGTATAATAAGTGAAAAATAACGCTAGAAAATGTAATTTATATCCGACACAAAGAATGGAACAAGTAAAGCTGAGCGTCTTCGCTGAAGAGAGCCGGTGGTTGGTGTGAACCGGTGCAAGCGGCAGTTTGAATGGGTCCAGGAGTGCGAAGCAGAAACGGCTGTTGCCGAAGTACGCGGCAGCGGGTGCTCCCCGTTACGGAGCTGAAGTTGGCTGTGCTTCATGACAGCCATAAATTAGGGTGGTACCACGGTCTTTCGTCCCTTGCGAAAGGCCTTTTTTTATTTGGAGGAGGCAGGATAAGATGAAAAAAGTATTGTCAGGCATTCAGCCGAGCGGACAGCTCACCCTGGGCAACTACATCGGAGCAATCAAGAGTTATGTGGAACTGCAGCACACACATGAATGCTACTTTATGGTTGTTGATCTGCACGCAATTACAGTGCCGCAAGAACCTGAAGCCTTAAAAGAAAACAGTGCGGCCGTAGCGGCATTGTACCTTGCAGCAGGTATCGACCCTGCCAAAGCTAATGTTTATTTGCAGTCCCATGTACCCGCTCACGCCGAGTTGGGATGGCTGATGACTACCTTAAGCTATATGGGCGAATTGGAGCGAATGACGCAATTCAAAGATAAGTCTGCAGGGAAATCGTCGATCGGTACAGGTCTGTTCGTCTATCCCGCACTGATGGCTGCGGACATCCTGGTTTACAATACTGATTTGGTTCCAGTGGGCGATGATCAGAAGCAGCATCTGGAGCTGACAAGAGATTTGGCGCAGCGGTTTAACCAGCGCTTCGGAGAGCTGTTTACGGTTCCGGAGCCTTACATTCCTCAATACGGCGCCAGAATTATGTCACTGGACGATGCAAGCAATAAGATGAGCAAGAGCAACCCCAATGCAGGAAGCTATATTGCTATGCTTGACGAGCCGGATGTGATCCGGAAGAAAATCAGCAGAGCTACTACGGATTCCGGACGCGAAGTCCGCTTTGACCGGCCGGAAAAGCCGGAAATCAGCAATTTGATGAGCATTCTCTCCGCTTGTTCCGGATTGACGATGCAAGAGATTGAATCGAAATATGAAGGGCAAGGGTACGGGGCGTTTAAGAAAGATGTGGCGGAATCGGTCGTTTCCGTGCTGGAACCTATTCAGCAGAGGTACAGGGATATCCGACGTTCCGGGGAGCTGGAGGAAGTTCTGAGACACGGAGCGGAGAAAGCGCAGCAAGCTTCAAGCCGTGTCCTGCGACAGGTGAAAGAGAAAATGGGGTTCCTTGTGTAAAGACAAGTGCCGCTTAGCAAAAAGCCCCGCCCCTATACATTTCATGGGCGGGGCTCTTAATTATTCACTCTACTTCTTCGCATCTCCGTAACGCCGCCTATCCTTTCTTGCCTTAACAATAAAGGAAAAACCGAGGAAACCGACCCAGATAATAAGAAGAGCGGCAGCTATCCATAAATTCCTGTAGCTCAGCGAAGCCCCTATTCCGATGAGAATCAGCGTAGACAACACCGCGAACAGTAAGGATAATTTTTTGCTCAAAATTTCCACCCCAAGTATCTAAATTTTTTAGGAACATAGTGAATAACAAGCTCCCAACCGAAACATAATAAGTTCGCAAGCTTGCAAATACATCAAAGATTGCACATTCGAAGGGAGAAATTGAACTATGGGATCCGGAAGCAGCTCAAACAACACACTGGTAGTACCTCAAGCAAACCAAGCTCTTGAGCAACTGAAATATGAGATTGCTCAAGAACTGGGCATCCAAATTCCGCAAGATGGTTACTACGGTAACTATGCTACTCGCGACACTGGTGCGATCGGTGGACACATCACTCGTCGTCTGGTAGAAATCGCGGAGCAATCCATTGCTGGTCAATTTGGCGGTCAATCTCGTTAATTTATACATCAAAATGCAACAAGTCGGGCGCAGCCCGAGATAAAGCTCAAGGGATACTCCCTTGAGCTTTATTGTTTCTTCTTCAGTAAGTGTCCATCCGCAGCCGCTTTTCCAGCCTTTCATCGCTTAACCAGCCTACGTAAGAATCCAAAATGCGGTATTCCGGATCCATTAACAGCACTCCGACAAACGGATATTGCTTGCGGTGGCGGTAACGGACATCTATCCACCTGACTTCGAATCCCCATTTATGTTCTTTCACCTCTGCACAGGCAAAGGATGAGAAATAGGTAAACGCCTGAATCTCTTTGGATTCCTTGGACTTCTCTACGGCCGGGTGGCTTGAACATACCGCTTTATCCAGCCAGCGCAGCCTGCCATTCACATATTCTCCAATCCGGTAGGAGTTGGCGTCGATCCGCTTAACTACATTCCAGGCAGAGTGTTTCACAGTCGGAATGGCAAAAAATTTATGGCCCGGCTGATATTCCGGATCCTGTTTCGGAAGGCTGCGTTCCAGCCAATAATGCACTGCCGTTCTCCAACAATAATACAATGCGAGCAGAATGTATAAAGCTGAGAAAATATACTCGGGTTTCGTTAGGCTGAATGTCCAGATCATAATGGCTACTACATGCCCGACAAAGATGACCGGATCAAAGATATGAATAATATTCCAGGAAATCCACCGGTGCGTTAACGGATAAGCAGCCTGGGTACCGTACGCATTGAAGCAATCAATAAACACATGAAGAGACACTGCAATAAACACCCATAGCCCTAAATGAAATAATGAAGCCGCCGGGAAAAACCAGGAGATCAGTCCTGTGATCAGCACCGTCCATAAGAAAATGGCAGGAAGGGAATGGGATTTGCCGCGATGGTTCTTAATGTAAGACGCGTTACCCCTAAACCGGAACAGCGTATCGGAGTCCGGTGCCTGCTGGCCTAACACAGTACCGATAAATACGGCTGTAGCCAGCGTTGAATCTGCCGCAATCACCGGATCGATATGAGACAGGCCGGCAAGCCCGAGTCCTATGACGAGATGAGTACCTGTGTCCAAGCCGTTTCCTCCTAATGTGTTGAATCAATGCTATTCATTATCATCCAACGGGTTTACTTTTATAAGTACCTTCTACATTATATAAAGCAGAGGGGAGGACGGCAAACCATGAGGATAAAAATTTTTGCAGAGTATCGGATTAAGCGCGAATGCAGGAGTGCTTACCTGGAGTGGGCGGTAAAGGCGGTGGAAAGCATGTCCGGATCAGGCGTTAGCCTGGAAATACTGGAAGGGTTCGATCAGCCGTTGTTGTTCGTAGAGCTATGGATCGGAGTGACAGAGGCGGACTATCGTAAGCTAAAAGGAGAGAGGGAGGATGAAAGCCATCCATTATGGGGGCAGCTTCCCCAATACATAGAGGGAGGAAGCGCGAAATTTCATATGTGGGCGTTTACAAAAACAGCCCCCTTGCCGGAATAATCCGGAAGGGGGCTTTTTAAAGAATTATCTGGTAGGTCCTTGAAATCCTTGAAAAGGGTAATTGTAAACGATCGGCTCATCAAAGGTGACATAATCCAAATAAATGGTCAGCAGCAGATAGTTAACCCCGTTGGCATCTTCCAGAATAATGTGGTCACGACCCGCGCCTTTCAACACGCCCTTGAAAATTTTGCTGTTCCAGGTAGTGCTGTTCTCAAAAGTCATGTATACAGTCGCTACTTTTCCAAGGTTGAGCCGGAGGATGTTCTCTATGTAGGACTCCTCTGTAAACGGTAAAGTACCCGGCCCTCCAGGGACGCCGCCGGGCAAATAAGTGCCGCTGGGCTGGGGAGGAGTCATCGGCTGTCCGCCCACTCCTTGCATCGGAACTCCTCCCTGAATAGGCATCATGTAAGGTGTGGCCGATCTTGGAAACGGAGAATAAGGAAACATGAACATCCACCTTTCATATCGTAATCTTGTGAAATAAGATTAATACACATTCGGACAGTCGCTGCGGCTTGGAGCAAAAAAACAATGGGCTTTATAGCGCCCGGTGTTCCGTTGGTCATACCATGTTCCGGGACAACCCCCGGTCGGTCTGTAAAACCATAACCCGTTCGTAGCCGGATGTGTCCGCTCGCCTTGAATTGCACGCCTCGCGAGACGGATGTCTTTATCCCTGGCACGTTGATAAAAGTAGCCTTTAATGGTTGCTTCGAAACCGCCGGGACGTTGAAATACCATATCGCTCACGCTGCGTATGTTTTTGAAATCGAGACAATTTCCCAGGATGCGGTTCACGCCCACGTTGCCTACCATAAGCATCCCTAAATCGCCTTCTCCCTCAGCCTCCGCGCGCATAAGTCTTGCCAGCAGCTTCGTGTCTTCCGCATTCGCTTTGATGACGGCCATGCTGTGCTTACCCCTTCCGAAACGGTATGTTTGCCTGTCATGGATTTGATGCCTTCCGTACCAATGTATGGAGGGGGTGAGCGTTTCATGACAATTTATTGGAGATTGGAGAACTTATTACAATCCTATGAATTCACCGGGCGAACATTGTCAAAGCTTGCCGGGGTTTGCTATGATGTACAGATATAGAGGGTACGGCGCATAAAGCGCCTAAGGGAAGCGGGAAAGATGCTGTGTCTTGTTCCCGCCACAAGGAGGATCATTAGAAGTGGAAATACCGCAAGCGGGAGAACGTCCCGTGTGGAAAGACTATATTCAATTGACGAAACCCCGGATTCTCATGTCGAATCTGATCGCCGCTTTCGGCGGATTCTGGTTAGCTTCGAAATGGGATATCCAGTGGAATCTTTTACTGTATACCCTGATCGGCACCACACTCGTGATGGCCTCATCCTGTGTGTTCAACAACTATCTGGACCGCGAGCTGGACACTAAGATGGCCCGTACGAGCAACCGGCCTTTAGCAACCGGCCGAATTAACCCGTCCAGTGTGTTCATGTACGGCACAGTGCTCGGGATCATCGGACTGGCAGTGCTCTTTCTGCTCGTCAATACACTTGCCGGCTTCCTGGGTATTATCGGAATGATCGTGTATGTCGGGATTTATACGGCCTGGCTGAAACGGACTTCTACGCTCAGCACGGCCATCGGCGGTTTATCCGGGGCCATGCCTCCGGTCATCGGCTACTGCGCGGTAAGCGAGACGATGGATATCGGCGCCTGGCTGCTGATCGCGATTCTCTTCCTTTGGCAGCCTCCTCACTTCTGGGCGCTGGGCATTTACCGCAAAGAAGAATACAGAGCCGCAGGGTTTCCGCTGTTGCCTGTCGTGAAAGGCGTCCACCGGACGAAAGTCCAGATGATTCCTTATCTGGTTCTATTGATTGCAGCGAACGTGGCTATGTATCTTTATAACTATGTGGGTTGGATTTATCTCACGGTTACAACCTTACTCGGCATCTACTGGCTCGTTTCTGCACTGTCAGGTTTCAAAGCGAAAGACGATGATCTATGGGCTCGCAAAAACTTTAAGCTGTCCGTCAATTTCCTGATGATTTTATTTCTGGTGATGATTGTGGACACGGTGCATCTATAAGGCAAGGGGAGTAAACAGTGGAATATGTAATGCGTAAGCACGGATTCAAAATATTGATTCTAGTTTTGTGTGCAGCTATGGCCGTGTTCCTGCTGATGAACCGCGCTCAGAAAAGCAGTTTACCTGTACAGGAAAAAGCTGCCGAATTCAACTTGAAGAATACGGATGGCGAACCGGTTGCCCTGAAGGATACCGGGGGTAAAGTCAGACTCGTGTATTTCTTCTTCGCAAGCTGTCCGGATGTCTGCCCTGTAACGAATAACCTGCTTCGGGAAGTGCAGGGTAAGCTGCAGGAGAACGATTTGTTCGGCAGCAAATCCATGATGTATTCCATTACGTTCGATCCGAAGCGGGATACGGAGGATAAGCTGAAGGCTTATGCAAACGGCTTTAAAGCGGATAAAGCCGGGTGGCAGTTCCTTCGCGGGGACGAGCAGGCGACTCGGGACGCGGCGCTCGAGTACGGAATCAGCGTTGTGGACGACCAGAAGGGCGGTTTCCTCCACCAGAACTATATCTTCCTGGTCGATAAGGAAGGCAACATCCGCCAGGCTTATAACGCCAACGATAAAGCTACTACAGCGGATTTGATTGTGAAAGACATCAATCAGTTAAGCAAAGAATAGGTCACGGATTGGCCGGGTAGAGGATATATTCCTCAAGCCCGGCCTTTTCTAATTGCTGAATGAGATATTCTTCAGGTGTGCCTTCCACCCCGGCATACCCTCTCCTGGTATAAATGTGCTCGCTTTCCGGGAACAGATCCCGCAAACCGGAGCGGATGCGCTTTCCGGACGAGTCGTTATCCATAAACAAATAAACCTGCTTGTCCCGCACCTTTTTGTATAACTGATCCAGTTTCTCGCTATTGAGCGTCCCAAAAGTACATAGAATTTCAATCTCCGGGGAGAGGACCCGGCGAAGACGGCTTTTGTCATTTTTTCCTTCCACGATAATGACGGGATCTGTGTTCATCGGACCAATCCTTTCTCTTCTCATGTCCTGATTCAATATAACGTGCGGAAATGCTCGGAAAAAAAGTCCTATAGGCGGAAACCACGTCAGGCATTATTATAGGATAACCTCCAGCGCAGGGAAGGAGACGCAAGGGACTAGGGGAAATCTAAGAAGATTTTAAGAGGAGGCAGGATTACCTGTGACAATCCCAACATCTGTACCCGATTATTCCCGGATTTACGAATTTATTCACCGTTATGATCCCGATTTCGTCCAAAGAACGCTGCACGCCGCCGACATGGCGCTGGAGGGGAAGCAGATCCTGTCGGGCACGCGCGGACAATGGCTGTATGTAGGAAATCCGCCGCATTGGCATGACAACAAGGTCAATAATAACGGGTATGTGTGGATGCTCAACCGGATGAATCATTGGCTGATCTTGGCCGAGGCGTACTTGTTAACCGGAGAGCGTAAGTATATCGATCAGGTGCTTGTCGAGCTGCTGGACTGGATCGAGTCGTGCCCGCCGCCGCCGCTGCCGAACAATCTTAAGCCGGCTAGCCCGGGCGAGGGTCCGATCGAGCCGCTATCGGCCAATCTCGAGCCGGTGCGTAAGCAGTATACGTCTGTTAATCCGTGGCGTCAACTGGAGGTCGGCGAGCGGATGGGCAATGTCTGGCCGGCCGTCCTCCGGATCATGGACGGGATCCCCGGCATGCTGGACGCCGCGAGGCCGAAGATTCTCCAATCGATTCGCGACCATGGCCTTGTTCTGCGTGAAGTATGTCCGTTGTTCTGGCCCGAAGCGAACCACAATTACTATTTGACCGAGATGTGGGGACTGTTCTCGATCGGGTTGACTTTCCCGGAGTTGGCGGAAGCGAAGGAGTGGGGCGAGTTCGCGAGACAGGAGCTGGAGCGCTGCATGTTCTCTCAATTTTCCGCGAATGGCGGACAATTGGAAGGCTGTCCTAGCTATCATAATTATACATCGGTACATATGGGTAAAGTCGGCTTGCTGGCCCGCAAGCACGGGATTGCGATGTCGGACGCGTTCGTGGAACGCTTCCGGGGTGCGATGGAATATTGCGTGCAGACATGCCGGCCTACCGGGCAGATTGTACCTTGGGGGGACTCCAACGCCGACCACTATGCGGCCATGACCACCGCTTTGGGATCGATCTACCTCGGGGACCCGCGGCCTGCGAAGCAGCTGATATCGCTGATGGGGGTGGATACGTTCCGCAAAAACATCATTCCTCTGTTATTGGATTACCCTGAGATATTGGACCTAGTGGACATACCCGATACCGGACCGACGTCTGTAGGCGAAACTGCTCCCGAATTTTCCCGTACGTTCTGGGATCGGGAAATGGATCAGGCGGCGATGCGTTCCGACTGGTCGAAGGAAGCCTTCAGTGTATTTTTTGCATGCCGGTCGCCGATCTATAACGGACATTCACATGCGGATCCGGCAGCCTTTGACTTTGTAGCGTTGGGTCGGCCGCTTGTGATCGACCCGGGACGCTACAATTACTGGTGGCTTGAGGAACGCCGCAAGTTCAAATCGGCCGCTTGGCATAATACGTTAACGGTCAACGGTCATGAGCCGTTCGAATTTATTTCTTCCTTCGAGTACGGTCCCCAGAAGCCGGGCAGGATCGAATACGTTATCGATCAGGAGGATTGGCTCCGGGCCTCGGCCGTGCACCACAACTACGAGCCGGCTGTGCACCGCCGGGACCTTGTGCTGTTTCCAGGCCGCTGTCTATTGGTGCTCGATGAGGTGTCGGGCCTGTCGGCACAGGATACCGTTCAACTTAACTGGCACCTGGATACGATCCGTTCCGCTTGGGACCCCGAGCAGCAAACCGTAGTGACTGTGGGAAACGAGGTGAATGTTGCCATCCGGACGGCGGGGCGGACGGTGACCGGCGCAGCTGGGGAAGCCAGTATTTCGGACAAGGCGGACCATCTTAGGCCGTCCACAAGGTATACGATGTTGGATGGGGGAGGTGGCGGGGGCGTCCGCCGGTACGCCACCGTCATTGTTCCATTCCGCGGCGAGCTTCAGTCAGAGCAATTAGAGGGCCTGAAGGTTGAGGATGATGAGGGGCAATCGGTATGCCGGTTCCGCCTCAACAACGTCAGCTATGAAGTATTCTTCAACTTAGGCGAAACGAGTCGTACACTTGGATGACCGATGCGCCCATCGTATCCGTACTGGAAACAGCGCACCCTTCACCAGGATGACCTGTTAGCAGGAAGGACCTGACGGTGATGTTCGCCGTCAGGTCCTTTTTGTGACTCGTCTTTGCCCGGAATCTAGAGCGCGTCATGTTTAATAGGTCTCTAAATTAAGACAATTGTTGTATAATCGATCTCATTCGAAATAAGCGTGAATAAAGAAAAATGAAAACCGCCCTTCGAAGGAAGGGCGGCTAACGTTTTAGCAGAATGCGCTTAAAATGATGACCAGAAGAATGTAAAGGACCAGGATGGCGCCTACAGACGTCATGTATCCATATCCTCCGTGCCCAACGTTTGCTCCATAAGACATGTAGTTTTCCCCCTTCCGGAACAGGAGTGTCTATCCGCTTTATCCTATGGTTGAATCGCGTCCGGTGACTAAACTTGTGCCTATTTGCTTACAAATGGGGCTAATGTCCGGATGAAGCGTTGGAAAAATCACGGGAGCGGATCAGATACACGGGAAATATAGTCAAAGCTGTCATCAGGACGACAAAAGCCAGGTAGAACGGCGACACCTGATCACGGAAATGACCTGCCAGCATAGGGCCCATAAACGAGCCAAGGGAGAATGCGATGGAAAGCAGGGAAAAAACCCGCCCGTGCCGGACCCCTCCGCTCAAGGACAGCAGCAGGGAGGCGAGGGCCGGGAAGATGACGCCTTTGGCCATACCGATCAAGAGCAGGGACATCGTCAACGGGAGGGGCCAGTTTGCGGCCATGCCGAAGAAGATGAGGGCCAGGGCGAAACTGCCGGAGGCCGTCCGGATAAAAGCCGAAACCCGGTTAAGGAACAACAGCGAAAGCGTTAGTAAAGCACCAAGCGATACGACGGAGAAGAGGATGCCGGTGTCCATGATGCTGGCGTTTCCTGATGACTGCCCGATCAGCGGAAGCTCAAAGAACAGAATGCCCTGCGAGCAGGAAATGGCGAGCGGAAGGCCGTAAAAGAGCCACGGGACGGGGCTGCCGTCCGGAGGAGGCATGATCAGTTTCCCTTTGCGCAAGGGGGTCTTCTTCTCACCGACGGCGATGTCTCTTTCAGCTTGGACGGCAGAAGTGCTCTTGATGCCGAAGATAGCAAACACACCGGTAGCGATCAGCACCCAGCCGAGCACATGAAAAGCCGTCATGAAGCCGACTTGAGCTACAAGGTAGGCGCCGGCGGCAGGCGATACGACGGAGGCCAGCGTGTGGACCAGTCCGTTGCCGGCCATCAGTTTGCCTTGATGGATATGGTCTCTGGCCATTTTGGCCAGCATGGCCAGACAAGCCGGAGATAGAAAGGCGAGCACGAAGCCGCTCATGGAGCGCACGGCGAGCAGCTGCCACGGATTGGTCACCAACGACTGCAGGAGCATCATTATACCGCCGAAAATCAGGCTTAGGACGATAAACCGTTTACTCCCGTAGCGGTCTACGCTGAAACCGGCAATAAGGTTGCCGGGAAGGTGCGTAATGGAGTACATGCCCATGATCAGACCGATAAACGACGGCGCCGCTCCTAAGGAAATGGCGAAAGGCGAGAGAATCGGATACTGCGCATGCAAGTCGAAGAATGCTACAAACATAAAGAAATAAAGCCAGACTGCGGTTTTCACGGTGAACACCACCCCATAGGTAAACTATTACCTACTTGTACGTAAATGAGGGCCAAGTTAGTACTTGTTTTTCTTCTGCGGCGGACCGGGGCTTCGCGAAGACGCTTCTCCTCCAGTTCCGTAAAAATATGGTTTCATGTATAATGAGTAGTAATAGAGACATTACGCAGGGGGTTCAAAATCATGGACGGACAATTACTTGATCAATTGGGAACATTTCTGCAAGACCGCTGGTTTGTCATCGTTGGCGCGGTTATTGTATTATTAATTATTATCAATGTTGTGAAGACCGTGTTGAAATGGGTGCTGGTGCTGGCATTGGTTGCCGGAGTGTACTTTTATGGAGCGGATTACATCGGCAACATTAAAGACATCGGGGCGCTGAAGAACTTGGGCGCGGAAGTTGCTTCCACCCTGAAGACGGAAGCCCTGAAGGCCATGGCTGGAGAAGCCGCAGATGCAACGTATCAGTCGGGCGGAGACGGCACGTTCACGATCACGACGAAGAATTTGGAGCTGAAGGGACAGGCCGGCTCCGATGAAGTGAATGTCAGTTTCCGCGGCCAGTCTCTGGGCAAAGTTAAGATCGACGATACCGTCCGCGTGTTTATAGAAACGTCTAAGAAGAATATCAGCTAACTTATTTCAACGAATAGAATCAAGGAGGGAAGCGATTGTCCGCCTATCTGCAGTCCATCACACAATTAAACATCGTTTCCGTTTTGATTCTGTTGATCGTCATCATCTCCATAGTGCAAGGTACGAAGAAAGGTGCGACGGGTTCGGCGAAGCATCTTTTCTTTTTTGTGGCTGAAGGGGCGATGACGGTTATATCGCTTCTGGCTGCCTGGAAAGCTGCAGGACTTCTGTCCGAAGAGGTTCAGCAGTGGCTGGTGAGCCGGAATATTACCATTCCGGGTACCGAATTGAATGCAATGCAAAAATTATTTTACACAGCTGTAACTGCTTTTAGGGATTTTACGCTGCTAAGAGTAGGGGTTCTGTTTCTCATCGGATATGCTATTGTAAAGAATGTGCTGTACTTCTTCGGTTATCTTGCCCTTCGTATGTGGGACAAGAAGGAGCGCACAGCATCCTCTGCAGCGCCTTCTTCAGCCTTTAGCAGCCTGACAGGAGGCATGATCGGGGTTCTGGTGGGCGCAGGCAGGGCAGTGATGGTGATTGCCTTGCTATTTATTTTTACAACGCTGTTTCCAAAGACGCAGGCGTCGGCATATATCGCCGAATCCCCTTTTTATCAGCAAGGTGCCACTCAGCTCATCCAGCCGATCACGGGGGAATGGATTGCGGAGCAAGTTCCGGTATTCACCCGCGCAGTGGAGGACGAGTTCAACAAAATCCTGCAGCGCAAATATGAAGTCATCGATCATAACATTCCCGACGATATCGCCCTGGCGGCAAAAGCGATTGTAAAAGATGCCGGTTCGGAGGAGGAGAAAGCCCGGCTGCTCTATGATTGGGTAGGGACAAGGGTAAAGTATGACAATCAGAAAGTAGAGCTTTACGAGAGCAGGAACATATGGAAAGAGCAGACCCCTCAGGATACGTTCGATACCCGGGAAGGCGTCTGTATCGATTACTCGAGGCTTTATGCCGTAATGGCCCGCTCAGTGAATTTACAGGTAAAAGTAGTGACGGGACTCGGCTATGATGGGAAAGGCGGCTACGGCCCGCATGCCTGGAATGAGGTGTATCTGGAGAAAGAACAAGCATGGATTCCTCTGGACACTACCTGGGCCAGTGCGGGAAACTGGTTCAATCCCGATAGATTTTATGAGACTCACATAAAAGAAAGCGCATAGCACATTTAGATGCATCAGGTTAAGGCAGGAAGGAGAAGAGAATATGGCTATCAACAGTTCCAACCATGAAGACCCGCAGAAACAAGATATTATCCGGCGGCGGAACTTTTCGTTTCGTCTGAACTTTTTCTTTTTTGTAGCCTTTTTTGTATTTTCCGCACTGATTGTCCGGCTTGCCATGCTTCAGTTTGTGGAAGGGCCGACCCTTGCTCAGCAGGAAGAGCAGAAGACGACCAAGAGCGTAGCAATTCCGCCCATCCGGGGGAATATTATGGATCGAACAGGCCATTCCATCGCCTACTCTACATCGACACAGTCGGTGTATTACCGGGTAGAACCGGGCAAGAAGAAGGACGAGGTTATTGCACTTGCAAGAAGGCTGGCCGAGGTGTTCGAGAAGTACGGGGAGAAGGATCCGAGCAAGAAACCGTTGACTGCTGAAGAGACTTTGAAACTGATGGATGTCGGGTATGACATCAACAAAGTGGACAAACGGATTCTGAATTACAATTATGAACCGCGGCGGATCAAGGCGGATTTGACGAATGAGGAAGTCGCCTATTTGATGGAGCACCGCGATGAAATGGGCGGAATCGAAATCGTAGAAGAGAGTATCCGGAATTATGACAAAAATACGGTGGCCGTTCAGCTGGTGGGGTATCTTCGTCAGTATGACCGCGCTGTCCGAACGATCGATTATTACAAGAACATCAGTGAACTGAGCAAAACCGAAAAGGATAAATCCAATAAATATTTGAATATCGAAAATGTCGGGTACGACGGTTTAGAGCTGATGTATCAGGAGGAGCTTCGCGGAAAGAACGGTGTGAAGAGCTATCCCGTTAACGCAGCCAACAAAATTGTAGGGCCTGTCACCATCACGCCGCCGGAGAAGGGGCACAACCTGTGGCTAACACTGGACAAAGACGTCCAGCTTGCGACGGAGAAGGCTATCATGGATAATCTCGAAGTGATTAACCATGCTTACGGAAACCGGTTCCAGTATGCGCCGAATGCCAAAGCCGGCTATGCGGTAGCGATGGAAGTGGACACAGGAAAAGTGGTAGCGATGGCAAGCATGCCGGATTACGACCCGAGCATCTGGAAAACCGGGCGGATCAGTGACGAAGTATACAAAGCGAATGAGAAGCGTTTCCCGAACGGGACGATCCGCGATGCCAAATCGAATTGGCCTGACAAGGAGCTAGGCAAGCATCCGACTTCTATCGTTCCGCTTGGATCAACGCAGAAGCCGTTGACCATTCTTGTCGGTTTAGGTGAGAAGCTGATCACGACGAGCTCAACCTATAGAGATACGGGAACGTTTTTCTTCGGCAGCGATAAAACAGAAATTAACAATGCCGACAACCATTCTTACTCCTCATTGGACCCTGCCCAAGCGATCCAGTATTCGTCTAATACATTTATGGCGGAGAAGATAGGTAATCCCTTATATAGTAAATACAATGGGGATATCAAGGCCGTTGATGTCTGGGATTCTTACATGAAACAGTTTGGCCTGGGGGTAACTACCAGCAGCGGTTTGCCTAATGAGCAGGATGGAACTGTAGACTATTATCATGAGGCGAAAAGCGGATCTGCACAGTCCGCATTGGTGTATGCATCCTTCGGGCAGCAGGGCCGATATACAACTTTGCAGTTGGCCCAATATGCTGCGACGCTGGCCAATCGCGGGAACAGATTGAAACCGCAATTTGTTGAGAAAGTTACCACCAATGATAACAAAGAACTTGTAAGAGGCTACAAGCCCGAGGTCTTGAATCGTGTACAATTTCCGGATTCCTATTGGGATGAAGTACACCGGGGGATGGAAAAAGTTAAAAAGCAAGGCTTTGAAAACTTTCCATACAAAGTTGCGTCCAAAACAGGAACCTCCGAGCAAAGCGTAGCGGGCAAAATTGTGGAGAACGCGGTGTTTATCGCTTTTGCTCCCGCGGACAAACCTAAACTTGCCGTTGCGGTCGTCGTACCGGAAGGCGGATACGGCGGATGGGGAGCGGCTCCGATCGCCCGCAAAATTTTTGATGCGTATGATGAACAAATCGGGCTTACCGGTGTGCCGAAGAAGCGCCAAGAAACCGGATCCAATACGGGTGCACCGGTTACTCCTTAATACGGAGGATGTTAATCCGGCCGGTCCCTAGTCAAAAAGAAGAATGGTTTCCTCCTGCACCTTTCCCCAGGGAAAGTCATAAGGTAGGAAAACATTCTTCTTTTTTTGCATATTGGAGTGTGAATGTTTTTTCATTTTTAAAACCAAGGCTTTATTCTAAATAAAAGTTGCATTAAGGAAACATAATTGAATATAATAAAAAAATAAAGCTAAAGGAAACAAAAAGGCATGTACACAATATTTTGAGTCAAAGGAAACATGAGATCGATCCAATATAAGATTGCGAGGGAGAGAACAATGAAGAAACATAAAGCTTGGAAACGTATTGCTGCAGGTGTTCTATTCATAACGGTATTGGCGGTTACGGCAGCATGCGGTACGGAGGAGACCGGGCAAAGTGAGGGAAAACTTCGAGTGACGACTACGATCGGTATGATTTCCGACATCGTGCGTGAAGTAGGCGGTGATCATGTCGAGGTAACCGGCCTGATGGGAGAGGGTGTGGATCCTCACCTGTATAAAGCTTCGCAGGGAGATATTAAGAAACTGGATCAGGCGGATATCATTTTTTATAACGGGCTTCATCTGGAAGGGAAAATGATTGAAATTTTTGAAAAGATGTCTAAAGGGAAGCCTACGGTAGCCGTGTCGGATAACATCGATCCTTCACAGCTTAGGTCAGGTCAAGATTCCGGAGGCACGGAGCATGATCCGCATATCTGGTTTAATGTAGCCAATTGGATCAAGGCGGCTGAAAAGGTCCGCGATGAATTGAGCAAACTGGATCCGGCACATAAGCAGGATTACGAAGCGAGTGCAGCGGCTTACCTGAAAGAGCTGGAAGAACTCGATGCCTACGCAAAAACCGAAATTGCGAAAATCCCTGAACAGCAGCGGGTACTTGTGACCGCTCACGACGCTTTTGGCTATTTTGGAGATGCCTATGGAATTCGTGTAATGGGACTGCAGGGCATCAGTACGGCATCGGAATACGGTTCCAAGGATGTGGCTAAACTCAGGGATTTCCTGGTTGAAAATAAGGTAAAGGCAGTGTTTATTGAATCCAGCGTTCCGCGCAAGGCGATCGATGCCGTTATTGAAGGGGCTAAGGAGAAGGGCCACACGATCGTCATCGGCGGAGAACTGTTCTCCGATGCAATGGGCAAAGAAGGGACAGCGGAAGGCACTTATATCGGTATGGTCAGACATAACGTAGATACCATCGTGAACGCGTTGAAATAGGAGAAGGAGGAAGGGACATGGGAAAACCGAAAATCCCCTTGCAGATCGAGGGACTGACTGTAGCTTATCAGAAAAAGCCGGTACTGCGCGATATTACCTTCGAAGTTCCGGAAGGCAAGCTGATCGGCATTGTAGGGCCTAATGGAGCAGGCAAATCAACGCTCATTAAAGCAGCTTTAGGCTTAATCCCTAAAGTTACGGGCGAAGTCAAAATATATGGGAAAAGGTATGAGGAACAACGGAAACTGGTTGGGTACGTACCCCAGCGGGAATCGGTAGACTGGGATTTTCCGACGAATGCGCTGGATGTTGTTATGATGGGACGGTACGGCCATCTGGGCTGGTTCCGCCGGCCGGGCGCGAAAGAGAAATCGCTGGCTATGGAGGCTTTGTCCAAAGTAGGGATGGCGGACTTCGCCGGGCGGCAGATCAGCCAGCTGTCAGGGGGCCAGCAGCAGAGAATCTTTTTGGCGCGAGCTTTGGCCCAGGATGCTTCCCTTTATTTCATGGATGAACCTTTTGTCGGTGTAGACGCAGCCACAGAGAAAGCGATCATCACTTTGCTGAACGAGTTGAAGAAGCAAGGGAAAACGGTCCTGGTCGTCCATCATGATTTATCAACGGTGAAGGAATATTTCGATTGGGTCATGCTCATTAACGAAAGACTGCTGGCTCTTGGTCCGGCGGAACAAGTATTTACACGCGAGCTGCTGCAAAAAACGTACGGCGGTAAACTGGCTATTCTGGACCGGGATCCAGCTGAGCAGGGAGTTACGGGATTGCCTGCGGCAGCCAGGAGGTGAGCGGTATGCCTGAATGGATTCTAACCTTATGGCGTGCTTTCGGTGATCCCAATACCCAATGGGTGCTGCTGGGGTGCTTGCTGCTGGGGTTGAGCAGCGGAGTAGTAGGAAGCTTTACGTTCTTGCGAAAGCAAAGCCTGATGGGCGATGCGCTGGCACATGCGGCTCTGCCCGGGGTGTGTATAGCATTTATGCTGACCGGTGTGAAGTCAATATTCCTGTTTCTGATCGGTGCGGCAGCCGCCGGGCTGCTGGCAACGTTCGGGATCGGCTATATCACCCGGAATTCTAGAATCAAGCAGGACGCCGCCCTGGGAATTATTCTTTCCGTGTTCTTCGGTGTCGGCATTGTTCTTCTAACCCAAATTCAACATAGTGTTGGCGGGAATCAGTCGGGATTAGATAAATTTCTGTTCGGTCAGGCGGCTTCCATGGTGCTAAAAGATGTTTACATGATGAGCCTCATATCCCTGTTTGTCATCGGCTCATGCGTGTTGTTATTCAAAGAATTCAAACTGCTCAGTTTCGATCCGGGCTTTGCCCGCGGGCTGGGGTTTCCCGTCCCGTTTCTGGATCAGCTGCTGATGTTTCTTATTGTAGTCGTGGTAGTGGCGGGAATTCAGGCTGTGGGGGTTGTACTTATGGTCGCTATGCTGATCACCCCTGCGGTATCGGCCCGATACTGGACGGAACGTCTCGGCATTATGGTACTGCTCTCCGGTTTGTTCGGCGCGCTCAGCGGCGTGCTGGGGACACTGCTGAGCACGTTAGCGAACAATTTGCCGACAGGTCCGCTCAGCGTTCTGGCGGCAACGTTCCTGTTCCTTATTTCACTGCTGTTTGCTCCGCGGCGCGGTATCGTATCGAAGTTATGGATCCGTTATGCCGTCCGCCGAAAGGTCCTTTCCGAGACGGCTGCGTGGTCCGGAGTCCCGTCAGAATCAGGGAGGCATAGTCATCATGAGTGATTTTCTAATTATTCTTACAGGCGCTTTAGTTGCCTCCGCATGCGGCATTCTGGGATGCTTTCTGATTTTAAGAAGGATGGCTCTGGTTGGAGATGCAATTTCTCATGCGGTACTTCCCGGCATTGTCATCGCCTTTCTCATCAGCGGTTCCAGAGACTCCTTCGCGATGCTTTTGGGCGCAGCGGCCGTAGGACTGTTAACGGTTTATCTGATCCAGCTGTTTGAGGACAGCGGAGTGCAGTCCGATGCCTCCATCGGAGTGGTGTTTACCGCTTTGTTCTCGATCGGGGTAGTCCTTGTCAGCTTATACACCAGACAGATCGATTTGGATTTGGACTGTGTGCTGTACGGGGAAATCAATTATGTTCCGTGGAACACCATGACGGTAGGCGGCGTAGACATTGGTCCGAAGGCCATTTGGACCATCGGCATCGCGCTCTTCCTGATCGTCCTATGTGTAGGCTTGTTTTATAAGCAGTTCAAAATCTGTTCGTTCGACCCAGCTATGGCGGCTGCGTGCGGAATTCCCGTCGCTTTGTTCCACTATTTGCTGATGAGTCTCGTGTCAGTAACTACTGTGGCCTCTTTCGAAAGCGTCGGCGCAATTTTGGTGGTTGGCATGCTGATCGTTCCAGCCGCGACAGCTTACCTGCTCACGGACCGGCTGGCGGTCATGCTCGGACTCAGCGTACTGTCCGGCGTACTTAGCGCGGTCCTCGGCTACTACACCGCGTACCTGCTAGACGCCTCCATCGCGGGCTGCATGGTCAGCGTCGCAGGCGCGCTTTTCCTCGCCGCGCTGCTCGGCTCGCCCAAACACGGTGTGCTGCTGCGCAAAGCACGCCAAAAGCGGTTCCTCCGCGAAACCTCCGCGGAGGGTACGGCGGTGTAACCGCCTCCCGGGCGAGCGCCGCCCGCCGAAAGCAAACAGACCTCCGCCCCCCGGCGAAACGGGGGAACGGAGGTCTGTTGTGCTTGAGGGCCGCCGCGAAGCGCTGACGCCGCCTAGGCGTCCAGGCCCGCAGCGCGGTAGACGCTGCGGTAGGCTTCGCCGGAGCGCGCCGCTTTCTCCTGCGGCGTGCCGGGGATCGGTTCGCGCGTCAGCAGCTCCTGCGCGACAGGGCCTTTGTAGCCGATCTGCTGCAGTCCCTGCAGGAAGGCGGCCAAATCGATGACACCGTCGCCCGGGAACAGGCGGTCGTTGTCCAGCACGTCTTCGACGGGCACGTCGCGCGCGTCGTTCAAATGCGCGTGCACGATCTGATCGGCGCGCAGCTTCAAAATATCGTCAAGGGTACCGCCGTTCGTATACCAGTGGAAGCTGTCGTACAGCAGGCCGACGTTCGGTTCGCCGATGGCGTCGATCAGCGCTAACGTCTGCTCCGTATTCCAGATGAATGGATTCTTCCAAGCGGTGCGGAGATGATGCGGGCCGACAAATTCCAAAGCCAGCGAGATGCCGTACGCGCCAAGAAGGCGGGCGCAGGTACGCAGACGGCTCACGGCCAGTGCCATAAAGTGAGCGGAATCCAGGTCCGTCGCAGGCAAAATGTAAGTGCAGCAGCTCTTGCATCCTACAGCCGCCGCGGCCGCCGCATCGTTCACTAGCCGAGGAAGTCCGGCCTGAAACTTGGCGTCGGTTCCTCTCCAATCCGGGTACAAGCCGATGGCGCCGATGATTACGCCTTTTTCAGCAAGATAGGCGTTGACCTGTTCCGCACCTTCTTCAGCGATCCACCGTTCAATCTGTCCTCCGTCGGCATCTACCGAACCGAAGCCGTTCGCTGCAGCCAACTGTACAAAATCCTTCAGACTTCCTACAAAGTCAATCCCGGCATTTGTCAGCCCTTTAATCATGGTATGTCCCTCTTTTCCGTATCTATTTTTGCGACATGGTACTTTCCGATAGCAGCACTTTCTTATGTAAACGCTATAATTATAATGCATTTGATAGAGGATAGGACTCTTTTTAAGTGACATGACCATATAGTTTTTGCGACATTTTGTGGAATGAAACCCGCCGGAGGCCACAGCGTATTTTAATTCCAAAGGCTACCTGTGATAAACTGTAAGCAGATAACATGGTTACTTTTACATACGACGGAGGGGTTACATGCCTGATTACAAATTAATTGCTTTAGATATGGACGGTACGCTGCTGAACGAATCACTGGAAGTATCCGAAGAGAACCGCAAGTGGATACGTGCTGCACAGGAAGCGGGGATTACCGTATGCCTGTCGACGGGCCGAGGCTACGCCAGTGCGCTGCCCTATGCGGAACAGCTGGAATTGAACGGTCCGATGGTACTGGTGAACGGAAGCGAAGTATGGGAAAACCCGCAGCGCGTCCTCAAAAGGGAGCATATGGACCTGAGCGCCGTACGGCACATGCGTGAGATCGCCGTCCGCCACAACGTCTGGTACTGGGCCTACTCGGTCACAGGGGTGTACAACCGCGAACAGTGGCCTGATTCGGAGGAAGCCGAGGAGTGGCTGAAATTCGGGTATTATGAGCAAAATGCGGAGATTCTCGCCGCCGTAGCCGCCGAGCTGGAACCGTACCGCCATTATGAGCTGACGAACTCGAGTCCGGATAACATTGAGATCAACCCGCCTGGAGTGAGTAAGGAATCAGGCCTCAGGGAGGTCTGCAAGCTGATGGGGATCGAGATGAGCCAGGTGGTTGCCATGGGGGACAGCCTGAACGACATTGCAGCGATTCGTGCGGCAGGGCTGGGGATTGCGATGGGAAATGCGCAGGACGCGGTTAAGAATGAGGCTGACCAAGTGACGTTAACGAATAACGACCATGGCGTCGGCCATGCAATTAAGGAATATGTACTGAAAGTCTAGCGGATTTCGTTTTGGTGCAAAATAGGTTGGGGGGCTGGTACGGTGGAAATCGTTGGATGGATTTTGGTCATTGCTTTGTTCGTGGTGGGAATTGCAGGGGCAGTTTATCCGATTTTGCCTGGCGTGGTGGCGATATATGCCGCATTTTTCGTGTACGGGTTCTTCTTTACCTTCTCTCATTTCGGATTCTGGTTCTGGTTCATACAGACCACGATTCTGGTCGTGATCTTTATTGCCGATTATGCCGTGAGCGCATGGGGCGTCAAAAAGTTTGGAGGCAGTAAAGCATCGGTATGGGGGAGTATTATCGGGCTGATTTTCGGTCCCTTCGTCATTCCGGTAGCGGGATTGCTGGCCGGTCCTTTTCTCGGGGCGGTTGCAGGCGAGATGATTGCCGGTTCCGATCTGAACAAATCGCTGAAAGTCGGCTGGGGTTCGCTGGTCGGTTTATTTTCTGGCATTGTGATGAAGCTGTTCCTGCAGGTTCTTATGATCGTCCTGTTCTTTATCTGGATTTGACCGGATGAGAGGATAGCAAAATAGGATAGGGTTATGCCCATTTTGGACATAGCGCCGTCTGTATCTGAGCGTTATAATAAGATTGTCTTGCCAATACAACATAAACAGGAACAACTTAATACATTTAGAATCGGAGATGAATCCTTGTGATCAAAGTTACCGTATGGAACGAAAATCTGCATGAGAAATCCAACCCTGCCATGAAGGAAATTTATCCGGACGGCCTGCATAACGCGATTGCCCGCGGAGTGGCAAATGAGGAGTTTGAAATTCGCACCGCAACACTGGACCAGCCGGAACATGGCTTAACGGAGGAAGTTCTGAATTCTACAGACGTCCTGCTGTGGTGGGGGCATATGGGGCATGATCAAGTATCCGACGAAATCGTGAACCGCGTTCACAGCCGCGTACTTGAAGGTATGGGGTTGATCGTTCTTCATTCCGGGCATTTCTCCAAAATTTTCAAAAAGCTGATGGGCACCACTTGCGATCTGAAATGGAGAGAGGCAGACGACAAAGAAATTATCTGGGTTGTCAATCCGGCTCACCCGATCGCAGAAGGCCTTGGCGAATACATTGAAATCGAGAAGGAAGAAATGTACGGAGAGCACTTCGACATTCCGGCACCGGATGAGCTGGTGTTCGTAAGCTGGTTCGAAGGCGGCGAAGTCTTCCGCAGCGGCTGCACGTACTACCGCGGCCAAGGAAAAGTATTCTACTTCCGCCCTGGACACGAAACGTATCCTACGTACCACAATAAAGACGTGCTGAAAGTGATCTCCAACGGAATCCGCTGGGCGGCAGCGGGCAAGGGCGCTGCACCGAAGTACGGCAACGCGCAGCCGCTTCAACAAATTTCGAAAAAGTAGTATACTGGGTACAGGACAGCCGTGCGGCTTTGGCGCACGGCTTTTGATTTGCAGCAAGGCAGGTTTAATGCTGCGAGGCAGGAAGGAAGGGCTCAAGTGGCTAAAAAGGACTCATTGATTAAGGGAACGATTATTTTGGCGGCCGCAGCGCTCATAGCCCGGGTATTGGGCTTATTTCAGCGGGTGCCGCTGGATTATTTCTTCGGTTCTACGGCAAAAGTGGCGTTTGGGACGGCTAATAACATTTACTTGGCCTTACTTGTAATCGCTACGGCGGGGATTCCGAGCACGGTCAGCAAAATGGTCTCGGAACGTATGGCCTTAGGCAAGCCGGCCGAGGCGCAGCGGATTTATCGTGCGGCGCAGATGTTCGGTGTTGTGGCTGGTGTTCTTATTACGGCGGTTTTGCTTGTATTCGCCCCGCTTTATGCCAGCTTAGCGAATCAGCCGGACTCCGTGCCAGCCATTCGTGCCCTGGCTCCCGCCTTGATCTTCTTCCCAATGATCGCGATGATGCGGGGATACTTTCAGGGCCGCCAGATGATGCTGGCAGGGGGGATTTCGCAGATCGTGGAACAGATTCTGCGGGTGCTTACGGCTGTGCTGTTTGCTTACTTGCTGTACTCGGCCGGGTCCAGCGACAAAATTGTAGCTGCCGGTGCCGCTTTTGGCGGCGTAGCAGGCAGTATCGGAGCATTGGGCGTCATGGTCTATTTTGCGCTCAGGCTGCGTAAACAGGACAGGGTGGATGGAGTGTTGGAAGCTGTTGCAAACCGCGGAGGGACGGACATCTCCGCTGTGGCGGACAAGCTTCGTTTCCGGTCTATTTACGGCGAAATCTTCAAAACTTCAATTCCGATTGTGCTGATTTCGTTTATGGTTCCGTTGATTTACTTAATTGACTCTTTGATCACAATCCCTTTGGTTAAACATGGAATGGGGTTGGAGGCTGCTGAGGCTGCATTGGGAGACGTCTTCCAGAAGGCGCAGTCTCTGGCAGGCATTCCGCCGATTCTGGCGATTGCGCTCAGTCAGTCCATTATTCCGGCAATCGCTTCCGCTTACGCTGCCGGACGTTCGCAAGAAGTGGTGCGGCAAGCCTCCCAGGCACTGCGCATTTCGATTTACAGCGGTGTGCCTGTCGTGATCGCCATGGTCGTGGCGGCCCGTCCGATCAATAATCTTATTTTCGAGGAACCTACGGGTATCGGGTATATAGCCTTATTGACGTTCGGCACGATTTTTCAGATTATCATGATGACTTCGGGATCTATTTTGACCGGATTAGGGAAGCAGAGATGGTCGATGAAGCACGTGTACATCGGCATTGCCGTGAAGCTGGCCGCAAGCTTCGCGCTGGCTCCGTTTTTCAACGTATACGGTATTTTGGCAGCCACAACGCTTTGTTTCCTAGTTACGGCCGGGTTGAATCTGAGGGCGCTGCGCAAATTTGTGGATTACAACGTACTGGGCGGGCGTTGGTCCGGTTTCCTGGCTACGATCGTGTTGGCTTCAGGATTAGGCTGGGGGCTTGAGCTTCTGACCGATGCTTTCGTTCCCGGCGGCAAAATAGTGCATAACCTCATTGCCTGCGTTGTCGTGGGCGGCGCTGCATTTGCGGCTTATGCTGCAGGATTATGGCTGTTCCGGGTGGTGACTGCGGAGGAGGCGGCCGGATTTCCGGCTCCGCTGCGCAAGCTCATCAACCGGGTCTTGCGCTTGCTCGGCAAGTCGCTTCCGGCGAAGCGGGAGGCGTAAGGAGGCGGCACGGTTTCTGGGGCCAGGGCCGCTTACTCATCCAGGAGGTGCTCGCCGGTTAGGATGGCGAGCTCCACTTTGTTTAACCCGAAGCAATATTCGTTCGTCATGTCGAACGAATGGGGCGCGCGCAGCGGGCTGAAATGCCGCAGCGCGTCCATGGACTGAAACCAGTCGAACCGGGCAGGCGGTTCGACGGTGCGGTCCGGCCACGCGTGCTCGAGCGCGGGGCTGTACAAGGGCGCTGCGCCGGGCCGCAGGGCGCAGCCGTTAAGCCTCTCCGTGTAGTTATGGGACGGAGAGGCTTTTTTGATGCGCGCGAACAGCTGCGGCCAATAGTCCGCGCGGGAGCCGGTATGCGGCGCTGAGAATGCGAAGCGCCGCGAGCCTTCGTGCAGATCCTCGAAGCCGAAGAGGATCGCGTACAGGCTGCGGCCGACGCCGATGCGTTCGTCGAGGTCGGCGAATTGCTCGAGCACGAGCCCCGCGAGGCGGAGGCGCAACTGCTCCCGTGACAGGAGCGGGTCCGTCGAGTACGGGAACACGACCTGATTCAACTGAAGAAGAGATTGGGCCTGAAATTGCAGCGACTGCAGCACTTGGGTTTGGACCTCTTTATTTTGAACGATGCGGTGTTCGATGTAATGCTGTTCGTTGACGATCAGCGCCACCGTAAGCAAGGAGCTTTCCCCGGTCTCCCAAAACCGTTCCCAGAACGGCCGCATGAAGGCTGAAATATGAAACTGAGGGAGCAGGTGAAACAAAGGCATCTTCCGTTTCCGGCTTTCGGCATATAGCAGCAGCTGGGGATATGCATCCTGAAAAATATAGTTGTTCGCCTTCTCCAGAAAAACAAAAATGGCTTCCGTTTGAGCGGGACTAAGCAGTCTGGGCAGCAGGTCGCCCTTCAGATCTGTCATATTCCATCCGCCGTTCCTGGATACCATGTGGGCAAGGAAAGCCCAATGCAGTTCCGGATGGCTTCGGTACATCGCTAAATAAGCTGCGGTACGGGTTACATTGTTCCGGTTGGCGGCAGCCGTCTGCTCCTGAATACGTACGGCAATCTCCTTTTCCATCGGACGAAGCGGCCGGGAAGGAGGGACGATTGTACCCGGGACGGGCACCACAGCGGCTTTAAGCTTCGGCGTCAACACTTTGACGGCATCGGCGGGCAGCTGAAGGGGGAGCGGATGCTCTGCCAGCTCTGCGGAAAACTCCTGGCTCTGCCACTTTCCTTTCAAGTAGTGGGCGGCATCCTGCGGCAGGTGTGTCATTTTATCCCATAAAGTTCGCCATAATGTTCTTTTTCGTCCGGCGGGTTTCACTTCAGTTCCCCCTGTCATCGGCTGGTTTCTTTCTATACTATATGCCTGGGAGAACGGATTTACTTACTGGGGAGAAAGTTGACACGGGGTATAGGGAATGCTATAACAAAATCACATCACAGCCATACGGAAAAGGAGGAAATGATCATGGAACAAATCAAAGATACAGCAGCATTTCATGCGATCACTGCGGACAGCAAACCGACCATAGCCGTTTTCAAAACAACCTGGTGTCCCGACTGCCATTTCATCGACCCCTTCATGCCGGAGTTGGAGGCATCATACGGCGATCGGCTGAACTTCATTCATGTAGACCGCGACGATATGCCGGAACTGTGCGAAGAGCTGAACATCCTGGGAATTCCCAGCTTCATTGCATTCAAGGAAGGCAAGGAACTGATCCGTTTCGTCAGCAAATTGCGCAAGTCCCGCGAAGAAATCGAACAGTTTCTGGACCGTTCTCTAGAAGTAGCGGCTGCAGTAAGCAAATAAGCCATGAACCAAAAACTCCCGTTGTCGCTTTGCGACCGGGAGTTTTTGCTGTACTTTTCAGTTTCAGCGGCAACCAAGACGATTAAACAACTGCTGACCAAACTTCAATGAAAGTGCGGATCGGCACCAACCTTAACCAAGGTGACCTACTCCACACTTTTCTGAACTGCTTGAATTTCCGCCTGCGAAGGCAATCCCAGACGCCAGAAGGCGGCGCCTTTCAAGTTGTACCGCTTCGCGAGGCCGATTACTTTCGGCAGCGATGTTTCGTTCTCACTCGCGAAGGAAACTCCAAGCATTACTTTCTCCTTCGGGACCTGTTTCAGTGTCAGCCTGATGGCTTCGTCAATGCTGCGTAACGGTTCCGGCGATTTCTCGTCCCCATAGGCGTAGGCCATGACAACAATATCATCCGCCATAGCGCCAAGCTTTGCATAATCATACCCCAGAAACCAGCCGTTCAACGGCTGCAGGGCTAGAGACAATTTCAGCCCTTGGCTCTTCGCTTTCCCGGACAGCACAGATACAAAATCCGTCAGCTCCTTCTGATCATCGGCAGCCTTCTGCAACCCGGCAGCCGATGCAGGTACCGTTTTTCGGCCCAGGCCTTCGAAGTCCAGCTGAATCCCTTGAAACCCGTTCTCTGAAGCAAGGCGAACCAGTTCATCGGCAGCCGCATCGCGTAAAGATGCATCCCTGAGCAGCTTGGACAGCTCTCCTTGTGCGTCGTCTGCAAACACCATAAGATACGTTTCCGTGCCTGCCGCTGCCGCATCACCCACGATGCTCTCTGCGGTTACCTCTCCGGAAGGCTGCGGCCAGTTAAATACAGCCCCGTTCTGAACTACACGGGCCCCAGCATCCAGGCGGGTCCACCCGAACGAAACGGAATCGAATTGCGGCAGCAGGGACACGTCCGAGAAGGAGCGGATGGCATAAAACGCCCTAGTGTGCAGATCCCGTTTCGGAGATAAGATCTCTACCTGCTTTGCACCCGGGTTCCAGCTTACTTGCGCTCCGAATTGCGAGCTGAAGAAGTTCAATGGCACCAGTACATTGCCGTTGATTTGAATCGGGCCGGCGGCCAACTTCATGGCTGAACCGTCCACCACCGCAGTCGTTCGGCCGATGGTAAGCACCACTTGCCGCTGCTTTCCGTCAACGATCCCGTTCGCAGTGACCTTTTTGGAAGCTGAAGACCATTGGACGCTGATATTCAGCGCTTCCGCAATAGCGCGGAATGGCACCATGGTTACCCCTTTTTGGAAAGAAGGCGGTGATGGAAACGGCAGAGCATAGCCGTCTAGCATTACACCTGTTTGGGAACCTGCTGATGAAGCAGCCGCAGTTGAAGAAGCTTGTACAGGCGTTACTGCTAATGCGCCTGTCAGCAGAATAGCTGTGCAGGCTAGAAAGGCTGCTTTACGGATATGATGAAATGTAGAAGTTGTATCAGTATCGCGATGAAGATCCAATTTGGCCACGCTCCTTCTCCTAAACTATCAATCTATCAACCTCATGTATACCATTTTTTAGGAGAGGCAGGCAAGCATTTTTTCGACAAGGTTTTGCCAACGTTTTGTAATATTTCTGCGTGGCATTCGCCTGTTTGAACCGTTATAATGAAGAAAGCAACAGGGTTTGTGAAAAGTTGAACTTGTTTGCATACTCAGTTCCAACCCTAACAGCAACGAATGGAAAGGCAGGTGTCTGCAGTGAACAACCGTGGACTAAAGTGGCTGACGACCCTTTCCTGCATCGGCATGTTTCTGGTTCTGCTGGCAGGCGCCGTCGTTACAAATACGGAATCCGGCAGAGGCTGCGGAACGGATTGGCCGCTGTGCAATGGAAAGTTTGTGCCCGCATATACGATAGAGTCCGTAATTGAATACAGCCATCGTGCCGTTACAGGACTTGAAGGCATATTAGTATTGGCTTGTGTAGCAGCCGTCGCCTTTAAAGTAAGGGAGCGCCGGGATTCCCTGTATTATGCTTTAGGAGCTCTTTTCTTTACTGTGCTTCAGGCTGCTTTGGGAGCAATGGCCGTGATCTGGGAGCCGACCGCCGCCATTATGGCGCTTCATTTCGGCATCTCCCTGCTGGCCTTTGCCTGTACGCTGCTGCTGGCGATCAGCATTTGGCAAAGGGGGAATACTTCTTCCGCGCTATTAACCGGAACGAAGACGATGGTAAGCAAAGGTTACCGCAGCGGTGTATGGCTGATTGCAGTCTATACCTACATCGTGGTTTATATCGGAGCCTATGTCCGGCATACCGATTCCGGAGCCGGCTGCCTCGGATGGCCGCTTTGTAACGGTGAGGCGGTTCCGGAGTTCTCCGGCGCAGCAGGTATCGCTTTTATGCACAGGATCGCAGCAGCCTTGCTCTGGATTGCTATTGCATCGCTGGCCGCAACGGCGTGGCGGAAATATAAATCGGAGAGTACTGTCGTTCTAGGCAGCATGTGGGCGCTCGCCCTGGTCACCGCTCAAGTTTTCAGCGGTGCGCTGCTGGTAACTACGATGGGGACGGATTTGTATCTTTTCACCATTTTGCTTCATATTATGCTGGTTTCCGGTTTGTTTGCGGTTATCAGTTTCCTATGCATCACTACATTCAAAGCAGCCCGTAACTAAGGTACGGGTTGCTTTGCCGCGTTAAGCAGGAATTGCTCCTGTGTACATAGAAACGTTGGAAGACTAATCTTAGGAGAGAGCGAACCCATGAATTTTGCCAACCTGCGTCAATTTATCGAAGTACTGCGTAAAGAAAACGATATTGCCATTATCGATGCCCCTGTGGATCCGAACTTGGAGATTGCTGAAATTCATCGCCGCGTTATCGATGAACAAGGGCCCGCTTTGTTATTTACCAATGTAAAAGGGAGCCCGTTTCCCGTCGTTACCAATTTGTTCGGTACCAGCCGGCGTGTGGATCTTGCGTTCGGCCCCCGGCCGGAACAGCTGATGAAACAGCTTGTGGGCGCCTTGGATACGCTGATTCCCCCAACGCCTAAAGCGCTGTGGAATGAGCGGGGGATGCTGCTGGACCTGATGAAGGTCGGCCTGAAAAAGGTACAGCCTTCGGAAGCCCCGGTCCTGCAGGTATGCGACACCGATGCTCCCATGAGCAAACTGCCTGTGCTGACAAGCTGGCAGGAAGACGGCGGCCCTTTTGTAACGCTGCCTCTGGTTTACACGGAGCACCCGGAGACGAAGCATCATAATTTGGGTATGTACAGGATGCAGGTATACGACGGGAATACAACGGGAATGCACTGGCAAATCCACAAAGGCAGCGGCTTCCACTATCATGAAGCGGAGAAGAAGAACCAGGCGCTGCCGGTAACCGTGTTTCTCGGGGGACCTCCCGCATTGATTGCTTCGGCGATTGCGCCGGCACCGGAGCATTTACCCGAGTTATTATTGGCTTCCCTGATTCTAGGCAAAAAGCTGCCGACCGTCCAAAGTCCGCACGGCGGACATAAATTAGTGGCCGAAGCTGAGTTCGCGATCTGCGGCGAAGTGCCGGCACATGTCCGGCGCCCGGAGGGGCCGTTCGGGGACCACTACGGTTATTACTCGCTGACACATGATTTTCCTGTGTTCAATATTAACCGGGTGTATCACCGGAAAGATGCGATTTATCCGGCAACGATTGTCGGCAAGCCGCGCCAGGAAGACTATTACATGGGCGAATTCCTGCAGCGGCTGCTGTCGCCGGCGTTCCCAATGGTCATGCCCGGCGTGAAAGAACTATGGACTTACGCCGAAACAGGGTTTCACCCGCTGGCCTCCGCTATTGTAAGAGAAAGCTATGCTCGGGAATCGCTTGGCTCCGCGTTCCGAATTCTCGGCGAAGGCCAGTTGTCGCTGACCAAATTCCTGATCCTTACCGATCAGGCCGTGAATCTCGAAAACTTCGCTCAGCTCATGGAAGCAGTGCTGGAGCGCTTCGATCCCCGGAAGGACCTGTTTATATTCAACAAAACGTCGCATGACACGCTGGACTACACCGGACGCCAGTTGAACCACGGCAGTAAAGCCGTATTGCTGGGTACCGGCGCCCCGGTCCGCGAGCTGCCGCGCGTTTATGACGGAGGACAGATTGACGAAATTGACGGAGCGGCCGTCTATTGCGGCGGATGCCTAGTCGTCTCCGGCGCTTCTTACGAACGTGAGCCCGAGCTGGCCCAGCGGCTGCTGCGGCGCGTAAAAACACAGCTGTCAGGCTGGCCGCTGATCATCCTTGTCGATGACGTGTCTATCGCTCACGATCAGACCGCCTTCTTGTGGACTGTGTTTACGCGATTCAATCCGGCCCACGACATGTACGCGGACGCAGAACTGCTGCAACATCATATCGGCTATGAACTGCCCATCGTAATCGATGCCCGTATGAAGCCGGGTTATCCCGATGAACTGTTCCCTCGTGAAGACATTGTGGACCTGGTCTCAGGCCGCTGGAAAGAATATTTCCCATTGGCTTAACTAGACTAAGGGAGATAGAACGGGAGGTAGCTCCTAATGAATAAACCTAAGGCCTCCTGGCTCCCGCACCTCGGATTCATAGCCGTTTATGTGTTGTGGGGAGTCAATCTGACCTCTATGAAAATCGGAGGCCGGGAGTGGGATCCAATCCTCTTTAACGGGCTGAGGTATGCTTGTATCGTTCCCATTCTTTGGGCGTATACTGTGGTGTACCAGCGGTCCAAAAAGCAGTCTTTCCGCATGGCACCCAAGGATCTGCTGTGGATCATCCTGCTTAGCCTTGCTTCTACGGTCGGTATGGAAGTGGTGCTTTCTTATGCGCTGCAATATTCGAGCACTTCCAACGGTGCTGTTCTAGGACGCGGCTTTATGCCGATCGTGACAGCCATCATTGCCTTAATTTTGATGGAAATCCGGCTTACCTGGAGAATGGCGGCGGGGATACCGCTGGCTTTCGTGGGCGTAGTTATTATCGTGTCCGGGAAAGGGCTGCATTTCGGAGCCGATACACTCAGAGGAGATGTACTGCTTCTGATGAGGAGTTTTATCGGCGCATTCTATTTAATATATATGAACAGGCTGGTTGCGAAGTATCCTCTGCCTTTGTTAATCACATTGGAGATGACGTTCGGCGCGCTTTGGCTCCTGCCTTATGTACTGTTCAACATTAACGGTGCTTATCTGGGTTCGATTAGTCCTGCGGGATGGTGGAGCCTTGCCTATACTTCCATCTTGGCTACATTGGCTGCTTTTACTTTGCATAATTGGAGTCTGGGAAAGCTGGGCCCTTTTAAATCCTCGGTATACGGTTACTTGCTGCCGGTAACGGCGGCTGTGGCCGGTGTGCTGATTTTGAAGGAACAAATTACGTTAGCTGAATACCTCGGTGGAGCAGCTGTTCTGATTGCGATGTATCTTGTGCAAGCCGACCGGATGCAGCAGGCCAAACGAATGACGGCGCCCAGACCCGAGGAAGGAGTGTGAACGGTGTGCTGAAAAAGTTGTTACTGAATGAACCACAACCGGAAGAAAGCGGATTGCTCAGGGAAGCCAGTCAGGACATCGAACGCTTCCGCCGGCGCCTCCATGACTACAACGGACGGCAAAAGGAAGGCGCAACGCCAAAATACCGCAGAATTGAGCTGTGGACGAGCGGACTGATGATGTCGTTAAGCGAGCTGGATCAGAGCGTCTATGCCGCAGGGCGGTATGCTGAGCGCATCCGGAAAACCTCTTTGAGCAATATGACGGAGGAAGAGCAGCAGGACTATTATCTGCACGTATATTATTATAAAAATGCGTTTATCCGGCTTTTTTCCCTTTTTGACAAAATCGGTTATTTCCTGAACGACCTGCTGGACCTGCAAACGGAGAAAACCAAGCCCAGATTCTCTTACTTTACGGTGCTGCGCCAAATGCAGAAAAACCATACTGAGGAAAAGCTGGCGAATACGCTGTACAGCTTAAAAGACCGCTATGATGAGCCGCTTCGAAAGCTGCGGGAACAGCGGAATACTGAAATTCACTTCATGAATGCGGAAATGCAGGATGATCTGCTGCGGGTTTATGAAAAATATAATCCGAAGGAACCGCTGGAAAATGTGAAGCAAAATATGGCCGACCTCCGTCAAGGACTGGAAGCTGCCCTGCACACGCTGCGTGAGGTGTTTACGGAAAGCTACCGGAGAATTGCGGAAAGTCAGGCTTAAGAAGGCACAGGCTTACGGGTACATACACACGGGGAGGTGCATGTCGCGTGAAATTGCAAAATCGTACGGCCTTGATTACAGGAAGCGCCAAAGGTTTGGGGCGCATGACGGCACTGAAGCTGGCTGAAGAAGGATGCAACGTAGTGATCAACTATGTGAACAGCAGGGACGAAGCGGCACAGTTAGTCGAGCAGCTGCATGCTGAAGGCGTCAGAAGTGCGGCTGTGCAGGCGGACATTTCGGTCCAGAAAGATCGGCTCCGGCTTATGGAAGAAGCGCAGTCATTAGTCGGTCCCGTGGATATTCTGGTTAACAATGCGGGGCCTTTTGTCCGGGAGCGCCGTCTGTTCAGCGAGTACACATCGGCTGAGATCAATTATCTGATGCAGGGGAACCTGCTGGGAGTGATGGAGCTGGACCTCCTCCTGCTTCAGGGGATGCGCCAAAGACAATGGGGACGCATCGTGCATTTTGGCTTCGGCCATGCCGCGGAGGCCCGCGGATGGCCTCACCGGGCCGTGTATGCCGCGGCCAAAGTCGGCCTGGTCTCGTTCACCAAGACGCTGGCGGTGGAAGAGGCGCCGCACGGCATCACGGTGAACATGATCTGCCCCGGCGACATTCGCGGGGCGAACAAAGAGAAGCTGATCAGCGAAGTGGCTCAGCTTCAGGACGATGAGTCTCCCCGCGGCCGTCCGGGAGCCGGTGAGGACGTGGCGCGGATCATCTGCTTCCTATGCCAGCCAGAATCGGATTTTGTTACAGGCAACATCATCGACGTTAACGGCGGACTGGATCCGATCCGGTCGCATATCAAGAAACCGCTGACATAGGAAAGCGTTCAATTAAGGAAGCTAACGCCTTCCAGCAGACATGTTTTGGATATGGTAACATCAATCGGGTTGAGAGTAACCATTTCGCCGCCGTTAGTGATATGAGATTTCACTAACACAATGTGCACATCAAGTTAGTGTTACCACATAGTACTAAGGGGGCTCCGGGCATCTTATTGGTTGAGAGTAATTGCCCGGCACCCCAGTCCACAAAAAATCGCCCCCGGGTTACCGGGGGCGATTTATAAATAAATTAGAATACCTGAACAACCTCATTAATGCCTTCTACTTCTTCAACCAATGCGCGCTCGATACCCGCTTTCAGGGTAATCGTGGAGCTTGGGCAGCTTCCGCAAGCACCCATCAGTTTCAATTTCACGATGCCGTCTTCCACATCAACCAGTTCCACGTCACCGCCATCGCGCTGAAGGAACGGGCGAAGCTTATCTAGAACTTCTAAAACCTCATCGTACTGAGAGTTTTGTACTGTATCGCTCATTTGATTCAACTCCTTTCTTTTATTATTATATAACAAACGGGTCAAAAATAAAATGGTGCAAACCGATAAGGCTAGGTGAACTTACTCCATGATACCCATCATAGAATTTTGCGCCAGCAATATGCATCACGGCACGGATGCCGTGATGAAGAAACTGGAGAGCAACCCTGAATACGATGTGATCGAATACGGCTGCTTAGGCAACTGCGGCGAATGCTACTTGTTCCCTTTTGCCATCGTCAACGGGGAAATTGTAGCGGCTCCGACCGCAGATGAATTGTATGAAGCGATTATTGCTAATATTAAGGAATACCAAAAGCAGTTCGACTTTGATCTCGATATAGATTAACCGAAATGATGTTTCGACATCCACAGGACGCCGCTTTTAAGAACACGCGGTACACGTCCCATAATGGCGCGCTTGCCCATCATGCCGAAGCCGGCTTTTTTGCCGAGTGACCCGAGAACCCCTTTGAGCTTGATTTGTCCGAGCTCGGGGGTTTTTCCTTTCCAAATGGCGGTAATCACTTCGACAACCTGCTTTCCTTGCGCTTCCGCAGCCTGCGCGCTAGGGGAGAAAGGCAGGGAGGCACAATCGCCGACGACGAATACTTCCGGATGTTCGGGAATCTGATGGTACTCGTTCAGCAGCACGCGCCCCTGAGAATCTTTGGGCACTTTCAGCTCATGGACGACTTGGACAGGCTGAATTCCGGCAGTCCAGACGGTTGCGTCCGTGTAAATCGGATTTACATCTTTATCCCACAGTACCCCATTTTCCAGCCGGGTCAACGAAATAAAAGACTGCATTTCCACTTCATGTTCCAGAAACCACTCCCTGACATAATCCTGCAGCTTCGTTGGAAATGCCGACAAAATGCTTGGTCCCCGGTCAATAATCCGGATGTTTAAATCCGGACGGCTTTCCCTCAGCTCGGAAGCCACTTCGACACCGCTTAGCCCGCCGCCGACGATGGAAACCTGCCCGTAAGGCTTCACATCGTTCAGTGCCTGGTATGCTTTGCGCGTACTGGAAAGCGACTGAATGCTATGGGAGTATGTTTCTGCGTCTAAAATTCCGTGGTATTTATCCGTGCATCCTAAGGCAATTACGAGCCAGTCATAAGAGATCGCTTCTTCCCCGTTCAACTGGATCGTCTGCTGTTCAAGATTAATTTCCGTAACGTTACCGTACTTAAGAATCAGCCGCGGATCTTCAGGGAAGCCGACGCGGATGTCCATATCGGATACCGTCCCGGAAGCCAGTGCGTAATATTCGGTTTTAAGCCCTTGATAAGGCATCCGGTCGATCATCATGATCGACGTATCCTTAGGCAGTTCTTTCTCCAAGAGTTCCATAGCCACTGTTAAACCGCCGTAGCCGCCGCCGAGAATTACAAAATTTTTCATTATGCACGCGATCCTTTCAAAAGAAATATAAATTTGAAAAGGTTGTCTCTAATCTGTACCCTTCTCCAGTGCGGTTTCAAACTTGAATGCAGACGCTTGTCCCAGCCCGTTACTCGTATACCTTGATTTCGTTATAAAATGTATCCCGTTCCACGGGAATCCGGCCCGCGCCTTTAATCAGCCAGACTAGCTCGTCACGGGTCAATCCGTCCGGTGTCAGGGCGCCGGCAGCATGGCTGATCCGTTCTTTAATGATGGTTCCATGGGCGTCGGAAGCGCCGAACGTCATGCCCAGTTGGGTCAGCTGAGTCCCGATGTTGATGAAATAGGCTTTGATGTGCTGGAAATTATCCAGCATCAGCCGGCTGATCGCAAGCGTCCGCAGATCCTCATAAGCCGAATTGCGGCGCTTGATTCCCGCATTGCGGTTAATCGGCTGCATGGACAGCGGAATAAACACCATGAAGCCGTTAGTCTCATCCTGCAGCTCACGCAGGTATATCATGTGCTGCACGCGCTCCTCCAGCGTTTCGATGGAACCGTAGAGCATGGTGGTATGAGTTTTTAAACCGAGCTCGTGGGCGGCCCGATGAACATTCAGATACTGCTCGACATTGGCTTTATCCACATGCATTTTGTCGCGGTAACGGTCGGACAGAATCTCTGCTCCACCGCCCGTAAGCGTATCAAGGCCGGCTTTCATTAGCTCTTGAATGACCTCTTTAAAGCTGAGTCCGCTGATCCGGGAGAAGAATTCGATTTCGGCGCCCGTATAAGCTTTTATTGTAACGCCGGGGAAACGGTCTTTCAGGGCTTTTAAAGAATCTACATAATATTGAAAAGGGACATGGGGATTGTGGCCGCCGACGATATGAAACTCGCGGATGCCGGGGTGGTAATGCTGTTCGACATACTCAATCATTTGCGGACCGCTTAGCGTGTAAGCTCCTTCTTCGCCTTCATCTTTACGGAAATTGCAGAACGCACAGTGCGATTCACATACATTGGTGAAATAAAGGCTCATGTTTTCGATAAAATATACCTTTTTGCCGTTTTTGCGCATATTTACCTTGTTTGCCAGTTGACCGATGGTTAATAAATCATCCGACTGATACAGGAATACGCCGTCTTCAAGTGAAAGACGTTCACCGTGTTCCACTTTCTCGGCGATTTCCGCCATGCGCCGGTCCGGACTGCTAATAATCAAACTCATAGGTAAGCCTCCTCATCCACTCAGGAAAAAAACCGGATTTCCCCGGTTTTATGTCTATTGGCCGATTCTTTTACTTCTGTATACAAAACTGTCCTTATTATAAACCTGTTAGCGAAAGGGGGCAATACGACTCGTGCAAAATGTAAACATAAGGCAGGGGGAATGGCACTTGAGGCATAGGGAAATAATCAGTATACTATAAATAGGTAAGCATTCATGGACCTAAAGGAGGCATTTGCCATGATTCATATAAGCGAAACCGCGGCAGACCGGATTAAGGAAATGCTGGCGGCCGAAGAAACACCGAACTTGTTCCTGCGTCTAGGCGTTAAAGAAGGAGGATGCAGCGGCTTCTCCTACGGAATGGGATTTGACGATGAGAGCCAGGAGAACGATCAGGAGCTTGATGTCCAAGGATTGAAAGTAGTGGTGGACGGTACCAGCCTGAAATATTTAAACGGACTTGAGATCGATTTTAAAGAGTCTGCCATGGGCGGCGGCTTTACCATCAATAACCCGAATGCAACGGCAACGTGCGGCTGCGGAAGCAGTTTTAGAACAGCTGCCGATGCGGGGAAACCCGACGCGGACTGCTGACGGGCAACGGGAAGGATCCTTCCGTGAATTCATGAGGAATGAATTCCGGAAGGCCTTTTTTGGATATTCCGAAGGGGGCGCTTATGTCTACAACTGTAAAATGGATTCTGGCCCTGGTCCTTGCCGTTGTGCAGGCAGCCGCATGGATCGCAGCAATCGGGCTTGAATTTCAGACCTACATGTACATCGTACTGGGTGCCGTGGCGACCATTTTCACGGTATTTTCTATCGAGAAATTTATCGACAATCGTAAATATATCGATGATCTGAAAGACGATCCAAGGCGGTAATGCCAGGGTGAATATACTTATGAATTTAGAAGAAAGGCCGGGAGAACGTTCCCGGCCTTTTTGGCATGGGCATGAACCTGCAGCCCCTCCGCCGTTGTCCCTTCCGACTGAAAAGGGGCTTTTCCTACAGACAAACATCCAAGAGACATATACCCTTGATGAATATGTTTACAGTACAAACGTTACCTATCCCCAGCATAAAGGAGAGTTGGACATGGAGGAAATGGAAGGCGTGATGCACATCAGGGCGGCCCAGGAAGACGGTTCATCGCCGGAGTTGTCGGGGAACGAACTGGAGGACACCGGCCAGGTGACCGGTTCGGAGCCTAAGACGTCTCCGGAAGCTCCCCAGCCGTCGGAAGAACCGATGCCCGAATGGGTTCAGGCCGCCATCCAGGGAGTAACGGCATTGCCCAAGAGAAGGCAGCTAGCAAGCAAATGGGCCAAAACGATTGTATTGCTCAGTGACCGGCGCGTCGCAGGGCACATACCGGAATCGAGATTGTACACTACGCAAAATCTGCTGGTGATGCTGAACAAATATGGCTCCGTTGTCATGAAACCGATCGTAGGAGCCGGCGGGCACGGGGTGATCAAAGTGAACCGCGGGGCAAATGGATACAATTTGTACCATTACAGCAGAGTTCATGCGGGACTTAGTTATAAAGGGTTGACCCGCCTGATCGGGAAAATCCGTAAGCGGCGGCGGTATATGATTCAGCGGACCATTCATATGGCGACGATCTCGGGACGTCCGATCGACTACAGGGTGAAAGTACAGAAAATAGGGCACAATTGGCATTTCCGTGCTTTAGTAGGAAGGCTTGCCAAACCGGGATTGTTCGTGACCAATCTTTGCCGCGGAGGGACACAGCTTACGGCGGCACAAGGGATAGCCAGATCGCTTTCGCCAAAGCTGGTAAGGCACAAGAAGAATGAAATGAAAGAGCTGACACGCAGCTGCTCAAAGATTCTTGAGTCAAAGTTTCCCGGTATCTCGCTGCTGGGGTATGACTATGGAATCGACCGGTCCGGCCATATCTGGATTTTCGAAGTGAATACACGCCCGCAATAACGGCCAAGCGCTGTCAGGTTCACTGGCGGCGCTTCTATGTGATTAATATATCTATGAAACTATTAATAAATGATTAAAGTTTATTATCATAGAAACTGGTTGGGGACATGTGTATAACTTTGTGCACAAAATCCACACCGGGCTGTACAGGAAACAACAACCTTACCCACACCTTATACACAGGCTATCAACAAAATGCTGTGGATAACCGAACGGTTGTTCTATATTTTATGGCATGTTAAGATATGGAAACCAACCGTGATTATTCCATATTGTTGGTACTGTAGCGTTGACACTCTAATCTGAAAAATGAAAGGTGGAGGTGATTATGAACGTTATCAGCAATGAAGTTTTAGTAGAATCTTATTTCAAGGCGGTTGACCTGGACCTGGAAGACGAGTTTATTTATCTGCTGCTTGCCGAGATCCACAAACGCAATTTAAATATAGAACAGACTGCGCATGCAGCCGGTGCCTAGGCACGGACAAACGAAAAGAGGCCCTGCAGGGGGCCTCAGCCAATAGGGAGCCTTTGCTACTAGCATGGGTTCCCTTTTATTTTTGCCTGGGAAGCAGAAGCTGTCGATCTTTCTTTGGATAAAAACCAGCCGCCTACTGCGATTGCAATGAGGATCCCCCAGAAAATCATCTTCCATACCGGGTCCTTTGGGAACGTTTTGGGAAGGACAGCGATATCGGGATGGGCGAGAGCATAGATAGCGAGTTTAACGCCTACCCAGCCGACAATACAAAAGGCAGCCGTTTCCAGACCGGGTCTCTGCTCCAGCAGCCGGCTGAAGTAGGACGCTGCAAACCTCATAATCACCAGGCCTATAATGCCGCCTGCAAGTATGACTAGAAACTGGCCGCCGTCAAGTCCGCCAATCGGAGGGAGATCCGTCTCCGGAAGAGTAATAGCCAAGGCAACTGCAGCCAGAATGGCGTCAATCGCAAATGCAATGTCTGCTATTTCCACCTTCAGAACGGTGATCCAGAAATTCTCTTCTTTATTGCCGTGCTGTTTACTTGCAAGCTGCTTCTTAAATACATATCTCTTCAGCAGATGACTTAATGAGATGTACAGCAGGTAAGCGGCCCCGACGGCCTGGATGTACCATACATCCGCCAGATAGGAAATAAGGAATAAGGAACCGAAACGGAACACAAACGCACCGGCTAATCCATAGAACAGTGCTTTCTTTCTTTGAGCTTCGGGCAGGTGCTTGACCATAATGGACATAACCAGAGCGTTATCTGCAGCCAGTATGCCTTCCAAAGCAATCAACACAAGTAGAACCCATCCATATTCCAGCAGTAATCCCGTATCCATGGTATCCCTCCGATGAACAGAATTGCTTTACAGCCGCTAAGGTTTGCAGCAGCTTCTTCGTCTGTTATACGAAAGGTCATTTCCTGGGTTTCAGAAAAAATGCCATGGATTGGAATTACATGATCCACTCCTGGATTGCCGCATTAGTCGTCGTGCCGCATTGGCTGCAATAAAAAACATGGATGCACCGGCCCGAAGCCAAGTCCATGAAGCCGTTCGTAAGCTTCTCTTCATCGATATCACGGTAAGGTGCGTACGGGCCAAGAAAATCATTATATTTACCGCGGTCTTCCGTCGGAGAACCGCAGTTCCGGCAAGCTCCTTGAAGCGAGTCCAGCCCGTTGCACAACGGACAAAGCATAGACAAAAGGCATTCCTCCTCCATATGTTGGTTGGAGTTAGAATGCCCTGATGCAGCTTATAGCATGTGCCTAAAACTTCATGTTAGAACTGTGTCCAGGCGAAAGCTTGGCTTCCGGATCGAAGTACACTTTAGCGTTGTTAATAGCTGTCGGAGCTTCACCGAAGCCTACTGCAATTAGCTTCAGCTTGCCCGGATAAGTAGTGATGTCACCTGCTGCAAAGATGCCTGGAATTGAAGTCTCCATGCGGGAATCTACTACGATCGACCCGCTTTCGATAGTCAATCCCCACTCCGCTATCGGGCCCAAGGAAGAAACGAAACCGTAATTTACAATGACTGCATCTACTTCCAGCTCCAGAGTTTCACCGGTCTTGCTGTGCTTTACAACAGCCTTTTCAATAAGATTATCCCCGGATAAGCCGCTGATTTCATAAGGAGTCATAATCCGGACGTTCGAGTTCATAAGATTCTCTACACTGTGTTCGTGAGCACGGAATTTGTCCCGGCGGTGAACGAGCGTAACCTGCTCTGCAATCGGTTCTAGCATCAATGCCCAGTCAACGGCAGAGTCCCCACCGCCTGTCAGAAGGACTTTCTGTCCTTTGAAAGCGTTCAGGTCGTTTACAAAATAGTGCAGATTCTTCTTCTCGTATTTGGCAGCGTCTTCAAATTCCAGCTTCCGCGGTTCGAAGGCGCCTACCCCTGCGGTAATGATAACCGATTTGGCAAAATGGGTCGCTTTGTCGGTAACGATCTCAAAATCGCGTTCTCCGCGCTTGACGACGTTCTGCACCTTTTCTTCAAGGCAGATGTCGGTCTGGAAATGCCCCATCTGGGCGCGAAGATTATTCACCAGTTCAATGGCTGTGACTTTCGGGAATCCGGCTACATCGTAAATATATTTCTCCGGATATAATGCGGCTAGCTGTCCGCCAAGCTGAGGCATACTTTCGATGATTTTCACGGACGCCTGGCGCATTCCGCCGTAGAAAGCCGCGAACATGCCGGCCGGGCCGCCGCCAATGATGGCGATATCCGTTTGATTCGATGATTGCTGTAACTCAGACAATCTCCACACCTCCGTTATTGGTAAACCTTCTTTATTAGTAGTACGAACCATTAGATTCCATTATAAACGTCCGCACAGGCGAATGAAATAGGGAAAGATGATTATAAGAAACACTGATAAAACGTTACAAATTCTACCACAGGATACGCTTCATGGCGTCAAATCATACTTGAAAATTCCCTGGTGAAAAGATAAGATGTTCGATGTATGTTCTCATAGGATTTGCCGTTTTTACAATGTTTTGTGTAAAGTTTCACAATATCTTTATACCCCGGATTAATTTAAAATAGAGATAAAAATAAGGATAGGGAATGGAAGGGATCAGACCAATATGAGCCGTATACCAAGAATCGTCATCCTCGGAGCGGGGTATGGCGGGATCATCACTGCTTTGCGACTTCAGAAAGAGCTGAACTACAACGAAGCGGACGTTACACTGGTAAACAAACATGATTATCATTACATCACAACCCACCTTCATATGCCGGCTGCAGGTACGGACCATTTTGAAAATGCCCGCGTAAGCATTTTGAAGCTGATTGATGAATTTAAAATTGATTTTGTTAAATCGACCGTAGTTCAAATCCGCACGCAGGATAAGAAGGTGATATTGGAAGACGGCACCCTTTCCTATGACTATCTAGTAATCGGTCTCGGCGGAGAGCCTGAGACGTTCGGAATCCCGGGACTTCTGGAGAACGCGATGAATATCCGGAGCATTAATACCGTACGCCATATTAAAGAACATATCGAATATCAATTCGCTAAATATAAGAAAGAGCCGCGCCGCACAGACTATTTGACATTTGTAGTAGGCGGTGCGGGTTTCACCGGTATTGAATTTATCGGCGAACTGGCGGACCGGATTCCGCAGCTGTGCAAGGATTTTGACGTGGATCCGGCTTTAGTAAAGGTTTATAACGTAGAAGCGGCTCCTACCGCTTTGCCCGGCTTTGATCCTGAGCTGGTGGAATACGCTATGGACGTTCTTACCAAGAAAGGTGTTACATTCAAGATCGCTACGGCTATTAAAGAATGTACTACAGATGGCGTCCAGCTTGCAGACGGGGAGTTTATCAAGTCGCAGACTGTGATTTGGACCGGCGGGATCCGGGGCAACCGCCTCATCGAGGAAGCAGGCTTCGAGGCGATGCGCGGCCGCGTGAAAGTAGATGAATTCCTGCGTGCACCGGGACATGAGAACGTGTTTATCGTGGGGGACGGCTCCCTGGTAATCAGCCCGGAGAACCGCCCTTACCCTCCGACAGCCCAGATTGCGATGCAGCAAGGCGTCGTTTGTGCACAGAACCTGGTCGGTTCCATCCGCAACACCTCGCTGAAGCAATTTGAGTATAAGAGCAAGGGCACCGTGGCTTCGCTAGGGAAGGGTGAAGCAATCGGAGTTGTCGGCGATAAGAAAGTGAAGGGATTCTGGGCCGCGCAGTTGAAGAAGATGATCGACATCCGGTACCTGTTCATTATCGGGGGCATTCCGCTTGTACTGAAGAAGGGTAAATTTTTCTAGGACTGCCTTAACAAGAAGCTGAAGCTACAGGGAGGCCATCTGTGAGACACTGCAGCGTACAGGTCCGGGGGCTGCTGACCCGTGATGAGCTGGACCGTTATAATGCGCTGATTGAAGTCGGGCATTATCTGGAATCCCAAAGCCGTCACGACCTCAGTTCCATCGTCCAAAAAGAGATCGATATCCTGATACTCCCGGCCATCGAACGGCTCAAAGAAAAGAGCCGGCAGCGCGACCGCGATACGGAAACGTATTTGCGCCAGAAGGCGCTTGCCGAAGAGATGGCGAGAATTCAGGCCGAAGATGACGAAGACTAGAGCTCCGTCCCTGTCTGTTTGACAAAGGACGGCCGGAGAGCGTATAGTAGAAACAAGTTAATACATGTGTCGGAGATTCGGAGAGCACAGCGTACCTATAGTCTAGGGAACGTCTGTGCTTTTTCTGCATTCGGCTCCGCACAAACGAACCGGGGGGACGCCACGTTGTCGGAACGTTATATTCTTGCTTTGGATCAGGGAACGACAAGTTCCAGGGCAATCATTTTTGATAATCAGGGGCAGATTGTATCTACCGCTCAACAAGAGATTCAGCAGCATTTTCCTAAACCCGGCTGGGTGGAGCACAATGCGAATGAGATTTGGGTGTCCGTCCTGGCGGTCATTGCCGGTGCCTTAACCGAGGCGCATTTGAAGGCGGATCAGATCGAAGCCATCGGGATTACCAATCAGAGGGAAACGGCTGTAGTATGGGACAAAGCTACGGGAGAGCCGGTTTATCACGCTGTTGTATGGCAATCCAGGCAGACAGCGGACATTTGCGAAGAGTTGAATAAGCAGGGGCTCGGGGACTTGTTCCGCAGCAAAACCGGGCTGCTGATCGATCCTTATTTCTCCGGAACGAAAGTGAAGTGGATTCTGGACCATGTAGAAGGCGCCAGAGAGAAGGCGGAGCGGGGGGAGCTGCTGTTCGGCACGATCGATACGTGGCTCGTCTGGAAGCTTAGCGGGGGTTCGGCGCATGTAACGGATTACTCGAATGCTTCCCGGACACTGATGTACAACATTTATGAGCTTCGGTGGGATGAGGAATTGCTGAAGGCGCTGACTGTACCTGCCGCCATGCTTCCCGAGGTGCGCTCTTCCTCGGAAGTGTATGCCCATACCGTTCCGCATCACTTTTTCGGCTGTTCCGTGCCGATTGCCGGCATCGCGGGAGACCAGCAGGCGGCGCTCTTCGGTCAGGCCTGCTTCGAACAGGGGATGGCGAAGAATACGTACGGCACCGGGTGCTTTATGCTGATGAATACCGGGGAGAACCCGATCCGCTCTAAGCATGGCCTGTTAACCACCATAGCGTGGGGATACGGCGGCAAGGTGGAATATGCGCTGGAAGGCAGCGTGTTCGTTGCCGGTTCTGCGCTGCAGTGGCTGCGGGACGGCCTGCGGATGATCAAATCCGCGGCGGACAGCGAATCCTACGCCGGACGGGTGGAATCCAGCGAAGGCGTGTATGTAGTGCCGGCCTTTGTCGGGCTGGGCACTCCGTATTGGGACAGCGCTGCCCGCGGTTCCGTGTTCGGCTTAACGCGGGGCACGACGAAGGAGCATTTTATACGTGCAACGCTGGAGTCGCTGGCCTATCAAAGCAAGGATGTACTCCAGGCAATGGAGGAAGAGGCCGGCATGAGCCTGAAGCAGCTCCGCGTGGATGGAGGAGCCGTCAAGAATGAACTGCTGATGCAGTTCCAAAGCGACCTGCTCGGGGTTCCCGTGGAACGCCCAGTTATAAACGAAACGACAGCGCTTGGCGCCGCATATCTCGCAGGTCTCGCCGTCGGTTATTGGGCAAGCCGTGAAGAGATTTCCAAGCAGTGGAAAGTCGGCGCTGTTTATGAGCCGTCTATGGATAATGGGAAGCGGGACGCTTTGTACCGCGGATGGAAACGGGCCGTGAAGGCGACACAGGCATTCGCACAAGAGGAATAACAACAAGACAACATAATAAAGTCAGGTTGGAGACCAGGAGTAAACCGCAGCACCCGCCTGTCAGTCGATTTTTGTGCGGCTGACAGGCGGGTTGTTGACGGTTTTTTGGCATGATAAATAGAGCAGGGCGATAGGAGAGAGATGAAATGGCAACCACTTTTTCGAACAGACAAAGAAATGAATATAAGAACACGATGAAAGAGAACATTTTCGACGTACTTGTCATCGGCGGGGGCATTACAGGGGCCGGCATCGCTTTGGACGCCCAATCCCGCGGGATGAGAACAGCTTTGATCGATATGCAGGATTTTGCAGCGGGTACTTCAAGCCGTTCCACAAAACTGGTCCACGGGGGCCTTCGTTACTTAAAGCAATTCGAAGTGAAAATGGTAGCCGAGGTCGGCAAAGAACGGGCGATTGTCTATGAGAACGCACCGCATGTGACAACGCCGGAGTGGATGCTCCTTCCTTTTTATCAAGGGGGAACGTTTGGGGCATTCAGCACTTCCATAGGCTTGAGAGTGTATGACTTCCTGGCGGGGGTTAAGCGCAAAGAACGCCGGGTGATGTTCAGTCCGGAAGAAACGTTGAAAAGAGAGCCTCTGCTTAAGAAAGCGGGGCTTAAAGGCGGCGGTTACTATGTCGAATACCGGACGGACGATGCCCGTCTGACGATGGAAGTCATGAAGAAGGCGGTAGAATACGGCACGACGGCACTGAACTATGTGAAAGCTACCCAGCTGCTGTACACCGACGGTAAATTAACCGGGGTCGAGGCAATGGATGTTCTGACCGGTGAAACGTTTACGGTATGTGCACGCAAAATCGTGAATGCGGCAGGCCCTTGGGTCGACACGCTTCGTGAGCTGGACGGTTCCAAAAAAGGAAAAACGCTTCGTTTGACGAAAGGGGTACATCTCGTATTTGACCAGTCGAGGTTCCCGCTGAAGCAGGCTGTCTATTTTGACACACCGGACGGCCGGATGGTGTTTGCTATTCCACGGGACGGTAAAACGTATATCGGGACTACAGATACGGATTACAAAACCGATCCGGTACACCCGACGATGTCGGAAGCGGACCGCACCTATATTCTCGCGGCGGCTAACGATATGTTCCCAGGTCTGAAATTGACGGCGGGGGATGTGGAGTCCAGCTGGGCGGGCGTGCGTCCGCTGATTTACCAAGAAGGCAAATCGCCGTCTGAAATTTCCCGGCGTGACGAAATTTTCCGCTCGGATTCCGGATTGATTACAATTGCCGGAGGAAAGCTTACCGGTTACCGGAAAATGGCGGAAACAGTGACAGACATGGTGGCTCGTGAACTTGCAGGGGAAGGTGCCGGGACATACGGTCCAAGCAAAACAAAGCACATGGCGCTGTCGGGCGGAGATTTCGGCGGTTCTGACCGGCTGCCTGCATTTATCCGAGATAAGTCTGCAGAGCTGTCGGGCCTTGGCATTCCGGCTAAGGAAGCAGAATTGCTTGTCCGCCGCTACGGCACGAATATCGACAAAGTCGCCGCCCTGCTGCCCCAAGCTGAAGCGGAGCGCGGAAACATGCCGCTTGTGCTGTATGCGGAGCTTCTGTACGCGGTAGACTATGAATTGGCTGCCAAACCGGCCGACTTCTTAATCCGCCGTACGGGTGCATTGTTCTTTAACATTCAGCTTGTTCAAGCCTGGTATCGGGAAACTGTGCAGGCGATGGGACGTTTACTTGGACACACCGAAGAGCAAATACAGCGGAACGAATCCGAAATGGAAAGCTACTTGCGCGATGCGGTGGTTCCGTCTTAAGATACTGTGGTAAGGTAAAGGTTATAACGGCAGGAAAGACGTGAAATGTAACTAAGGAGGTGGATGCGCTGGAACGATGGACGCAAAAAATGATCCCCGCCATCCGGAATATGAAGGAATTCGATTCCGCCCTCAAGACGGACTATGAGTATCTTGTGATGCTTCATGTCCATGTAGCTCAGGTAAAAGCTGTTGTCGCCCGGGCGGCCCAGGGCGGGAAGAAGATCATTTTGCACGCGGATTTGATCGACGGCCTGAAATCGGATGAATATGCTACGGAATTTTTAGCTCAGGAAGTTAGGCCTTCAGGGATTATTTCAACGCGGAACAATGTGTTAATGACGGCCAAGAAAAAGGGGCTGATCGCCATCCAGCGCATCTTCCTGATCGATACACTGGCACTCGAAAATAGTTATATACAGATAGAAAAGACGAAGCCGGACTTTGTAGAAGTGCTTCCAGGCATTATGCCGCACATCATCCGGGAAATCGCGGAAACGACGCGTGTACCGGTCATCGCCGGGGGCCTCATCCGATCCCGGCAAGATGTCGAGCTGGCATTCAGCGGCGGTGCGGTAGCGGTGACAAGCTCGGAAAAGTCGCTTTGGTGAAATGATGCAGAAAGCTTTCCCTTTGCTCCTGTAGTTAGGAGGGGGAAAGCTTTTTTGCGTTGAGCACGCGATACGAACTGTATTAACATGTCAGTTTGGCGGAAAAAGTGTCTTCCAGGAAGGATTAGCGCAATAAGGCCGGTGACAGTACTTAACAAAATAAAAAAACGGAAGCCGTTACACCTCAGACGTGTCCATGTGAGGACAGCACACTAAGGTGTAACGGCTTCCGCTATGAAACAAGTTTACACTGAGAGCATAGTCCGGAACTTCTCGCCGTCGAGCAGGTTGCCTACGTAGAAGGTGCCGAAATCGCCGTAACGGGCGCTCACTTCATCAAATCGCATTTCGTATACAAGCTTTTTGAATGTAAGCGCGTCGTCGGAGAACAGGGTTACGCCCCATTCCCAGTCGTCGAAGCCGACGGAGCCTGTGATGATCTGCTTCACCCGTCCGGCATAGCTGCGGCCGATCATGCCGTGACTGCGCATCATCGTTTTGCGTTCGTCCATGCTGAGCATGTACCAGTTGTCGCTGCCTTCGCGGCGTTTATTCATCGGATAGAAGCAGATATGCTTGGACTTAGGCAACGCAGGCTTTAAGCGGGCGGCCACTTCCGGATTCTGCATCGGATCCGTACCGGGCTGAGCCATATAGTTACTCAGTTCCACGATAGATACATAGGAGTAAACGGGAATAGTGTATTCCGCCAGCCGTGTTTTATTGAAAGCCGTCTCCAGCTCATTCAGCTCTTCCAGCGTCTCGCGCAGGTGCATAAAGACGAAGTCCGCCTTCTGGCCTACGATGCTGTAAAATGCGGTGCTTCCTTCTTTACGCTCTTCTACCCCTGTCCACACGGACAGGAACGAGTGCAATTCGTCCAATGCGGCCTCACGGTCCGCTTCGGAAGCCCTCTTCCAGGCGCTCCAGTCGATCATGCGGAAATCGTGGAGGGCATACCAGCCTTCCAGCGTTTGTGCTGCTTCACTCATGTTCAATCACTCCTCTTTCGGAATTCATCTAATAAATATTGTAACAACTGCCTGATCAAAGGGCAAACGGCCCGCCGTTACAAATTCATGAACGTCTCTTGTTACACGTTGACTTCATTCCTCCGCCTAAGTACACTTGGGAGTAGACAATCAATGAAGTTCGAAGGGGAGTAAGCGCATGCTGCAGCTCGTTGTGCTGACCGTATTATTTTTCGTGATGATGTTCGGCATCGGATTTATTCTTAACATGTTGATGAAAACCACCTGGTTTCCGGTATATTTGTTCTTTCTCATCGTCGTTCCCCTTGTGATTTACGCCGGCTGGTCGGAAGGTTCGCTGATGGATAATCTGGCCGAATACAGTTACGTGGACTACATTACCGCACTTGGCGGTTTGGTGGGAGCGGTTATAAGCGGCAAGGCCATTCAATTTTTGCGCAACAGCGGTTATAAAATGTTCTAAGGCGGGCTCCTCATAACGAGGAGTTCTTTTTTTGCTCCGCCAAAAGTCATGATTCCAACAGCAGAAGGGTACGCTAACGGCAACTGGATTCTTCATGAAAAGAGGTTGCATAGTATGCCAATGATGAACATTAACGGAGCCCGCCTGAATGTGGAATCAAGGGGTACGGGAACGGCTTTAGTACTGATCCATCCGCCCTTTATAGCAAGCGGGATCTTTCATGATTGGGTCAATAGACTGTCCGGCCAATACAGGGTCATTACTTTTGATCTCCGCGGCCACGGAAAAAGCGAACGGTCAAACATACCGTTAAGTTATCCGCTCCTGGTGGAGGATTTGTTAGCCGTAATGGATGCATGCGGGGTACAGAAAGCGTTTGTAGGCGGGTATTCAACTGGAGCGCAAATTGCTTTGGAGGCTTTACTGACCGTGCAGGACCGGTTTCTGGGGGGCATTCTGGTCAGCGGGATGTCGGAGCTTTCTGATTTCAGAGTCAAGCCGCTTATCCATCTTTCCGTATGGGCTTCAGAAATGAAAGCCAAGGAACTGCTGGCCTTTACGATCGCGTGGGGGAACAGCAGCCGTGAGCAAACATTCCGGGAGCTTCGCAAGGAGGGCCTGGATGGGGATACTTCCAACTGGGCGCAATATTCCAGATACAGCTTATACTATAACTGCACCGCGCAGCTGAACCGGATCCGGGTGCCGATGCTCCTGTTATACGGGGAAATTGACAAGAAATTCCGCAGCTATGCTGCAATCATGTTCCGCGGGCTGCCAAACGCAGAATTGTACTGGGTAAAAGGGGCCAAACACCAGCTGCCTACCAAATTCGCGGATGAATCCACGCGTATCCTGCTTCAATGGCTGGACAAGCACAGCCATAGAGAGCCTGGGAATGATTTGAGGGAAGCAGGCCGTGTTGCAGCGGAGGGGAGTATGGAAGCACACCAATTTCCTCCAGGCCACATGTGACAGCCCGCCGAAAACATAACAGCCTGCAGGGGAAATTTCCCTGCAGGCTGCTCAATTGATGATTACTCCACGATCAGCTTGGCTACCATATCCCGGTGGCCGACGCCGCACATAAGAGAACATTCGATTTCGTAGGTCCCGGCTTCGTTCAGCGTTACGACGTCATTTTTGTGGGAACTCTTCAGGTTCACATCCAGGCCGTTAATCTTGACCCCGTGATTACCCGCCTCATTCTCCAGTACGAAGTTGACCGTTTCGCCTTTCTTCACGCGGTATTCCGCTTGATCAAACTTGAAGTTCGTTGCTTTAATTACAATCTCTTTTGCATTGGCAGGCACCGTATCTGCAGCTGTTGAGGAACCGCCGCATGCGGCAGCGATTGCTGCTAACGCTGCGAGAGCGAGGAAAATAAGCCATTTTTTCATAAAAGGGAGCACCATCCTTCATGGTTGAGTTTCTGGACTACTCCCTTTATTGTACTATGGCTGTCCTTGAAAATCTGTAGCGATTGTTTGAAGTTTCCTTTGGACAGGTCATCAAGCCGCCAATTAACTTCTTTGCTTGCTCATAGGTCCTGCAGGGATGAACAGGTCGATAATGCCGATCACCAATGCAGCCAAAATCGCTCCGATAAACGACGCCTTTACATCTGCGATAATGAACTGAGCCAGCCAGATAACCAAAGCACTGACCAGAAAACCGACGATGCCTCTTCCGAAAGGAGTAACCTTTTTCCCGAAAATACCCTCGATGATCCATCCCAGCAGCGCGATGACAAGAGCAAGCAGCAAAGCGCTCCAGAACCCCCCTACACTGAAGCCCGGCACCAGAAAACCAACAAACATCAGCACCAGAGCAGAAACGATGAACCTGACAATATGGCCTAATATATTCATTAGAAAGCCCTCCTTTCTCAATATGACTGAAAGCTAAGTATTGTGTTTCTTACGGCTAGTTTGCCCGGGGGGCTTGCATTCTACCAGTGGAAAATTCGGTTAAACCCGACTGGCCACATAGCTAAACGAAACCGCATTGGATATAATGAAAGGGAGAGGAGTGTCGGTAAGTTGAACCCGAAAGTACTGCACACAATGGAATTTTCCAAAATTTTAAATAGATTGAGCGATAAAGCACAAACCTCGATGGGCAAAAGGCTGGCGGAGGAGCTTCTTCCCTCTTCGGATTTTGAGGAGGTTAAGAACCGTCTGGCATCCACGGATGAGGCCTATCATGTGGACCGTCTGAAAGGCTCCGCTCCGTTCGGCGGCATCCGGGACGTGAAGTCCTCTTTACACAGGGCGAGAATCGGCGGCATGCTGAACAGCTCGGAGCTCCTGGAAATCGGAGATACGATCTATGGCGGACGGAGGCTCAAAAGGTTTCTTCAAGCTGCGGAAGAAGCCCATGCCATTCCCCGGCTGCAGTCGATGTACGAGATGATTCTCGAAGCAAGGGAACTCGAAACCGCAATCAAGTCCTGTATCGACGATCAGGCGGATGTGATGGACGGTGCCAGCAGCGAGCTTGGGGCGATCCGCCGGGAGCTGCGAAGCGGTGAATCCAGGGTAAGGGACAGGCTGGAGCAGATGATCCGTTCCTCTTCCGTCCAGAAGATGCTGCAGGACCCGATCATCACGATCCGCAACGACCGCTATTGCGTGCCGGTGAAGCAGGAATACCGTTCAAACTTCGGCGGAATTGTACATGATCAGTCTTCTTCCGGAGCGACTTTGTTTATTGAGCCGGAAGCGATCGTGTCGATGAACAATAAGCTCCGCGAACTGAAGCTGAAAGAGGAACGTGAGATCGAGAAAATCCTCCTCATGTTGTCGGCCAAAGTTGCGGAACAAGCAGACCCTTTGGCAGTGAATGTGGACGTGCTGGGTGACATTGATTTCACCTTCGCTAAGGCAAGAATGGCCCATGAACAGAAAGCGACCCTTCCGGTGTTGAATGACAGGGGATACTTGAAGCTGAAACGGGGCCGGCACCCGCTGATTGCACCGGATAAAGTGGTGCCGTTGGACGTCGAGCTTGGAAATCAGTTCAGCACGATTATTGTTACAGGGCCTAATACAGGCGGGAAAACCGTGTCTATCAAGACAATCGGTTTATTAACGCTGATGACCATGTCCGGCTTGTTCGTACCGGCCGAGGAAGGCAGCCAAATGTGCGTGTTTGATGCCGTGTATGCCGACATCGGGGATGAACAGAGCATTGAGCAAAGCTTAAGCACCTTCTCCAGCCATATGACGAACATCATCAGCATTCTGAAAAATATGACGCCAAAGAGCCTTGTCATGCTTGACGAGCTTGGGGCAGGTACCGATCCTGCGGAAGGGTCAGCCCTTGCCATCGCTATTCTGGAGCATATGCATTCGATGGGTTGCAGAATAGTGGCTTCCACTCACTATAGCGAGCTCAAGGCATATGCCTACGAGCGCAAAGGCGTTATTAATGCTAGCATGGAGTTTGATGTGAACACATTAAGCCCAACCTATCGGCTGCTCGTCGGCGTACCTGGACGAAGTAACGCTTTTGCCATTGCAGAAAGGCTGGGTCTGTCCTCCGACATTATCCATAACGCAAGGGGCCAGGTGAAAGAAGAGGACCAGCGTGTGGAATCGATGATCGCCTCCCTGGCGGAAGACCGGCTGACGGCGGAGCAGGAACGCAACACGGCCGAGCAGCTGCGCCAGGAAATGGAACGGCAGAGGAAGGCCGGCGAGGAGCAGCGCCGCCGTTTCGAAGAGCAGAAAGAAAAGCTGCTGGAGAAAGCGGAGGAACAGGCCCGGGAAACCGTGGCCAAAGCCCGTGCGGAAGCCGAGCAGATTATCGCCGATCTGCGCAGGTTGGCTGCGGAAGAAGGAGCGGCCATTAAGGATCATAAGCTCACCGATGTGCGCCGGAAGCTGGACCAGGCCGCGCCTGAGAAGCGGCAGAAGACGCCGGCACGAAGCGCTTCGGCAAAGCCTCAAACGATTGAGCCGGGCGATGAGGTGGTGGTCTACAGTTTGAACCAGAAGGGCCATGTCGTCGAAGAGGTCAGCACTACAGAGGTAATGGTGCAGCTTGGCATTATGAAGATCAAAGTCAAGAAGTCCGACCTGGAGCTTGTCGCCGCCGCACCGGCAGCGAAGCCAAAGCAGCAGGTGAAGGCGACGGTCAAGCGTTCGAGGGATGAAAACGTTCGTACGGAGCTCGATCTAAGGGGAGCTAATCTGGATGAGGCGATTATGGAAACCGACCGCTTTTTGGATGAAGCCATTATGTCGAATTTAGGCTCGGTATATATTATTCACGGGAAAGGGACAGGGGTTCTCCGTACGGGAATCCAAGAGTTCCTGCGCAAGCACAAGCACGTGAAAAGCTACCGCCTTGGGGAGTACGGCGAAGGCGGAGCCGGCATTACAGTCGCCGAGCTGAAATAAATATGCACAGGGGAACGGAACAGTCATGAAATATTTATGGGGAACTTTATTCGCGCTTGCCGTCGTGTTTTTTGCGGTGGGCGTGTACTATTTGCTACGGGGGTAATGCATATGAGCCAACATCAAATTTGTCCTTCCTGCCATACGGAAATTGTATGGGATCCGGAGATCGGACCGGAGGAACTATGTCCGCACTGCTATAATCCGGTAGAGGAATACAGGACGATCCGGATCGGGGGTGCTGCACCGGCGTCCGATTCGCCGGAAGGTGAAGATACCGAATGGGAACCTTCCGAAGACAGCGAGGAAGAAGGGCTTGACGCTCTGGATGACTGGGACGCGGAAGATCCGAGCCTTGCAGGCTACGAGGAAGCGGTGGACGCCATGCTGGACGAGCAGGAGGAAGCTCAGCAGTGCGAAAGATGCCATGAGTATATGATTTTGGCCGGCCAAGCGAAAATAAGCCAGGGAGACTTTCAGCCAAAGCATTTCGAGAGCGCTGGACGCAGTTTCCTGAAAGCGCCGTTTACGCTGAAAACTTTCGTTTGCCCTGCCTGTTTCCAGGTTTCGCAGCAGTTGTCCGAAGAGGACAGGCTGAGAACGGTCGAATCCTTTTTACCGCATAACACTAACAAATAAGTCTCCATCGGAACGCGGCCGATCGCACGTCGAAGACCTCGATACGGGCTGATTTCCCTGCTTTGAGATTAGATTTGAACATAGAAGGTATGTTTTGCCCCGGGTTTGGGGGAAGTTAAAGGATGCTTTTCCAAACCTATATGTCCGGGGTGAACAAATGGGTCATACGAAACAGCGGTTTCCTTCCTGGCATTTGCTGGGGCCGCATACGAACTCCTCCGCTTTCCACGGCAGTTCATCAGCTAAGCCGCCGGGGGGCGGGCATCTGGATTCACAGTCAGTCATTCTCCTCATCGTTCACGGATTGTTCGCTGTAGCCAATGCGCTGTCAGGGACGTTTGTGAACGTTTATATTTGGAAGGCGAAGAACGATTTTGCCTTGATCGGATGGTTTGCCTTAAGCCAGCAGATTACGATGGCACTCACCTTCTGGATTGCGGGCAAATGGGTCAAAGAACACAATAAGATGCACAGCCTCCGCGCGGGGATCGGTTTTTCGGCTGTTTTTTACCTTGTGGTGCTGTGGCTTGAAAAAGATGCGGTAGGGTATATCTGGCTGCTCGGCCTGCTTCAGGGGCTTGCATCAGGCTGCTTTTGGCTGGCGTTTAACGTCGTTTATTTTGAGGTCACAGATCCGGGAAACCGCGATAAATTTAACGGCTGGGCCGGCATCATCGGTTCGGGTTCGGGCATCCTGACACCTTGGCTGTCGGGGTATCTGATTGCGAGCATGGGCGGGCAGACAGGATACCGGTTCATTTTCTCGCTGTCGCTCGGCATCTTTTTCGTCGGTATCATCGTTAGTTTCTTTCTCAAGAAAAGAAAAGTCAGCGGCACATACCATTGGGTTGGAGCGATTAGGGGGCTCCGGAAAGACGGCAACCCTTGGCGAAAAATCGTCCCCGCACTTGCGGCCCAAGGCGTACGGGAGGGTGTGTTCGGCTTCATTATAGGGCTCCTGGTCTATATTGCCACCAAGAAGGAAATGCAGCTGGGGAACTTTACGCTGATTACGTCCGCCGTTGCGTTTGTCAGTTTTCTGGCTGTCGGCAAATGGCTGCGGGTCAGGCACCGCTATGCTGCAATGCTGATCGGTGCAGTCATGATCTCGGCGGTGATTCTTCCTTTTTTCTGGAAGGTTGATTATGTTACGCTGCTGGTCTTCGGTATCGGGACTTCGTTGTTTATGCCTTTGTTCAGCATTCCATTAACCTCTTCGGTATTCGATACCATTGGAAGTTCACAAAAAAGTGCGGAAGAGCGGGTCGAATTTATCGTGCTGAGGGAACTGGGATTGTGCATGGGGCGGGTTTTCGGTACACTGGTGTTTATTGCCGTCATCTCTTGGACAACGGCGCCTTTGATCATGAATATTATGCTGCTGATCATCGGCAGCTTTCCGATCTTGACTTGGCTGTTCATGCGCAAGGTCATTAGGCCTGCCTGAGGGCTTCAGCCAAGAAGAAGCAGGGGATGCGCAGCAGGAGAGCAAGTGGTGGGGGATATGAGGCAGTTAGTGATAGGTCGTACCCTTAACATCGTCCGCTGAGGGAAGCTAGTGATACCACGTATTGCTAACGGGACGAAATTATTATCAGGCGAGCGAGTATGGTGAATTATAAGGCAGTTAGTGATATGTCATATCACTAACATCGTCAGCTGAGGAAGCTAGTGATAACACATATTACTAACGGCATGGACATAATTCTGGACAGTTGCGCCGGTTCCGGCGGCAGCATTACAATAAAGACAGGTGATTCTAGAATATGCGCGGACGTATGGTAAACAGCATTACTGAGTTAATCGGAGATACGCCAGCTGTCCGGTTAAACCGGCTGGTTACGGACCAAGATGCCGAGGTGCTGGTGAAGCTTGAGAAGCTGAATCCGAGCGGCAGTGTGAAGGACAGGGCGGCTTCCAATCTCATTGCGGCTGCGGAGCGGGAGGGAAGGCTTCACCCCGGTTCCGTGATTATCGAACCGACGAGCGGGAACACCGGCATCGGCCTGGCGATGAACGCTGCGGCCAAAGGATATCGGGCTATTCTCGTCATGCCCGATAACATGTCGCGCGAGCGGATTAATCTGCTGAAGGCGTATGGAGCCGAGGTCGTCCTTACGCCGGCCGCCGAGCGGATGCCCGGAGCCATCCGCAAAGCGGAGGAACTTGCGGCCGGCATCCCCGGCAGCTTCATCCCGCAGCAATTCGAGAATCCGGCTAATCCGGATATCCACCGGTCTACCACGGCGCTGGAGATTCTCGAGCAGACGGGAGGGCGGCTGGATGCCTTTGTGGCGACCTCCGGCACCGGAGGGACGATCACAGGCACGGGCGAGACGCTGAAGGAGCGGCTGCCGGGCATCCGCGTCGTCGTCGTCGAGCCTGAAGGATCGCCGGTGCTCTCCGGCGGTCAGCCCGGTCCCCACAAGCTCGTGGGGACCTCGCCCGGGTTCGTGCCGGCCGTATTGAATACGGCCGTCTACGACGAGATCGTCCGCGTGGCGGATGAAGACGCCTTGCGGACGATGCGCGAGCTGGCCTCCCGGGAAGGCCTGCTCGTGGGTCCATCGGCAGGCGCGGCCGTATGGACTGCGCTGCGGGAAGCGCGCCGGCTGGGACCCGGCCGGCGGGTACTGTGCATCGCTCCCGATACGGGGGAGCGGTATTTAACTATGGATATATGGGACGACCCAAATTATTAGTTGCAATATTTGGAAAAGCCTGTAAAATAAAGTTGTATTCTGTTTATTTGGAGGTGAAGAAGATGAGAATGCCGGTGGTTAAGAGAGTCGATAGCGAAACGAACGAGCTGGTTATGTTGGATTTAAACGAAGTATTGTTTATCAATATCGAGAGCCGGAATATCGTCTATCACACTTCTCAAGGCAAGTTTTACCAGATCACAACTTTATCCGAACTCAGCGAACATTTGCAAGACCAGGGATTTGATACACTGGATAAAACAAACCTGGTGAATATGAATAAAATCAAGAATTTGGACAGCAAATACGGTAAGCTTTATTTTGAGGAGAATCCGGCTCCTGGAAGTCCGTATGCATCCGTTTCCGCGTTCCAGCAGAAGATCAAGAAGAATGAAATTTTACGTGCGATTGCAGCCAATAACAATAAAAGCCTTGAATATACCGTGAAAGATGCAAAAGTGAATTATAAGCTTTCATCCATGCAATCTTCCGATTATTAATATATAACGATCCGCTTCTCTTTCGGAGAAGTTTTTTTTTTTTTTGGCCATGTTGCATAAATATACGTACAAACGTATAATTATAAACATGAGATCATGACAGGAGGTCAGATTCAGTTGAGAGCAAGCATCACGATCGGTTTTGAACACACGCCGCCGAGTTATGAAGATTACTCGCACCTTTGCACCCACTCGGGCCATCCGGATTTACATGTACCTGCCGCCCAATGGGATCTTCTCCTCGGCGACAGCCGTCAGCTCGTGTCCGTATACGATAACCAGCGTTTGATCGGGTTCGGCAGACTGCCTGCGGAATCCTTGGAAAGTGCGGCTAAGGAAGTTTCAATCGTAGACCCGGCTTATGCGGATAAGGGGATTGAAGAAACAATCCGCAAACTGCTTTGTACCGAAAGCTTCCGTGCCGGGAGGAAAACGGGCTTATAGGGCTTCGTTAGACAGCGGCACCTTTGTTAGAATATACAGCAAGAACCGTTTCCGTCCTTTGCAGGGCGGATTTTTTCTTTTGCAGGAAGAGGGGATTCAATGTAATATAGTGTTTAATAACTTAGCAAGAGAAGCAGTACACAGCGGCTCTTTGCCGATTTCAAACTCCCAGGAGGGACTGAAGGTCATGAACGATTTCAAGCAGCAGGTATTGGATATTCTGAAGGAAGATGCGAGAAGAACTACGGCCCAGATCGCAACCATGCTGGGGGTCGCGGAGGAACAGGTGATCGTGGCGGTCGCCGAAATGGAAGCGGATCACGTCATAGTGAAATACGCCGCGGTAGTCAACTGGAGCAAGGTGGATGAAGAAAAGGTTACGGCCTTGATAGAAGTACAAATTACGCCGGAACGCGGACGCGGCTTCGATGCCATTGCGGAACGGATTTATTTATATCCTGAAGTAAAATCGGTTTATCTGATGTCCGGAGCCTACGACCTGCTTGTGGAAATTGAAGGCAAGAACCTGAAGGAAGCGGCTTCCTTCGTTTCGAATAAGCTGTCGCCGATTGATGCCGTGCTGTCGACGAAGACTCATTTTATTCTCAAAAAATACAAACAGGACGGGATCATCTTCGAGGATACAGAGGACGATCACCGTATGTTAATCTCACCGTAAAGGAAGAGGCGCGCGATGATAAAAGAGGAAGAAATCCGCAAGTCCGCAAAATCGATGCAGGATTATCTGACACCCCAGGTCAAAGCGATTCAGCCTTCCGGGATCCGAAAGTTTTTTGACCTTGTGAGTGCAAGCAAGGATATTATTTCGCTTGGTGTGGGCGAACCCGATTTCATTACCCCATGGCATGTAAGGGATGCTGCTGTATATGCGTTAGAGCGGGGACGCACCAGCTATACGCCGAATGCTGGACTGCCGGAGCTTCGGGAAGCGATCGCGGAGTACCTGAACCGGGAATTCGACGTTGCGTATGATCCAGCCCATGAAGTACTGGTCACAGTCGGAGGCAGCGAGGCGATCGATCTTGCTCTGCGTGCGTTGATTAACCCGGGAGACGAGATACTCATTCCTGAACCGTGCTACATTTCTTACTCGCCGATTTGTTCGTTAAGCGGAGGGGTTCCAGTCGGAATCGAGACCTTTGCAAAGGACCAGTTCAAGTTAACGGCAGAAGGGCTGAAAGCGCAGATCACGGAACGGTCCAAACTGCTGGTGCTGTGTTATCCGAGCAATCCTACCGGCGGCATCATGACCTACGAGGACTGGCTGCCGATCGCTAAACTGGTGGAGGAACACGATCTCATCGTGATCTCCGACGAGATCTATGCCGAGCTGACTTATGGCTCTAAGCATGTGAGCTTTGCATCGCTGCCTGGGATGAAGGACCGGACCATTCTGGTCAGCGGATTTTCGAAGGCTTTTGCGATGACTGGCTGGAGAATGGGGTATGCTTGCGGACACAGAGAGCTGATTTCGGCCATGCTGAAAATTCATCAGTATACGGTGATGTGCGCTCCGATCATGGGTCAGGTGGCCGCTTTGGAAGCCTTGACGAACGGCATGGAAGAGAAAGACCGTATGGTGGAATCTTATAACCAGAGGCGCAGGCTCGTCGTCCACGGATTCCGGGAAATCGGACTGGATTGCCATGAACCGCAAGGGGCATTCTACGCTTTTCCGTCGATTCAATCGACAGGGATGACCTCTGAGGAATTCGCCCAGGGCATGCTAAGAGATGCCAAAGTGGCAGCCGTGCCGGGCAGTGTGTTCGGCCTTGGAGGAGAAGGGTTTCTGCGATGTTCTTACGCCTATTCGGTTACACAGTTGACGGAAGCGTTGGACCGGATCGGGCAATACATGCACAAACTTCGCCAAGGATAACTTTATATTGCTGCTTAACGAACCGTTCGTGCTCCTGGAGCCGGGCGGTTCTTTGCCTTGAGGGGCAGTCGCTTCTGATGCACAAGCTGCTCTAGCTGCCTAAGCTGCTCCAGCTGCTGCAGGAGGCGTGCTCTTTCGACATGGATTGAGGGTGTGATATGATGGGGGAAGAAAACCTTTGGGAGAAGGAGAATGACGGATGAGATTGGAAAGAAAACGCAGCTGGAAATGGCTGCCCCTTCTTATGTTGGCAGGGCTTATGTTGATGGCAGCGGGGTGCGGCGGACCTAAAGAAGATGTGAAGATTTCTGTGCTCCCGCAAAGCGGCATCCCTTCCGAAGCTACGGACAAGCTGCAGGAAGTGCTGGCTGCGAAGCTTGGCGAGAAGCCTACAATGGGCGTTTACGGATCGCCGCTGTTCCGCCCGGAGAAAATGATGGTCGAATTGGCGGCAGGGGAAAACTCGATTGTTATTACGGATGAGGAACTGTTCAAGGGCTACACCAGCCAGGGAGGATTCGTCCGCTTAGACGATGCTTTTGATGCCTCCAAGTTTCCGGAAGGCGTCACCACGGCAGAAGAAGGAACAACGGACGAGCCAAAGAAAGTGACTGCGCTTTACGGCATTCCGATGGACAAGGCCGGCTGGTTTCAAGCCGCAGGGTTGAACGGAAAAGGCCTGTTTGCCTTCATTCCGGGCAATTCACCGGATGTGGAACAGTCCATCCGAGTGTTGAAAACGATTGTTGAAATGAAATAACGCAGAGGGGGAAGCGGCATGAACATTTACACAAGAACCGGCGACAAGGGGCAAACCTCGGTAATCGGAGGCCGTGTTAGCAAGAACCACGCCCAGGTGGAAGCATACGGTACGATTGATGAACTGAATTGCTTTGTCGGCCAGGCGATCAGCAGCCTGCCTGCCGAACGGTTTGAAGATTTGCGGGAGCATCTGACCGAAATTCAGAATGAGTTGTTCGACTGCGGTTCGGATTTGGCTTTCGCCAATCCGGAAGGCAAACAGTACAAAGTAACCGGGGACATGATTACGCGGCTGGAAGAGTGGATCGACCGGTATGATGCGGAGAATCCGGATATCACCCGCTTTATTCTTCCGGGAGGCACTATGACCGCCTCTTTGCTTCATGTATGCCGCACGGTATGCCGGCGCGCGGAACGCCGTGTGGTAACGCTCGCCGAACAGCAGCCGATTCATGAAGAAGCGCGTGCCTATTTGAACCGCCTGTCTGATTTCTTCTTTGTCGCCGCACGTACGGCTAACGCCAGGGAAGGCGTACAGGACGTTGAATATATCCGGAGTGCAGAGGTGTTCCGCAAGAAATCATGACGGACATCACTGGCTATTATTCTCCGCTGACTTACCGTGTCCCTCCCGAAGACGAGGGTATGCTTCTGCGTACCGTTTTACATAACCGGATGCTGATTTCCCGGAAGCTTTTGTCCCGGTTGAAGTTGACGGAATGCGGCATTATGCTGAACGGGGAACGGGTTTATATTACAGTCAAGGTCAAGTCCGGCGATCTGGTGGAGGTTCGGATGGAGGAGGAAGTATCTGAAGACATTCTTCCCCAGGACATGCCGCTGGATATTCTGTATGAGGATGACCACCTGCTGATTGTAAATAAGCCTGCAGGCGTCATAGTGCATCCCACTCACGGTCATTATACGAATACGCTGGCCAACGGGATAGTAAGCTATTGGCAGCGCAAGGGCGAGAGGGTGCGATTCCGGCCCGTGCACCGGCTGGACCAGGAAACTTCCGGCGTGCTGGCTGTCGCAAAAAATCCATATATCCACCAGCATATCTCTGAACAGATGATTGCGGGCGGAGTGGATAAGCTGTATTTGGCAGCCGTTTACGGCCATCCTCCTGAAGAGCTCGGAACGGTTGACGCTCCGATCGACAGGGATACGGACAATCCTCATCTGCGTGTTGTCCGGGAGGACGGGTACGAGGCAGTGACGCATTATGAGACGGTCCGGAAGTACGGACCGACTTCTCTTGTCCGTCTGCGTCTGGAAACGGGCCGCACCCATCAGATCCGCGTGCACATGAAGCATATCGGCTGCCCCTTGATCGGGGATAAGATGTATACTAGCGAGCGGTTCGCAGAAATAACCGAAACTATGGCGAAACGCATTGACCGCCACGCTCTTCATGCTGAGCAGCTGTCCTTCGTTCATCCCATCAGCGGAGATCGGAAGATATTCAAAGCCCCGCTTCCGTCGGATCTGGAGAAGCTGCTGCTGGAATTGGCCGATGAGAGCAAAGGAACATCCGACAACTAGAAGAAAGAGGTACGATCCATGGCGTTGAAAGTATATCAATATGCCAAATGCGGTACCTGCCGCAATGCGTTGAAATGGTTACAGGCACAAGGTATCGAAACGGAATTAATCCCGGTATTTGAAGAGCCGCCTGCAAAAGAGCAGCTCACAGAAATGGTGAAGGCGAGCGGTATGCCGGTAAAGAAGTTTTTTAATACATCAGGCGAAGTTTATAAAGAGATGCAGCTGAAGGACAAGCTCCCTTCCATGAGCGAAGAGGAACAAATAGCATTGCTATCTTCCAATGGCCGTTTGATCAAGCGTCCGCTTGCCTACGACGGCAGGAAAGTGACGATCGGCTTCAAGCCTGAACAATACGAGGAGGTATGGGGAAGCCGGTAGGCTTCCTTCCTTCATTTTGCGTGAAGATAAGGAGAGGTAGATACATGGACATTCAACCGTCCGTAAGGCTGGCCGGTCTTGGATCGGCCATTTTTTCGGAAGTTGCGGAATGGAAACGGGAAGCGGCCGCCCGAGGGCTGGACGTCATCGATCTGGGCATCGGCAGCCCTGACAGGGCACCGTCGCCCAAAGTAATGGCTGCTCTGGAAGCAGCGGTGCGCAAGCCGCAAAACTACGGGTACCCGACGTCGGAAGGAAGCCCTGCGTTTCGCAGTGCGGTTGCGCGCTGGTACCGTCATAAGTTTCACGTAAACCTGGACCCGGACCGCGAGGTGCTTGCCTTGATGGGATCCCAGGACGGGTTGGCGCATTTGGCTCTGGCCATCACGAACCCAGGCGACATCGCCCTGGTTCCGGATCCAGGTTATCCGATCTACGCGGCAAGCCTGGTGATCGCTGGCGTTACGCCGCATTACATGCCGCTTAGGGAGGAAAACGGGTATCTGCCGGACTTAACGGCCATCCCGCCGGAAACAGCCAGCCGGGCCAAGTTCATGCTGCTGAATTATCCAAGCAATCCTTTAACAGCGGTAGCGGACCGTGAATTTTTTGAACGCTGCGTCGCTTTTGCACAGAAGCATGAGCTGCTGATCGTTCATGACCTGGCTTATTCGGAAATGGCATTCGACGGATTTCAGCCGGTAAGCATACTGGAAATCCCCGGTGCCCGCGAATGCGCCGTTGAATTTCACTCCTTATCCAAAAGCTTTAACATGGCAGGGTGCCGCATTGCATTTCTGGTCGGTCATCCGGATGCTGTGGGAGCACTCCGTACGCTGAAATCGAACATCGATTACGGTGTGTTTCTAGCCGTCCAGGAAGCGGGCATTGCTGCTTTGGAAGAGGATATGGAATCGGAAGGCTCGGCAGCTGATTTGTATGAACGGCGGCGGGACGTGTTTGTGGAACGGCTGCAGAGCGCAGGCTGGGTTATTGAAAAACCGAAAGCAACGATGTTCGTATGGGCACCTGTTCCAAAAGGATGGACCTCTCGACAGATTTCCCGGGAAATGCTTCTTTCGACAGGCGTTGCGGTAATTCCGGGCAGTGCTTTTGGCGCAGAAGGGGAAGGGTACGTTCGAATTGCGCTTGTTCAGGAGGAAGAACGCCTTTTGGAAGCAGCGGATCGGATCGCTTTGTTTTTGAAGAAGAGCGGTGTACAAAGCTAGCAGTTTACGGATGGTAGGTTGCTGGTAAAAGGTTTCCTCTTTTTCGCATCAATAGTATAATGAAATAGAGTAGAATGTCACATTTTTCATAGATTGCCTTTGCGGGATTCTACATATTTTGCAGTAAGAAGGGACGTTTCATGAATCAGATTGAACAGCAGACCGATACTCCGTCAATTATGCTTGTGGACAGCTTTGCCCTGTTGTTTAGAGGGTTTTACGCACTTGCGATCAGCGGAAATTATATGCAAAATTCCAAGGGACTTTATACGAACGGCTTATATCAGTTCACCAAATATTTAATGGACGCGGTAGGGAGATTCAGGCCCAGCCATGTCATTTGCGCTTTTGATATGGGAGGCAAGACATTCCGTAACGACTTGTATCCGAACTACAAGGCAAACCGGGGCGAGCCGCCGCTTGAACTGCTTCCTCAATTCGACAAGCTGTGGGAGATGGTAGAGGCGTTCGGTATCCCTTGCGTAGGCCGGCCCGGCTATGAAGCGGACGATGTCATGGGCTCTCTTGCCCGGAAATATTCGTCACAAGGCATGAAGGTCAGCATTCTTACCGGGGATGGGGACACGCTGCAGCTGATTGATGAGAATACGCAGATTATTTTGTTTAAGAAGGGCCTTGGCAACTACGAAGTAGTGCACCATGAGAACCTTCTGGAGCTTCGCGGCGTTTCCCGTCCCGGCCAGATTATCGATATTAAAGCACTGATGGGTGATCCGAGCGACAATTATCCCGGGGTCAAAGGCATCGGCGCAAAGACGGCTCTGAAGCTGATCCAGGAGCATGATTCGATCGATGGGGTGTTGGCGAATCTGGAGCTGCTACCTAAGGGTGTACGCGCCAAAATCGAGGCCGAAATGGAGATGCTGAACCTGTCCCGCCAGCTTGCCCGGATCCAGGTGGACATGGAGCTGGATTGCGTGCTGAATGATTGCCGCATGTTTGCCGACCGTCAGCGCGCTTTGGATATTCTGGAGGAGTTCGAGTTCCGGTCTCTCAAAAAAATGATAGGGTAAAAAGCTATAGACGGGGATGGAAGAGGCACAGAAGTGTCTCTCTTTTTATATTCAAACTTTAAGGTGATAACCATTCATTTGTCCCATGATTCAAAATTGTTGTTAAAATCAGACGATTAGGCATGGGCAATATCCCTTTAAAGTGTTAAAATAGGAATATTATTTTTGGGACTATATGCATGCTTGATCCGACTCTATTATTTCTGATTCCTCAGGAGGGACATATGATATGGCACAACCTAACAAAATGCGCAGTGATATGATCAAGAAAGGCTTCGACCGGGCTCCGCACCGGAGTTTGCTTCGGGCGGCAGGCGTGAAAGAAGAGGATTTCGGCAAACCGTTCATCGCGGTGTGCAATTCTTATATCGATATCGTACCGGGCCATGTCCACTTACAAGAGTTCGGCAAAATCGTCAAGGAAGCGATCCGCGAAGCCGGCGGCGTACCTTTCGAGTTCAATACAATCGGCGTTGACGACGGTATTGCCATGGGCCATATCGGAATGAGATATTCCCTGCCGAGCCGCGAGATCATCGCAGACTCTCTGGAGACTGTTGTAAACGCGCACTGGTTTGACGGCATGGTATGTATCCCGAACTGCGATAAGATCACCCCGGGCATGATGATGGGCGCTCTGCGCGTCAACATTCCTACGGTTTTCGTAAGCGGCGGACCCATGAAGGCAGGTAAAGATAAGAACGGCAAATCGATCTCCTTGTCCTCGGTATTTGAAGGCGTAGGTGCTTACCAGGCAGGCAAGATCGACGAGAGCGCCTTGGAAGAGCTGGAACAGTACGGCTGTCCAACCTGCGGATCTTGTTCCGGTATGTTTACTGCGAACTCGATGAACTGCCTCGCCGAAGGATTGGGGCTTGCGCTGCCAGGGAACGGAACGATTCTGGCGGTATGGGAAGAGCGCAAAGAGTTCGTGCGTAAATCCGCACGCCAGCTGATGGAAATTATTAAGCAGGACATCAAGCCAAGAGACATCGTAACGATCGAAGCGATCGACAATGCATTTGCACTGGACATGGCTATGGGAGGATCTACGAATACGGTTCTTCACACGCTGGCACTGGCGCATGAAGCGGGCTTTGAGTATCCGATCGAGCGCATTAACGAAGTAGCGAAGCGCGTGCCGCATCTGGCCAAGATCGCTCCGGCTTCGGATTATCATATCGAGGACGTGCATCATGCCGGCGGCGTGAGTGCCGTAATTAACGAGCTTCTCAAGAAGCCGGGTGCGATCGACGGCAGCCGCATTACCGTTTCCGGTAAAACCCTTGCCGAGAATGTAGCGGGCTGCGAAATTCTAAACCAAGACGTTATCCGTCCGCTGGACAACCCTCACAGCCAGGAAGGCGGCTTGGCGGTATTGTTCGGCAACCTGGCTCCTAACGGCTCCATCATCAAAGTGGGCGCGGTTGATAAGGAAGTAGGCGGACGCCACGTAGGTCCGGCTATCTGCTTTGACTCTCAAGATGACGCTTTATACGGAATTGCGAACGGCAAAGTAAAAGAAGGCCACGTTGTGGTTATCCGTTACGAAGGACCGAAAGGCGGCCCGGGTATGCCTGAAATGCTTGCCCCTACCTCCCAAATCGTCGGTATGGGGCTGGGCGCGAAAGTCGGTTTGATCACAGACGGACGTTTCTCCGGCGCATCCCGCGGTATTTCGATCGGCCATATCTCGCCGGAAGCGGCTGAGGGCGGTCCGATTGCCTTCGTAGAAGACGGCGATATTATTGAGCTGGATCTAGTGAAACGCACGATTCATCTGGAAGTGAGCGACGAAGAGATGGAGCGCCGCAGAGCGAACTGGAAAGGCTTTGAGCCGAAGATCAAGACCGGTTACCTTGCGCGTTACTCCAAGCTGGTCACGTCTGCAAGCACCGGCGGCGTTATGAAAATATAATCAGCTAAATTTTAAAGTAAGAGCCCCCGATCCGTCAGGATCAGGGGCTCTTTGTTAATGTGCTGCCGGCATGCTTGGCGAGCCTCGTCTTGCCCGAACTAGCGGCGCTCGATATTGCGCTGCGAAGGATCTTCCTCCCCGCTGTGATCATGCGTATCATGATCCGGCGGATAATCCCGGGACAATCCTTCGTGCAGCTGGCGGTTCTCGTAGCTGAACCGGTTCGGCGGGCGCTGATCCCGGCGGTACGGGGTGCTTTTGCCGAGTGTTTCTACCGGCAGGGACATCCCGTAAGGCCCGTCGGGAAACTCCTCTGCGGTTAGATCGTTGCGCTGCGATTCCACGGTGGACAGGTCCGTAAATTCACGGCGCCGGTCTTCATCCAGGAAACCCTTCGTCATGAAACCAACCTCCTATGTTGGGAGAATGGTTCCATTTTGCCCGAAAGAAGCGGTTTTCATCAATCCGTGAAATTGACGGCTCCTACAACGAGGTACAGGAATGAGCGGAGCTCTTCGGCGGCATCTTCCGGAATCTTATAGAAATATTCGAGATATCCCTCTTCGTCCAGGTCGTCCGGGCCCAGGATAGCGGTGCGTCCGCTTTGCAGGTCAGTGACCAGCTTTTTGCCGTAAAAACGGTTGGTTGTAGTAATGGCTAAGTCGAACCGGTGCATACTCTCTCCGATAAAACATACGTAACGGGTCGAAGTCTGCTCTGTGCTGTCAGATAAAAAGTCGAAACCTTCTGCAGTCATGCGAGGTCCTCCGTTCTTTTGAAGTTGATATGATTATACACGAAGCTTGGCGGAACTTGAAGAAGCAGGGGGATACACGGCGGCATAATTCGACTGTAAAAATGTGGTTGCACAGATCGGAAAGTCATGCTACTATATCTGTAATTGAATCAAACGATGAGGAAGCACCTCTTCTACGTAACCGTAGGAGGGGTGTTTTTTGTTTGTTCAAACTACTTTTAATGGAGGTTTTGCCTATGCATTTAGTGTTTTTGAACAGCATGGAACGAAAAACGGAAGGGGAGAAAGGGAGTTCGGCTCAGGTTTCGATTTGTGAGAGCCAGGGGTTGTGGCAGGTGCTGTGGAATGAGCCGGATGCCGGCGGTACGATCCATCAGGACGTATGGTATGAAGGGGCGCATTGGGATGAAATGCTGGCGGCGTTCCGTTACAGGCTGGCGGAGAAAATGAGCGGCGGGTTCCTGCCTGTCATTGATGCGACTGTACATAGCGGGGGCCAAAGCGTGGGAAACGGAAGAAGCCGATTCACCCAAATGCTGTACTATTACAGCGAGTTCCACGCAAGTGAAGAATTGTTTAATGAGCTGCGGGAATGGCGGCGCGTTCAAGCGGGTAAGGAAGGGAAAGCGCCATATATTATCGCTTCCAACCGTGCTTTGAAGCTGCTCTCGGCCTTCGTTCCTTGGACGAAGGAAGAACTGCTGATGCTGCCGGGCTTTGGCACGGCGAAGGTTGAAGCTTATTTGGAAGCGATCCGGCAAATTACGGTGAAGCACGAGCGCAGCGGCGATTTCCCGCTGGGATGGGTAGAATCCCAGGTGGACGCTTCAGATTTCAGCGCCTGGTTTCATAAGCAGAACGAGATGAAACTGAAGAACGAGTTTGACAAGAAAGTGGAGAAGCGAAAGCTGCTGGAGGGCATCGCCCGCGGGGAGACGCTGGAGACGTTGTCCGAGCAATTGTCAGTACCGCGCCGCGACCTGATTACCTGGATTGAGGAGCTGGACAAAGACGGGGTTTCCGTGGATGCTTTGGTAACGGCTGAGCTGGCCGGTGTGCCGGACGAGGAGCAGACTCTCGCGGTCCAGGCGTTCGAAAAGGAAGGCGACCGCTACTTGAAACCGGTGCTGCAGCACATGTACACGCCGGATCAACTTGGAGAGAAGGACGTTACACGGCTGTATGAGTGGCTTCGTCTGCTGCGCATCCGCATTCGGAAAGAGCGGGCAGCGGCATAGATTATTCTTAAGCTCATTCATTTCTGTTTGATACTCCCCGGTTGATTTCCCCGCATCCGTAAAGATGGTCAGGAGCGGGATTGATCTGCTGATGCTATCCTAAGTAACCGGTTTTGGCTTCGATCCATAAAAATTACTTTCTCCGCCTTGGGTCCACTTAGGGCTCCCCCGGTAACTTTGATCCGCTACCTGATCCATTACTTGACTTTACCCGTTAACCAGACCCTCTAGCGCGGTCCTTCAATTACAAAGACGCTGTCATATCGACAGCGTCTTTCCTCTTGCCGGCGTATTTTCGCATTATCGTAACGACGGGCAATTCTGGTAAGCGAATTTTCTTCCACAACTAAGGTAAATGCTAAATAAGAGAAAAAACTTCAGCTAATGGGCCCAATCCATCAATAAAAGGGGGAAAGGCTCGAATTAGGTGAAGTTTTTTCCGTTAAAAGTTCATTTGTGCGGTTTGGCAAGTAAATAGGGGAAGTATTTTCTCCTAGTTCGAATTGCGGGGGCGGTTCAACTGAATTACAGCCAGCCCCGCCGGCGGAAGTAATAGAACATGCCAGTGCCCAGCACAATCATGGTAATTGTCACGATCATCGTTCCCGCATGGGAGTGCAGAAGCGGGATATAATCAAAATTCATCCCGTAAAAGCCGGTGATGAACGTTAACGGCATGAATATCGTTGTAATTGCTGTGAACACGCGCATGACTTCATTCGTACGGTTCTCCAGCGACATCTGGTAAGCTTCCCGTAAGTTGCCCATTAGATCGCGGAAAGTCTCAAACGTCTCCGAGATCTTGATCGTGTTCTCATAAATATCGCTGAAGTATTTCTGGAGCTGGTCGTTGATCAGCTTCAGTTCTTTCTTATTCAGCGTGAAAATCAGGTCCTTCTGCGGTCCCAGCGCTTTCTTAAGCCACAGGATCTCGCTTCGCAGGCTTATGATTTCATTCAAATGCGATTTCTTCGTATGCAGCAGGATTTCTTCCTCCAGCATCTCGATTTTCGCTTCGATCCGGTCCGCAACGTTAAAGTAGTTATCAACGACCAAGTCCACCAGATGGTACAGGAACCTGTCAGGCGAACTGACTTCCTCTTCCCAAAGCACGGGCTTGATTGCGCGGATTTCGTTAATTTTTTGCTTGGTTACCGTAATGATATAATGCCGGCCTAGAAATATGTTGAGCGCCCGCAGAAAAATCTCCTCGTCGTCATAACGGATGCTGTTAATAACAATAAAATACTGATGATCATAAATCTCGATCTTCGGACGCTGTTCCTCTTCTGTCAGACAGTCCTCGACCGCCAGTTCATGCAGGCCGAACAACGGCTGCAGCACTTCCAGATCGTCCGTATCCGCATCGATCCAGTAAAATCCGCCTTCCGGCGGCGTCAGCGGTTCGGTGAGATCGTCCACCACGGTAAATATGCCATTCTTCACTAAACGTACCTTCATGGTTATCACTCCTCTGCTGTCTTGCACTAGCACCCAACCCGGGCACTCACAGAGCACAGGCACAACCCGCTGAAGGCAACTCCAAACTGCGCAGCCAGGCTACCCCTCTAGCGGCTAAGTTCCGGTCGATGCCGACAGATCTGTCAGATCCTGCATATGCTCTTGTTGCCCGATACATCCACTTGGCTTCGGTCGGTCACCGTCCATACGAACTTTCACCCCTTAGAATCAGCTTTGGTTACGAGTACTTGTCTAGTATATACTCGAAGCATAGAGGTTTCAACAACTATCGTGAACTCTACCGCATACCCTACCATATGGCCGTAACCCTTGCTGCGTGACGCTTTTGGAGCGGATTTAACAAAGTTATTTTGCAGGAAAAAGGGCATGTCCGCTTGGTAACAGCTTGACGATAATTTCATTATCGTATACATTTAAATCAGATTGATTCATTTGCCTATAACTGCATATCGTTTAACTCTTATCAAGAGTAGGTGGAGGGACTGGCCCGATGATACCCGGCAACCGACTTTTCGGCGTAACAACCGATAGGCACGGTGCTAATTCTTGCGGAAACGAAAGTTTTTGAGAGATGAGAGAGGTGAACTTTATTTGCGTTCGTAAACCCTTTCTCTGTGTTGAGGAAGGGTTTTTGTTGTTTTTTGTCGAAAAAGAATCTACCGTTCAAAGGAGTGCTGCATCATGCCAATTAAAATTCCAGATACTCTGCCGGCCAAGGAAGTACTGAGCCAGGAAAATATATTCGTCATGGACGAATCGATCGCGTTTCATCAGGATATTCGTCCGCTGCGCATCGTCATTCTGAACTTAATGCCTACGAAGGAAACGACGGAGACCCAGTTCATGCGCCTCATCGGCAATACGCCGCTGCAAGTGGAATGTGTCCTGCTGCATCCGAAAACCCATATTTCCAAAAATACCTCCCCGGAGCATTTGGAGCAGTTTTACAAGACGTTTGACGATATCAAAAAGGAACGCTTCGACGGCATGATTATTACAGGCGCCCCAGTCGAGCTGATGGATTTTGAGGATGTAAACTATTGGGAGGAGCTTACGCAAATTTTCGAGTGGAGCAAGCGAAACGTGACGTCGACCATGCACGTGTGCTGGGCTTCTCAGGCGGGCTTGTATTACCACTTCGGCATCAAAAAGTTCACTCTCGAGAAGAAGCTGTTCGGCGTATTCCCGCACCAGGTGTCCAAGCAGAATGTGAAGTTGCTTCGAGGTTTTGATGAAGAGTTCTACGTGCCGCAGTCGCGCCATACGGATATCCGCAGGGAAGATATCGAAGCTGAAGAAGAGTTGGAAATCCTGTCGGAATCGGAAGAAGCCGGCGTATATCTGGTGGGCACGAAGGATGGCAAACATTTCTTTGTGACCGGGCACTCCGAATACGATCCATGTACGCTAAAATGGGAATATGACCGCGACATTTCTAAAGGAATGGATGTTGCAATCCCCAAAAACTACTATCCGAACGACGATCCGACCCGGCAGCCGATTACCCGCTGGAGAGCCCATGCCAACCTTCTGTTCTCCAACTGGCTGAATTACTATGTGTATCAGGAAACGCCTTTTGAGCTCGGGGCGGGAATTTAAAATACATTTTACTTATTAGGAGGACTCCATTCATGAAAATCGAAAGCCTTTTAGCGCAAATCGGTTCGCAATCCGAACCTGTCACCGGGGCGGTCAGCTTTCCAGTCTATCAATCTACAGCGTTTCGCCATCCGAAACTTGGACAAAGCACCGGGTTCGATTATGCCCGCACTAAAAGCCCTACGCGTACCGTGCTCGAAGATGCGATCGCAGAACTGGAAAGCGGGGACGCAGGGTTTGCCTGCAGCTCCGGCATGGCTGCGCTGCAGACGATTTTCGCTTATTTCAGCCAGGGCGATCATCTGATCGTGTCCTTGGACTTGTATGGAGGAACCTACCGTCTGCTGGAGGATATTATGGCAAGATTCGGCGTGTCCGCTACTTATGTAGATACGAACGATCTGGCTGCGCTGGAGTCCAGCAGACGGGAAAGCACGAAGGCGGTTCTCATCGAAACGCCGACCAACCCGCTGATGATGATTACGGATATTGAAGCGGTAGCGGCTTGGGCAAAGCAGTACAACATTCTGACGATTGTGGATAATACGCTGCTAACTCCGTTTTTGCAGCGTCCGATCGAGCTGGGCGCGGACATCGTCATTCACAGCGCTACGAAGTATCTCGGCGGACACAACGACGTGCTGGCCGGCCTGATCGTAACCAAAGGCGAGGAGCTGTCCGAGCGGATGGCGCTGCTTCACAACTCGATCGGCGCCGTGCTTGGTCCACAGGACAGCTGGCTTTTGATGAGAGGCATGAAGACGCTGGCGCTGCGCATGGAACGCCATGAATACAACGCTACGCGGATCTCGAACTATCTGCTGACGCACCCTGCCATTTCGGATGTCTACTACCCGGCGCTGGAAACTCACCCGGGCCACGACATCCAAAAGCGGCAGTCCTCCGGCAACACGGGCATTTTCTCCTTCAAGGTGAAGGATGCCCGTTACATTGAGCCGATTCTGCGCCATGTGAAGCTGATTGCGTTCGCGGAAAGCCTGGGCGGCGTCGAGTCGCTGATGACGTATCCTGCGGTGCAGACGCATGCCGCGATTCCGGAGGAGATCCGCCGCCAGGTAGGCGTGGACGACCGACTGCTGCGTTTATCCGTGGGCATTGAGCACGCAGATGATTTGATTGCCGATTTAGCAGCGGCTTTAGAGCTTGCGAAGCAGGAAGTGGAAGAGGGGGTTGCCGTTCATGAATAAAGATCAGGATCTGGACAAGAAGCAGAGGAAATTTGCGACCGACCTGATTCACTTCGGCGGCGAGATCGATAAAGCTACGGGAGCGTCGAGCGTACCGATTTATCAGGCGTCCACTTTCCATCACGAGTCGCTTGCCAATCCGCCGCAGCATGACTACTCCCGCTCGGGCAACCCGACCCGCCAGGCGTTGGAGGATTACATTGCTAAGCTCGAAGGCGGCGTACGGGGATTTGCCTTCGCATCGGGAATGGCGGCGATCTCCACATCTTTGATGCTGCTGTCGGCCGGCGATCATATCATCGTCACGGAGGATGTGTACGGCGGTACTTACCGCTTGCTTACCAGCATCCTCTCCCGGATGAACATTGAGACGACGTTTGTGGATATGACCGATTTCGCTCAGGTGCAGGCCGCGTTGAAGCCGAACACCAAGGCGGTGTTCCTGGAAACTCCTTCGAATCCGACATTGAAAATAACGGATATTAAGCTCATCGCCGATTGGGCCAAATCGCATGACTTGCTCACGCTGCTCGATAACACCTTTATGACGCCTTATCATCAGCGGCCGATCGAACTCGGCATCGATATTGTGCTCCACAGTGCCACGAAATTTTTGGGCGGGCACAGTGACGTACTCGCAGGACTTGCCGTGACGGCGAACGAGAATCTGGGCCGGCGCCTGAAAATCCTCCAAAACGGCATGGGCACCGTGCTTGGCGTGCAGGATTCCTGGCTGCTGATCCGCGGCATGAAGACGCTGAAAGCCCGTATGGAGTATTCGGAAACGAGTGCGATGAAGCTGGCGCAATGGCTCGCTGAACAGCCTTCGATTGCCAAAGTGTACTATCCGGGGCTGCCGGGTCATCCTGGACGTGATATTCATGAGCGCCAATCTCTTGGTTACGGAGCGGTAGTTTCGTTCGATGTCGGTTCAGGGGAACGGGCAAAGCAGGTACTGGATAAAGTGAAGCTTCCTTTGGTGGCGGTTAGCCTGGGAGCGGTAGAGAGCATTCTCTCATATCCGGCTATGATGTCCCATGCGGCCATGCCGAGAGAGGTACGCCATCAGAGAGGCATCGCCGACGGCCTGCTTCGCTATTCGGTGGGCTTGGAGGACATTGAGGACCTGATTGACGATTTGAAGCAGGCCTTGTCCGGGTAGCAGATATAGTAAGGTAGGACTTGAAATTCAACAGTAAAGAGGCGTTTGTCGAATTTTGAATGCGACGAACGCCTTATTTTTACGTAAAAATCAAGATTCATGAGGGCGGACGGCTGTCAATTGCCTTTTTGTATGATAAAATAGGGGAAACGACAAATTTTGTCACAATTCGGACAAACGGGGGAGCCCTAATGGGATTTTCGGCATCGGTGAACAAATGGAAAGCCAAATTCGGTAAAGCCGCAGACCCGGGCGCTGCGAAACCAGCCGTTAGTTTTCCCCAGGATGAGACTGGTGCAGATCCGGCAGTCCAGCACCTGCAGGAGCTGAGGGTGCAGGGGGTCGAACCCGGGCTGGTGATTCTCCGTTTCGAGGATTACAGGCTGCTCTCGCACACGTATGACAAGGACAAGATGGATTGGCTGAAGGCTGAGATTCGTTCTTCTATAGAACGTTTGGCTGCGGCCTATATTGCTGCGGATGACTTGTTGGCTCTGAGGCAGTTTGCCCCGGATGAATTCGGCGTGTTCATCAGCAACGGGAAGACGGCCCCGCCGTTATATCTGCATAAAATCGGAGATACCTTGTGCTCGAAGTTGCAGTCGGACATGGAAGCTATTATGAGCGGCATGGAGATGGGAACGGTCGCCTTCATCCACAGTCATGCCCAGTTCGATTCAAATCAGGGGAATACGTATTACGCTTTTTTGAATGCCTATTACAATGCACGGATGATGTTCGCAGGCACGGACGGAACTGCCTACCATCCTTATCGGGACGACATACTTGCCATTCTGGAGGAAGAGAATATATCGGTATTGGCCCAGCCGATCATGAACCTTCAGAGCGGTGACGTGTTCGGTTGGGAAGTACTGACGCGCGGACCGAGGAATACGCCTTTTTACTCCCCGTTGGAGCTGTTTGAATACGCATTTCAGACAGATTTACTGATCCGGATGGAATGCCTGGTGACCAGTAAAGCGCTTTTGGAAATCGCCTCCCGTGAAATTAAGGAACAGGTTTTTATCAATGTAACGGCGATTTCGCTGGGTCATCCTATCTATCTTAGCTTTTTATTGGATCAATTGAAGAAGGTGCCTCAGGTGGCGCCTACACAGTTAATTTTTGAAATTACGGAGCGGCATGCCATTAAGGATTATCATGAAATGGGAGTCACGATCCGCAAATACCGGGATCACGGATTCCGTTTTGCGGTGGACGATGCGGGTGCGGGGTATTCCAGCCTGTTAACGATTTCGGAACTGATCCCGGATATTATCAAAATCGACAAATCCCTGATTCAGAACATTGATCAGATTTCGGTGAAGCGGTCCATCTTAAAGGCACTTATGCAATTCGCCCAGGAGATACAATGTGAAGTGGTCGCGGAAGGGATTGAACGGGTTGAGGAGGCGGAGGTGCTGTTCCAGCATGAGGTGCAGATGGGACAGGGCTATTACTTCGCTAGGCCGGAACCGCTCAACGAGAACACTGCCGGCAGCCGTGAAAACCGCTTGGAGCATATCCGTAAAATGCAGTCACAAATCAGAAAGCTAAGAGAAACAGCCCGCGAGTAGGGCTGTTTTTTGTTTTTCCCGTGCCAAATTGACCATTGGTAGAATAAAATGACTCATCTCCACGCCAACGTTATTTAAGATGAACAAGATTACCTATCGCCCCTCTCCATGCTCATATTCCCCGCCCCCGCTTAATACAATGAGATATCATGCATTCTTGTCCAAGATGCGGTATTCGGGGGGTTATGGAAATGAGGGAAGAAGGCAGAATCGGAGAGGCGGCCATCCTGGGGATCGGCACGGCGGTACCGCCCTATAGGATTGAGCAGTCGGAGGCATCGGCACGGCTGGCACGCGCTTTGGGAGAGGACAAGGATGTGGCGCGGTGGGCGAAGCGGATTTTTCATCAGTGCGGCGTCGAAACAAGGTACACCTGCGAACCGGAGCTGCTGGAGGAAGCCGAAAACTGCAGATATGTGCCGGGAACTCCGCCGGAACGGGTGCCTGCTACCGATGAGCGCATGGCCGTCTACCGGCGCGAGTCCGCCGTCCTCGGCAAAACAGCAGCACTGCGCGCGCTGCTGGAGAGCGGCACAGCTGCGGATGACATCACGCATCTGCTGACGGTCACCTGTACCGGCTTATACCTGCCGGGGCTCGACGCGGCGCTCGTCCGCGAGCTGGGCCTGCGCCGTGAAACGGAGCGGCAGCCCCTGCAGTTTCTGGGCTGCGCGGCAGGGCTCCGCGCCGTATGCGTAGCCCGCACCATCGCGGACCGTGAACCGTCCGCGAAAATCCTGGTGGTGTGCGTGGAGCTGTGCACCCTGCACATCCAGCCTTCCGGCAGCCGCGAAGACCTGTACGCAGCTGCCTTCTTCGGGGACGGCGCGTCGGCTTGCGTCATCGGCCGGCCCGATACCTGCACGGCCGGCCCTTATTTCAAGCTGGGCGCCCACCGTACGGTTCTTCTCCCGGAATCAACGGAAGAAATGGTGTGGAACATCGGAAATCAGGGGTTCTCCTTATATTTGTCCTCCCGGATCCCTGAGCTGCTTCGCCAGTTCATCCCCGGTGAAATTTATGCTTTGCTCCAGGATGACGAGCTCCCGCCGTTATGGGCGATACATCCGGGAGGCAAAGGGATCGTGGATGCGGTGGAAGCAAGGATGGAGCTTACGCCGGAGCAGACCGCAGCCAGCCGTTCGGTTTTGAGGCGATACGGCAATCTTTCCTCTGCGACCATTTTGTTTGTTCTTCAGGAAATGAGGGAACGGCTCCGTCTAGCGGGCAGTAAAAACTCCGAGGGAATCGCCTTGGCCTTCGGTCCGGGATTGACCGCAGAGCTTCTGCGGTTTGAGTACTGCGCCGCCGTTCCGGTTCCGGCAGGGTTAGCGGACGCGGGAGGTCAAAGCCATGTTTAGTTTCCTTCGGAAACGCTCTCTGGAACCGGAGTATATGGACGATTTTTCGGAGGGCGGCGTCGCCTTGTTGGAGGCGTTGCGCCATCTCAGGAGGCTTAACAGGGTCTTCGGTGCGGCGGGCCCGACCATGTACGGGGTCAGGCGGCTTTGGAAATTGGCGGGAAAGCCCTGCCGCTTATCCATACTGGACATAGGCGCAGGCTCGGGGGATGTGAATAAGCGGCTGCTGAAATGGGCGGACCGGCACGGAATTCAGATGTCGATCACCTTAGTGGATATAACATGGGAGGCCTGTGCCGAAGCCCGCGAGCTTTATGCTGGAGAAGACAGAGTAAAGATACGGCGAGCTGATCTGTTCCAACTTGCGGAACAGGCGGAGGAGGAGGCGTGGGCTTGCGCGGATATCGTCACGGCTTCCCAGTTCGTTCATCACTTTGACGAAGAGCAGCTTCCACGCGTAATAGATGCCATGCTCTCTTGTTCCCGATACGGAGTTGTCGTGAACGACATTCACCGGCATTGGGTGTCCTGGGGGGCGGTTTGGCTTATGACCCGGCTTCTATCCAAAAACGATTATATTCGGCATGACGGCCCTCTATCTGTGGCCAAGGGGTTTCGCTCCGCAGACTGGAAAAAACTGAAGAATGCTATGCCTTCGGCTCGAATGCAATACAGCTGGAGACCGTTGTTCCGGTACTGCCTCATTGCCCGGCCGTGGAGGCCAAGATGACGGGTACCCCTAAACCCGTCTACGACGTGGCCATCATTGGCGCCGGCCTCGCGGGCAGCGCTGCATCCATTGCGCTCGCCGCTCAAGGCTGGAATGTCCTTCTGGCTGATAAAACCTCTTTTCCCCGGCATAAGGTATGCGGCGAATTTCTTTCGCCCGAGTCAAGGCAGATGTTCAACAGCCTTGGTATGGAGGAAGTTTTGGAAGCCCGCTCTCCCGCATTGATGGACAAGACTGTAATGTTTTTGCCGGATGGAAAGGAGCTCAGTATTCGGCTTCCGAATGCCGCTTGGGGAATCAGCAGGTTTACGCTGGATGAAATGATGCACCAAAAAGCCGCACAAACCGGAGTGAGCCTCAACATAAACACGGCAGTTACTTCAATACAGGATGTGGGAGGGGGCTGGGAACTAGAGTTAAAATCCGCAGATTCACCCTCCTCTTCCATCATTCAGGCCAGAGCCGTCCTCGGAGCCTGGGGCCGCAACCCATACGGAAAGTTGTCGCCGCCGGCCGCTGCCACTGCCCAAACTGCTGTCTATGTCGGTATCAAAGCTCACTATACAGGGGTATCGCCGCAAAATGCAGTTGAGCTTTATTTCGTACCAGGGGGGTATATCGGGCTGGCTCCGGTAGAGGACGGAAAGTACAACGCAGCCGCACTGTTGACACTAAAGAGTTTCCAGGAGTACGGCAATACGGTCGAGCAAGTGCTGGATTTCCTTCGAAGCAGCCATATCCCTCTAAAAAAAAGGCTCCGCAGCGCACAGCTGCTAAAGGAAACGGCATGCGCTGTTTCCCCGGTCCGGCTGGATTTGAAACTTCAGGCATGGGACAGGTTCCCTAAGCTGGGAGACGCGGCCGTCATGATTCCTCCGTTATGCGGAGACGGCATGGCCATTGCGATTCGTTCCGCTTTTTTGTGTGCGTCAGTGACGAATGACTATTTGAAGGGAAACATCAATCGCAGGGAATGGGAAACCCGATATGAAAGAGACCTGAAAAATCAAGTGAGCAAACCTGTCCGGGCAGGGAGGCTGCTGCAGCATGCCATGAACCGGCCCTTGACGGCGCAAATGTTATTCAGCTTGGGTGCAGGCTGGCCCTGGTTAGGGGAGCAGGCAGTGAAATGGACCCGGCTACAGAAAATGTGAAGGACAGAAAGGGGGTAAGACATGCTGGAGCGATTGGCGAAGGTCTCTTCACGATACCCTCTTGTTCTGCTAAGTTTGTGGATAATCTTTCTTCTGGCCTCGGGCCTGCAAGCTTGGAAGCTCCCTTCAGTGCTGCAAGATCATGGCCTTCGCACCCAAGGCGAACATTCGGAAGTGATGCGGATCGCTGCCAGCAAGTTTGGGCTTCCTGCCGAGGAACCGGTTATTGTGCTGTTTCAAAAAAAGACCGGCGTATCAGAGATGGCCTTCCGGCAAGTCATCCAGTCTTCGCTTCAGAAGATCAGCAGCATCCAGGGCTGGATCTCCACGGTTTCCCCTATTGAACATAAAGAAATGAGAAAAGGCGCCTATGCCTATGCGCTGCTTGATTTCAAGCAGGATTCCACTCAAATTTCGGAGATTATCGGAGAGCTTAAGGCCGCACTTCCCCGCACGGCTTCTGTTACAGCTGAGCTTACCGGCAAAAAGATCGTACAAACCGACGTAAACACCGCAAGCAGAAAAGACTTGGCTTCAGCGGAGTGGATTGGCATACCGGCCGCCTTTCTTATTCTTTGGCTGTCTTTTGGAGGGCTTGCTTCTGCGGGAATTCCTGTTTTGATGGGGGTCATTTCCGTTACAGGAGCAATGGGAATTATGGCTGCAGCGGGAGCACATCTGACTTTATCCGTGTTTGTTCTTAATGTGATCCCCATGGTAGGCCTGGCGCTCAGCATCGATTTCGCGCTGTTAATCGTCAGCAGGTTCCGGGAGGAGCTCCGCTTACGCCCCCCTGCTCAGGCACTCCGCATCGCCATGCGGACTTCCGGCCGCGCTATTGTTGTATCCGCCAGCTGCATGGGCGCAGGCCTTATCGGGATCTCAGCTATTGAACTTCCGATCTTCCGCAGTGTTGCTCTGGGAGCGCTTGTTGTGCTCTGCCTGTCCGTGCTGCTGACCCTGACACTGCTGCCGGCACTGCTGTTTTTGCTCCGGAACCGGTTTTACCGCGAGGCGCAGAAGAAGAGAGCCATTCCTCACTCGGCAGCGATATGGCGGAAGCTGGCGAACCTTGTGCTGCACCGACCCATCGCTTCAAGTATCATGGCGGCAGCAGCGCTGATCTTGTGCATACAGCCGCTTTCTACTATGAAGCTCTCCATTCCGGATGAGACTTCTATTCCTGACAGTTATGTTTCGAGATCCGCCGCCGCCCGTTTCCAGGAAGAGTTTAACCCGGAGCACTGGACCACTCTCTACTTAGTTGCTGAACCAAAGAAGAGTACGATTCTCTCATCATTAGAAAAAAGGCAGCTTCAACGCCTGACTGACAAGCTTAAGGCGGATCCTATGATTGCGGAAGTGATGCCAATTAGAACGAAGCCTGCTTCAGGCCAAAAAGCCAAAGAGAAGCGTACACTCTTTCAACTGACATTGATGGCGGAAGGATCTTCGATAGAGGCCCGGCAATGGGCATCCCATTTTCAACAGCAGTACGGGGCGCAGATGACCGGGCTTCATATGATGCTCGGAGGGGAAGCGAAATACCAGCAGGAGGTATTCGATACCGCGTACAGGTCATTCGGAAAAGCGGCTGTTTTTATTCTAACCGTCAATTTTGCCTTGTTGATGCTGGCTTTCCGGTCCGTTCTGATTCCGTTGAAGACACTGCTCCTGAACGCGCTATGCCTTGCCGCTTCGTTCGGGATCATGGCTTATGCAGTCTCATACCCAAATGTGGATCCGCAGGAGGGGATTGCGATTATGATTCCGATCTTCATCATAGGATTGGTGTTCGGCATCAGCATGGACTACGGGGTGTTCCTGCTTTCGCGGATCCGGGAGTCTTACTTGCAGACCGGGAATCATGAAGCCGCGATCGCGGAAGGGGTAGGCTCAACCGGAGGAATGATCGGATCTGCAGCTGCGATTATGATTGCTGTCACGCTTCCTTTTGCCTTCGGAGAGGTGGCAGGAGTCAGGCAGTTGGGTGCCGGCATTGCTTCCGCCGTATTTATAGATGCTACGCTGATCCGAATGATGCTGGTTCCGTCTCTGATGAAGCTGTTCGGAAGATGGAATTGGTGGGCTCCAGGCGTATAGGTCATAATATACTAGGATAGCGTTTACCACATTTCACCACATGGAGGAATGCATATGGATTTTCAGAAAGCATACCTGCAGCATATCAAATCACAATTTCAATATTACAAAACGCTTGGCGAAAGGGCCATTCACCAGTTGGAGCCTGAACAGCTGTTTCTTGCAGCAAATGAAGATACGAACAGCATAGCCGCCATTGTGAAACATTTATGGGGGAACATGCTTTCCCGCTGGACCAACTTTCTCACAGAGGACGGCGAGAAATCGTGGCGGAACCGGGATGCCGAATTCGTGAACGACCTTCAGTCTAAAGAAGAGGTAATGGAAAAATGGAACGAAGGATGGGCGGTATTTCTTGGCGCGATCGATTCCATTCGTCCGGAACAGCTCACGGCTACGATATACATACGTAATGAAGGGCACAGCGTATTTGATGCGATCAACCGTCAGCTAGCCCATTATCCTTATCATGTGGGACAAATTGTTTATGCCGCAAAGCTGCTCAAGACCGGCTCATGGGACAGCCTCTCGATCCCGCGGAACAGCTCTCAGTCTTATAACAGCGCTAAATTTGCCCAGGAGCGGAGAACAAAGCATTTTGCCGAGGAAGAATTGAAAAGGCTTGAAAACAGAAGCGAATAACAGATCCCAGGGCTGCTCCGGCGGATGACGTTAGCATCGCTTTATGTTAGGATAGGGGGAAAGGGCGAATTGAAATTAGGAGCGAAATCATATGACTACAGTAGATCAAATTTTATATAAAGCAGCTTCCGGCAGCCGGATTTCCATGGAAGAATGCATCACGTTGTTCGAATCGGACGAAATAGAGAAAATGGGCCACACGGCGAACCTGATCATGCAGAAGCATCATCCGGATCCGATTACTACGTTCGTGGTGGGACGGAATATTAATTATACGAATATATGTGATGTTTACTGCCGTTTTTGCGCATTTTACCGGGCACCCGGCTCCCCTGAGGGATATGTATTGCCGGATGAGACTATTTTTCAAAAGATTCAGGAAACCCTTGATGTAGGCGGAACTGAGATTCTGATGCAGGGGGGAACGAACCCGAATCTGCCTTTCAGCTATTATACAAACTTATTAAGAGAGATCAAAAAGCGTTTCGATATTACGATGCATTCCTTTTCACCGGCCGAGATTATGAAAATGAAAGAAGTTTCGGACGGATTGTCGTTGGAAGAAGTAGTCCATGAGCTGCATAAGGCAGGTCTGGATTCCTTGCCGGGCGGCGGAGCTGAAATTCTGGATGACCGTACACGACGTAAAATCAGCCGCCTGAAAGGCTCATGGAGAGACTGGATGGATGTGATGCAGACTGCTCATAAGCTGGGCATGCACACGACCGGGACTATGGTCATCGGCTTCGGCGAGTCGATGGAAGAACGAGCTCTGCACTTGCTTCGCATTAGGGACGCCCAGGACGAATGCATCGCTAACGGGTATAACACCCCCGGTTTCCTTGCCTTTATCCCTTGGACGTTCCAGCCAGACAATACGAACATGAAAGCGGAGAAGGTGTCGCCTCAGGAATATCTGAAAACATTGGCGATTTCCCGCATCATGCTCGATAACGTTAAGAACTTCCAATCATCCTGGGTCACGATGGGACCGGAAATCGGGAAGATCACCCTATCTTACGGCTGCAATGATTTCGGAAGCACTATGATTGAAGAGAATGTAGTATCCGCAGCCGGCACGACACATAAAGTTAACATTTCATCCACTCTTCAGATTATCCGTGAAGCCGGCAAAATTCCGGCACAAAGAAATACCAAGTATGAAATACTTCGCGTCTACGATGATGAGAACGAAGTGGTGGACCGCGATTTTGTTATGCAGAATTAATCCGGCTTACCTGTATGAAAGCGCCCTTCGGGGCGCTTTTTCTGTTGCCCGGCATTATGCACGCTTTCCAATTCCAATTCCTTCGCCGTATATCTCATTCTTCCGAAACATAAACTTGAATGTGAAGCAAAAGAAAGGAGTGGTTCCATGAAACTGTATACCTTTCGGGTAACGGGCGGATCGGAGGCGCGCATTTCCAGGCTGTATGAAGAGATGGAGCGGGAATTTGCCGGGGTACATAACGATCTGTACGAGCTAGCCATAGAGGAAAGGGAAGGTTCAGCGGCTGCGGTACACTGCAAAATGGCGGCGGAAAAGACGCAGCACGGAGAACGGATGAGCCGTCTGGCCAGCCGTGCGGTCGCTTCTTTCATTTTGGACGGGTATGAGGAGAAGCTGATCCGTAAAATCATCGTCAAAGAGAACGCCTATAAAGCCCGTGATGAGATAGCGAAAATTGAGCACTACACGCTTCATATCCTGAACGAAGACGGGGAAGAGGGGCAGGGCGGTCCAGCCCGCAACAGGCGCCGTAAACAAATAGCGGACAGCCTTCATGCCTATCTGGAGCATCATCAAGATCTCAACATTGACGGCTTCGTCTTTTTCCGGCTGCAGGCTTATGTGGAAGAATTAAGAGAAGTGGTGGAATATGCCATTGATGAGTACTTGATGGAAAAGCAGTACCAGGAATTTATTGCTTTATTGAAGTATTTCGTATACATCCAGGATGCCAAAATCCCGGTGGCGCATTTGATGCACAAGGGCGAGAACGACTTCGTTCTTCTGAACGAGGCGTTGGAGCCGATTGAGACGAGACAGGTGGAAACCTTTGTCGTCGAAATGATCGATAAAGACATCAATTATGAGGACATGATCGTCAGTACGTTAATTACCGTATCTCCTCATAAGGTGTTTATCCACACGAGGGAACCGGAAATGCAGGTCATAAAGACGATTAAGCAGATTTTTGACGACAGGGCCTCGCTCTGTACGCTTTGCAGTTCCTGCATTCCTCATCTGGGAGGACCGCGGCAGGATCAGCTGTCAACATAATAATAACGGGCAATGCTCCGGGCTATAGCCTTTGAACGGATGGTTATATTAATTTTGTCCTCTTGACCTTGCAAGCGGGTTTGCGATAAGATGAACTCTATATTGATGCTATGAACAAAGACATGAATCCCTTGCCCGAACGACCCAGAGAGAGGATGCCCGGCTGAAACTTCCTCATGTATCGGCTTCGGATTTACCCCTTTGCAGCAGTGGTATGGAACTTCCGTTACGCTTAGGCGAATTGCGGAACAGTATATGCCGCCGGATCATTCCCCGTTACCGGATGCTAATGAGGACCGGCCTTCTGCCGGTTGAATTAGGGTGGAACCACGAGAGCACGCACTCGTCCCTTCTTTAAGGGATGTGTGCGTTTTTTGTTATGTCAAATATTATTTAGGAGGATGTCAAAATGTCAGTCAAAATTCAATTTCCGGACGGCGCGGTTAGAGAGTACGCTCCCGGAAGCACAATTGAAGACGTGGCCGGTTCGATCAGTTCCGGACTGCGCAAAAATGCCGTTGCAGGCAAAGTGAACGGAAAGGTAGTCGATCTGTATTATCCTTTACAGGAAGATGCCGCTCTAGAGATTGTCACACTGGACAGCAAAGACGGATTGGAAGTGTACCGTCATAGTACAGCTCACTTAATGGCTCAGGCGATCAAACGGATTTATGGCAATGAAGCCGTGAAACTTGGGATCGGTCCGGTCATTGAGGAGGGGTTCTATTACGATATCGACATCGAGAACCCGCTAAGCTCCGAGGATTTGGAGAAAATCGAGAAAGAAATGGAACGTATCACGAATGAAAATCTTCCGATCCGGCGCCGTGAAGTAAGCCGGGAAGAAGCGTTGGAGATATACACAAAGCTTAATGACAACCTGAAACTGGAACTGATTAACGACCTGCCGGCGGACTCCGTAATTACGATTTACGATCAGGGCGAATTCTTCGATTTGTGCCGCGGGCCGCATTTGCCGTCCACTGGCAAGATCAAAGCTTTCAAGCTTTTAAGCGTAGCTGGGGCTTACTGGCGCGGAGACGCCAAGAATAAGATGCTGCAGCGGATTTACGGAACGGCTTATCCGAAGAAAGCCGATCTGGATGAGCATCTGCGCCTTCTGGAAGAAGCGAAAAAACGCGACCACCGTAAGCTGGGCCGTGAACTGAAGATGTTTACTTTCTCCCGCGAGGTAGGCCAAGGTTTGCCTTTGTGGCTTCCGAACGGAGCTAAGCTGAGAAGAACAATGGAACGCTATATTGTAGACCTGGAAGAACGCCTGGGTTACCAGCACGTTTATACTCCGGTTTTGGCCAACGTGGAACTGTACAAAACTTCCGGACACTGGGAGCATTACAGCGAAGACATGTTCCCGAAAATGGTAATGGATAATGAAGAGCTGGTGCTCCGTCCGATGAACTGCCCGCATCACATGATGGTGTTCAAGAGCGAAATGCGTTCCTACCGCGACCTGCCGGTACGTGTGGCTGAGCTTGGAACGATGCACCGTTACGAGATGTCGGGCGCATTAACAGGCTTGCACCGCGTGCGTGCCATGACCCTGAACGATGCTCATATCTTCTGTCGTCCGGATCAGATCAAGGAAGAATTCGCGCGTGTTGTGAATCTGATTAAACAGGTTTACAGCGATTTCGGCATTACGGATTACCGTTTCCGCCTATCCTACCGCGATCCTCAGGATAAAGAAAAATACTTCCAAAATGACGAGATGTGGGATTTGGCGCAGCGGATGCTGCGTGAAGTAGCGGAAGAGCTCGAGCTGCCTTTCTTCGAAGCGGAAGGGGAAGCGGCGTTCTACGGTCCGAAGCTGGATGTTCAGATCAAGACAGCTCTGGGTAAAGAAGAGACGCTGTCGACCGCGCAAATCGACTTCCTGCTGCCGGAACGTTTTGAACTGGAGTATGTGGGAGAAGACGGGAAGAAGCACCGTCCTGTCGTGATTCACCGCGGCATTATTTCCACTATGGAACGGATGACTGCGTTCCTGCTGGAGAACTTTGCAGGAGCGTTCCCGCTGTGGCTGTCTCCGCTGCAAGCGAAAGTGATTCCGGTTTCCACTGCTTTTGAAGACTATGCACGCAATGTAACAGAACGACTGCAGGCAGCTGGTATCCGCGCCGAAGCGGATTACCGCAACGAAAAGCTCGGCTATAAAATCCGTGAGGCACAGCTGGAAAAAGCTCCTTATATGTTTGTCGTTGGTGAAAATGAAATGAATGCCGGCACGCTTTCCGTCCGGAAGCGCGGCCAAGGCGATTTGGGAGCCCAGTCTATAGAGGAAGTTATCCGGCTGCTGTCTGAGGAAATTTCCAATAAGTCGGTAGAATAGTATAGGAATCAAGCATTTGGATACCCTACACAAGAGTTCATGTTGTGAAAAATTCCGTTCCTGGTGGTTCAACATTGTCATTTTAGGACAATGTGTATACTAGGGGGAGGTATCTGAATGTTTATTGGTTCTTTAAATCGCCCTCGTTGGGCCGTTTCGATCCTGATCGCGGTTCTGGCGGTGGCGGTAATGTTATCCTCTGAAGGCGGCGCAGGCATAATCAACAAAGCCCGCCCTTCGGAAGGCCGGATGAAAGCGGCCGATACAGCTGCGGATCCTCAGTCCGCACAAGCTGTTCAAACTAATCATGAGGCGAAAAGCCTTCAAACTTCGGCTGTACCTGTGCAATTATCTACTGCAAATGCAACCGCATCTGCACAAAAATCTGGTCAACAGCCATCCGTTTCCGCTTGGAAAAAGCGGCAGCCGGCAGCCGTGCCCCGGCAGGCTGTGCTGGAGCGTCCGGTAAGCGCCGAACTGAAAGGGGTAGCTTCTTTACTCCACAAACGGCTTTCTGACCATAAATCGGTGAAAGTTACGGCGACAGGTTATTATGCAGGGGTAGAGTCCACTGGCAAAAGACCCGGGGATAAGGCTTACGGAATTACTTATTCCGGTGTGAAAGTACGCAGAGGCCTGGTTTCCACCATTGCCGCGGACCCTAGAGTCTTTCCGATTGGGACGATTTTGTTTATTCCAGGTTACGGCTATGGTGTCGTGGCGGATACGGGCTCGGCGATCAAAGGCCGCAAGCTGGATTTATATTTTGACACCAAAAGCCAAATTTATAAGTACTGGGGCAAAAAAGATGTACAGGTACGCGTGATCCGAAAAGGGACTGGCAAGTTCTCCGAGCGGATGATGTCGGAGCTGCACAAGATGGTGAGTGCCGAAAGAGTAAAATCACAGGCCCTGTAAATTAGTAAACGCACTGCTCATTCCTGAGCTGGTGCGTTTTTTTTTGCCAGTTCTACAGCGGCATAAAGAAGACGGGACCGAACCATAATAAGATGGCAAGTGAGGGGGCGCCTTCACTCGCCAATACTAAAGGAGGTGAATCACCGATGAAAAACAACAACAACACAAACAAAAACATGAGCAAGTCTTCTTCCATGAATAAATCTTTCCAAAGCTCCAACAACAATGGTTACTCAACTGAGTTTGCTTCGGAAACAACTACGAAGAAGCAGCAAACAGTACAACAACCAAGCCAAAACACAACAAAGTAATCACGCAGGTGATGCACAAATAAAAGGGAAGAGGGACCTCGTGTCCCTCTTTCCTTTTGTATAAACTTCCATTATAATGTGAGAAAAGTTGACATTAAAATACATATATTTCTGGGGGCGTACAGCAGCATGGTTGTCAAGGGGAGATTGAAAAGCAGGATATCGGATTGGTTCAAGGGAACATTCCGCTCGGAAAACACTCAAGAAATGCATAATCCTGTGAGCGGAGACTTACGGGAAGAATCCGTTATTACGTTCATCCGGGAGTCACAGGTAGTGTCCGATCAGCTGAATGCGGCAGTCGAAGAAGTGAATTTGGCCATCGAAGGTTTAACAAGGGTATCAGATCAATCTGCTCACATCGAGGAACAGCTCCGGGACAGAAGTCTTAGCGCGGTCAGCCGCATCAACGAATCGTTCTCAGCCCTTCAGGAGGTTGCTGCGGCGGCCGAGCAGATCAGCGGCACGTCGGCTTATATGAACGAAGAAAGCCAGCATACCCAGACCGTGGTGCTGGAAGTGGTCAAATCATTAAACAATACCCAGACCGTCATGGATCAATTACAGCACTATAACCATTCGATGGACGAACGGATCCGGGAATTATCGGAACATGCATCCAAAATCGAAGAGATAAATATGTTTATTCAAGAGGTTGTATCCCAAACGTCCCTGCTGGCATTGAACGCTTCTATTGAAGCGGCGCATGCCGGGGAATTCGGACGTGGATTTGCGGTCGTGGCACAGCAGATTAAGAAATTGGCCGAACAGAGCAACGAAGCCGTAAAGCGGTCCACCGACATACTTGGATCGATCGAGCAGGGAGTAAAGCAGGTTGTTTCATCGGTCGAACAGGAGAAATTGGCTGTGAACCAAGGAATGGAAGAAATGAGTACGATCCGTAACCGGATGGACGATATCTTTAACCGGATCACTCATGTGAACGCGTTGGTTGGACAGACAAGCGGCTCCAGCAGGCAGCAGTCCGACTTGACGGCAGCCTCTGCGGTCATGCTTAGCGAGGTGGTGGATGCAGTGAACCACACGCTGGAAAGCGTAGACGGTACATTGAAACAACTGGGCATGCAAAGAAATCAGATTCACAAACTGCAGAGGGTCAACCGTAATTTGACCGGTTCCTCCGGCGAATTGATCCGCTCGATTCAGCGCGTAGGGATTTCAGCCCAGTCAGGATCGTTGGAAGTAGATGCCGCGCCATTTAAGGCTTTGTTGCGGAACATTGCAGGACAACCGGAACTCACTACAATGGACGAACAGATTCATGCGTCTATTCTGACGAACAATCTTCAGCAAACAGAAGAAATTGAAGCGATCTGGTCGAACCGCGCAGACGGCTCTTTCCTTTTCTCGCTTCCGGAGGCGGGGCTGTTGAATGCAAAGAACAGGGAATGGTGGAAGAAAGCCATGGAGGGCGAGCTGTTCGTATCGGATGTGTATATTTCGGCCATTACCAAGAGGCCATGCATTACGATGTCCTTGGCCATTCCGGATGCAGACGGATCACCCGCGGTCGTCATCGGCATTGACCTGGCATTAGGCAGGAATTCATAACGTGCATATCTCCGTCTGCAGACGGAGGCCAAGTTCAACCCGCCGACGCTAGTATGTCGGCGGGTTTTCTTTTATGATAGAGATAAGCTAAACGACAGCAGCCGGAGGAATGGACATATGAACGGTACTTTATTTCATAGAATGCTGGCAGGGTTACTCCTGATTGGCATCGGAAGCTTATTTCTACTTCAACAGTTCGGCATGATTCACATGAACGTCGGTGAAATGATCGGCAAGTGCTGGCCTTTATTTTTGATTTATTTTGGAGGATATGGCGCCTACAGCCAGTGGCAAAGCGGACGCAGAATGAGCCAATGGATTTGGAGCCTCATTCCGTTTGTACTCGGGCTTTATTTTCTGGGGCGGAATTTCGGTCTCGTCCAATTTTCAATTGGAGAGCTGTTCCAGATGCTGATTCCGGTATTGCTTATCGTGATCGGTTTGAATATTTTTCTTCGTCCGCAGAAGCAGAACGTATCTTATCATAATCCTTATACACATGAAGGACCGCTTGAGCCCAAAGATGAACTCTCTGAGCATGCGGTTAAGCCGCATCCGGCTGCAGGAACACCCCGTCCGGATATGGGTGCTTCGGGGGAAGAATGGAAGAAGCGCAAAGAAGAGTTGAAGGCGGAGTGGAAGCAGAGGAAGTCAGAGTGGAAGCACAATTGGCATCATCATAACTGGCACCACCAGAGGTCGAAGTCGAGTTTTATAGGCGATGTTTATCTGGGCCATGATTTTTGGGAGCTGGAACCGCTGTCGATTTCCCAGTTTATCGGCGATACGGTTCTCGATTTAACCAAAGCGCAAATTCCATACGGTGAAACGCAGGTGAACATTTCTTCCTTCATTGGGGATGTGAAAGTGCTTGTGCCGAATGATATCGAAGTTGGAATCCAAGTACAGACATCCTCTTTCCTGGGGGATACCATCGTGTTAGACAAGAGGCATGGAGGACTGTTCAAGAATACAAGCGCTGAAACGCCAAGCTTTACGGAAGCCGAGAAGAAGGTACGCCTGGTTACTTCCACATTTATCGGCGACGTGAATGTTGTAAGGGTAGGTTGACGATGGGCGGATGGCGGAATAATGTAAAATGGCAAATGCTTTCTTACTTTCTGTGCACTACGGTGTTGATAGCAGCCGCTACCTTTTTCGGGAGCTTCTACTTCGGTGAGAGGCTCTCGAGAGGGTATTTCTGGCTTTCTTTTATAGGCCTGCTGCTGGCGATCGGACTCATCATCGGTTATATAGCGGCGCAAACGATTCAACGGAAACTAAATGTGCTGCAGCTATCCCTTTTTCAGATGGCCAAAGGCAATTTCACCACCCGGGTCGCCTACAGCGAGTCGGATTCTTTTCATCAGATCTACCGGGATTTCAATGAAATGGCGGAATCGGTCGAAGCTAAGGTCAAAATGCTGCAAACCCTAGGTGAAGAAAGCGTGATGCAAAACGCCGACATTACAGAGGACGCGGTTTTGGAAGAGCGTAAGCGCTTGGCCCGGGACCTTCACGACACGGTATCCCAGCAGTTGTTCGCCATTCATATGTCGGCATCTTCACTGCCCAAAATTCTGCAGAAAAACGAGGAACAAGGAAATCAAGTGCTGGAACAGCTTATCCAGATGTCCCACCATACCCAGCTGCAAATGCGATCGTTAATCGCCCAGCTTCGCCCGTTGGAACTGGATGGAAGAAGCCTGCAGTCCGCACTGGAGAAGTGGTTTCCGGATTACTGCCGGCAGAACGGCCTTCAAGGGAGCTTGGAATTCCAGCTTGACGGCAGACTGTCGGATGCGAAGGAGCACCAATTCTTTCTTATAGTCCAGGAAGCGATGGCCAATGTAACCAAGCATGCTTCGGCGTCCCATGTGACGTTATCTCTTTATGAAACCGATAATCAATATATACTAAGCGTTCAGGATGACGGTCTTGGTTTTGACCAGACACGGGCCAAACTGAACTCCTACGGCCTATCCACGATGCGGGAAAGAGCAGAGAAGCTCGGCGGCAGCATGGAAGTGCTCAGCAAGGCAGGGGCAGGTACGCGGGTGAAGGCGGCTATTCCTAAATTTATTGGCAAACGGGGGAAAGAATCCAATGAATCAAGACCGTGACCTGGCCATTATGATCGTCGACGATCATGAGATGGTGCGGATGGGACTAAAAACATATTTAATGCTTGAGGACGGCATGAACGTGGTGGCTGAAGCAGGCAACGGGATGCAGGCGCTTGCTATGCTGGAAGCGGGAATCGAAGGGGGAGTCCCCGACCTTGCTCTTGTAGATCTAATGATGCCGGAAATGGACGGTGTGGAAACGACCCGTGCCCTCACGGCAAAGTATCCCGACCTGAAGGTGATTATTTTAACAAGTTTTTTGGATGATGCCAAAGTGGTGGAAGCCATGGAAGCGGGAGCGACAAGTTATGTGTTGAAAACCGTGTCCTCGGAGGAGCTTGTATACGTGATCCAGGGCGCATTCCGAGGTATGCCCGTAATGAACGCGGAAGTATCGCAGGCGTTAACCAGAGGCCTCCGGCAGAGGACGGCCAAAGAGGATACCGAAGGCCTGACCGACAGGGAGAAGGAAGTTCTCCTGCTGATTGCGGACGGCAAGTCCAATAAAGAAATATCCGAAGAGCTGCATATCAGCATCAAAACGGTCAAAACCCATGTCAGCAACCTGCTGATGAAATGCGAGATGGAGGACCGGACGCAGCTTGCCATTTACGCTCACCGCAAAGGCTGGGCCGGCCGATAGCCCGTTTCATAAAAAGGAAAGATTGGGTAAACCCTAGTATCATTCCAAATTATGAGGAGCGTTGCTATGATTACTCTAACTTCCGATATGAACGAGCAGCAAATGGCATACGAGGACGCGGACGCGCTGTTGTCCTCCCACGGCTTTACTTTAGGAGGCAACTGGGACTATAACCAGGGGGAATTCGACTATGCTTTGGACGAGGCTAACAAAGTATGGCTGCGGATTCCTTTCAGCGTTACCAGAGGGACGCTGGATATTGAAGCCGGCGCGAGCGACGCGACCATCCTGCTGGGCAGTCCTTACGTGCTGAAGCATGTGTACAGGGAAAGCGACAATCCGGATCCGGAAGCTCAGCCCAAGATTGTCGGCGCTTTATTTGACCAGTTCCAGAAGCCGGTCGATAAGGATGCGGATGTGGAGCAAAAATGGGTGGACCAGGCCCGGCAGCTGCTTGTCAAGGTGGAGGAAGATTTTAAGGGCGCGTAATGTTTTTATCTTCCTTTCATTCTTTTTTAAGGTTCGTTTAAGGTAGCTCAGGCAATATATGTAGTAGCAAGAGCTGCTGAAACGGTAAAGGTTTCAACCTTTTGAAAATAATGAAGGAGGCAATCACATGGAAAATAATAACCACAACGAAAATCCATATAGACCGGGCTCTGCGGACGGATTCGGCAAGGAGCAGCAAACCGGCGGGCGCGAGCCTGAACGCGATCAGAACACTACTGCCGGCGAACCGACCGAGGAAAGAACTTCATACTATTATTCTTACGGACCTTTCAAGTCTAATGTCAACGGGGAACAGCCCGGCACGCCGGAACCGAGAAAATCTCCGATTTCAGTGACAAGCAGCGAGCACAGTTATCTGCCTGAGCAGCCGGTGCAGCAGGCGGATCAGGATTACAACAATCAATCCCGGTACCTGCAGGCTCCGGTTCGTACATGGGATTACACTACAGTGAAACGGAAGTCCAATTTCAAGGGAATGTTCGCTTCGTTCCTGGCCGGCGCCGTTGTATTGGGAAGCCTAATGGTGGTTTCCGACAAAACAAATATGTTTACAGCCGATCAGGGCGTCTTGACACCGGGCTCTACAGTGAATTCTTCAAACAACGCTGCGCCGCCGGCTTCAGGCAGCGGCAACAGTGCCACCTCGGCGGCACTGGATCTGCAGCGTCCGAATAATATAGCCCAGCTGTATCAGAAGGCAAGCCCGGCTGTCGTGAAGATTGAAACGTTTGAGAAAGCGCAGTCCCGGCAAGGCGGCGGAGGCCTGCTCGACGATCCGTTCTTCCGCCAGTTTTTTGGCGATAACTTCGGCGGAGATGAGGGAAGCGGCAACGGCGGCAACAGTCAGCAGGGAACCGGCGAACTGCAGCCTGCGGGCTTGGGAACCGGATTTATCTTTCAGAAAGACGGTTACATCCTTACGAATCAGCATGTAATCGGTGAAAATCCGTCTGAAATCCAAGTGACTGTGGAAGGCAACAAAGAACCGTTCAAAGCAAAGCTGCTCGGTTCGAGCTTCGACCTTGATTTGGCCGTGCTGAAAATCGAAGGAAATAACTTCCCGACGCTTCCGCTTGGGAAGTCCGATAACATCAGCATCGGCGACTGGGTTGTTGCGATCGGTAACCCTTACGGCTTCGATCATACCGTAACAGTCGGCGTGCTTAGCGCCAAGGAACGCCCGATTTCGATCTCCGACCAGGAAGGGGACCGAAACTACAAGAACCTTCTCCAAACCGACGCCGCTATTAATCCCGGAAACTCCGGCGGTCCGCTGCTGAATCTGGACGGCGAAGTCATCGGCATCAATACGGCAGTCAGCGCTCAGGCGCAGGGCATCGGATTTGCCATCCCGACCAGCACCATTGACAACGTCCTGGAGCAGTTGAAGAACAACAAAGAAATTCCGAAAGAGCCGGCTCCGTTTATCGGTGTGAATCTGTCCGACATTACCAGCAGCATTGCCCAAGAGCTCGGACTGAAGAGCACCAAAGGTTCCATTATTGCAAGCGTGCCTTATAACACACCTGCGTATCAGGCGGATCTTCGGCCTTATGACGTCATCACCGAAGTGGACGGCGTAGCGGTAGATAACAGCGATGCTCTAAAAGGAGAGATTGCGAAGCATAAAGTCGGCGATACCGTGAATTTGACCGTCTTGCGCAATCAGAAAGCAAGCAAAGTGTCCGTTAAAATCGGGGACCGCAACGAATACGAGAAAAGCGCAAACGCACAGCAGCAACAGCAGTAATATAGACTATACCGAGCTCCCGAAGCGAATGGGCCAGCCTTTTACGGGCTGGAACCCTTCGGTGACGGGGGTTCTTTTTTGCCCTCACGGAATGGGATACAATAGAGGGGAATTAGAAAGGACGATGTGGAATGCGCGACCGGATTCTGGTTATAGATGACGATGAGAAAATTACGTCCATGCTCCGCAGGAGTTTGACGTTTGAAGGATACGATGTCTCCACAGCAAATCAGGGAGCCGAGGGGCTGCGAAAACTGCTTGCAGAAGAGCCGGGCCTGCTCGTATTGGACGTGATGATGCCCCAGATGGACGGATGGGAAGTGTGCCGCCGTGTTAGGGATGGGGGCAGCACGGTGCCGATCTTGATGCTGACGGCCAAAGACGAAATTGCTTCCCGGGTAAAGGGGCTGGATTTAGGGGCGGATGACTATCTGGTGAAGCCTTTTGCCCTGGAGGAACTGCTGGCCCGGGTCCGGGCACTGCTTCGCCGGAAGACGGAGCGGACGGAGAAAGCTGTGAACCGGATTGCGTTCGACGACATGGTGCTGGACTTGGATACAAGGGAACTGATCCGGGGCGGACAGTCGGTGGAGCTCACGACCAAAGAATTCGATCTGCTTCATCTGTTCATGCAGAACCCGCGCAGAGTGCTGTCGAGGGACGTCATTATGGAACGCATCTGGGGGTTTGACTACAGCGGCGAGTCGAACGTGCTGGAAGTGTATATTGCCATGCTGCGCCAAAAAACGGAGGAACACGGCGGAAAACGCCTGATTCAGACAGTACGCGGGGCTGGGTATGTGCTGAAAGGGGACTAGGCTATGTCGATCCGCTTGCGGCTGACGTTGTGGTATACCCTGATTCTAGCCGTCATGATTACGGCGTTCAGCATGTCGCTGTACGGTTTCTTTTCTTATAATTTGTATTCTTCTGTGAAGAAAGAATTGCAGGCCCAGTGCGATGAAATCTATAACCGTGTGAGAGTTCTGCCTTACTTGATGGATGATGTAAGGTATTATCAGCTCCTGCTGCCGAATATGGATGGATTCCAGGAATCGAACTTATATTTGCAGGCTTCGAATATCAAAGGAAATATTGCAGATAAATCAAGTAACCTGGGGAATTTTGAGCTGGGACGCTCTGAAGATATTCTGAAGAAAGCTCTTGCGGGGGAGCAGGACTTTACAAACCAGACGATTGGACACAGCTCTTTGTATGTATATACCCGTCCTATCGTTTTATCTAACGAAGTGATCGGTATCCTTCAAGTCGGCACCCGTATCGATAACATTGAAAAATGGCTCGGCACGATGCAGTTGAGCCTCATTCTGGTCGGCCTCGGTATGATCCTCCTTGCGGCGTCACTCGGCTTTTTCCTTGCGCGTAAGGCGCTGAAACCGATTGATCATGTCATTTTGGCAGCCAACCAGATCGAGCGGGGTTCCGACTTGGGAAGGCGGATCAAGTATAAAGGTCCGGCTGACGAGATCGGGCGGCTGACGGATACATTCAACAATTTATTATCGCGGATCCAAGTGATGTACAGCGATTTGGAGGAGGCATACCGCACGCAGCGGCGGTTCGTCTCGGATGCTTCGCATGAGCTGCGTACGCCGCTGACCACGATCCGGGGTAATGTAGATCTGTTGGAGAAAATGTGGAAGCAAACAGCCGACCCTGTGAAGCTGGCCCTCCCGGAAAACCGGGAAATTTCCCTCGAAGCGATGCGGGATATTTCCGACGAAGCGGAACGCATGAGCAGGCTGGTCAATGATCTGCTGGCGCTTGCCCGTGCTGACGCCGGCCAGGAGCTGCAGAAGGAGCCTGTCGACATCTTCGGGGTAGCGGAAGAAGTTGCCCGCAGAGCCCAATTCCTGCCTCATAAGGCAGAGTGGCGGCCCGGTGACTTGAGCGCATTAGAAGGAGCTGTCGTTACGGGCAGTAAGGATATGCTTCAGCAGCTTCTTTTTATCCTCATAGAAAATGCCTTTAAGTATACCCCGGAAGGTCATGTGACGATGGATGCGGTGCACAAAGATGACATGATCGGCATCCGTGTGGAAGATACGGGGATCGGTATGGCTAAAGAGCAGGTTCCTCATATTTTTGAACGGTTCTACAGGGCGGATGCTTCCAGGGGCGAAACGGTCGGCACCGGTTTAGGGCTGTCTATTGCCAAATGGATCATTGAGCAGCATGAAGGGTCGGTAGAAGTGACAACGGGGCTGGGAAAAGGAACCACCTTTACGGTTTGGCTTCCGGTCAGCTTTCCACCCTCTGAGGAATAAGGTATAATAGATAGGCAGTGCAAGATGGAACACTGAAAGCAGGTGCAGCAATTGGAAGTATTGAAGATTACCCCAAGAGGTTATTGCTATGGAGTGGTAGACGCTATGGTGCTGGCTCTCCAGACCGCCAGAAATTTGGATCTGCCAAGGCCGATTTATATATTGGGCATGATCGTTCATAACAGCCATGTGACGAACGCTTTTGAAGATGAGGGAATCATTACTCTGGACGGTGAAAACCGCCTTGAAATTTTGGACCAGGTAGAGAAAGGGACTGTCATTTTCACGGCGCACGGCGTCTCGCCGGAAGTGCGCAAGCGCGCCAGGGATAAAGGACTGACCGTCGTGGATGCAACCTGTCCGGATGTGACGAAGACACATGACCTGATCCGCGAGAAAGTCGCCGACGGATACGAAGTCATTTATATAGGCAAGAAAGGCCATCCGGAACCGGAAGGCGCCATTGGCGTGGCTCCGGAGCATGTTCATCTGATCGAACGGGGAGAAGAGATCGACCGTCTTCAGCTGACCAGCGGACGGATTATTATCACTAACCAGACAACCATGTCGCAATGGGATATTAAGCATATAATGAAGAAATTATTGGAAACCTATCCTCAGGCTGAAATTCATAATGAAATCTGCCTGGCAACACAGGTTCGCCAAGAAGCGGTTGCAGAGCAGGCAGGCCGGTGCGATCTAGTGATCGTCGTAGGCGACCCTCGCAGCAATAACTCCAACCGCCTGGCTCAGGTGTCGGAAGAGATTGCAGGGGTGACCGCCTACCGGATTTCGGACGTTTCCGAAATCAGACCGGAATGGCTGACGGGAGTGAAGCTGGTAGGTGTCACTTCAGGCGCATCGACCCCGACTCCGATTACGAAAGAAGTCATTTCATATCTGGAGCAATTTGAGGAAGACCGCCCGGAAACCCATGAGATCCGGCGGACGGTAAATATGAACAAGCTCCTGCCTAACATTAAAGAGAAGGCCGGCAGCTAAACAACACGTACAGACACAGTGGAAGGAGGGGTTGAGATGAAGACTCGATTTATGCAGATGATGCGCTGGTTTAAATATAAATATCTTATGCTTCTTCGGGCAAAAGGCGGTCCAGCCATGGTGGCTACCGGATTCTCCATCGGGATTGCGGTAGAAATGTTCACACTGCCTACCTTCGGCCTGGCGTTCTTTCTGATCTTTCCGCTGAATTACTTGCTTAGAGGAAGCTTGGCCGGCGCGTTAATCGGTTTTGTAATCGGGAAGGTCATCTACATCCCTATTGCGTTTATGAACAGCAAGGTCGGGGGAATGATCGTTCCGAAGCATTTGGAGGCGGATATCGCCTTTTTGCCGCAATGGATCGAGAAGCTTTTATTTGTGAACCTGAAGCTTATCGTCGGCGGCATGATTGTGGGTGCAGTTATGGGGATCCTGTTATATTTCCCGGTAAGATGGCTGCTGCAGTATTTTACTCACCGGCGTAAAGAAAAGCGCAAGCATCGCAAGGCTACGGTTCTTATGACCGCGACCGATATATAATGAACTCAATTTAACAGCCCGGCTATGGCCGGGATTAGGACGCCGAGAGGCGTTCTTTTTTATATCAAAATATATAAGTTTTCTCGCCATACTCAGCTCTGCCGATTCACGATATACAGAATTTAGTATTGAAAAAGGGAAAGAGATCATGTATTATTACTTTAATGGATAAAAGCTTAAAAGCGTATAAGCATTAAAGCGTGTAAGCGTTCATACAATTACATGAATGCAATACGCTGAATCATAGCATTTAAAGACTATTTATTATTGGGGGAGATTGACATGATCGCCATTACATCAAACACCATTTCTGAGGAACGGTTAAACGAAATTATAAGCTACATCGAGAAGAGCGGAAACCAGGCGCATGTGTCCAAAGGGACGGATCGCACTGTGATCGGGATCATCGGGCAGGCGAGCCCGACGCTGGCGGAACATCTGCGCCAGATGACAGGCGTGGAGAATGTCATTAAGATTTCCAAATCTTATAAGCTGGCAAGCCGCGACTTCCATCCGGAGGATACGGTCATCGACATCAAAGGCGTGAAAATCGGCGGTGATGAGCTGGTGATCATGGGCGGGCCTTGTGCGGTGGAAAGTGCGGAGCAGATCGACGAAATTGCCAGACTGGTAAAGGCGGCCGGAGGGCAAGTCCTCCGCGGCGGCGCATTTAAGCCAAGAACGGGGCCATACAGCTTCCAGGGTGTGGGTGTTGAAGGCCTTGTGATGATGAAGGAAGCCGGCGAGAAGCATGGCCTGCTGACCATCACGGAGGTCATGACTCCTGAGTATGTGGATGTGTGCGCAGAATATGCCGATATTCTGCAAGTAGGAACACGCAACATGCAAAACTTCGATTTGCTGCGCAAGCTGGGAACGATCAAAACTCCGGTGCTGTTGAAACGCGGTTTCAGCTCCACCTACGATGAGCTTCTGAATGCAGCGGAATATATTTTGGCGGGAGGAAATCCGAACGTTATGCTTTGTGAGCGGGGCATTCGTACGTTCGAAACCTACACCAGGAATACCCTGGATTTGACGGCTATTCCTGTGCTCCAGCAGCTCAGCCACCTGCCGGTCATTTCCGATCCAAGCCATGGAACCGGACGCAGAGAGCTGGTTGAAACGATGTGCAAAGCATCGGTAGCCGCCGGAGCGAACGGACTCATCGTTGAGATGCATACAGATCCGGACAACTCCATGACGGGAGACGGTGTACAGTCCCTCTTCCCGCACCAGTTTGCCCAGCTCCTGCAAGACCTGGAAAAGCTGGCTCCACTGATGGGCAAGAAGTTTGAGACACCGAAACAACCGGTGGAAAGTTTCCGGTAATAGGGGTCATAAGCAAGAATCGGGCCAACTTCCTCCGCAAAGGGGAATTGGCCCTATTTTCCATTTATTTTACAAGTGTAAGAATACCTTACACAGACGCAAAAAATACCTTACATAAGTATTGACGAGTTTAGGCTCGAGTTTTATAATAGGAAAAAATGAAAATGAACAATGATCTATAGAAATGCGATTAATGTTCGGAAATTGGGGAGGAGTATCATCAATGTCAGTTCAAAACGTATTGGATCTTATTAAAGAAAACAATATTGAATGGGTAGACTTCCGTTTCGTTGACCTTTCGGGCAGAGCCCACCACATTTCACTGCCTGCATCCGAAGTGGAAGCAGAAACGTTCCAAAATGGGGTAGCTTTCGACGGATCTTCTATCCAAGGTTTCAGAGGCATTGAAGAGTCGGATATGGTTATGGTTCCTGATACCGAGTCCGTATATATCGATCCTTTCACAGCACACGCTACATTGATCGTTATGTGCAACATCCACACTCCTGACGGCGAACGCTATGAGCGCGACCCGCGCAGCATCGCACAGAAAGCGGAAGAATTCCTGCAAACTGCGGGCGTAGGTACTGCAGCGTTCTTCGCTCCTGAATCCGAATTCTTCATCTTTGACGATGTAAGATACGAGAGCACAACGAACTCCTCCTCCTTCAGCGTAGATTCCGAAGAAGCGTTCTGGAACACGAACCGCAAGGAAGAAGGCGGCAACCTTGGTTTCAAAGTTCGCCAAAAGGGCGGCTATGTACCGGTAGCTCCAGTTGATTCCCAACAAGATATCCGTTCCGAAATGTGCCGTCTAATGACGGAAGCCGGCCTTCGCATCGAGCGCCATCACCACGAAGTGGCGACTGCGGGCCAAGCGGAAATCAACTTCCGTTTCGACACGCTGACGAAAACTGCCGACAACCTGATGAAATACAAATATATCGTTCATAACGTTGCAAGACAGTACGGCAAAACCGCTACTTTCATGCCGAAGCCGCTGTTTGGCGACAACGGAAGCGGAATGCACGTTCACCAATCCATCTTTAACGGGGACACACCTTTGTTCTACGAAAAAGGCGGATACGCGAACCTGAGCGAAACTGCTATTCATTACATCGGCGGTATCCTATACCACGCTCCGGCCTTGATCGCTTTGACGAACCCGAGCACGAACTCGTTCAAACGTCTGGTACCAGGCTACGAAGCTCCGGTAAACCTGGTATTCTCCAAAGGTAACCGTTCCGCAGCCGTTCGTATCCCGGTTGCAGCTGTAACGCCTAAAGGCTGCCGTATCGAATTCCGTACGCCGGATTCCACTGCGAACCCATACCTTGCTTTCGCAGCTATGCTGATGGCAGGTCTGGACGGCATCAAGAAGAAAATCAACCCGACCGAGTTGGGTTACGGACCATACGACAAGAATATCTACGATCTGTCCGACGAAGAAAAGAAAGAAATCCGCAGCGTTCCAGGCACTCTGGATGAAGCGCTGGATGCCCTTGAGGCGGATTATGAGTTCCTGACAGAAGGCGGCGTCTTCACGAAAGAATTCATCGACAACTTCATCGATCTGAAGCGTGGAGAAGCAAAAGCCGTTGCCATCCGCATTCACCCTTACGAGTACGGTCTGTACTACGACTGCTAATCCGAACTTTATCTTATTATATGTTCCCAAGGAGGTTCCCGCTGGTTGGCGGGGGCCTTCTTTTTAACATAGGAACGCCCCTGGCATGGACAGGGGCGGGAAGGACAAGCCCGGCGGGGAGGAAGTCTTCAAGATGTCAGCTGCATACAGCAGGACAGCTTAGGATCCGGCCGCAGGCGCCGGGCGGGGGGCTGCTGCGCCGCGAGTTACTCGGCGGCGTGCAGCGGGTATTCGCCGATGGCTTCGTACATCGGCTTGCGTCCCAAGTGGGTCCGGTATAGCACATACCGGTCCACGGTCCATGGGGCCTCGGGGAGATCCGACCCGAGGCGGCGCCACAGCGCGTCGTCCGGAGACGCGCCGCTCTTGAAGTTCCGTGCGAGCGTGATATGCGGCCGGAAAGGCCGATTCTCGCGCGGCACGCCGGCGCCGGCCAAGCCGGCGGTGAGCTGCTGCTCGAGCCGGCCCAGGGCGTCGAGCGCTCCTGCGGCGCCGGCCCACAGCACGGACGGCCTGCCGGGTCGGCCGAAGGCTCCGACGCCGCTTAGGCGGAGGCCGAACGGCTCGTGGCCGGCAGCGGTTTGGCGGGCGATTTCATCATACCGCCGGCTGTCTTCCTGGGAAGCCTCGCCGATGAACTTAAGCGTTATATGGTAATCCTCGGGATGGGTCCATTTGCTGAAAGAGATCTCGTTGTGCCATTTCTGTGTCTGCAAGTGAAGGAGTTCCTTTACCTCGGCCGGTAAAGGAACCGCAAAGAAAATGCGGATCTTATCGGTACTCATGTCCATTTCACCTCGATAAGTAATTTATTTTAGCTTGAACATACCGGTCTAACCTTGTTATCATAACCATAACCAAATCATAGAAATCAGGGGAGTTGGAGACGTGACGAAGCGAGCTTATAATTTTAACGCAGGACCTGCAGCATTGCCGTTGGAAGTACTGGAACAGGCACAATCCGAATTTGTGGAATTCCGGGGATCGGGCATGTCCATTATGGAAATGTCTCACCGTGGAGCCATTTATGAAGGCGTCCATAATGAAACGAAGCAGCTGCTGACGGAACTGCTCGGGATCCCGGAAGGGTACCAGATCCTGTTCCTGCAAGGCGGCGCAAGCACTCAATTCGCCATGATTCCTATGAATTTCCTTCAGGGGCGGACAGGAAGCTATGTCATGACAGGCAGCTGGGCGGACAAAGCGGTGAAAGAAGCCAAAAACTTCGGCAGCACCCACATCGCCGCAAGCTCGGAAGCCAACCAGTTCCGCAGCATTCCGTCTTTAGATACGTTTAACGTCCCCGAGGATTCCGCTTACCTGCACATCACATCGAACGAAACGATTGAGGGCACGCAATTTCAGCAATATCCGGACGCTGGTTCCGTACCTTTGATTGCGGATCTGTCCAGCGATATTATGAGCCGACCGCTGGATGTGTCTCAGTTTGCCATGATCTATGCAGGAGCGCAAAAAAACCTGGGACCGTCCGGCGTGACCGTAGTGATCGTTCGCGATGATTTTATCACAGAAGTACCGAAAACCGTGCCGACCATGTTCCGTTATGAAACTCACGTGAAGAACAATTCGTTATATAACACACCTCCGGCGTATTCGATCTATATGGTAAACCTGGTTCTGCAATGGATTAAAGGCAAAGGCGGACTTGCAGGGATCGAACGCCAAAACCGTGAGAAATCCGGGCTGATCTATCAGGCCATCGATGCAAGCGGCGGATTCTATAACGGCTTTGCGGAGAAGGACAGCCGTTCCATGATGAATATCACCTTCCGTCTGCAGAATGAAGAATTAGAAAAGAAATTTGTCAAAGCTTCGGAAGCCGAAGGCTTCGTGGGTCTTAAAGGCCACCGCAGCGTAGGCGGCCTCCGCGCATCCGCATACAATGCGGTCCCGTACGAGAGCTGCAAAGCTTTAGCGCAATTTATGGCGGAGTTTCAGCGTACGAACGGGTAAGCCAAAGGAAACAAAAAGAAGAGCTGCCCGGTATGCTGAGGCAGCTCTTTCTCGTTTATCCGAGGGAAGATTCCTTCCCTGCAGGTTCGGTCAGTTTGTAACCGACGTTGCGGATCGTCATAATATAGTCCGGGTTGCGCGCGTTGTTCTCAATTTTATCCCGCAGATGGCTGATATGCACATCAACGATTCGCGTATCGCCAAGGAAGTGGTAATCCCATACGCCGTGCAGCAGCTGTTGGCGGCTGAGCACTTTCCCGCGGTGTTTGCACAAAAAAAGCAGAAGCTCGAATTCTTTTGGTGTCAACTCGATCGGCTTTCCTTCTATAGTCACTTCCCTCTGCTCAGGATGAACCTTGATGCCGCCGATGGTCAGCGGCTGCCCTTCCTGAGACGAAGGAAGGGTACGTGTACGGCGCAGAATGGCCTGCACACGCGATATCAGTTCTTGAGGGCTGAAAGGTTTCGTCATATAATCATCCGCACCGTTATCTAAACCGGCAATCTTGTCGGAGAGATCTTGCAATGCGGTTAGCATAATGATCGGCACCAAATTGTTTCTGCTGCGGAGCTCCCTGCAAACCTGGATCCCGTCCATTTTCGGAAGCATCAAGTCCAGCACGATCAGGTCGGGACGGAAAGAGCGGATGGCTTCGAATACGGCCTCACCGTCATATACGCATTGTACGTCATACCCTACCAGTTTGAGATTAAAGTCGATCAGCATCGAGATGGAGGGCTCGTCGTCAACGACGAGTATTTTTTGCTTCATCGTACCTTCTCCTTTCTTCCTGGGTTCCCTTATCTTCCAAAGTATAGTGTGCGACTATCAAGGCTATATAAAGGTTACGTAAACGGAATGTTAAATCGAAATTTCGCGAACGCTGTTGTATAATAGGTAAATTGCGAGGTGATGAATCCACATGGCTTTTCATATTGTACTAGTGGAACCGGAAATTCCGGCAAATACAGGCAATATAGCAAGGACATGCGCAGCTACAGGCGTGCATCTTCATCTGGTGCGCCCGCTGGGCTTCGATACCGATGACAGGACCCTAAAGAGAGCAGGGCTGGACTATTGGTATGCAGTAAACATTACTTATTACGATCATTTCGAGGAAGTGAAAGAAGCAAATCCGGGGGGCCGCTTCTTCTTCGCTACGACGAAGGCAGACCGGTATTATACGGAGTATCAGTTTCAGGACGGGGATTTTTTCGTATTCGGCAAAGAAACGAAAGGACTTCCTCCGGAAATACTGAATGCCCATAAGGAATCGCTGATCAAGATGCCGATGACGGATAAAGTCAGGTCGCTGAACCTATCTAATTCGGCGGCGATCATTGTTTTTGAAGCTTTGCGCCAAAACGGGTTCCCGGGCATGAACTAAAATGCTGTCCTTATATTACGAACGGCCGAAAGGGTTTCGGCTGTCGTAATATTTTTTTTGATTGGGACCGAAACGATTCGATGTTCACGAATGATGTATTAATGTAGTTCAGGAATAATGGGCATTGGGTCTATATGGTTGGAATTACCAACATGTTAAAAAAGGAATTCGGCCTCCAATAAACGAATAGGTTCCATGAGATGTTAGTTGTTGATGTGTATTTTTACATAATCTTTAAAGTCTTACAAGGGAGATGGATTTACAAATGAAACCGATCGGCATCGTTAGGAAAGTGGACCAGTTGGGGAGGATCGTTCTGCCAAAATCGCTGAGGAAGCGCTATGAAATGAACGAGGGAGATCCTGTAGAAATATTGGTCCAAGGGGAGCATATCATTCTTGAGCGTTACCGTCCCCGCTGTATCTTCTGCTCTTCTGCGGATGGGGTCAAGGAATTCAAGGAACGGCATATTTGCTCGGAATGCCTTGCGGGAATGGAACGTTTGAAGCAAAAATCCTGACATGCTGCTGCAGGCATAAAACACAAAAAGCATCACGTTCCGGCTGCCCGGGCGTGATGCTTTTTGCTGCTTGTCCGAATCTCTTCCTTATTACAGGCCCTTCGTCTGATCCTCATTGTAAGAGGAGGTAAGGATTGCGCCAAGGAATGCCAGCAATACGACTAAAATAACAATGGTTTTCAAGGAAAACGACATACCCAGAAATTCCATTCCAGCACCTCCGTTATACCTCAAGATGTCCTAGCATCTCCTTATTATACCTAACCGCCGGCGAATTGAAAATAACATTTGCGCCAGTCCGCTTTAATTTTTGACCCATTCCTTCTTCCTGTATTCGTTCGGGGAGATGCCGGCCATTTTTTTGAACACTTTGCTGAAATATTTCTCGTCCTTGTATCCGATCATTTCAGAAACCTGTGAGATTTTCAGATTAGGGTTCAACAGCAGCAGCTTAGCTTTGTCTATGCGGATTCGCCCGATGTAATCGGAAAGATTCTCGCCCATCTCCTGCTTAAACCGGCGAGAGATGTACTCCCGGCTGAGGAAGAAGCGACCGGCAATATCCTGCAGAGTGATTTCCTCGTGATAATGCCCGTCAATATATTTTGCAATCTCATAGATAACATTGTTATCTTTCTGCTGGTTTTTGGCCATAAGCTGGGACAAGTACAGCAGGCTTTGTGTTAGTTCCTCCCGCCACAAATCCAATGACAGCTTGCCCTGCATATCCATAGGTATGATCATTTTGGCAGGTTCGGCATCTGAAGTTTGCGGTGCTCCGTCGGAGGAAGCCAGATCCTTCAGCCACAGGGAGCGGAAGACCGTGTATTCGTGCCTCCAGAGCTCCAGCTGCTCTACCGTAATCATAGGCAGCTTGCGGACTTCCTCGATCCATTCCGACACAGCTGCGGCGATCCTGTCCGGCTGGGTGCTCCGTACAGCAGTGCGTACGTTCTCCTCAAAATCCGTAAAATGAAGCGAGCTGATTCTCGCCCCGCGCGTGCCGTCAAAGGTATGGAGCCGTGTCTGTTTCTGAAGCAGATTGCGGCTTCTCAGCGCTTGGCGCGCTTCTTTATAAGAGGCACCAAACCCTGATGGAAACGGATGGACCGTACCGATACCGAAGTCGAATCTGCCGTTGAGCGTCATATGGAACCCGTCGTTAATCTCATTCAGTACGCTTTCCAGCCGCTCAAGCCCGTTCCAGCATAACAGGACAACCTCATTTTCACTGTTCCAATAGCGGAATGAGTACCCGATGCCTTCCATGCGGAGAATTTCATTGCAAATATTTGTCAGCGTAAAATACAAAAGGTCGATATGGGAGCTGAACTTGTCCATGACGCGGCTGTCCATAGTATCCAGGGACAAAATCACCGCCTGGCATTGAACGTCTTCCTTAGGCAACCCCAGTTCCCGGCTCACTGCATCAGCGACAGAATAGTAATAGCGGGGCTCGGTAATGAGATTGGAAAAAATTTTATCCCAGTAGACCGGCTTGATCTTATTCATCTCAATGGACTGCTCTCGGGACTGCAGCCGGTTCATTTCGTCTTCCTTCCAGCTGTCGATCGCTTTCCGGACCGCCTCGTTCAGCTGGTCGGGATCGATCGGCTTCAGCAAGTAATCCATTCCGCCGTATTTGACCGTATGCCGGACAAAGTCGAAATCGTCATGTCCGCTGATGACCAATGTTTTGCTGGAAGGGGAATGGTTTCTGACCCATTCCAGCAGCTGCACCCCGTTCTTGATGGGCATTAGCATATCGGTCAGAATGAGCGCAGGATGCTCCCTGTCAATGATCTCGGAAGCTTTCTCCCCGTCCTCAGCCTCCAGCACCGTGTCCACCCCGTACTCATCCCAGGGGACAAGCAGGGAGATCGCGTCCCGTACATGTTTTTCATCGTCTACTATCAGTACTTTCACTGCATATCGGCTCCTTTGGCTGTAGGTATCTTTAAGGTGATCTTGAGTCCGGCCGGTTCTATATTCTCAATATCCATCGATGCTTTATCGTCAAAATACAGCTTTAAACGCGACAGTACGTTCATCAGCCCAACACCTCCGTCAGGCCCCTCGGTTACGCTGCCCGGCGGGAGCTCCAGCTTGTGCTGAAGTTCAAGAAGCTGGTTCTGCGGGATCTGTTTTCCGTTATTTCTCACTTCAATAATAAGGTTAGCCTGGTAGCCGGCGTCTTCATCGCAGTAGGGTTCCAATCGGCAATCGATGCAGATTTCGCCATTGCCGCCCAGCGGTTCGTACCCGTGCTTAAAGTAATTTTCCAATATAGGCTGGAGCAGCATTTTCGGAACGGTGATGACGGCCGCTTCCGGTTCCACACGAAACTCTGCCGTAAGCTTGTCCTCAAACCGCTGCCCCTGAAGCTGCAAATAAGCTTTGGCATGTTCGATTTCTTTGGATAACGGAACAAGCGCTTCATTTGTGTTCATGTTGTAACGCATCATTTTGCCTAAAGAGGAAATCAGGTTATAAATCTTGCGTTCCTGATTCTGCAAAGCGAGCGTCCCGATCGACTGCAGGGCATTGTTCAGGAAATGCGGGTTGATCTGGGCTTGCAGTGCCTTCAGCTGATTCGTCTTGTTTGCAATTTCCAGACGGTATTCTCTAACGATTAAATTGTTAATCGTCTTCATCATGCCTTGGAAGCGCTGGGCCAGAACGCCGATCTCATCCGATCTGCCCACATCGATATCGACATTTAACCGCCCTGCTTCAATCTGCGTTATCGAACGGATCAGGCGCTTGATCGGTTTGGTGAACAGCACTGAAATATAAAGCGCACCCAGTACGACGATGAGAATCGAGGCGCTCATGACGAACACATTGATCTCGGCCATCTGCCGGATGTTCTCATATAATGTCGTATCCGGTATCCGCTTTACGATTGTCCAGTTGAGATAGGGGGTGCTCATTTTCTGATAAATATACATGCCGTTAAACTCATTGTCTCTCGTGCTGTAATAGCCGGAATCCGAGGTTTGGGAGAGCAGCTTTTTCACCCAGCTATCGGACAGCTTCCGTCCCTGCATTTTCTCTTGGGGTCCATAGACCACCGAACCGTCATCGGATACGATATACAATTCTTCACTGCCGTTGGTATACAGCTGATCCGAAATCGAACGGATCACATCCAGTTTGATGTCGATGGACAACTGTCCAATCTGATCCGTGTTAGGAATTTCATAAATCGGCCTATGAATGGAAATGACCGTTTGCGGCGCATAATAAGGCGACTGCTTAGGAAGCCCGTAATCATGGCTTTGATGAGTAGGCTCTACATAAGCTTTGTAAGGCAAATCCGGAATGGGACCGTATGGCTTGTCCAGCCCGAACCCTTCCTTTTTGTTACCTTTGGCAAGAAGATAAGCTTCTTTGGTTTTAGAAACGTACAGATAAATCTGATGAATTTCTTTCACGGCGCGCGAGGTGTTCACAAGGGAACTGTATATTTCCGCTTTGCTCGAATAGTCGGTTAACCCTTGCTCCATTATTTTATAAAGTGTATTGGTGTCACCGGTGCGTATATCAGTGTAAGGAGAAAGTGTAGCCTGCTCGATAATGTTCATGTAGTTGGTCAGGTTCGTTTTGCCTTGAAACAGAAGGTTCGTATTGTTATCAACAGATGCGGCAATGACCTGCTCCCGGGTATAAAAATAGGAAATGACAATCGATGTTGTCATCGGAATGATAATGGCGATCAGCAGGAACAGAATAAGCTTGCTCCGAATGCTGGCATGGATGAACCGAAGCCTCAAATCCCTCATCCTTTCCTCAATTAGGCGTACATTCTATTGTAGCATAGCAGAGCAAGGTCAATATATTCCACCTCTTCGTTCAAAAGGGTCAGTGTTAGCTTGGATGCTAACCTTCTATACTAATACTACCCTAGACTAAAAAGCGGTATTTCACATTTGAAAGGAGCAGTACCATGTACCGAAAACATAAGTTGTCGGAATTTATGCAGCAAGCTGTCTTCATCGGTCCGGCCTTGCTAGCTTTTCTTTTAATTATTGCAGCCCCTTTTATTATGGGAATGTACTACTCCTTCACAAACTGGAACGGAGTCAGCGGTTCGATTACCCCTGCGGGGTTCGATAACTTCGTTAGAATTTTCAAGGATGAGAAGTTCCTGAACGCGTTCGGATTTACTGTTCGCTTCACGGTTGTTGCCGTTATCGTCACCAACCTGATCGGGTTCTTGCTGGCGCTGATGCTCACTCAAGCTTTGAAAACAAGAAACCTGTTAAGAACCGTATTCTTCCTGCCGAACGTGATCGGCGGATTGCTGCTCGGATTCATATGGCAGTTTATTTTCGTAAAAGGCTTCTCCGCGATCGGGACTGCGACAAACATTCCGTTCTTTAACCTGCCTTGGTTAGGGGATTCCACCACCTCGTTCTGGGCGCTCGTTATCGTCAGCGCTTGGCAGGGAGCAGGTTACCTGATGGTCATCTATATTGCTTCCCTGGTAAATGTGCCGAGAGAACTGAACGAAGCTGCTGAAATTGACGGAGCTACCGCATGGCAGCGTCTGCGCAACATTACGATCCCGCTGGTTATGCCTGCGGTTACGATCTGCCTGTTCCTGACGATCTCCAACTCCTTCAAGATTTTTGATCTGAATTTGTCCCTGACCAAAGGCGGACCTTACGATTCTACGCAGTCCGTGGCTTTGAACATTTATCTTGAAGCTTTCCAGAACAACCGTTACGGTCTTGGAACAGCAAAAGCATTCTTATTCTTTATCGTTGTAGCCCTCGTGTCGACGATTCAAGTGTACCTGACTAAGAAGAGGGAGGTTGAAGCCTAATGGAAACGAAATACAACGGCAAAACGCTTGGCTTAGAGATTGTTGCGATTCTGGCCGGGCTGGTGTTTCTTGTTCCGTTTTACTTCCTGTTAGCTAACTCCGTGAAGAAGTTTTCCGAAATTCTGCTGGATTCGGCAGCGCTGCCTAAAGCCTTCACGTGGAGCAACTATACGAGAGCATGGAAAATCATGGATTTTCCTCAAGCTTTCACGAATTCCCTGCTCATTACTGTATTCAGCATCATCGGCCTGGTCATTATCAGTTCCATGGCCGCTCACCGGATGATCCGCCGTCCGACGAAATTCAACACCCTGCTGTTCACATCGTTTGTTGCGGCAATGGTTATCCCGTTCCAGTCCATTATGATTCCGCTCGTTCAGGTTGCCAAAAACTTCGGCCTGATCAGCAGCATCTGGGGCCTGGTCATCTGCTACCTCGGCTTCGGGGTATCGCTTACCGTATTTCTGTATCATGGTTTTATCAAATCCATTCCGCTTGAAATTGAAGAGGCGGCCGTCGTTGACGGTTGTACTCCTTACGGCGTGTTTTGGAAGATTGTATTCCCTCTGCTGAAGCCGATGACCGTGACGATCATGGTTCTAAACGCGCTTTGGATCTGGAACGACTTCCTGCTGCCGTCCCTGATTCTGGGTCAGGATCCGGACTTGCGCACCATTCCGCTGTCCACGTACTCCTTCTTCGGGCAGTACACGAAGCAATGGGATTTGGCGCTGGCCGCACTGTGTATGGGCATACTGCCAATCGTCATCTTTTTCCTGGCGATGCAAAAACATATTATCGAAGGCATTACGGCTGGTTCGGTCAAAGGGTAACCTTTGGCCTTTACATACTGTTGAACCGGCTTGGTGACCTGAGAAAAAAGAGAGAGATAGGACTAGGAGGAAAAACAACATGAAGAAGATCACACTGTTCAGCCTTGTGCTGGCTTTGTTCGTAGGGCTTCTGGCAGGCTGCGGAAACAATACGGACAAAAACAACGAAAGCGGCGGAAAAACAGGGGGGAATGCAGGCGGCGGAGAAAAGAAAACCGTCCGTATTTTCAACTTCAAAGTTGAAATTGCAGAAGCTCTGGATAAAATGAAAGCCGAGTACGAAAAAGAAAACCCGAATGTGAAGATTCAAATTGAATCCTTGGGCGGCGGCGGCGACTACGGCGCAGGCTTGAAAGCGAAAGTTGCAGCTGGAGACATTCCGGATATTTTCAACAACGGCGGTTTCTCCGAAAGAGAAACATGGCAGGAATACCTGGAAGACCTGTCCGATCAGCCATGGGCTAAGGACGTAATAGATGTAGCGAAAGAGCCGATGCTGAAAGACGGAAAGATTTACGGTATGCCGATGAACCTGGAAGGATACGGCTTTGTGTATAACAAAGACCTGTTCAACCAAGCGGGCATCACGGAGCTTCCGAAAACCTTGAGCGACTTGGAAGCTGCTGCGAAGAAACTGCAGGCGGCGGGCATCACACCTTTTGCTAACGGATATCAAGAGTGGTGGATTCTTGGAATTCACAACCTGAACGTTGCCTTCGCTCACCAGGACAATCCTGATGAGTTCATCAAAGGGCTGAATGCCGGATCTGCAAAAATGGCCGGTAACCCGAAATTCAACGAATGGGCGAACCTGCTTGACCTGACTGTAAAATACAGCAACAAAAACCCGTTGACTACGGATTACAATACGCAAGTTACGACATTTGCCAGCGGACAAGCTGCGATGATGCAGCAGGGTAACTGGACACAAGTTCAGATCGACCAGATCAACCCTGAGTTGAACCTGGGCATTCTGCCTATGCCGATCAACGACAATGAGGAAGAGAACGATAAGCTCCTTGTAGGCGTACCTAATAACTGGGTAGTTCATAAGAACTCCAAAGTGAAGCAAGAAGCGAAAGACTTCCTGAACTGGATGGTTACAAGCGATACAGGGAAGAAGTATATCGTAGAGCAATTCAAGTTTATCCCTGCGTTCAAATCGATTGAAGTGAAAGATCCGCAAGTGCTGGGCGACCTGGCGACAGCTGTCAGCCAATACAGCAAAGACGGCAAAACGCTGAGCTGGAACTGGTTCAAATATCCGGAAGGCGCAACGAACGAGTTCGGTGCTACGATCCAGGCTTACATTGCCGGCAAACGCGACCGCAATCAGATGTTCGCCGATTTCGACAAGACTTGGCAGAACCTGAAGAAGTAACATAGGAGTAAGCAATAACACCAACGAAACCGTGCCTTTGGCGCGGTTTTTTTGTGCAAATAGCAGTACAAGATTTCCCTATACTCTGTTCTGATATTTCTCAGGTTATAGTGCAGCAGGCTTATGAAACGCGGATACGTGTGAAAAAAGTGGATGTTGGGAAAGTAATATGGCAGTTAGAATTGCGAATGTTGTATTACATACAACAATATACTGCGAAAATGGCACATTAGGCGGATTGTTCTATGTTGTGCAACATTTTAAGGCGGGAAATGAGTGTTGAGGGGGAAAGTGTTGTACAGAATACAACAATCTAGGTAAAGAGCTGGTTTTGGCATGCAAAAGTTGTACAGAATACAACAATGTCAAAATGAGACTGAATCGCTTCCGTCCCTACAGCCTAAAAGTCGTTTCTGGGCATATACTGGTATGCCAACGAGCCGGAAGCCCTTGTTAACTGTAATCGGTTCCATATGGAAAGGCATAAACAAATGGATATCCAAAATAACCCAAGGTGTACTATGTTGACCTTGGTCAATATCGTGCACCTTTTTGTTCAACATCCTCAGTGTGACTGTAGTCCCAAATTTCCTATACTTTACTTGTAAGCAGTTACAAACAAACACTTACGGTATGATTATAGGGAGGTAGCAAGATGAAAAAATGGTCGGTTATGAGCTTAGTCTTCGTTCTGCTAATCGGTTTACTGGCAGGATGCGGATCAAACAATGGTAACAATTCGGCGGCGGAAGGTACAGACAAGCCTGCTAACAGTGAAAATACGGCGAAGGATGAGCCTAAGAAAGACGTAACGATTAAAATCTTCAACTTCAAAGTAGAGATCGCCGAAGCCCTGAATAAAATGAAAGCGGAATACGAAACATCCCACCCTGGCGTGAAGCTGGAAATTGAATCTGTAGGCGGCGGCGCTGACTATGGTGCGGCTCTGAAAGCGAAATTCGCTTCCGGCGAAACTCCTGATATTTTCAACAACGGCGGATTTAACGAAATGAACACTTGGATGGAGCATCTGGAAGACCTGTCCGATCAGCCTTGGGTCGGAGACATTGTTGATGTAGCGAAAGAGCCAATGACCAAAGACGGCAAAATTTTCGGTATGCCGATGAACCTGGAAGGTTACGGCTTCCTGTATAACAAAGACCTATTTGCTAAAGCAGGAATTATCGAGCTTCCAAAAACAATGGCACAGCTGGAAGAAGCGGCTAAGAAGCTTCAAGCTGCGGGCATCACACCTTTTGCTAACGGATATCAAGAGTGGTGGATCCTGGGTATTCACAACTTGAACGTTGCTTTCGCTAACCAGGCGAATCCTGATGAATTCATCAAAGGAATGAACGACGGAACATCCAAAATCAAAGGCAACGAAGTGTTCAACAACTGGGCGAAGCTGCTTGATATGACAGTGAAATACGGCAACAAAAACCCTCTGACCACGGATTACAACACGCAGGTAACCCTGTTCGCAAGCGGTAAAGCGGCTATGATGCAGCAAGGAAACTGGACGCAGATCCAAATTGACGGCATCGACCCGAACCTGAACATTGGTGTTCTGCCAATGCCGATCAGCGAAGATGCGGCGGCTAACGACAAACTTTATGTAGGCGTACCTAACAACTGGGTAATCAACAAAAATTCCAAAGTAAAAGCAGAATCGAAAGAATTCCTGAATTGGCTTGTCAGCACTCCGGAAGGCAAGAAATATGTTGTCAACGAGTTCAAATTCATCCCTGCTTTCAAATCGATTGAAGTGACGGATCAAGCGATCCTGGGTGATATTGCTAACGACATCATTGCATACAGCAAAGAAGGCAAAACCCTTTCCTGGAACTGGTTCAAATACCCGGATGGTGCAACCCAAGAGTTTGGTGCGGCTATGCAGGCTTACATTGCAGGCAAATCCGACAGAGACCAAATGTTCGATGCCTTCCAAAAAACTTGGGAAAACCTGAAAAAATAATTGAGTATGACCTAAGCCGAAAACCTCAGCGGAGCGCTGGGGTTTTTGTTTGTTTACGGAAGCCGCGCCTGGCGTTACAATATTTGAATCAGGTTTACAACTTGGAACAGCAAGGGGACGCGAACAGTGATAAAGTGGATTAGCAGATGGAGGGATTCCCGTGCGGCAGCCGTTGCTCCCGAGAACCGGTTATCGCCGGACGCCGTTACGGTACTGGCGCTGCACGGTTTTTACAGTTTCGGGACGGCTATGGCCGGTGTTTTTTTAAATTTGTATTTGTGGCGGCTGACGAATGACCTGTTTTTAAACGGGATGTACAATATCATTGTATTTTTTGTGACTCCCGTTTTCTTTGTGATCTGCGGGTATTGGGCAAAGACAAGGGACAGGCTGCTCGTTTACCGGATTGGAGTCGTATTGACAGCGCTGTTCTACCTTGCGGTTATCGCGGCGGGTTCGAATGTAGCCGAATTCGCATACGTATTCGCGGTGCTGAATGGAATTGCTAACGGGTTCTATTGGCTAGGCTATCTAACGCTGCAGTTTGATATTTCTACGAACCAGAACCGGATGCGATTTCTCGGCTTCAATCTGATTATGGTGAACGGCGCGGGGCTTGCGGGACCTGCTTTGGCCGGCTTCATCATAGCGAACGGGGAAGGCCTGCAGGGCTATACCATTGTGTTCAGCTTGGCATTTGTCATGTTTCTGGCGGCCTCTATCGGAAGCTTGAAGCTGCGGTCTCACCCGTCCCATCACAAAGCTTACTACTTAAAATACACGCTGTTAATGGCACGCAAAAGCCGAATCTGGAGCCGGGTGCTGCTCGTATGGTTTATTTTCGGCTTATTGAACGGGGCCATGCTGTTCATTCCGAATATTCTGCTGCTGCAGGTATTCGGCAAGGAGGATTCGGTCGGCTATATCGGCATGCTGTTTACCGGAATCACGATCATAACGAGCTATCTGTTTTCCCGGAGGGCGAATCCTGCCAACATCAAGCTGTACTGCGCTGTCACTGCGATCTTTTATGCTCTATCCGTGTCATTATTGTTTCTGCAGCTGTCCGTCTGGACGGTCATCGGGTTTCTTGCCCTCTACGGTGTTTGTTTCCCGATTCAGTTCAACGCACTTTCCGCCTATAATTTCCGGGTTATGAGCAGTATGCCGCTCAAAGGGGGCTTTCGCGTAGAAGCTATCGCGGTGCGCGAGATTACCTTAAGCGCCGGGAGAATTCTGTCCATATTCGGAATCATCCTGTTGTCGGATAATCTAAGTTCAGCTGCGATACCGGGGATTCTGCTGGCGGCGGCTTTGGCGCAGCTGTTTATTATCGGTTTGGTAAGGAAATTGTAAATAATGCTGAAAACACAGGCAGTCCATTTGAAAAATGGGTTGCCTGTTTTCTTTTGGGTAAACATATACAGAACAGGATTTATAGGGCACAGAGGAGGAAGCATGCTATGCATAAATATGAGGCGATTATTATCGGCGGAGGGCTAGCGGGCACGCAGGCAGCAATTCAGCTGGGCAGATACGGTGACGATGCCATCGTGATCGATGCCGGTGGAGGCAGGTCTACAACTTGCAGAAGTTATCACAATCTGCTCGGTTGGCCTGACGGAGTATCCGGACAAGATCTGCGCAGGCTGGGACGCGAACAGGCGGAAAAGACAGGAATCCGGTTTGTTTCCGGGGAAGTGATTGGTGCTTCGAAGACGAAGGACGGATTTAAACTGGTAATAAAGGATACGGCAGAGGAGTATGAAGCTTCTACTGTGCTGCTGGCTACCGGGCTTAGTGACAGGTATCCAAAGCTGCCGGGCCTGGAACATTGCTTGGGCAGCTCGATTTATGTATGTCCTGACTGCGACGGGTATGAGGTGAAGGACAAGCCGACTGCCATTATCGGGTCCGGACATCCCGGAGCCAACATGGCGCTTACCATTTCCCAGTGGACCAAGCAATTAACTTATATTAACCATGAAATGTCTCCTGTAGATGAAAGTTTACGGCAGCAGCTGAAAGATAAAGGCATTACTTACTTAGAACAGCCTATTGATCAAATAGAACATGTGGGCGGTACGGAGCTGAGGTCGATCCTGCTGTCCGATGGCACATCGGTCAAAGCGGAGCGGGGGTTTATCGCTTTCGGCGGCAATAAAATTCACACGGAATTAGCGAAAATGCTGGGCGCGGAGAGGATGGAGAATCTGCATGTCGTAACGGATCCGCGGACCAAGGAGACCTCGGTTCCCGGTGTCTGGGCAGCAGGGGACGTCGGAGTCCATTCGGAGCAGGCGGTAATTGCCATGGGAGAAGGCCTTCAGGCAGCTATTTGGATGCACAAACGGATCGTGCAGATGAAATCCAATGGAAAATAATATCCCGGTTTTTGGCATATGCTATGCCTGAAACAAAGCAGAAGGGAGGTTGCTTCTAATGGTAAAAGAAAATTTGGAGGACGGGATTCCCCCGAAAGGCCATGTTGAATTTCACGAGCCGACCAAGGTAGTGGCCGCACGCCCGGAAGATGCGGAATCCGAGAGCGAGCTGAACGAAATGAGGTTGAACGACGGCTATCCGGGTTCCTGCGGCATTCAGAAATAACTCCGGTTGCTGCGTATGGTCCCAGTTCTGAAATTTCGCTTGCAGGCTCCCCGTTTTAGGAGTACTATTTTCTTTAACTTGACCTGAATCGTTAGGTAATACATAGCATAATCGGGGAGGCTGCAGCAGATGGAATATACGTTTTCGAAATTAATGGGACAAGCAAAATCTTCAGCGGTAAGAGAGATTTTGAAATTAACTCAAGGGAACAGCGTCATCTCTTTCGCCGGCGGCCTGCCGGCTGAGGAACTGTTTCCTTTGGAGCCGATTCGTGATGCGTATGCGCGCGTCTTTACGAAGGGGAAAGGCGTGCTTCAGTACAATTTGACCGAAGGATTTACACCTTTGCGCGCGAAGATTGCGGAACGCATGGCTAAGAAGGGAATGAAGGTGACTCCGGATGAGATGATTCTCACGACCGGATCCCAGCAGTCCATTGATTTGATAGCAAGGGTTTATCTGGACGAAGGCGATACCGTACTTGTTGAAAATCCAACTTACCTAGCCGCTTTGCAGGTGTTCCAGTCACGGGGAGTGCAAGTGCTGGCTGTGGAAAGCGACGAAGAGGGCATGATTACGGAAGATTTGAAAGCCAAAATTGCAGAACACAAGCCTAAGATGGTCTATGTAGTTCCTACGTTCTCCAATCCGACAGGCCGGGTATGGAGCGTGGAACGCAGATTAGGAGCTTTGGCGACTTGTAAGGCGGCGAACGTGCTGATTCTGGAAGACGATCCTTACGGGGCGGTACAGTTTGACGGTTCGGAGACGTATCCTACGATCTTCTCTTTGGATGATCATCCGCATGGTTCGGCCGTCGTATACACGAGCACCTTCTCCAAGACGGTTGCCCCGGCGCTCCGTACCGGCTGGGTCATCGGCGATCCGCAGGTGATCCGGATGTTAGCCCGGGCCAAACAGAGTGCGGATTTGCACTCCAGCGCAACAGACCAGCAAGCGTTGTATGAGCTGCTTGCAGGCAGCTTCTCCCTCGACGAACATATTGAACTGATTTCCCGTAACTATGAAGAGCGGATGCGCTTTATGGCGGGACTGCTCCGTGCGCCGGAGTTCAGCGGCTTGCGTTTCATAGAGCCAAAGGGCGGCATGTTTATATGGGTAGAGCTGCCGGAGGGCATGAATTCCGAAGAGCTGATGAAGCTGGCCGTTGCCCGCGGGGTAGCCTTTGTCCCGGGCTCGTCGTTCTACGCTGGTACACCACGCTTGAATACGCTCCGTATGAATTATACGCATACGGACCGGGATACGACCGTACTTGGTATGGAGCGCCTGAAAGCCGCGTTAGCGGAGCTTACGGTAACACAGCAGGGATAACAAAACCGGTGAGAAGCATGGGCTTCTCACCGGTTTTTTGCTGTATATTGCAGGCTGGAAGCAAAAGAGCAGGTGGAGCAAGCCTGCTGCGTTCTAGTTCCGGTGGTAGGTGTGCCGGTCGGGTCCGCCTTCTAACGAATCCTCAGATCGCTATTTTATCTTACAATTTTACAATGGCGGGAATCCGTTTTTACAATACATACAGCCTGCGACTCCCTACAATAAAGAAAGAGAAAGAACCATCTTACTGAAGCAGAGGAGCGTGCAGAATGTTTATTACATTGACGGAAGAGGAAAGAAGAAGCGGTAAGCTGAGCGAATCCACCATAGAAACGGCAGTGGAGCAGGTCCGGAAGAACGGGTATATCGGTTTTGAGAAGGTGTTGACGGACGAGCAGGTTAAAGAATTTAAATCTGCATTTGATCCTCTGTTCGCGGAATATACAAGCCGCAAAGGGTTTAATACAGGTACGAACCGCGCCCAGATGTTTCTTCCGTTTGAGGCGCCGTATTCCTCGGAGTATGTCATCGCCAATCCGATAGCATTGGATGTCATCGACAAACTGCTCGGGCATGGCGTACGCTGTACCTATCTGGCATCCGACACCGCAGGGCCAGGATCGGATTACCAGAATGTCCACTCGGACCTGCCGCCGCTCTTTCCTGACTTGGGCGTTGGACTGCCGGTGTACAGTCTGGTATTGAATATCCCGCTGGTGGATGTGCATGAGGAAAACGGGCCGTTGGAGATTTGGCCGGGAGGAACCCATCTGGACCCTGACAGTACGAAGCAGACTTCGATCGACGGGGAAATGCTGCGTGCGGCGAAGACGATGTATTCCGAAAAGGTCTTCATGCCCGCCGGTTCGATGGTTATCCGGGACATTCGGATGTGGCATCGCGGAACGCCGAACCGGACGGATCAAAACCGTACGAATATCGCTCTCATATACAACATGGAGTGGTATGGCGGGGGCGCCACCATCCAAATTCCCGAGGAGACGTATGAACAGCTTTCCGAGCGCGGAAAGCAGCTCTTCCGCTTTGAGAAAATCGGGTCCCCGGTAAAACAACCTTGGGACTGGTCGTAATCCGCAAAGTTTAGCAACGTTATATGAATCAGGCAAGAGCCGTTCTATAGAGAACGGCTCTTGCTGTAGTTCCATACAGGTACTAAGGTTTTTTGGATACATATTCGGCAGGGGACATTCCTTCTCGCATTTTAAATGTTTTGCAGAAATGGGAGGCGTCATAAAATCCGGTCTCCAGCGCAATTTCCGTAATGTTCCGGCGGGTCGTCAGCAGCAGGCGTTTGGCATGCTCGATCCGGATCCCGGTAAGATAGCTCCCCAGCGGAACTCCGGTGACCGATTTGAATACATAATTCAAATATCTTTCATTCATTCCATACTGCCGCGCCAGATCGGCAAGCCGGATTTTGTCCCCGTATTCCTCATTCAGCCGGAGGATCACCTGCTCCGTCAACTCTTTATGTCTCGTTTGTACAGCTGAGGTTTTAGCGGCGCCCAAGTGATCCAGCGATTGATAAGCCTGTACCAGAATATGCAGAAAGTAATGTTTGACCAGCAGAGAACCCGTTTGCTGAAGCTGAAATTCCGAAAGAAGACGGGAGAAGCAGGATTCCAGGCCGGGGATCCACAAAGGAATGCTTTCCGGCGCAATTTGCGCGTAGAGTTCTCTCGCTTTGCCTACCAGATCAGCGTTTCCCTGAAATACGAATGAGAGGTAATATGCTTTAAATGTTCCGCCCTCGCACCGGCTGTTCCGGATCGTGTCCGGGAGAAACAACATATGCCCTTCTTTTACCTGCAAAATTTCATTGTCCTGATAGATGGTGTTTTCCCCTTGAATATAGTAAGCGATTTCAAAAGAATCGGGGGGACCGTCCCATCCCTGATTACGCCAGATGCCGTAGTAGTAGATGGACACGGAAGCCCAGGATTGATCAAACAAGCCGATTAGCTGCTCTAATGCCTTTTTGCGGACGCTGGTATCCGTCATAACATCCCCCCTTTAAAATACGAAAATTTTACATCGAAACCATCGATATTACAATACAAGAGTTTTCATTGGAGCTTATGATAGAATCACTTAAAACCGGGACAGCGAGGTGCGGGTTCATGATCAAAGTATTGATAGCTGAAGATGAACTGTTTGTGCGAATGGGCATGGTGAACGGGATACGGTGGGAGCAATACGGCATGTATGTGGGCGCAGACGCTGCTGACGGGAGAGAAGCATGGGAATATTACCTCCGGGAAAAGCCGGATGTGCTGATTACGGACATCAAGATGCCTGTAATGGATGGAATGGCTTTAATTGAAAAAATACGGTCTGTGGACCGGGAAATGCCTATTATTATTTTGACATGCGTGGAAGAATTCAACATGGTTCATAAGGCGCTGCGCTTCGGGGTAACCGATTATATTATGAAGTTGACGATGACGCCTGAAGATATGGAGCAGGTGCTGGAACGGGTCGGATCGGACATTCAGCCGGGACGCCTTACGGCGGCTTCCGATCCATGGGAAACCCGGAGTTCGATCGGAAGTCTGATCAGGGACTATCTGTTCCGCCAATTGTATACTGCAGCCGAACTGGAGAGCCTGATTAACAAAGGGGACCCGTCGTTGACGGACCAAAAGATGGTTCTGCTAAGTGCGCAAATCGATCATTATGATAGACTGATGGAACGATTTCATGATGCAAAAGGGGAACTGGTCAAGAATTCACTGTTGAATGTATGGCGCGAAATTCTGTCAAACCATCAACGGGGCATCGTTATCGACGAGGAGAGCGGTACATACCTGGTGCTGTTTCATTGCGGGGACCTCCCGGGGGAACATGATGTTCTGCAAACGGTAAACTCGATTGCAAGCCAGATCGGGAGGGTGATGTCCGCTTATTTTAATGCGTCGGTTACTTTCGGGCTTTCATCGGTTAGGGATGGCTATGAACAGCTTCGGACCCAGTACCGGGAAGCCATGAATTGCCTGTCTATGAAATATTTCGTGGGTCCCGGACGTCTGTTTTCCGTTCACGGCAGCTGGGAAGTGAAAGCCAAAGAGTCGACTCAGTTCTTATTAGACCAGGTGGAGAAGGCAGTGGGAGAGTTTCCGCCGGATTCATGCAGTAAGAAGATGAGAGATAAGATAGAGCAAATATGGGAACCAGGGAATTTGCCTTCCCGGGATTCCATTCGTCAGCTCTTGCAGCAGCTGATTCAGATTCCGGTTCTGTTCTATCAGCTGGATGATTCCCGAACCGACGGGATCTTGGCCAAGTTTCACCGGGAACTGGAGTGCAGTGAATGTATGGAAGAAGCCGTACAAGCCTTCAGGGATCATGTAAAGACCATTGCAGGCTTGATCCAGGCCCGCAAACCCTATTCAAAGGATATCCAGGACATGATGGCTTATATCGAAAAGCATTATGCACAGGAGCTGACGGTCGGGGACTTGGCGGGAACGATTCATCTAAGCCCGAACTATGTGAGCAGCCTGTTTAAAAAAGAGACCGGTATCGGAGTGATCGATTATGTAAACCGGGTTCGCGTGGAGAAAGCGAGTGATCTGCTTTCCGGGACGGTTCTCAGAACCTATGAGATTGCCGAAATGGTGGGATTTTCCGATCACAGCTATTTTGGCCGCGTATTCAAGCGCTGGAAAGGATGTTCTCCCAGGGAATACCGCAGTCAGTGGGCCGGCAAGGGATATAGGGATCCATTATTATGAAAGCGTTTTATAAAAGGTTTCGTCCGGCCACTCTCAGCGCTCAATTACTTACTTCTTTTCTTGCTTTAAGCCTGATCATTGTGATGGTATGTTCGGGAATTCTATATGCCAGCCTTTTCAGGCTTCTTCAACAGCGCGCGGAAGAATCAGCGGTTACCCGGTTTCAACAGTCACAGTACGGGTTTGAAGCATTTCGCGGCAAGCTTGACGGGATTACAAAGTCATTCCTGGTAAACAGGGATTTCGAACGGTATTTGGAAAGCGGGGGTTCTACCCGATGGGAACGTTTCAGGCTGCGGGCGGCTATTGTGGAAAAAATGCAGGAAACCATCACAAATTTCCCTTTCATTCAGTCCATCTATATATTCACCGATGACCGGCGGGCTGCAGGTACTACCGGTAAAGAGATTTATGTGACCGATCATTTATCCGAAGGCTGGATTTACGGAACGGAACTTTATCAGCGCGCTAACGACTCTTATCCGAACCTCGTGCTAACAGGCGGATACAGAAGCACGGATTTTCAACGGGGGTTAACCTTAAGGGAGGGGCCGCCGGGGCCGCATGTCGTGAGTGCCTCCATAGGAGTGAAATCATTTTATAGCAATGGACCTGGCGGTGTGCTGCTCATAACGGTAAATGAGTCCGAACTGTATGGTATTTATCGCAATCTGCCGTCAGGCAACCGCTCCGAAATTTATATCATGGACAGCAAAGGAACCCTTATAACAGGGACCGTGCAGGGAAAGCATGCGATGGATAGCGCCCCGGAGACCGGTTCGAAAGTGTATGGCAGCTTTACAAGAAATACAGGCTCGGAGAAAGTGCAGGTCATTTACTACCGGATCGGAGGGACGGATTGGACCTTATATCTGCAGATCCCGTTATCCGAGTACAAGCATGACATTGCACGGTTACAATGGACTTTGTTCTATGCCATTGCTGTAAGCATAACTTTGGCAGCGTGCCTGGCATGGCTTTGGACAAGAACACTTACCGGTCCCTTTTACGTGCTTGTTCGTGCCATGAAGCAGCTGAAGAACGGCAGGCTCGGCACCACAATCGACAAAAGCTCGGCAGTGACCAATGAAATGGCCGTCCTTTTCGGGGAATTCAACCGGATGTCGCAGAGCATCGGGCAGTTGATGGAACGTAATGCCGTTATTGAAAACGCGAAAAGGGAAACGGAAATGGCCGTCCTGCAGGCCCAAATCAATCCTCACTTCCTGTACAATACGTTAAATATGATCAAGTGGATGGCAATCGGCAGCAATGCGCGGAATATTATGCATAGCATTACGGCGCTCGGAAGCTTGATCCGTCCGTTGTTCTCACAAAACGTAGCTATGATTACGCTGAAAGAAGAATTGAACTATTTGCGGCATTACATGACGATTATGAACCATCGGTTCGGGGAAGGGATCGACTTTCAAGTCGAGCTGGAGGAAAGTTTGGACAGCTTCCTGATTCCGCGCCTTCTGCTTCAGCCTATTGTGGAAAATGCTTTGGTACACGGGCTGGAAGCAACCCGCTACTTCGGAACGGTTGCTGTCACAGGCAGACAAAGGGGAGATTCGGTTCTGATTACTGTTTGGGACAACGGTTCCGGCATAGAAGCGGGCAAACTGGCAGAGCTGCAGAACCGGCTGGCATCGCGCGAAATCGGCATTCAAGAAGCTGCCGGTTCCATCGGGCTCGCCAATGTTCATAAGCGGATCAAGCTTCACTATGGATCTGCTTATGGAGTCAGTGTAGAGAGCAATCCTGAAGAAGGAACGGCGGTCGTTCTCCTTTTGCCGGGGGACCTGCCATCGCAGAGGTTTCATCAAGGAGGTGCGAATTGAACAAGCGGACAATAGTAAAAGGTTCCTTTGCGCTCCTGTTCGTTGTCTTGCTATGGGGCCTCAAAGGCGAAGTATGGAAAGAGGCTGAAATGATCAAGAGCGAGTCTAATGAAGCACAGCAAAGGAACGAAACCCCAGCACAAAGTAATGTTGTGATCCAAGTTGCAACTCCGATGACGGATGAACAAAGGCTGCGCATGATGAAGGAGTCTATCAAACGGTTTGAACGCGATCACCCCGGCATTTCCGTAGAGTACTTGCATGCTTACAATTATGAAACGTTAAAATTAGCTTTCTCCGCCGAGAAAGCGCCGGACGTTGTATACCTTGATGACTTGCATCAGCAGATGTTTCAGCAAAACGGTTACCTGATGAATATAACAGATGACATCCGGCAAAGGCGGTGGAAGGAGAAGCTGATTCCCGGAGCATTGGAATTTAACAATCAGCGAACGCCCGGAGAGATGTACAGCGTTCCTTTTTTGATGGCTCCTGTGGTGTTCTACTACAATAAAACGGTTTTCGAAAAGTTGGATGTGCAGCCGCCTGAAACACAGGAAGACTTAGCAGCGATCCTCCAGAAGGCCAAAGCAGCCGGCTATATCCCCATGGAGAATGGACTCATGTCGAATTATCAGATGCTGTGGATGTTGTATCACTACCTTTATGGGGAAGCGGGAGCAGCGGATACGGCTGCTTTCTATTACCGTTGGGAGATGACGGACTCGTTCAAAGCAGGGTTGAGGTCCGCGTTAAACAGGGTGAAGGAAGACGTGGACAGAGGATTTTACCGACGCGACATGGAGTATTATGATTATCGCCCGGTTCCCCTTCTGTTTGCCAAGGGGCAAAGTGCGCTTGTCCTGGACGGGGACTGGAATTTGCCGCAATACGAGGAGGCCGGCTTTCCCATAGGCGTGTTTGCCTTTCCTCCGAAAACAAAAGGGGGGAGCCAGCCGATGGTAAATGCCACGGACGGCGCTTGGGCGATTAACGCTAAGATGGACGCAGAGAAGAAAGAGGCTGCTATGGCTTTTATCGGACATTTTCTAAGTGAGGACTCCGCGGAACTGTGGTATAAGGGAGGATTGACGTCCTGCGTCCGATTCTCTGCTGCTTCCATACCCATTTCGGGATTGAAGAAGGAGATGAACGAAGCAATCCGCCGCTCCTCGTTTGGTTATTACCTGGATAATGCCCTTCCCGGATTGCTGGAGTCGGTACAGGCAGGCACACAGAGGCTTGCATTGGATGAAGGTACCCCAGAACAGATATTCAAACAGTTTGTATCCGAGTTCGAGAGGTTGAAAGCAGCTGCCGGCAAGTGAGGGAAATTGTAGAATTGTACGCAAATCGGATTGAATACTGCCAGAACAGCAGGTGTTAAAGGCCGGAAGCGTATAAAGGGCGGTATCATCTAATAATTGTAAGCGATTTCGTTGTTTTCTCCCTGTAATTAGTGCGTGCAGGAACCTATAATGGGGCTGCAGTGACCTAAGAAATCAGGGAGGGAACCATATGTGGAGAAGAATGCTTGGCATGCTGCTTGTGCTGGCGACAGTTATTACCGCGGCTGCTTGCAGCGGCAGTACGACGGAAACCGCCGGAGGGAATAACGGAAGTCAGAAGGGAAATGCGGCTGTTTCGGAAGGAACGGATGCGGGGGGAACCAGCGGAGGTGTCGACAGGAATGCGGACATCAAGATCAAAGTATTGACTCATTTCACGGATGAAGCCCGCCGGAATCTTCTAAATGATGCTATAACCAAATTTAAGGAACAGTGGCCGAATGCCGAGGTCATTGATGAAACCACTACAGAGTACGGTACCAAAATGAAGCTGGAATTCGCCAGCGGAGACGGCCCCGATTTTGTTACGGTAGACGATTTGATGCAGCAAACCCTCAATCAGGGGAAGTACCTGAAAGATATCACCGAATTGGTGAAAAAGAACGGCTACATAGAAAAATCCGTACCCGGAGCGGTTGAATTTAACAACCTGCGCACCCCTGGAACTTTTTACAGCGTTCCTATCCTCATGGCGCCGGTAGCTCTGTTTTATAATAAGGATATTCTGGAAGAATTCGGTGTAACTTCGCCTCCTCAAACCTTGGAGCAATTCGAAGAGATCCTGGAAAAAGCCAAGCAGGCGGGATATATTCCATTAGCGAATGCCGGCCAGTCTAATAACAATATGCTGTGGATGATTTACCATCTTGTATTTAACAATACCCCCATCGAAGACGTACGCAAATGGTACTATCAGGAGTCGACTCCAGAGTCGGTGAAAAAGGGGTTTACAGACGCGTTCGCTAAAGTGGCGGAATGGACAAAGAAAGGGTACTTGGGCGATCCGAAAGTGATGATGGGCGTAGGCTACGATAATTACATATCGAACTTGTATGCGCAGGGTAAAGTTGCGATGGCTCTTGACGGGGACTGGGCTATGGCGAGTTTTGTGGACAGCGGAATCAATACCGGGGTCTTTGCCTTCCCGTCGGAGTATATTGTGAACGCTTCGGACAGCGGATGGGCTTTGAATGCCCAAGCGGACGAAACTAAGACCGCTGCGTTCGAGGACTTCGTGAATATCTTCTTTACGGAGGAAATGACAGGCAAACTTTATACGGCCGGTTATACACCTTCCGTCCTGTTCGACGAGAGCAAACTGGAGGCGATCCCGTTAAAGCAGGAACTGCAAAAAGCGGTAGCCGATAAAAAAATGGGATATTTCCTCGATAATGCAGTCCCGGGCTTATATGATGCCGCCCAAAAAATAACACAGCAGTTATATATGGGCAAGCTGACGCCTGAACAAACCTGGGAGCAGTTCCAAGCAGCTTATGATAAGGGGCTGACGAAATGAGGAGGGCAGCTGCCGGGTATGTGCCGGGCCGGATCCGGCGGCGGAACGGTATCGCTTACCTGATGATATTACCCGCCATGCTGCTGTTTCTTTCGCTGGTGATCATCCCGGCGGTACAATCATTATATACAAGCTTGACCGACTGGAACGGGATCAAACCGGCCGTATTTATCGGACTGCAAAACTATATCGATATTTTCACTTCACCGGATTCCAAGTTTTACACCGCTTTTCAAAACAATCTGTTCTGGCTGGTATTCGGCTCCACTTTGCCGGTTGCCCTGGGTTTGGTTCAGGCCAACCTTTTGGTCCGCAATCGGCTGAAGTATTCGAATGTCTTTCAGATGATCTTTTTCCTGCCTCAAATTCTGTCGGTTACGGTGGCATGTGTCATCTGGTCATGGATCTATGATCCCATTTCCGGGCCCATCAACGATGTTCTTCGCCGGGTAGGGCTTGATTCATGGCAGCGGTCCTGGCTCGGCGACTCCGACATCGTGATGTTTTCCTTGTTGGTTGTCTACGTATGGCTTGCCTACGGCTTTAGTACGGTTGTGTTTTCGGCCGCTATTCAGGGAGTCGATACGCAGCTGTATGAAGCGGCTACCATGGACGGATGCAGCAAATGGAGGCAATTTTGGAATGTGACGCTGCCTTCAATACGCAGGCCGCTTCATACGGTCATACTTCTGCAGATCATCGCTTCGTTTCAGGTGTTCGACATTATTTATATTATGACAAAAGGAGGGCCAGGGTACGATTCTTACGTCCTTTCCTATTACGTTTTCAGTGAAGGCTTTCTTACTTCAAGGGTAGGTTACGGCTCCGCTCTGTCCATTGTCCTGGCGGCCCTGCTCTTTCTCGTATCGTTTGTCTACACGAAGCTGACGGAAAGGATGGAACGCGAATGATGGATAAGACGGGACTGCTCCTGAGACGGTTTCCCATGTACGGGTTGCTGCTGGTGTTCTCGCTTGCTACGCTGCTTCCCCTGTTGTGGGTTTTTCTTACTTCGCTGAAAGAACGCAAAGAATTGGTCAGGAACGGACCGCTGGCATGGCCGCAGGTCTGGAATTGGCATAATTACGAGAAGGCCTGGACAGCCGGGCATTTCTCGGTTTATTTCAAAAACAGCGTATTTATTGCCGCAGCCACCGTGATCATTGTACTGTTAACCGTCTTGCTCGCTTCCTACGCGCTCAGTTACCTGCAGTTTTTCGGCAAGGCATTCTGGAGCTATCTGGTGATGGCAGGGCTGTTGATTCCGTTCGATCTTATTATGATTCCGATGTTCTTCGATTTGAAGCTGGTGGGCTTATTGAATACGAGGTGGGCGGTCATTCTTCCTCAAATTGCGCTCAGCATCCCGTTCTCCGTCTTTCTTATGAGGGGATTTATGAAAGGGATGCCCGATTCGCTGCTGGAAGCGGCAAGGATCGACGGGGCCGGGGAATTCCGCATTTTATTTGCTGTCGTAACACCGATCGTAAAGCCGGCTGTGATCTCTTTGCTGATCTTTACGCTCATTGGCAGCTGGAACAACTTCATGCTGCCTACGATCATGATTTCAGATGACCGGCTGCGTACCGTACCGCTTGGTTTGAATGCTTTCAAAACCAAGTTTACAACAGACATTACTTTAACGTCGGCCGGGGCGATGATGATCGCCCTCCCGGTCATTGCCGTTTATCTGGTCTTTCAGCGAAGGCTCATTGACGGCCTGATTATCGGCGCTGTGAAGCAATAATGCCCTCGCCGCTGTTTGGAACTGGTGTCGAGGCATTTACGTCCGCAGCGGAAAGCCCTAAGGCCAGCCCCGCAGCAAAGACATTAACAACTTCACTGTTCGCCGCCAACGCGGCCTTTCCCTCGTCAGTCAGTTCATAAATCCCCCGGGAGGCGCGGCGGAACCAGCCGTAGTAGTCCTTCTGCAGAATGTCCGCCGTCTTGGGACTGCCGGTCAGCAGCCGCAGCTTCGCAGGACTGAGCTGTCCATGCTGCTCAAGGCAGTAGGCGATCTGCAGCGCCTTCTCCCGGTATGCGGTCATCAGCTTCCGATTGCTGCTTCCGCCAACATTGTAATCGCCGCTCCGCTCGGCAAATTCATAAAGCAGCCTGCCCGTCCCGACTTTGGACGGGCGTCTTGCCGTCCAGCCGTCGGACGGCTCGCACAGCACTTCCACCAGCGGCTTCTTCGTTTTGTAAAATGTCACCGTGATGAATCCGAGACCGAGCCGCCGGCATAAATCCACGATATCGCCCCAACGCTGGTTATGGGCGCCCTTCTTGGCCCGGTTCCGTTCCACCGCTAAATAGACGAAGCTGGACAAGCGTAGACGCTCCAGGCCCTGAAACAGCAGCGGCAGGTTGAATGTCTTTTTCAGTTCCACAATCACCGGTTCCGCCTGATCCTCTTTCATGGCCACCAGATCGCAGCTTTTGACCTCGCTCCTGACCCTGTATCCTCGTGCTTCAAAATGCCCCTTCACCGGCGCATACAGCTCGGTTTCCCGCTCGACTGCCAATGCTTCCGCCTCCCCGACCCCTTATGTAAATGAGAACATGTATACGTATAGTATAGCATATTCGGAGCTAATCACCCTAGAGGCACGTCCGGAACCGCTTCCTTTTTCCGAAGATGACATTCCATGGAAGTTGCTTTGATCGCCTAATTTTCATGGGAAACTGCCTAAATTTTCGGTAAACTTATCCCCCCCGGGTGCATAGGTATGTAATACACTATTTTTCATACAGCGTGACCTTCAAATCACCTTTTACACAAATTGGCTAGCAAATGGGAGGAGGTTCTGGGGTGGACATTTTTAAAAGAATCGCAGAACATCGAGCTGAGACTGAACGACTGGCGTGGACGGGAACCTTTGCAGAGTACATTGAAATGGTGAGAGAAAAGCCGTATTTGGCAATGACTGCACACGAAAGAGTTTATGAGATGATCAAGTCCCAGGGCGTGCGGACCGAAAACGGCGTGAAAAAATATAATTTTTTCGAGTCAGAAATCTTCGGTCTGAACCAATCCATCGAGAAGCTGGTGGAGGAGTATTTTCATTCGGCTGCGCGCAGGCTGGAGGTCCGGAAACGGATTTTGCTGTTAATGGGTCCGGTATCCGGCGGTAAATCAACGATCGTAACGATGCTCAAAAGAGGGCTGGAGAACTTTTCCCGAACCGATCGGGGAGCGGTATATGCCATTAAAGGATGCCCTATGCACGAGGAGCCTCTGCATTTGATTCCAAATGAATTAAGGCCGGAATTCGAGAAAGAGCTGGGCGTCAAAATCGAGGGAAGCTTATCCCCTTACAGCCAGATGCTGCTCAAAACCGAGTATGGCGGCCGCATAGAAGATGTATTGGTGGAACGGGTGTTTATTTCCGAAGAAAACCGGGTGGGGGTTGGTACGTTCTCGCCGTCGGATCCGAAATCGCAGGATATTGCAGATTTGACGGGCAGTATCGATTTCTCCACGATTACGGAATTCGGGTCTGAGTCGGATCCGCGGGCGTACCGGTTTGACGGGGAGCTCAACAAGGCGAACCGCGGCCTGATGGAGTTCCAGGAGATGCTCAAGTGCGATGAGAAGTTTCTGTGGAACCTGTTGTCGCTGACCCAGGAAGGGAATTTCAAAGCCGGACGATTCGCATTAATTTCGGCGGATGAGCTGATTGTGGCGCATACGAATGAGACGGAATACAAGTCGTTTATTGCCAATAAGAAGAACGAGGCGCTGCAATCGCGGATGATCGTGATGCGGATTCCTTACAACTTGAAGGTGTCTGAAGAGGAAAAAATATATACGAAGCTGATCGGCCAGTCCGATATGAAGCACATCCATATTTCCCCGCATGCGCTGCGGTCGGCTGCGATTTTCTCGATCCTGACCCGCTTGAAAGAAAGCAAGAAGCAGGGCATGGATCTGGTCAAAAAAATGCGGATGTACGACGGCGAGCAGATCGAGGGATATAAGGATGCCGATGTGAAAGAGATGCAGGTCGAGTTTACCGAAGAAGGCATGAGCGGGATCGATCCGCGGTATGTCATAAACCGGATCTCGACGGCGCTGATCCGCCAGGATGTCGAGTGCATCAACGCGCTGGATGTGCTGCGCGCGCTGAAGGACGGCCTGGATCAGCACTCTTCCATCACGAAGGAAGAGCGGGAGCGTTACCTGTCCTTCATTTCCATTGCACGCAAAGAGTATGACGAGCTGTCCAAGAAGGAAATTCAGAAGGCATTTGTCTACTCGTTCGAGGAATCGGCCAAAACGTTGTTCGAGAACTATCTAGACAACATCGAAGCGTTCTGCAACTGGCAAAAAATCCGCGATCCGCTGACCGGCGAGGAGATGGATCCGGATGAGCGCCTGATGCGTTCGATTGAGGAGCAAATCGGTATTTCTGAGAATGCCAAGAAGGCGTTCCGCGAGGAGATTCTCATCCGCATCTCGTCTTATTCCCGCAAATCGAAGAAATTCGACTACAACTCGCATGAGCGGCTGCGCGAAGCGATCGAGAAGAAGCTGTTCGCGGACTTGAAGGACATCGTGAAAATCACGACCTCCACGAAAACGCCGGACGAGAACCAGTTGAAACGCGTCAACGAAGTGACGAAACGCCTGATCGACGAGCACGGGTACTGCCCGCACTGCGCGAACGAGCTGCTGCGGTATGTAGGAAGCTTGCTGAATAGGTAAGGAAACGAGGAGGGCGGCCTTGGCCGTCCTTTTTGTTGCGCTGATTTGCTGGGGAATATACTTGAAGTCGTGCAATGGATGCTAAATATCGTATACATCTTAACGGACTACGGAATCAGGCGATATGTGTGAGATTAATAGTATATATTCGGTGACCGATAACGCAAAAAGCCGAATTGTATGCTATTTATCGTATATATTCCTCACCAACGTTCGAAATAGACGAAATATATGCGAAAATTCGCATACATGTTCGCCACCGTTTCATGCTGTAACTGACACCGCTCGTTTCCTGTTCCATCCGCTCGGCCGTGACGATTAGGGGAAGGGAGTGCCGGTATAGGGTGCTCCCATTCCTTTTGGCTACCCCTGCCCGGAGATATCGGCTACGGAAGACCTGGAGATGAGCTCCACGGGTAAAATCAGCTTCTTCCAGGGCCGCTGGCCGTCTTTGTCCTGTATGCGCTCAATCAGAAGCTGGGTGCCCAAATAGCCTATCTCGTAAGCCTGCTGGGCAATGACGGTGAGAAAAGGGGAGATACGGGACATGTATCCCAGATCGTCGAAACAGACGACCGAAATGTCATCGGGCACTTTGAGGCCTTTCGCCCGGATGGTTTCGATCGCTTCGCTCGCCAGAATGTTATTGCAGGCCAGAATGGCCGTTGGACGGGGGGAGAGCCGGTCCAGCCAGCCTGACATCACCCGCAGATCCTGATGGGACGTATAGTCCGTTTCCAACACATAGTCTTCGTTCAGTTCCAGGTCGTTTAATTTATGGGCTTCCGCATAACCTTGCGCCCGGAGGCGGGCACTGGAAATTTCAGAGGACCCGTTGATCAGGGCGATCCTCCTGTGTCCGCGTTCCGCAAGATGATTTATTAGCAGCTTGGCCCCTTCTTTACTGTCTCCGAGCACAACGTCGCAATCCATGCCCGGCACTTCACGGTCGAGCAGGACAAAGGGGATCTTTTGCTTGCGAAGCTTTTGCAAATGGGGGAGAGAACGGTCTCCTGCGGGAGAAAACAGGACTCCGTCCGCCCGTGCGCCCAAGATGGTATCGAGATAGCCGCTCTCTTTCTCCAGGCTCTCGTCGCTGTTGCCGAAAAGCAGGCGGTACCCGTATTTTCTGGCTGCATCCTCAGCGCCCCGGGCCAATGTGGTATAGAAGGGATTCGTAATATCTGTAATAAGCAAAAACAACAGCCTGGTCTGCTGCGTCACGAGCCCTCGTGCCATCTGATTCGGCACATAATTCAATTCTTCCATGACGCGCCTGACTTTGGCTTTCGTTTTCTCACTGATGCTTCCGGTGTTATTAATGACTTTGGAAACTGTCATCGCGGAAACGTTCGCCAGCTTGGCTATATCGTAAATTGTAGTCAAAACTTCACATGCTCCTTTACCCTGTATACCAACATCTTAACGAAAGTAACGATTGACAGCAAGCGGTTTCCTTGATAGTTTTAGGTTACCGGTAACTTTTCTTTTATTAACCATAAACGAGAGGATGATTTGATTGTTTACAGATACCCGCTGGGAACGCAATTTTCCGAAAATCGGCATACGCCCTACTATTGACGGCAGGCGCAAGGGGGTACGTGAATCGCTGGAAGAACAGACGATGAGCTTGGCTAAGTCGGTCGCCTCGCTGCTCTCATCTGAGCTTCGCTATCCGAATGGAGAACCTGTGGAATGCGTCATTGCCGATACATGTATCGGCGGAGTGAAAGAAGCTGCCGAAGCGGCTGAAAAGTTTCGAAACGCAAATGTAGGTTTATCGATAACTGTTACGCCGTGCTGGTGTTACGGTACGGAAACGATGGACACGGACCCATCCCTGCCGAAGGCAGTATGGGGGTTTAACGGAACGGGGCGCCCGGGTGCGGTTTATCTCGCTGCCGTTCTGTCCGCGCATGCGCAGAAGGGGCTTCCGGCCTTCGGCATTTACGGTAACGACGTCCAGGATGAAGGCGATGGAACCATTCCGGACGATGTGAAGGAGAAATTGCTGCGTTTTGCCAAAGCGGGGATGGCGGTAGCCCTGATGCGAGGGCAGTCCTATTTATCGATGGGTTCGGTGTCGATGGGGATCGCAGGCTCCATTGTAGACGAGACCTTATTTCAGGATTACCTGGGCATGCGAAACGAATATGTCGATATGAGCGAGTTTGTGCGGAGAATGGATGAAGGCATCTACGACCCGGAGGAGTTCGACAGAGCTTTGGCATGGGTGAAAGAACACTGCAAGGAAGGTGCCGACAATAATCCGGAGGCGATCCGGAGTTCACGGGAGCAGAAAGACCGCGACTGGGAGACCGTAGTGAAAATGACGCTGATCGCCCGGGATCTGATGGCAGGCAATCCGCGTCTGGCGGAGTTAGGCTACGAGGAAGAGGCTATGGGGCACAATGCCATTGTTTCCGGTTTCCAGGGGCAGCGCCAATGGACAGATCATTTTCCGAACGGCGATTTTATGGAAGCGCTCTTAAACAGCTCGTTCGACTGGAACGGCATCCGTTCCCCCTACATTGTGGCAACAGAGAACGACAGCCTGAACGGCGTAAACATGCTGTTCGGCTACCTGATGACCGGCACCGCTCAAATCTTTGCGGACGTTCGTACGTATTGGAGTCCGGACGCCGTCAAGCGCGTGACAGGCTATGAATTGGAAGGGAAGGCGGCGAACGGACTGCTGCATCTGATCAATTCCGGACCGGCGGCATTGGACGGCACGGGACAGCAGGAGCGCAACGGGGAACCGGCTATTAAGCCTTTCTGGGAAATTACAGAGGAAGAGGCCAAGCGGTGCCTCGACGCCACGTTGTGGCGCCCTGCTTCCTTGGAGTATTTCCGCGGCGGCGGTTACTCTTCCGACTTCCTGACCCGGGGCGGGATGCCGATGACGATGTCCCGGTTGAATCTGGTGAAAGGCGTCGGGCCTATATTGCAAATTGCAGAAGGCTATTCGGTCGATCTGCCGGAACATGTACATGATACTTTGGATAACCGTACTGATCCTACGTGGCCGACTACCTGGTTTGTGCCGAAGCTGACCGGGGAAGGAGCCTTCACCAGCGTGTATTCCGTCATGGACCATTGGGGAGCGAACCACGGAGCCATCAGCTACGGCCATATCGGTGCAGAGTTGATTACGCTCGCAGCCATGCTTAGAATTCCGGTAAGCATGCATAACGTAGAGAAGGAAAGTATATTTCGTCCACGTGTATGGGGACTGCTGGGAACGGAGAACGCAGAGGCCGCAGACTTCCGGGCCTGCGCCGCATTCGGCCCGCTGTACAGATAGGAATTCAGATAGGAATTCAACCATTTTCTTACCCCTATCCTACACGGCTCTTACCTTGGCAGAGCTGCATAATAGGCGCATAGGAAGAAGCTCCTCCGGATGTTCCGGGGAGCTTCTTTATGTCAGTTCCTCCTATTACTTAATGCCATTAAAGATGGAGGGTTATTTTCAGAAAACGGGTCAAATTGCTTATTTGGCGGAACCGCTGACCGGAACGGCTTCGTTAACATACTCCTCAAACGTTAGACCGGAGTCTGCGATATCTTGTGCCAATGGTTTGCCGACATAACGTACATGCCATGGCTCATAAGAATAACCGGTAATGCTTTCCTTCCCTTTCATATAACGAATAATAAAGCCGTATTTCGGGGCGTTCTTTATGAGCCATTTGCCTTCCTTCGTGTTACCTAAGGTCGGTTCGAGCGCATAATTCACGCTTGCACTGGAAATGTCCATAGCCAGTCCGGTCTGATGCTCACTTTGACCCGGATGTGCGCTTGTCCGATTTGCTTCCTCAGCACCCTTCTGTTGCGCGTTCCGGTCAAAGATCGATTTCTGGGTCGCGTAGGAACGGTAACCCGAGACTGCTTTCAATTCAATGTTAGCCTTGTCCGCTGCCGCAAACAACTGCTCGAGCGCTTTGGCCGCTTCTTTGCGCATGAGTTTCTTCGGGCTGTCCCCGCTGAACGAAAAAGGGACTTTGGGTGTAACCAGGTCCGCAGGCTTGTAAGTGGCTGGCAGATTGCGCTTCTTGTTGACTACAACGGTAATGCTGGAAGCATTGGTCACTACAGGCAGCCCGTCGCCGTTAACTTTAATCGTTTCCCTGAGTCCCTTCAGGCCGCTTGCGGAGCTGCTGCTGACTGGAATGACATCGGCTTGCCCGTTCGCAGTTCCGGAGTTTGGCTGATCGCCTGCGGGTTTCTCGTTCGTACTTCCATTTCCAGTATCATTGCTGCTTGGCGAATTCCCGGATGTGTCCGGGGCGGGCGTTTCTACTGTACCGGAAGTGCTGTTACCAGCCGGGGTGCCCGCTGCAGGTGCTGCTGTATCTTTGCCGCAGCCCGCAAGTACACCGGCCGCCAGAGTGAGGGTAAGGACTGCTGCTGCCATTTTATTACTATACATAGTTTATAAAGCCTCCGTATTTCATAGTTTGTTCTATCATTATAACACGTTTTAAAGGTATCATAAGATAGAACGGCTGGAAGATCTGATAGGTTGCACCAGCGAAGCACAATTTTTGGAGGACAATGTATGCTGAATCGGATCGTTCAACTATGGCATTTCGGACTGCAGCAGGCGCTTTCCTGCGTCTTTCCCGTTATTATTTTCGGTGCGCTGCTCATGGCTAAAATCACTGCTATTCCGGGCCTGCCGGATTATGATTTTATCCTTATCGTATGTGTTGCCGCTCAAGTGTTGATGCTGAAGCTGAAGCTGGAAACATGGGATGAATTTCGGGTCATTTGTGTGTTTCACGTCATCGGCCTGATTTTGGAATTGTATAAAGTCCGCATGGGATCATGGGCTTATCCTCAGGAGGCCTATACCAAGGTGGCCGGTGTCCCGCTGTACAGCGGTTTTATGTATGCCAGCGTTGCCAGTTATTTATGCCAGGCATGGCGCCGGATGGATGTTCACATTACCGGATGGCCTGCAGCGATGGCTTCCATTCCGTTGGGCGCGATGATCTACCTGAATTTTATGACGCATCATTATGTGCCCGACCTTCGGTGGTGGCTGACAGCTTTACTGTTTCCCGTGTTCTGGAAAACTAAAGTGATCTATTCCGTTAACAAGAAAACTTATTCCATGCCGCTCATACTCTCTTTTTTGCTGATCGGTTTCTTCATTTGGCTTGCAGAAAACATCAGTACGTTTCTTGGAGCGTGGCAGTATCCCGATCAGGCGCACAAGTGGACGATTGTCCATATAAGTAAAATCAGCTCATGGTTTTTGCTTGTGATTGTGAGTTTTATAATTGTAGCCCAGCTGAAGCACGTTAAAAATCATACAAACCTGCACGGACGGGCATTCCCCGGGAAATCATCCTTACCCGTTGACAGCACTTCTTCCATACAGGAAAATGGAGAAACGACATAATTTGTGATGGAGAGCCTATTTCATGACTTCTAACTGGAAACGTATTTTACTATTGGCGCTCCCTTCAATCGCATCGTTTGCTACCGCAACCGTTACGGGAACGATCAATTTAATTATTTTAGGCCAACTGGGCGCTCTTGTGATCGCCATTGTTGGAGTCAGCAATATTATTATGTATAACGCCTTTGCTATCTTTTCGGGACTAGGCCATACGGTAAATTATCTCGTAGCCCAGAATTACGGTGCCCAGGATATGAAGAAAGGCATAGAGCGAACGTATATGTCGCTATTATTTGCAGTGGTCTTCGGTCTTATTATTTTTGGTGTCGGTTTGTCGGCGTCCGACCTGATTCTCCGGATGACCGGCGGCAATGCCGAGTTTATTAATACCGGCAGCGCTTATTTGCAGGTTCGTTTCTTTGCCATGGCGTTGGGGATTATCGTGTTTACGTTTCACGGTTTTTTGCGGGGCATCGGGGCAACAAGAACTTCGATGGTGCTCTCCATATCAGCGAATGCGATCATGGTGTTTCTAACTTACGGTCTGGCCTTCGGCAAATTCGGCCTTCCGGACTGGGGACTGGTCGGTGCAGGATGGGCCATTGTTGCAGGGGAAGCATTTAATCTGCTCGGCTGTTTGTTTGTTTATTTCATCCTTCTGCACAAACGTTATGGTACCAGGACTCGTCCCCGTTTCGACCGTTCGGAAGCCCGCCTCATTCTGCAGGAAAGCGGGAAGTTAGGCGTGCAGGAATTCTCGATGAGTATTTCAATGTACATCTTTACGATTTTCGTCATGCAGATCGGCACAAAGGCTGTCGCGGCGAATGAAATCGCCTTGAACGTAATGTCGTTCGGCTTTATGCCTGCATTCGCGTTCGGCGCGACGGCCACGATTATCGTGGGCCAAGAAGTCGGTGACCGCAATCCGAACGCGGCGAGACGAGCCGGTACTGATACGGCGATTATGGGAACTTTGTTTCTGCTTGTGCTGGGTGTCATCGAGTTCTTTTTTGCCGAGCCGATTGCCAAGCTGTATGCGCCTACTGAGCCCGAGGTTTATGAGCTTGCGGCCTATCTGATCTCGGTATCGGCATTCCTTCAGCTGTTCGACGGCTTGTTGAACTTCTATGCAGGCGGCCTGCGCGGGATCGGGGACACCACATTCCTGTTGAAATCGTCTTTCGTCCTAAGCGCATTCCTGTTCGTCCCGCTCGCTTACGTGCTGATCTTCCTGTTCGATATGGGCAGCTTGGGAGCATGGATATCGTTATACACATTCATTACCGTTTACGGCTTGGCCGTAACCTATCGGTTCTATCGTACCAATTGGTCCGAAGTTCAAGTGAAAGAGGCGTCACATCCTTAGGGGTGCGGCGTTTTTTGTTTTTGTTGTGTTATCTATGAATGCCGCTATGAACCTCGTTTTGTAGACTATTTACTCTATTCTATGTGCCTCTTATACTTTTATACCACTTATTGTTTTTATACCAATGACACTCCCGATCATAATCAGAGACCATCATGGTATAATGATAAATTCAAGTATATAATGACAGAAGTAGAGCGCAGACGAACACAATCTCATATATGAAGTCGTGAAGCACACGCCGTTTTGACACATGTAACCCATCTGCGGGTTTGGTGTCGGAGCGGCTTTTTTATTACTAAAAAAACTGGGAGTGAGTGGAATGGTATATTTGATCAAGCTTATGCGGAATGGATGGGAAAGATGGTATCGCATGAGGAGAACCACAGGCGGCGGGAGCTGCTTGAAAAAGGGTTGGGTTATGGCACAGTTGAATTTTTGCGGAAAGTCTGGTTTCCGGTGGTGAAAAACTTTCAAGACTTGCACCCGGAATGGGAAGTACAGGATTTAAATAATGGCTATCGATACTTGGATTTGGCATATATGCCAGGCGGTGATGTTAAAGGGGCAATCGAAATTCAAGGCTACGGTCCCCATGCTAGAGATTTGGATGTGAGGAGATTCAAAGATTTATGCGGAGGCATTGCTGTTGGGGATCGATGATTGGGTGGTTTTTCCGGTCGCCTATCTTTCCATTATTGAGGAGCCGAAACTTTGCCAGAAGCTGGTCCTCTCCTTTATTGGCAAATTCAGTGCCATGGACGTGCCGGAGCAGCTGAGTTGGCTGGAGGCCGAGGCGCTGCGGTATGCAAGGCGGGTGTTTCTCCCTTTTGGCCCCCTGGAGTTAGCTTCCCACTTGCGTATCTCGGATCAACATGCCCGTCGTATCCTTCGCAACTTAGTCGAGCTCCGGCTATTATTCGTTGCGAGCGGCAACAAGCGTTATCGAACTTACACCTTTCGAACCTAGCAGATGTTAGCGGCCGGAGCTATGGCTAACGAATCCTGATATCGTTATTTGAGCATATTTGGCTCGTTGAGAGTTCTATCGAATCCTACAAACGTTATTTACCGCAAAACCCTCTACATGATCGTATTTTTGGCTAAATAGCGCTCGTACAGTTCGTTAGAATCGAAAACCCCTCATTTTAACGCAAATAAGGTGTGTACGATTCGTTAGCCGGAGTTGGTTCAGTCGGCCGAGGGGGAGCAGTGGATCCTGTGGGCGAGGGGGACCAGTGGATACTGCAGGGCGTGGGGACAGCAGTGGATCTCGCAGGGAGCGCCGGGACAGTAGTGGAAACGGTGAACCATCCCGGGCGGATCAAATGAGTTTTCTCATAATTTGTAAACGGTGCATTTTACAAAGTGCGGTAAGGCAAGAAGTCCCAAGTCGTGGGACCTTGCAGGTTACGGTAAGCACAGTGGTAGGTAAAAGGTCACTTTATCTATGCCGAAAAGTGAACGCAGGCATGGGGATCAATGAGCTATCGAGATCGTTTTCTAAGTTTTCCAAACTTATTAACAATTTTTATATATGAAATTAATGGTAATTTTACAGGCGGAAGCAAGATAGTTTACAAACCTGTGTGAAAATCAATGGTAGAGATAATGCTAGAGTCGCTTGTAAGAGGGGTTTCATCCGGCGGCGATGATCGGCAGTCGTCCACAATAAAGAGAATAGGGTGATCTTGATCATGAAACGCAAGGTAATGGGTATGATGGCAGCTTCCGTAATGGCAACTTCGGCGATCACAGTATCTGCAAGCGCAGCGGTCCCTGCGAAATCGGTCACACAGCCGGCAGCAGCAATTACAAACGCAGCGGCTGTCGTGGATGGCATGGACTTTACGCTCAGAAGCGTAGCGGCAGGCCAAACGACTCTGGTTTCCGTCAAGGATTTTGCACAGGCGATTGGTGCCAGCGTGTCCTACAGCAAAGGCGTGCTGACATTGATGAAAGACGGGGAGCAAGTGTCCTTCTCCATCCATTCAAAAACACTGACAACGGCTGACGGCGAAGTGGAGTTCGCAGCAGCTCCCGTCATTGTAAAAGGAATGCTGTTCGCGCAATGGCAGCCCATCGCAGCGGCACTGGGGCTGGAAGTTACCGAGAACGGCCAGATCTCCACGATGAAACTGCTGTCCGGCGTACATTCCCTCCCAAGATGGGCCGGCGCGAACACAGCTGTTGTAGCTCATGAGAACGAAGACGGCTCCGTTTCCGACTACCTGATCAACCTGACGGACAAATACTCCGTTTCCCTGATGCTGGATGCAGAAGCTGACAGCGTGTCTGTTTCTCCTGACGGCAAATGGGGCATCTATGCCGCTTCCAACGGAAACTTATTCACAGTGAACCTGCATAGCGGAGAAGTAAAGAAGATTTCCGAGGACACCGAGTCCAAGAGCGACCTGATATGGTCCCAAGACGGCAAGAAAGTGTTCTACATTGGCGGAGCCGATACCAAATACAACACGATTTACTCCGTTAATCTTGCTGACGGCAAGCTGACGAAGGTTGTGGAAGATAAAGTCGATTACAAATCGGACCTTCGCGCTAATGCGGACGGAACGCTGTTGGCTTACCTGGTCAACACGCAAAACACAGTGAAATCCGACTCGAAAGATGCATTGAACGAAAATGCAGTAGAAGTAGACAGCTCTACAGCCGGTACGCAAATCTACGTTGCAGACGCTGCCAAGAAAGACGGCAAGGGCCTAATTACTCCAGAAAAGCTGACAACTACGCCTGATAACAAGCTGTACATCGACCTGATGAAAGACGGCAAAGTGATTTACGTAAGCGTTGATGTGGAAGGTACGAACGACAAAGCTACATATAAGGTAGTCAGCCGCGACAAAACTGTTGCTGATTTCAGCAAAGACTTAGACGTTTTGGTCAGCACGGTAACCCAAGACGGCAACCTGGTTGCCGTTACGGTTGACAACAAAATCTATAAAGTCGAGGCCGCCACCGGCACCGCCGCGCTGCTGTACACTTCCGATGCCGACATTTACGAAATTTCCGTGAATGCGCAAGGCGAAATTCTGGCGAATGCAGGCGATCAAATCGTCCTGATCAGAGAAGGTAAAGCTGTAAAGCTGACTAAAGAGTAATTCAGACCGTAAGCCCAATTCACACATCAACTAAAATTTGAGAGGAGTTTTACTTCCATGAAACTTTTTAAAAAATTGACTGTTATCGCATTAGCTTCCGCCCTGGTAATGAGCGCAGGTGCTTCCATCGCAGGTGCCAAATCGACCCTTAGCGGCAAAATTACAATTAACGGCTCGTCCGCCCTGCTTCCACTGACACTGCAAGCTTCCAAAGAGTTCAAAAAGAAAAACCCACGCGTACGCATCGCAGCTTCCGGTTCCGGTTCCGTAACAGGTCCTCAAGCGGTTAAAAAGGGCATTGCAGACATCGGCGCCTGCGACTGGGATGCAAGCATGTCCGTTCCAGGTTTCCCTGCCTTCGAAGGCCAAGTGGCTACACCGGTGGCGGTGATTCCTTTTGCAACGATCGTTAACAAAAATGTCGGCGTAGACAACCTGACTTCCGATCAGCTAAAAGGCATCTTTACAGGCAAAATCAAGAATTGGAAAGAAGTCGGCGGGGCGGACGCAGATATCGTAGTGGTGACTCGTTCTTTCGGTTCCGGAACGCGCGTTAACTATGAAATGAAAGCTCTCGGCGGTACAAGAATCGACGACAAATCCGCAACGCTTGTAGCTTCCAACAGCGGCGACATGGCTACCAAAGTCGGCCAAAAGCCGAATGCCATCGGTTATGTTGACCTACCGTACATCAAAGGCGACATCAAGGCGATCAAATTCAACGGCGTAGAAGCAACAGCCGCTAACATTATCGACGGGAAATACAAAATTTACGCAACGGGTTATTACATGACAAAAGGCCAGCCAACAGGCGCTACAAAAGAATTCATCAACTACATCACCAGCAAAGAGTTCCAACAAGGCACACTGAAAAAAATGAAGTTCATCCCGCTTGCCAGCATCAAGAACTAAGGAACCGACAGGCAACGCAAATGGGTGAAAGGTAACCAGCCTCTTTCATTGGAGGCTGGTTACCTTGTTCTATATCAGAGGAGGAACCAGGCATGAACAGCGCCGGAAGCAGCACTGCAACCGCAGTCAAGAGCGCACTGACCAGTCCCTATAAGTCCGCACGCCGGACCTTGGACCGGCATTTCCGCACAAGAGTAACGAATAACACGTTTAAACTGATTTGTTTTGCAAGTATCGCCATCCTATGCATCGTCTTGTTCACTATTATTCTCTTTATCGGCAGGACGGGAATTCTGACCTTTCAATCGGTTCCGGTTTCCACCTACTTCCTGTCCACGGATTGGGTGCCGGAGGAAGAGAAGTTCGGTGCCGCGCTGTTTATTTTTGGGACGCTTGCCCTGACAGGATTGACGCTGCTCATTGCCATGCCGTTGTCCGTAGGCATCGCCGTGTTTCTGGCGGAAGTTGCACCGGACTGGCTGAAACGGATCGTTCGCCCTATTTTGGACCTGCTTGTCGGGATTCCTTCCGTCGTGTACGGATATTTGGGGCTGACCGTGCTGGTACCTTTTCTCCAAGATGTCACAGGCCAGCCCATCGGGGAAGGGCTTCTAGCCGCAGCTTTGGTGCTGACGCTAATGATTCTGCCCACCATCGCCCGGATCAGCGACGATTCGATCGTGGCGGTACCCCGCAAATACCGCGAAGCGGCCTATGCGCTGGGTTCCACCCGGCTTCAGGTCATCTGGAAAGTGGTGCTGCCTGCGGCGCGGAGAGGAATTATGTCTGCCGTAATCTTGGGGATGGCCCGTGCCATAGGGGAAACGATGGCGGTCGTGATGGTGATCGGAAACACGCCGGTTCTGCCGGAAAGCCTGTTTGGACCGACGTCTGTTTTGACGAGCAATATCGTCATGCAAATTTTGAATGTAACGTTTGATTCCACCTGGAATTACGCTCTTTATATGATGGCATTCCTGCTGCTGGTGATTTCGCTGATTCTCATTATTGCGATCCGGCTGATCCGTCCGAGAGGAGAAATGGGCTCATGAGTATGGTGCTTACGAAGAAAAACACTGCTGCCCGATACATGGACCGCTTGGCTACAAGTTTTTTGTGGGTGCTCGGCTTTGCCGTGGTGTTCCTGATTATGTGGCTGTTATTTACGATCCTGAAAAAAGGGCTCCCGACGATAACGCCATCCTTCCTCACCAATATTCCGGATGAGATCGAAGCCGGCGGCGGAATCGGACCGATGCTTTTGAACTCCTTCTACGTGCTGCTGATTTCGCTGGTCGCTTCCATCCCTGTCGGGATTGGGGCCGGCATTTATCTGGCGGAGTATGCGCCGGACAACAAATTTACCGCGTTCCTGCGCATTTGTGTGGAAGGGCTTGCCTCCGTTCCGTCTATTGTTTTCGGATTGCTGGGGATTGCTTTGTTCATTGAATATTTTCAGATCGGTTACACGATATTAGGGGCCGGCATTACCCTCGCTTTCCTTAACCTGCCGGTGCTGACGAGAGTAACGGAGGAGTCGATCCGGTCGGTTTCGCAGGATCTCCGTGTAGCTTCCTATGCAATGGGCTCTACAAAGTTCCAATGTATCCGCACCGTAGTGCTGCCGGTAGCTTTGAACGGAATTATTACAGGCATCTGCCTGGTGGCCGGACGCGCATTCGGCGAATCTGCCGTCATTATCCTGACGGGCGGGTTAAGCACTTCAGGCGAAATGTGGGATTTTAATCTGATGTCCCCGGGGGAAACCCTTGCAGTCCACCTGTGGTATGTGCAAGCCGAATCGATTGTACCGGATGCCCGTGAGATCGCGGATAAAGCCGCGGCCGTGCTGGTCTTCGTCGTCCTGATGATCAATCTCGTTTTCCGTATTCCAATCTGGTTCAATAACCGCAAGCTGAAAGTATAGAAGAATACGTAATAAAGCCTGATGCATGTTGATGCACCGGGCTTTTTTGTGTGTAAAAACAAACAAAACAAGGTCTGCATACAATGTAATATGAGGGAATGATACCCAAAATGTAAGGGCTTGCAGGAAATTGACCACTGCTCAAAGAATACATGTGTATCACAGTCAGGAGGGTAATTGTTATGACAACTTTGTTTCGCAAAAGTATCCTGTTTACAGCCGACCGGCGTCCCGTCAGGTCTTTCTTTCAAAAATACGGCATGAAGCTCATTGCGCACCGGTTCGTTGCGGCGGAGCATTTAAAGGATACAGTGGAAAAGGTAAAAGAGCTGAATGCACGGGGTTTGATGGTCACATTGGATTATCTGGGCGAAAGTGTAAAGGACGAAAGGTTAGCGGCCGAAGCGGCAGGGATGGTGCTGCAGACGTATGACGCTATAGAGAGAAACAAGCTGAATTCCAATGTTTCTGTGAAATTGACGCAGCTTGGATTAAACATAAGCCATGACGTCTGTCTAAATCACATGAGAAAAATTGCTGCAAAGGCAAAAGAACAGGGCAACTTTGTCCGCATCGATATGGAGGATTCGCCATATACCCAAGTAACCATTGATATCTACAATACGTTACGGGAAGAATTCGGAGGAGAAACCGTAGGACTAGTTCTCCAATCTTACCTGTACCGGACGGAGGAGGACTTGCGAGGCCTGCTGCCATCAGGACCTAATCTGAGAATCGTAAAAGGGGCTTATCAGGAGCCTGCCTCTGTTGCTTTTCCGAGCAAATCCGATGTTGACGGCAACTACGTAAGACTGGTCCAAATCATGATGGACAACGGCTGTTACGCGGCGATTGCCTCCCATGACGAGAAGATCATAACGGAACTGATCAACTACGCTTCAGAGCACAACATTCGCCGGGACCGGTTTGAATTTCAAATGCTCTACGGCATTTCCGGACAGCTGCAGCAGCGTCTCGCGGATCAGGGATTCCGGGTGCGGGTCTATACCCCGTTCGGGGAGCAATGGTACCCGTACTTTACCCGGCGCCTGGCCGAACGTCCGGCGAATGCATTGTTTGTATTGAAAGGGCTGTTCCGCAAATAGGGGTGGACTTCACAGGTGATGTGAGGTATTATGAAAGCAACGTTTTCTAGGGTTCCGCGGAATCAGCTGCAGCACTGCTGACATTCCGGCCTGGTCCGAGGGGAAACGCGCGGCGATAGCCGCGCAAGCACGGAGGGATAAAAGCCCGGGAGATATCTGATGATATGTCCCGGGCTTTTGCTATTGTCCGCATAAACAAAGCCCGTGCGCTTCATCCTAGCTTAGAAGGGAACACAGGAGGAATTCATATGAACAGGCAGTGGACATTGGTGTTGCTGGCCGCCTTTTTTGAAGTCGGCTGGGTCATAGGATTAAAGCATTCGGAGCTGTGGTGGGAATGGGTTCTTACGGCGGGGGCCATTTCAGTCAGCTTCTACGCGTTGATCGCCGCTTCGCGGGATTTGCCGGTGGGAACGGTTTATGCCGTTTTTGTAGGCTTGGGAACGGCCGGTACGGTTTTGTCGGAATCGTTGTTTTTTGGTGAACCGCTGCAGGCGGGGAAACTCGCTTTGATTGCGGTACTTTTAATAGGCGTAATTGGATTGAAAATGACGGGGCATGAGGAAAAGAAAGCGGGTGAGACGGATGTCATGGATTAGCTTGATCGTGGCGGGCTGTTTCGAGATGGGAGGAGTAGCTTTGATGAACAGGGCCCAGCGGTCTCCGGGATGGTTCAATTATGTTTTGCTTGCCGCCTGTTTCGCCTGCAGCTTTGTGCTCCTGTGGGTGGCGATGAACAGCATTCCGATGGGCACGGCTTACGCAGTCTGGACCGGAATCGGAGCCGCGGGAGGCACGCTGATCGGGATGCTGCGTTACGGGGAATCGAAAAGCGGTAAGCGGGTCTTTTTTCTGGTGATGGTATTGGGGGCCGCCATCGGTTTGAAGCTGGTATCCTAGCACCACTCTCTAGGCATCTGCATAGAATGAGACCATAACAGAAAGGTTTCATCTACAGGAGGTGCAACATCATGTCAGAAGGAATAGCAGCGCCGCAAGTTCAGCCGGTGATGCAGGCGAATCCGGGATTGGCCGATACGCTGAAAAAAATGCGGGAAGACGCGTTCCACATTTGCATGCAGTGCGTCAACCGCCAGGTACAGGTTCAGACCATTCACGGCGAGACACTGCGGGGTACCGTGGTAAATGTGGATGCGCATCATTTGTTTTTGGAAGTGCCGCAGGGTAATGAACGCGGGTTTTATTACAACAACGTAATTCTTCCGCTGGTGCTGTATGAGCTGCTGGTTATCAGTTTGCTGGTATAAATGAAAAAAGTGCCGGGTCTCGAGAGAGACCCGGCACTTTCTTTGCTGTTTAGTAAGCCAGGGAGAACAGTCCTTCAATGTGTGTCAGGTAACGCGCGTTACTTGCTTTCTTCATCAGGGAAGCAGGCAGGCCTTTCAGCTCGATGTTGGTCTCACCGATGGCGCCGATGCCGTCTTTGCGGCCGAGGGATGCCAGCGTACCGGAGAATACCGGTGTGAAAGCTCCCATTGGAGCTCCTTTGAAGTAAGCTGCAATGTTCTCGCCTGCAGTTTCGCCCATTTGCCAAGCGATTTGCGCTGTTGGCGGGTATGGACGGCCGTCCGGTGCAAATACAACCGCACAGTCGCCGGCAAGGAACACATCAGGATGAGAAGTGGATTGCAGGAATTCGTTGACCGTTGCGCGTCCACGGTTAACTTCCACTCCGCAGTTGCCAACGAGGGAGCTGCCTTGTACGCCGCCGGTCCATACTACAGTGTTCGCTTCGATCTTTTGTCCGTCTTTCAAAGTAACGACGTTGCCGCTCACTTCGGTAATCGCAAGGCCAATCAGGAACTTCACGCCGCGGCCTTCCAAAGAGGATTGGGCACGGGCAATCAGATCGTCGGAGAAGACAGGAAGAATTTTCGGACCTGCTTCAACCAGGTTCAAGGAAATATCGTTGTAGCTTACGCCGTACTTTTTGCAGATGCCAGGCAATTCGTCAGCCAGCTCACCAACCAGCTCAACGCCGGTAAGTCCGCCGCCGCCGATGACGATGGTAGCGTCCGCTTTGTCTTTGGACACGCTGTATGCTCTTACGCGGTCTTCCACATGAGTGTAAACGCGGTGAGCGTCCGCAACGGATTTCAACGTCAGGCTATTCTCCTGCAGGCCTGGAATGCCGAAGTAGTTCGTTTCGCTGCCCAGAGCCAGAACCAGTACGTCATATTGGTACCAAGTGCCGCCGCTTACGACGACTTTCTTGTTCTCGACATCGATGGATTCCACGTTGCCGACTTTTACGTTTACGTCTTTGCCTTTGAGCAGTTTGTTCAGCGGAAGGGCAACCGCCTTTTCATCCACATTGCCTGCTGCCAGACGGTGAAGTTCAGTAATGATTTCGTGGGAAGGCACACGGTTCACAACCGTAATGTCAGCTTCCTCTGGCGTTAAATGTGCGCGTGCGGCAAGAGCTGTCAACAATCCGCCGTAGCCGCCGCCTAGAATTAGAATATGCTTGCTCATGTTCGTCCTCCGTTCCGGTCGGTTCGACCTTATGATTGTTGTTGTTTTCTTTCGTGCACGATATCCAGGAAGGCCTGGCTGAAACGAAGCATCTTCTGAAGCTCAGGATCCTTAAGCAGTTTCAGCATGCCGAACAATCCGATCGTCTGGTCGCTTTGCTCGGCGCGGTCGTTTGCTTCGATCGCAGCGGAGGCAAGGTGTTTCACTTTCTCCTCCATTGGTTTCACAACTTCCATGATGCCGCCGACAGTGTCTTGAATCAGTACGCGGTCGTTAGCCACTTTCGTAGCGAAGTCGTAAGTTTTCGTAAGCAGCGTCATCATTTCGGTCAGCTTAGGCAGCTGCTCCACCAACGCCGTAAGGGATTCTTGAACTTCCGGCTTCAGCAGCTGGTCCAGCACGTCTTGTTTCGAAGCGGCTGCTGCTGCAGTAACGTCCAGTTCTTTCTGTGCAGTAATTTCTGACATAACCGATATTCCTCCTTAATAAATGTGGTAACAAAGTGAGTTAACGTGCAGAGGAGTCCAGGGTATATCACCAAAAGTGAAATGTTTCACAAACTTGCATGGAACAGTTCCGAAGCTCAAGTGCCGCAACCCATATCTCGTTATAGTGTTTATTGTATACCTTATCACGCGGATTTGCATGTGAATTGGAAAACTTGTCATCGAAACATTTTTTCGCTATGAAAAAATTTTCTTATCAGTCGGAAGCAATCAGGTTTGTTATGGATAGCTTTCCAAAAGTTCGGGAATTTATACGTGGAGAGGGAGTTCGCGGGACGGGAATCCTCGTAGTTGAAGCGTAGTCCTCTGGTATGAGTGGAGGTCCCCTTATTATGGTAATGAATTTCGTTAAAGTGCTGCCGGATTTCCTTATTTCCGGTGAATTTAGGGGAGGACGTAAAGAAACGACACTAATTTTCCTTAATCCGCACGTGTGACGACGCGAAATGGAAAAACAGTGTCGTTCAAATGGTTGGCTGCTGAAAAACACCTTAAATAAGGTAATTGGTTAGCGGAATAAGGAACATAGTTACCATTTTGGCGGAAGTGAGGGGTGGAAGGTGTAACATTATCGTGCCGATGTTAGTTACAGAAACTTGCGGTGCAGCTTTTTCCCGTCATAGGTGAACACAGCGCGTTTGTCTTCTACCACTGTTTCCAAGTGGACGGATTTGCCCCAGATCTGGTACACGTGCGGAAGGGTGCGCTCCATGTACTTGAGGTCCAGCTCCACGCCTTCATACTGGTGGTACATGTACAGCTCGCCGTTACGCAGGAAGTCTCCATCCTGCACGACGAGGTAAGGGAAACCGCCGTTGACGCGGGAGTAGACGAGCTGATCGCGGATGTTCTCCCATGTTTTGTCGGTGATTTTCCACTCGGGGCCTTTTTTCTCGAAAATGTACAAATCCAGGTCTTTCACCAGATCCTTCGTCATGTAATTACGGATGAAGGACAAGTCCGAATCGTTCTCGCGGACCTCAAATATTTTCTCGCGGCCTCTGCCGGGCTGACGCTTGAAGCGCTCCCGTTCCTCCTCGGTAGGGGAATCCCAGCGGCGTTCGATATCCTCGAATATTTTCAGGCCCAGATAATAAGGGTTCAGCGTATGCCGGGACGGCTGCACGACAGAGGAGTTGAGCTTGGCGTATTCTATCGTTTCTTCCGTAGTCAGGTCCAGCTCGCGCAAAATCCGCTGATGCCAGTAGGAAGCCCAGCCTTCGTTCATAATCTTGGTCTCGAGCTGCGGCCAGAAATAAAGCATCTCGTCCCGGAGCATAGTCAAAATATCACGCTGCCAAGGCTCCAAAACCGTAGAGTACTCCTCAATGAACCATAGGATATCTTTTTCGGGATGGGGCGGAAAGCGCTTTTGATCCTGCGGGCGCTCTTCATCTTCCCCTGAAGTATCCAGTCCCCAAATGTCGTCGTAAGGCGTCGATGCTTTCGGGGAAGGCTTATCTTTGCGGTTCATCAGGTCAACGTAGCGTTCTTTTTCCATATGATAGGGCTTCACGATGGTCGGATCCACATGCTCCTGGATGGACAGCACCGCATCGATAAATTCTTCCACCGCCTCGGAACCGTACAGCATCTCATACTCGCGCACACGCTCGGCGGTAGCGGACATGCTCTCCACCATGTTGCGGTTCGTTTTGGAGAAGCGGGCGTTGTTCTTGAAAAAGTCGCAGTGTGCCAGGACATGGGCTACGATGAGCTTGTTTTGGATGAGGGAGTTTCCGTCGAGCAAAAAGGCATAGCATGGGTTGGAGTTGATGACCAGCTCGTAGATTTTGCTTAAGCCGAGGTCGTATTGGGTTTTCATTTTATGGAACGTTTTGCCGAACGACCAGTGGCTGAACCGCGTCGGCATGCCGTAAGCGCCAAATGTGTAAATGATATCCGCAGGACAAATTTCGTAACGCATCGGATAAAAATCCAGGCCGAAGCCCTCCGCAATCTCCGTAATTTCCGCGATGGCGTACTCCAGGTCTTTAAACTCGCTCTCCTGCATGCCGTAACCTCCATCTTCTTCTAAAGGGTCTGTATCTATGTATATTAGAGGAGGGCGGGGGATATGAGGAGAGATGATGCGGAAGCTTAGAACTTCAAGATGTTTTTCCCCGTACTTGAGTAGACAATGTACTCCAAAGCAGTTTTCAAGGACGCCGTTTGGCGTTTCTTTATTTTAGATTGAAATGTATCATTAATCGTTGTTTCGTCAGATAGTGGCAACAAAAGTAATCGCTTACAATTAGGAAACAGAACCATTATCATACGTCAACATGAAGTCAACATTACATCGAATAAAGGAGCAGGCTATGGCACATCTTTCCCCAGTGAAGCAAGTTCAGCAACACCGCGGCAGACGTAAGGGCGTGATCACACGTTTCCTGAAGCAGACGGACCTGCAGCTCATGGTTCTGCCAGGTATTCTCGTGGTACTTGTGTTCAGCTATATTCCGATGTACGGCGTCCTGATGGCATTTCAAGATTACAGTATATTTAAAGGTTTCATGAACAGCCCATGGGTTGGGTTCAAGCACTTCGAAATGTTCTTCCGATCGCCGGAATTCAGCGAAGTGATGCGCAATACGATCGTCATCTCGATGTTGAAGTTTGGTATCGGGTTCCCAGCTCCGATCGTGCTTGCGCTGATGCTGAACGAAGTGAGGAACATAGCGTTCAAGCGGGTAGTGCAGACAATCAGTTATTTACCGCACTTTCTGTCCTGGGTTATTGTAGCGGGATTCGTCATGTCTATGCTGTCAACGGATAACGGAAGCGTGAACATCCTTCTCCAGAGGTTAAGCGTTATAGATGAACCGCTTAATTTCCTGTCTCTGCCGGAGTATTTCTGGGCGATTCTAGTGACCACTGGGGTATGGAAGGAGATTGGCTTCGCTTCGATCGTGTACTTGGCCGCGATTGCCAGTATTGACCCGCACATGTATGAGGCCGCGGAGATGGACGGCGCGAGCCGATTCAAGCAGATGTTCCTGATTACGCTGCCTTCCATGATGCCTGTTATCATCATCTTCATGGTTCTGGCGATCGGTAACCTGCTGAACGCGGGATTCGATGATATTCTCCTGCTTGGCGTCAATCCGGTGCTGCGAGATGTCGCTGACGTGCTCGACACCTATGTGTATCGAATCGGGATTCAGAACAACAGGTATTCCTACGCGACGGCGGTAGGACTTTTCAAAGCCGTCATCAGTGTAGGGCTGCTCACAATGGCGAATTATATCGCGCGTAAATCTGGTAACAGTCTATGGTAAATTCTAATCTGTTCGTAAGGGAGGGGATTGTTCATGATGCGACTATCCACGGGTGACCGTATGATGAACTCGACCATCTATGTGCTGCTGGTGCTCCTGACGTTCTCCACGTTCTACCCATTCTGGAACGCGCTGGTTATCTCTTTCAATGAAGGTATGGACACGGCTAGAGGCGGCATTACATTCTGGCCGAGAGCCTTCACATTCGAGAATTACGGCGTCGTTCTAAATGATGCCAGGCTGCTTAACGGATTCTTCATCTCCGTCCTTCGTACCGTCGTCGGTACGCTGACCTCGATCTTGGCCACGGCGGTGTTTGCCTACGGCCTTTCGAAGAGAGAGTTGATGGGACGCCAGTTCTACATGGTTGTATGTATTATAACGATGTACTTCAGCGGCGGTCTCATTCCTTCTTTCCTGCTGATCCGCGAGTTGAATCTCATGAATTCCTTCTGGGTGTTCATCATTCCTTCGCTCATCTCCGTATGGAATATGATCATCTTCAGAACGTTCTTCCTGGGACTGCCCGCAGGTTTGGAGGAATCTGCAAAGATTGACGGCTGCGGCCATTGGGCCACTTTGTTCCGGATCGTCATCCCGTTATCCGGTCCCGTCATTGCGACGCTGGCGCTGTTCACCGCTGTTTATCACTGGAATGATTGGTTCCTTCCGAGTATCTATATTTCCAATGAAAAGTTGTTGCCGATTCAGACGATGCTGAAGCAGATTCTGAGTTCCAATATTATGTCGGAGCAAGTGTCTCAGATGGATTCCGCTGCGCAGGGACGCATGGCTCAGATGAGGTCGGTGACCACCAAGTCGCTCTCGATGGCGACGATGATTGTGGCAACCGTGCCGATTATCGCGGTATATCCGTTCCTTCAGAAGTATTTTGTGAAGGGTGTGCTCGTAGGCTCGTTGAAAGAGTAGTGACCAAGGTGTGGTTTTGAGCGCAAGCTTGAACATAAATGATCATGAATCGAAAGGGGATCAGAGACATGACGGTAAGAAGATCTATGTTAACGGTTATCGTAACAGTGGTTACAGCGGTAACGTTCCTTGCAGGCTGCACAGGCGGCAACAATGCGGAACCGCCTGTGAAATCCGGCAATACCAATCAGGGAGGAAACGAGCCCAAAGCTGCTGCTTCGATGTACGAACTAGGAAAGGAACCGCTGGAATTCAGCTTTTACGGACACTATGATTGGTATACGATGCCGAATTGGGGGGATGATGCTTCTTCCAAGTGGGTTATAGAGAACAAGAAAGTGAACATTACGGCTGTACATTCAGGCGGTGCCGCTAAGCAGAAATTGAATACGATGATCGCCACGAACGAGCTGCCGGATACGATCTGGCTGGACCGCGGTGCCGATGTGGAAAAGCTTCGCCAGGCGGGCATGTTGGTCCCCCTCGATGAATATATCGATAAATATCCGAACTTGAAGAAGTGGATGGGCGAGGCGGCCATTAACATGCTTCGTTCCGAAGACGGCAAGCTGTACCAGATTCCTAATTGGTATACGAGTCAACCGAACGGCAATTCCGGCTACGTCGTCAACAAAAAGATCTACGAGGAATTAGGTTCTCCGAAGCTGGAGACGACGGACGATCTGTATACGTATCTGAAATTGGTCTCAAGCAAGTATCCCGACGTCACCCCGTTCGAGCCGCATCTGGCCAAAGACGGGCAGGGGCTGAATGTGCTGTACTCCGCTTTCCTTGAGAACAATAAGAGCTTCCCTTCCATTCACGCGGTGCCAAGCGGCGACCAGTTGGTCTCGATCTTCACTGACCCTGTGTTCCGTGAATCCATGCAGTACACAGCGAAATTGTTCCGTGAGAAGCTCATTACTCAAGATGCGATGACGCAGACGCTCGACCAAGTGAGGGAGAAAGTGATGACTGGCCGCGTCGCGGTATTCGCATCAGCAAGCCCTACTGATTTTGCGATGCCTGCGCATACCGAACTCAATGCTAAAGATCCGAAAGCCGGATACTTCATGATCTGGCCGATTCACAAGGAAGGGTTAGATAAGAACCGCATCTTCCCGGGAACATACAATCAACTGGGTTGGAACGTTATGACCATTACACAAGCCGCAAAAAATCCGGAAGCGATCTTCGCGTTCATAGATTGGCTCAGCGGGCCGGAAGGGCAGAGTGTGAACATGTGGGGCCCGCCGGGACTGTATTGGGAAGGTGTGGAAGCTGACGGTTATACTCCTAAGTTTACAGATAAGTATGTTAGTGACGCTGCAGGGCTTACCAAGTTGCAGACTGCGGCCCTTAACTGGAATTGGGTTGGCAATACCGTCTTCGTAGACAGAACGAAAGCGAAATTCGAGAGTACCCTGCCGCCGGAGAAACAGAACTGGGCTACCCGTTGGCAGAATGAAATCACTTGGAAAACACAATCGGATGCGACGGAATTCGTTAACTTGGATCCGATGCCGGAGAGCGAAGAGGGCATCATCCGTCAGCGCATTGAAGATCTCTATCTGGAAACAAGAGCGAAGGTGTTGTTCGCGAAGACAGATGAAGAAGTGCTGTCGATTCTCGACAAAGCGGAGAAAGATGCGCAAGCGGCCGGTTACGGGAAGCTGCTGGCGTATAAGACAGAAAAGTGGCAGGCTAACCTCAAGAAATTGGCAGTCGGGAAGTAATCATGATTTTCAACAGGGTCCTTCGGGAGTATACTGTACGTATACTCCCGGAGGATTATTTTTCATATAAAAGGAGAGGATTCCATGTACAAGGTGTTGCTGGCGGACGATGAGATGCTGGATCTGGAAGGGATGAGAACGTTCGTACCCTGGCATGAGCTCGGCATGGAAGTGGTCAGCGGGGTTACGAACGGGTTCGCGGCGGTCAAAGTGCTGGAATCGGAGAAGATTGATATTCTCGTGACTGATGTTCGTATGCCCCATATGACCGGTCTTGAGTTGGCGGGGAGAGCATTGGAAAGACGGAAAGGGATTAAGATTATTTTTGTAAGCGGTTACCAAGATTTCCATTATGCCAAACAGGCTATAGCACTGAATGCTTCCGGGTACGTATTGAAACCGATGGATGATCAGGAACTGATTCATTCTCTGGCCAAAGTGCGGGATGCATTGGATGAAGAGCAACAGCAGCAGCAGATATACAGCCAACATGTGCATCCTCAGGCAATAGAGGAGGTTCAGGTGAACGCGATAAGGGAAGCGGGTAAGCTTAAAAAGAACTGGAAGTTGATTAACGACATGAGGAATTATGTAAGGGAACGGCTGCATGAGAATATTACGCTTAAGGACGTGGCCAAGGCCTATTCATTTTCGCCCAATTATCTCGGACAACTGTTCAAGGAGGAGACGGGAGAACACTTCAGCGATTGTCTCATTGCCATGCGCTTGGAGAAAGCGTGTGAATTGCTGACTTCCACGAACCTTAAGGTCTACGAAGTCGCAGAGGCTGTCGGGTACCGGTATCTTCCTTATTTTAGCAGACAATTCAAGGAAACTTACGGGTTGACACCACTGGAGTACAGAAGAAACTAGACGGGATGATACGGATGCCGAAATATATGCCCTTCAGCTATAAGCTAATGCTCTCTTACAGTATGTTCATCGTCGTCCTGGTACTTCTCGGGGGATACGCAGCCAACGAAATCTTCGTGAACTCGATTCAAGGCCGCACCAGGGAAATCCAATCCGGTACAATTCACCAGATGAAAGACAATATTACGTATAAAGTCGACGATCTGGTACGCATCTCCAATATGCTCTATCTGGACGACACGCTGTCCGGTCATCTGCGGCATTACGAAGAGGGCTGGGTCAGCTATGAAGTGACGAAGAAATATTTACTCCCTAAGCTGCATACGACGATTGAGGCGGCCAACGATCCGATCTGGATGTCGATCTATTTGCACAACCCCGCTCTGCCTGAAATCTATCTCGATCACAGCGGCACGGATCCGTTGAAAGATAACCGTTCTCTATTCGACATCTACAACATCAGACGTATTCAAGATAAGCAGTGGTACAAGCAATTCCCTAAGGAGAAGTATGGTCAAACGATGGTATGGGGCCAGGTTGAAGATGACGCGCAATACGGCCGAATCTCGTTGTTGCGAAGGATTGTAGATACCAATGAGCCGCTAAAGTTAGAGGAACACGGTTTTATCAGAATCAGCATACGACTGGCAGACTTAATGGAGAGTGTGGAATACGACAAGATCGGCAAAGGCACAAAGTTGTTCATCATGGATGCGCAGGGCCGGACGATCTCCTCCTCAGGTCAGACGGGACCGGATACCAAAATAGAGGACATTACGATCATAAGGGAAGAACTTCCAAGGTTAGCATGGCATCTCGTGGCATGGGTACCGATGAATATAACCGACGAGGCGACGGGACAATTCCGGTATTGGACCATTATGGTGTGTGTTGGATGTATTCTGTTGTTCTTCTCCGCCGGTTTCTTCTTATCGCGTCTGTTCGCGAAGAAGGTCAATAAGATTGTCATGGTCCTGCATTCGTTCCAAGAAGGGGATTTTCAGAAACGGATTCACTTCCGCGGCAAAGATGAATTTACCCAGATTTCCGAATCGCTCAATCGGATGGGGCAGCATACAGGGGACTTGATTCGTGAAGTGTATATTGCCAATCTTCAGAAGAAGGAGGCCGAGCTCGAATCCCTGCAGGCTCAGATTAATCCGCACTTCCTGTATAACACCTTATCGTCCATCAGCCGTTTGGCCCAGTTCGGACAGCTCGATAAGTTGCAGCAGATGGTGTTGGACCTGGCCAAATTTTACCGTCTTTCGTTAAATGAAGGACGCACCGTTATCCCGATCTCCAGTGAGTTAGAGCAGGTGGAGGCCTATATCAACATTCAACGAACGAAGTACGGGGACAGTGTGGAGGTCAGCTATGACATCGCTCCGGAATTGCACGCTTACAACACGATTAAGCTGATTCTTCAGCCCTTCGTAGAGAACGTGTTTGAGCATGCGCGGTTTGAGGACAAGATCAGTATAAGAATTGTGGGCGGCTTGGACTCTTCGGATATTTGGTTCAAAATAATAGATAACGGCATCGGAGTTCACCCCGACACGTTAAGGTTGCTGTTCGACCCGCTGAAAGGCAGCGAAATAGGCTACGGAATCCGCAACGTGCATCAACGGATAAAACTGCATTATGGTGACGCATATGGCGTGGAGATCTACAGCAAGCCGGGGATAGGGACGACTGTGTTGATTCGGTTTCCTCCAGATGGATAATGGTAGTATAAAGGAGACATTTGATGAAGAGCCTCGGGCTTTTGGCCAGGGGGCTTTTGGCGTTGGAGCGGATGTCGGTAAGGTGTTTGAGTGTAAACCATTCAAGGTGGCTTGAACACTTTGTAATTGATGGTTACGGCCAGATTATAAAGCTCCGACGGGCCGGTAAGTTGTAAGTGCTGCAACACCTCGACCGGATAGGAGAAGGGGAGACCCTGTCCCCAGTAACCGGCATTGGAGGTAATGGCATGAAAAGTTCGAGCCTGTCCTCGCAGTGGACGATTTGGGGAATATGTAAAGAGCCGCTGCACAGTTCGCGGCGATGTAAATGATTTGGACGGATTGGCCGCTCTGCTGAAATGACAGCCGTAGATGCGGGTCATGTGCAGTGCTCCCTTGTTTGACTAGTAATCTCATTATAACGGTGTGATATAGTGAAAGGGATAGGAGGGTGACGGGATGAGAAATAATGTAAAGCTGATTGATGCGCATATTCATTTGGATTTGTATGAGGCCGCCGAGATGGAGACGATGCTGCAGGAGCTGGAGCAGCCGGAGTCGACGATCGGCGCGCTGGTGGCCGTCAGCATGCACATGGACTCGTGCATGCTCGTCCGCGAGCTCGCGAAGCGCTCGCCTGCGCTCGTGAAGCCGTGCTACGGCTTCCATCCGGAGCAGCCGCTCCCGGGAAGCGCCGGCTTCGAGCAGCTCCTCGCCTGGATCCGTGTGCACGCACACGGCATGGCGGCGGTCGGCGAAGTCGGCCTGCCCTGGTACACCCGCGCCGAAGCGGAGGCGCGGGGGGAGCGCTTCGACATTACACCGTATGTCGAAGCGTTGGACCGGTTTGTCCAGCTCGCGGCGGAGCTGGACAAACCGGTGGTGCTGCACGCGGTGTACGGCGATGCGCGGACACCGCGTGCAGCATATTGGAGCGGCGTGGCTGCACGCGCGCGCATTTCCACTGGTTCAAGGGCTCGCCGTCCACGGTCCGGCGCATGGCAGCGAACGGATACTATGTATCGTTCACGCCGGACCTGCTCTACGAGCCCGAGATCCAGGAGCTGGCCTGCGTCTATCCCCGCGGGCAGGTGATGCTCGAAACGGATGGCCCGTGGCCGTTCGAGGGACCGTTTGCCGGACGGCTGACACATCCGTCCATGATGGAGGAGTCGCTCCGGGTATGGAGCGAAATCCAAGGCCTGCCGCTGGAAGAGGCCAGAGAGCAGATCGTGAGCAACACGAAGCGTTTCTATAGGTTCGATTAACCGTTTTATATGGGGGGGATCCTTGCATGAACGTTACCATTTCGCGCTGCGATGCCCTGTCACCAAAAGAAAAACCCGCCCGACAGGAACATGTCCTGATCGGGCGGGTTTTATTGTTGTTACCTCAACTTTAGTTTATACGGCCGGCTTTCTGTAATAGCGTATAGATCACGAGCGCGGAAGCTTCCCGGGTTACCGGAGCTTTCGGCATAAATGCGGAGCCGTTCTTGCTGGAAACTCCTTTCATTAAGCCGGTGGCCGAAACGGCTCGAATGCTTTCCTTAGCATAGGAGCTGAATTGCCCTGCATCCGTAAAGGAGGCAGCCTGTTCCGCCGGAGAAAGATCGAGAAGTTTCAATGATTTTTCCAGAATGACCGCAAGTTCTTCCCTGCTGATATTCCCATTAGGATTGAAACGGCTGCCATTGCCTGTGACCAGGCCTGCTTGATAAGCGGCGGCAACATCTGCGGCGAACCAAGCTTTCTCTGTCACGTCTGTAAACGGAGTGGCGGCGTCTTGATGCTGAAGCCCCAGCGAGCGGGCGAGAATCGATGTCAATTCCGCACGAGTGATGCTCCGTTTAGGTGAGAATGCCTTCGATGAAGTGCCTTGTACAATAAATTGGTCGGCTAACATTTGGATCTCGTTCTTAGCCCAAGACGTTCCGATATCTCCAAACGACGTATGGCGGGAGGCGGCAACGTAGCTCGAGAAGCCGGGACGGCTGATCGTTACGATCGTGTCTCCGTTCTCCCCTTGAACGAATTTGGCCGGGATCGGATACACTTTGTTTCCGTCGCTATACAGAACTCCTGTTGCCTGAAGTCCCGCAGACTGATGGAGGACAAAAGAACGCTGGATGCTCTGATTCGGCGCAATCTTCATAGGAGAGGCTTTACCGTTCAGTACAGTTTGCGCTTCAAAAGCATATGGATTTCCGACAATCGAAGTGCCGGTGAACTCCTTGGTAAACAACGACGAATCTCCGGTTTCCTTGGAGATGCTGAATACGGCGTCAGCACCTTCAGGAATACTGGTAAGTGTGGAAATAGGCGGAGCCACAGCGGCCTCATCCCAAACTAAAGAGATGGAGCTGCCTGCAGGAGCGCTTTTCCAGATCGGAAGCTGGGAAGCAGGAAGCTTCAGCAGCGCCTCACCTGTATTCGGCGCGTTGACTCCGACTACGAAAGCGGTCGGTTTCTTTCCTGCGTCAGTCAACGCTTTGCGAAGATCGTCATCTGTCACGGTAACGGTAGTTTTGTCACCGTCAGGTGCTGTATGGGATGCCACGAGCTGGACCGATTGACCTTTCGATGCAACCGTATCCGCCAATTTCTTGTTGATAGGGTTACTGTCGTTGTTAGGCGGCGGAACTATGCCGGGATTGTTCCCTGGATTGTTCCCTGGATTGTTGCCTGGATTGTCCCCGGGTTCTTCCTCACCGTTGTCTGGCGAAGGCTCATTGTTTACATAAATCGTTGCAAAGCTAAAATCAAAGTCTTGGAATCCGTCGGGGCCTAAATTAGCCACTATTGCCGCAACTTTGTACGTGCCTTCCGGCAGCTGATCCAGTACATAATACTCATTTGTCTCATTTGGACGGATAATGCCTCCGTCGAAACCTGGAATATTCCATTTCCCTGCGGACAGCTGTTTCAACTGCTGTGTGGCGGGGTCGATTTCATATAGTTGGGCCGCCGTTCCATTATAATTTCCTTCGATATCGTAGATATCCAACAACATCACGTTCATGTTGTCTGAATTTAGCTTAACCGTCATATCAATCGGCTCATCGGCATAAACGGTACGGCTTGATAATGAGTCAAATTGAACTTTCAAATCATTGTTATCCGAATCGTCCCCTACATGGATTACAAAAGGCAGATGAAGTGACGGATAATTCGGATTTTCGAGCAGCACTTCACCCTCATATACGCCGCGGGCTGCGTTAGGGAGCGCCTTCGCGGTTAGAGTCAATGCCCGCTTTTCTTTAGGATCCAGCGTCACTTGTTTCGAGGGACCGTCGAATCCGCTCAAAGCTACATTCACCTGATTCACGTCAGGGGTTGGAATCGGATGATTAGGATCTGACGTCACCTTTGGGTGCATCACGACACTCGCCGTGTAGGCAAGCGGCGCATCCGACATGTTCTTCACTTGAAGAGGCTGCGACACAAGCTCGTTTGCCTCCGGATCTAAAGTTCCGAAGCTGATGCTGCTGGATTCGCTCGGCATCGTGATCGGATGAAACTCTGAGTCGTAGATGGTTATACTGTCCATCGCCTGAAGCAGAGCCGGCGTTTTTACGGCCTTGGCGATATTAGCCCGTCCTGCTCCTTGTGAATAGACATCGTACTGCGTTCCTTCATAATTGCTGATTACATCGGCGGTATTCGCCAATGCCGCCCGAATATCGGCCGGTGACCATTCTCTGTGCTGTTGCTTGAGAAGCAGCGCTAAGCCGGCAATATGAGGCGCAGCCATACTGGTTCCGCTTAAGCGGCCGTAGGCGCGTTCATAGCTTACCGAAGGGTCGGCCGTGCCGTCAGGCAGTTTCGCGTAAGCAGGCAAGGTCGAATAAATATTGACACCGGGAGCGCTGATATCGGGCTTGATTCCAAAATTCCCGTCCGAGTTCGGTCCGCGGGAACTGAATTCCGCAATCGTGTCACCCGAGAGTTTGATCTCAGGGAAATTTGCTTTAAAGGTAAACGTAAATGGCTTGCCCATATCCAAATTTCTGGCAATTTCTCTTCCCATAACACCAGGCATATCAATTAGAGGAATATATTTATGGCTGTCACCAAGTGCCGCGATCGAACCGATCGGGCCGTCCCGACCGGGAATATTCGGATCCAGATTAGGCACGGTCAAGCCATTTTCGTCAATTTTGTCGACTCCGTTGAAGACCACAATGCCGATAGCCTCGTGCGCCTTGGCTATTTTCACCTTCTCCTCAAAGGAAATCGATCCGCGGGAGACGAAGGCAATTTTTCCGCTTAAAGGCGGAGCTGTATTATAATCTTCTTCCCTGCCCAGGCCGGCATAGACGGCTTCTACCGGATCGGTGCCGAAGATCGCGGCAAAGTCCGTCTTGCGGGTTTCCCAAGACACCACATTCATTTCGGAATAGGTATCGGATGTAACCGAGTTTTTCAAGGACGCCTTGTATTGGACGCTAGGGCTGGTAGAAGCTGCTACGGTAATGGCCAGCTGTGCGGATGCAGGTGAACCCATGGAGTAATAATATGGGACCGAGCTTCCGTCGTTTCCGCTTGCCACAACCGCGACGACTCCCGCAAGAACTGCGTTATTTACTGCGATCGAGTCCGGGGAGTTCGGATCCTTCTCCGCTTTGTTGCCCAGCGACAGGTTAATCACATCCATGCCGTCTTCCACAGCATGCTCAATGCCGTTAATGATTTCGGCCGACGTTCCCGATGCTTCGTGTCCGCTGTAAGGATCTTTAACGCCAAGTACTTTATATTCATGCAATTCAGCTTTGTAAGCGACGCCCTTCTGGACAAAATCTCTCGTTTGGCCGTTTACCGCCCTGCCGGCAATCGTCCCCGAAACGTGGGTTCCATGAGAGGATCCTTCATACTGGGCTTGAGGAAGGGGCATATCCTCATACGGGTCGGAATCTTCAAAAAGAGAATCGTAGCCGTAATCGGTTCCTTGGAACGCATCTTTCAAGTCCGGATGCAGATAGTCGGCGCCGGTATCAATAACCCCTACTTTCAGGCCTTCCCCGGTAAGCCCCTGTTCCCACGCCTGATCAACTCCCAGTTGTTTCAACGGAGCTGAATCATAGGAATAGGTCGTGTCGGTAACCGTTGAAAAGCTTTCCGAAGAAACCATAGGATAGTAAAGCTGGTTCTCGTAAATCGACTTTACACCGGACAGGCGGGCTAACGCCGGAATTTGATCGGCCTCAATCGTGATTTCCATCCCGTTGAGGACCGTATCGTAGTTGTAATTAACGCTAAACGAAATGCCGGCATCCTTTGCAGCCTCAAGGAAGGAGGCTTGTTCGCTCCTTACCTTAGTAGCGGTGGATTCTGCGGCCAGTTCCCGGTTGCCCGTCTTAGCTGCGTATTTACCGATGGAGGCAGGCAAGCCTGAGAGTTGGACAATAACATTGATTTTATGATTGGATTTCGTATCAATGGCTGGAGAAATAAACGCGCCGTACGGCATAGAGAAGCGGTTCCGGGCAGATGGGTTTTTAAACAGCTCCTTTTGCAAAAGCTCATGCAGCTTACCTAGCTGCGGAGCGTCGGCAGGCACAGGCTGACCGCCGGCAGCCGATACAGCAGGACCGGCAAGGCTGGTCAGCAGCGCCGCCGCCGTCAGCAGGGAGAAACACTTTTTAAATAAGGAAGTCTTCAAGTCAAATACCTCATTTCAGCAGAATAAAAACGGATTATTCCAAAACATTAAAAGAATCAATCGTAATGCCGTACCCTGTAGATGCGTCCTGCTTTTCTCCGGCAGAGACTACCTTCACGGTATGGGATCCGGCCTTCAGAACAGGCGATGTATAAACGGTAACCTGGTATTTGGCTTTCGGGCTGTACCAATCCACAGCTTTCGGGGTAACTAGCACTCCGTCAATGTAGATGTTGGCTTTTCCAAGATTTTTGCCCGTATTGGCCTGCACAGCCACTCTTGTCCCGTTGAAGGTGTATTCGGCTTCGGCTTCCGCTTTGTTCGAAAATCTCTGCGCGCCTCCGGAAAATTTAGTTCCGTAAGACACACCCCATGCGCCTTTATAGATCACGAGGCTGTCGGTGGAGTAGGTTAAATTCGAGACGACCCATTTATCAATGGTAATTTTAGTCGGGTCGGTCTTTCTGGCCGCAGGGTCATGAAGCCCTGTCCAGCGGACTTTGACCGTATGCTTGCCGTTAGGCATTGAAAGCTTCAGCAGGGACTGCTTCGTTAAAGGCTTCGGACTGTATAGGGAAAGGGAAGTTATTTTCTCTCCGTCAACGTACACATCGGCGATCCCGTGATCGCTTCCTTTCGTACCGACCCATTCCAGCTGATTTCCTTTGAAGCTGAATTCTGCACTTCCTGCAGCATCCAAGGTATGGATCGAGCCTCCCGAGTAGCCGGAGCCATGCTGTACAGACCACGGTCCGTCATAAGACAGGGCGGGGTGGGTGTCTTCAAATGCTCCCCATTGGTTATCGGTCTGCACGGTAAGCTGGAATTGGCCGGCACCTGCGAACGCGTGCACATTGACATAATACGTTCCGGATTTCGGTACTTGATAAGAGACCGTTTCCTTCGAGCTGTTCGGCGTTTCCGAATAAGCCACGATGCCCGCGCTGCTTGCCACCGTGGAAGCGGTCGGGTCAAATAAAATCAAATCGAAATCGGTACCCTTGTCACCCGATAGGGAAAGGTTGACTTTCTCCCCTGCTTTCATGTCTACGGCGTAGACCAAGTCGTTGCGGGCAGCTGAATTCAGCTTGTCGGTTACGAAGGAATCCTGCAACGGAGTTCCTGGGATATCCTTATCCCATACCGCTCTAAACGCATTGACCATTCTTCCGCTTGCCGTAATACCGGCTAACGAGCTGAGCGGTTTGCCGCTGTTCATCAACCTCTGCTTCACAGACGCGGCTTCCATAAACGGATACTTGCTCAACACAAGCGCAGCCGTACCTGCAGCATTGGCCGCCGCCATATCCGTTCCGGTTTTATAACGGTAATAACCGAAAGGCCATTCCAAATTGATAGCGGTGCTGGGATCCCTAGACAAAATAAGGTCCAATTCCCGGTTAGCATCCCAAACGGTATAGGTTTTGCCATCATAGATCGAATTTGCTGCAGAAATCACTTTTCTATCGTAAACCCCTTCACCAGCCACGACCAATTGCAGCATCTCTTTTACAAAAGGGGTATTTTCCATATTAGATAACGAATTTTGTCCGGTAAGAAGAAGACGGCCTCCTTTATTTAAATATTCAGTCAAATTCGTCTGATCGGTCCCTGTTAGAAACGATTTACCTTCGCCGATACGAAAGTATCCCGTATACCAGATAACCACATCATACGAGCTCAGCTCAGCAGCGTCCGGACCGTTCTCGGACTGGCCGTCTGTGCCTTTTAACGTATACTCCACGTTAGGATGGTTCTGTCGGTAATTCTCGATTAAGCCGTGATAAATATCGGCTACGGAATCGCTGCTTCGAGGAAAAAATCCTCCGTCATCGATTTTGTTATCCTGCATCATCAGCACTTTGACCTTTCCGTCGCCGTTGCGGTCATCGGCCAAATAATCGACTGCGACATTAAACATATCCTGCCGCTGCTTCGGATCATTGTGGTGATACTCGTCAATGGGGACGTTCTCAAAGCCGATCCCGTTATAAATGGCTTTATATTCATAGCCAGTCTCTGGAACATATTTCCTGATCTCCGCGGCGTATCCCACTTTCACATTAGGGGATGCGGACACGACATAATCTCCGGGTGCCGCTACATCCACCAGCGATTTGCCGTAGCCTGAACCGTTGGCAAGATATCCGCCTCTGTCGACCGCAGTTACGCTGAGAACATTGTCGCTGTTGAAAGCTGCAGGGTATACCGGAGAAGCATCTACATTACGCTCGTTCCGGTCTCCGGCCGCAGACACGAACAACATGGAAGACTGCTCTACCGCTTCGTGCAGCGCCTGGCTGTACACGGGTATAGCCCAGCTGATATTGGCTATTTTGGCGCCATGCTGATCCGCATATTCGATTGCTCGGATGGCGTCGGAGATGTAGAATCCATTCTTGTCCGCGATCTTGAGCGGCATAATCTTCACGTTCGGCGCTACGCCGGTAATGCCGTTGTGATTCGTGATTTTGCCTTGGGAAGCTGCAATCAGGCTCGCGAGTTGGGTTCCGTGATAGTCTCCGAACCCGTCATCAATATCAAATAAGCTTGCGTCGTTATGTATGAAGTCCCATCCGTGGATATCTCCTTTAACAGGGTCCGGGTGCGGATTCTGCCAAATCTGATGCTGCAAATCCGCCAAATCGATTTGAACTCCGCTGTCAATCAGGGCGACGACGAGATCCGTGCTTCCTTTTGTAACAGCCCATGCTTCAGGGGCGTCGATATCGATATCCGGCGTTCCCGCAGGGGCATCGCCATCATGTAGTGTTTGCCCGGTATTGTTAAGCGACCACTGGTCAACAAAAAACTGGTCCTTAGGAATGACAGGTTCTGGAGCATTTGCATACTTAGCGTTATCTAAAGCGGCGGACTTCGGTTTCAAGTCGTCTTGAACTTGAGGCAGCTTCACTTTATAGTCCGGTTCTGCGTAAAGAACATCAGGGTTTTTCTTTAATTCGTCAATCAGGCTTGTAACATCCGTTCCCTCAGCCGTTTGAAGTAAAGCTGCGTGAATGTTTTCCAGGGGAGTGACCTTGCTGATTTGCTTTGAGAAGCTTTTTTGCAGGTCGGAGTTGGAGGAGGTAATTCCGCTTTTATATTTGACGATAATCCGTCCGGAATCATTTGCCGGCTGCAAATCTTCCAACGCTGCGGAAGTATCGGATGCGCCGCTTGTTTGTAAAACCGGTGTACCGGGAATGTTGATTACGGGCTCCGTGATCGGCTTCAATTGGCTCGTTCTGAGCTTAACCGGCGCAGCCTTCGATAAGGCGCCGGCGGCGTAAGAAGGTGCCGGCAGGTAGGCGGAGAGAGTCATGCCTAGAGTGGCTGTGACGACAGCTTTATAAAATCTTTCTTTTTGCCAAAACAAAAATAACACTTCCTTCGTCAAAATGTGATGGAGAATCGGTTGATGTGCGATAAAAGGAAGAATTACATACCGGATCACCGCCTGTTTGAAATATTCTGAATATGCGGATAATGGTAAATCAAATAGAAGTATATATTCTAACGTTAAGGTTAGTAAATATTTATTTTTAATATGCATTAGAAAAGTGAGTAAATAGTCCCGAGTTGTAATCCAATCTCATACTACGGTCCGGTAAGGTGAGCCTTTAGTGTCAGACAGATTAATAAACAGAAGTAGTACTTTTGAATAAACGAAAAGACAGCCTTCTACAAAGAAATGTAGAAAGCTGTCTTACTAGGCATGCTATAAATATTTACTTACTTCCGCCAGAACTCCCCGTGAGCGTAACGGTAGTTGTCCGGTTTTTTAAGCTTGGAAACCGCAAATTTACCTGTCGGCTTATATTCGAACGCAGTTTCGTCCGCAGCAAAGTCTTGTGTTTTGCGGTATTCGATGCAGTCGAGAAGAACTTGTTGTTTCAGCGGAATATACTCCAGCGTATGAGGGCCGAATTCGTCTTCGTTCTCGCCTGCACGGAATTCAAAGTATACGGTCCGGCGAAGATCATTGCCGTCTCCTTCAGGTGAACCGTGGAGCAGTTGAATGTCGTGGAAAATCACGTCGCCCGGGTTCATCGGAACCGGAATCGCACCTTCGAAGCTGAAGCCGGGACGTGCGCAGTAAGCATCCGCATCTTCCTTAGTCCAGTGCGTGCTGCCTGGAATTACCCATAGGCAGGAGCGCTCATCCGCCGGATCCAGGTAGAAGTCTACGTTGAAAATCGGCTTCGCGCCTGCACCGCCCGGATTTTCCGCATCTCTATGCCAAGGCACGGCTGCCGCATGGTTCGGCACTTTGACGACCATGGAATCCCAGGTAGGGATGAAATTGTTGCCTTGAATTTTCTCTACCGAACGAAGGATGAACGGATGGGCCAGAAGCGACTTCATCACATCCATTTTCTCAATGACGTATTCTACTCTCCAAAACCGCCGGCTTCCATCGGCTCTTTTATGGTAGAGATAATCTTCTCCAAGATCGGTGCCGGAAATCCCTTTTTCATATAAAGAGTACATATCGTTCTGGATCTTCTTCAGCTCTTCGCCGACAAGTACGTTTCTGATGACTAGAAAACCGTTGTCTAAAAAGAATTGAGCTTGTTCATCCGTGATGTGAAGCTGTTTTTGAGCATCTACTTGGGGTATCGTTAAAGTTGGCTGTGTCATGTCATTTGCCTCCTTGGTTTGTTTATAGTTATACTTTATCGTAGGAAGAACAAAAAAGATTTAGTGAAAATCAAGAATTAAGTTGCCGAAATCACACACAATCTTTTTTCACGAGAAAGGAACTGGTTTCGTTGGATAAACAACCCCGGCATAGCGAAGAATTGGCAGCTCAACCAGCCTCCCGTCCTGATGCGGCTTCTGCAGTCCCGGAACAGGCTGAACCAACGCTGGAGTATGTCCATCCTCCCTACATTACGCTGGCCCACACGTTCAATGCCCCTGCGGAATGGAAGCTGGAGCCGAGAGCGTTCAAGCAGTATCAATTTCAATATGTGGTGGACGGTGCAGCCGAGTACATCATCGAGGGACAGCGGTACATCACGAGGCGCGGGGACCTGATCTGCCATGCCCCGAACGAGCTTCATTCCGTCTCCACAATTCCAGGAGAACGGTACGTCTGTCTTTCGCTCCTGTTTCATTTTGGCAATATCGACTATCCTTTGGACACCTTCATCGGGAGCGGGCACCTGATCGGCAACTTTGACGGACATCCTGTCGAACAAAAGCTTTCCCAGCTTGTCGCGAATTATCACCAAAGCGGACTTCATCACAGGGTGCTGTGCCAAGGGTTGCTGCTGCAAATCTTTTATGAGCTGGCCAAACGGAGGGAAGAGCTGAATCCCCAAACCGGCATTCAAAGGAAAAATGCATCGAACCTGGTGCTGATCAAAAACTATTTGCTAAACCATTATGCCGAACCCGTAAAGCATACGGACTTGGAAGAGGTGTCGGGCATGAGCCGGAACTACATCATTACCAAGTTTAAGGAGACGTTCGGGATGACGCCCTTTGAGTATTTGGCATGGATCCGGGTGGAGCGGGCAAAGGAGCTTGCCGTCCAGACGAACCTGACGGTCACTGAAATTGCGGAGCGGGTGGGCTACGCCGATGTCCATACGTTTGGGAGGATGTTCAAGCAGAAAACAGGGATGAGCCTAAGCCAATTTTCCGCGTCCATTGTAACTTAAAGGCGGTTGTGTCTCATAGGCGCATGCTTGTGTCCGTTGTTGATATAATGAAAAATAGCGCTTGCACGTAAGAGCAGATGCAGGTATCCTTGGTTTGAAATATACCTGTGTGAGGAGTGGGACGATGGGAAACAGGATCCAATTTATTAAAGCGACTTGGGGAATGGATGGACTTCCGTTAAGCGAGGCATTTGCTCGAATTGCGCAAGCAGGATATACCGGTGTGGAAAGCGGGCTGCCGGAGAAAGCGCAGGAGAGCGAGTTTAAGGAGCTTTTGGCGAAGCATAATCTTGATTTTGTGGCCATGGTGTTTACCAACGGTGATCATATTGCATCCTTTGAGGAGCAGGTAAGCCGTGCCGTAGAATTCAAGCCTCTGCTGATTAACGCACACAGCTCCAAAGACAGCGCGCCTTATGCGGAACAGATTGCATTCTATGAACAAGCCGTGAAGCTGGAGCAGCAAGTTGGCATTACGGTCGGACATGAAACGCACAGGGGTCGCGCTATGTTTACGCCATGGGCGACAGCTCAGCTGTTACGCGATGTGCCCGGATTATCCCTGACGGCGGATTTCAGCCACTGGGTGTGCGTCTGCGAATCATTGCTGCACGACCAGGCGGAAGCGCTGGAGCTGGCTATCAGCCGTACGGTACATATCCACAGCCGGGTAGGCTACGCTGAAGGACCGCAAGTGCCGCATCCGGCAGCGCCGGAATACCAGGCAGAACTCGCTGCGCATGAAGGCTGGTGGAAACGCATCGTAGAAGCCCGCTCGGCACAAGGTTTGAAAACAACCATCACGCCTGAATTCGGGCCTCCGGGCTACATGCATACCCTGCCGTTTTCCAACGTGCCGGTAGCGGATCTATGGGATGTCTGCCTCTGGATGAAGAAGAACTTGGAAGAGAAGCTGAACGCTTAAATCCCTTACTTATTCTTAATTTATAGTGAAAATAAACCCGTGCAGATCAGTGCGGGTTTATTTTGCATTCAGGCGAACATTTATCCGATGTCGGACAGTGTGAATGTCCGAATTTTATATGCTCCAAAGTTATTCTGCTTGTTATAAACAAACAAAAGTGAGCGTTTTCAATGTTTGTTTGGTTCGTCCCGTTCGTTCAAAACCAAGTTTCTTTGTCTCTTTCTTAAAGGCTTTCGGGCAACTAAAATCTTATACTTATTCCTGTAAGCGATTTCGCGGGGCGTTTGTTATAAAGCGCTTACAACTATATAAATCGATTATGGGAGGTCGTTTCATGAAGAAAAGTTTCCTGATCGTATTCACGCTCATTCTGTCCATGACACTGGCAGCATGCAGCGGCAATAACAACACGCCCGCCAATGGCGGCAACAAAACCGCAAATACAGAAGGCAACAAAGGAAGTCAAAATTCCGGCAATACAGAAGTGAAAGAGGAACCAAAGGCGGTTACCATCACGGTTAACGGCTACCCGGCAGAGACAGATGAAGCAGGCAGAGCGAATTTCGATGCCCGTATTAAAGCGTTCCAGGAGAAATACCCGAATGTCACGGTGAAACCTGACACATGGCAGTACAATGCGCAAGAGTTCGCCGTGAAGATGGCGGGCAACAACGCACCGGACGTAATCGGAGTATTCGCATCCGAAGGCCGTATCGTCGCGGAAAGAGGCTGGGCAGCGGATTTGACAGAGCTGATTGGCAACTGGCAGTACGGAGATCAGTATTTGGAAGATTCCTTTAAGCTGTTTGAATTCGACAGTAAACGGTATGGGTTCCCTAAAGGCAGCTACGTTATGCACATCATGTATAACAAAAAGCTGTTCGACGATGCCGGTGTAGCTTATCCGCAGGCAGGCTGGACTTGGGATCAATTCGTTGACACGGCTAAAAAGCTGACGAACCGCGACAAAGGCATTTCCGGCTTCGGCACGACAGGCAAAGGCGGAGCGGCAACGTGGATCTGGTCCAACTTCCTGTACCAGGCAGGCGGCGAAGCCGAAGTAACTGAAGGCGGCAAAGTGAAAGCGGCATTCGGTTCCGATGCAGGCGCGAAAGCTCTGCAATTGTATAAAGATCTTCGTTGGAAGCATGATGTGCTGAATCCGAACGCACTTGCTGACGGCGCAGATATCAACACAGACTTCGGTAACGGCAAAATTGCGATGATTACGCACGGCGACTGGGTCGTATCCATGATGATTAACCAATTCAAAATGAAGCCGGAGCAAATCGGGATCGTTCCTATGCCGGTTGGACCTGGCGGCAAAAGCCAAGCGGTTCAAGGCGGAAGCTTTGAAATCATTAATGCTAATGTGAAGGACAAAGACAAGCTGCAAGCGGCATTCGACTGGATCACGTTCCTGGAGACGAAAGACGAGGCTGTGAAAAACGAACAAAACCGCGCGGACGAACTGAAAGCCAAAGGCGAGGTTTGGGCTCATGTATTGATGAGACCTTATAAAGAGGATTCGGAAATCTACAAAGCGCTCAAGGAAGTTTGGGATGCGAACCCGGACACCTTCGTTCAATGGCCGGCAGAGTTGTACAATCAGCTTTATGCTTCCGGTCACGGCGAGCCTCCGGTAGAAGGGCAAGTCTGGTACGGAAATGTAGCAAGCGCCATCGAATCGGTACTGTCCAACAAGGACGCCGACCCGGCAGCGCTGATCAAAAAAGCCGCAGACGACTTCCAGACGCAAGTGCTCGATCCGTATAACAGCAAGTAAGCGAATTTTTGTAAGGATATCCGCAGGCTGGAACATCCGGTACGCAGTGCGGACCGGGTTTCCGGCTATGTTCGGTGAGGAGTGATAGGGATGGGCATGTCACCTGGTGCCGCGCGCGCAGTGCTTGAACCGCGCAAGCGTCGCTTACAACGATCTCAAAGCAAAATCATAGCCCTGCTGTTTCTTCTGCCAGCTGTGGCTATTTTCGGCTTTTTTCTTTGGTATCCCATCTATTTGGGAATCAGGATCGGTTTTTTGAATTACGACTTGGTGAAAGACCCTGTATTCGTAGGACTGGATAACTACAGAACGGTGTTACATGATCCTCTGCTTGGCAAAGCCATTTGGAATACATTGAAATACATGGTATACGGCCTGGTTATCGGCTACCTGCTTCCTGTGATTGTCGCTGTATGGATTGCGGAGATGAGACGGTTCCAGAATTTCTTCCGGATGGCGGTTTATATTCCGGCGGTTCTGCCCGGCATCGCGATCTATACGTTGTGGAGATGGATGTACGAGCCGCAAGGCCTATTGAATACTTGGCTGGGTTATATCGGCATAGACCGCGTACCGTGGATCATGAGCGAGGTATGGTCGATGTTTTCGATGGTGCTGATGGATACCTGGGCCGGTTTCGGGGCTACGGCGATTTTATATATAGCTGCTCTTGGAGCCATTTCGGAGGAAACGTATGAAGCTGCCGAGATCGATGGAGCAGGGGTGTGGAGAAGGATTTATCACATCACGATTCCGGGAATGAGAAATGTAATGCTGGTACTGCTCGTTCTGCAACTGATTGGGACGGCTCAAGCCTTCCAAAGCATGTTCGTTGTCACAGAAGGCGGCCCTAACAACTCGACCCTGACCGTGCTCTATCTCATATACCGGTATGCGTTCGTATACTTTAAATTCGGACCGGCTGCAGCGCTGGGCACCTTGTTCTTTGTCGCTCTTGCCCTGCTGTCCGCCGTCTATTTGCTGCTTACCCGCAAAAAGGAGGGGGTGTAACGATGCGCGGACGTTCCATCATATCCGATTTCGACATGAGAAGGCCGGCCGTCAAGCTGGGATATGTATTGTCCGTGTTAGGACTGACAGCTGTTGCCCTATTCATGTTATATCCCTTGTTATGGGTTGTGCTGAACGGGTTCAAGACGGAGAAAGAAGCGCTCCAGTTCCCTCCGGTTCTTCTACCTTCAGATTGGCACTTTTCGTATTATTCAGAGGCGTGGACCAGTCTTAATTTCATGAAATATATGTGGAATTCGGTGCTTCTCTTCAGCGGCTTCATGGTGATCAAAATCATTGTCATCACGCTGGCCGCTTATTCCATGGCGGTGCTGCAGCTTCCGTTCAAGAAAGGCTTTATCTTTTATTTCCTGGCAACGCTCATGGTTCCCGGCATGGTCTTAATGATTCCAAACTACTTGACGCTCCAAAGCCTGCCGATCTTCGGTACGAACCTGCTGGGCACGTATTGGGCTTATTGGCTGCCGGGGGCTGCCGACGGATTCGGATTGTTTTTGTTATACAGCTTTTTTCTGGGGATACCCAAAGATTTGTTCGAATCTGCGAGGATCGACGGGGCTTCCGAATTCAGAGTGTACTGGCGGATTATGCTTCCGCTGACGAAGCCGGTCATCGCAACCTTGATTATCTTTGGTTTTACCTATGTGTGGAAAGATTTCTTCTGGCCGCTGCTGATTCTAAAAAACGAAAATTGGCCAATCGCTACTGCGGTGTACAGCGCGATCTATAAGACGAATATGGGGCGTATCGGGGTGAATGTGCAGTTCGGGATCCTGACCTTAATCACGATCCCTCCTATGGCATTGTTCCTGTTCTTTCAGCGTTACATTATTCAAGGGATTACATTCAGCGGCATTAAGGGTTAACGGCTCCTGGATGTGATGCCGGTCTTGCGGTGCTGGTTCGGGCTGATGCCGTAATATTTTTTAAACAGGGTGCTGAGATAGCTTCCGTTCGCAATGCCGCATTCCTGAGCGATCTGTTCCAGTGAATCATCGCTTGATTCCAGCAATTGTTTAGCGCGGTTCAGCCTAATCTCCGTCAAATATTCAACAACCGTCTGGCCTGTAATCGCTTTAAATACTCTGCCTAAATGTCTGGGGCTGAAGTAAATGGAAGCGGCCGCCTCTTCCAGCGTAATCGGATCCTGGTAATTGTCTTCCAGAAACAGGATGCAGTTGCGCACGATCGCGTGGTCGGAGTGATTCAGCGGCAATTCGATCGGCGCTGACGGCGCATCTCCGTGCAGATTGCGTACAGCAGCGATAAACAGCTCCATCATCCGCTGTTTGATAGACATGAGATAGCCGATTCTTTTTTCTTGGATTTCTCTCAGTATATCGAAGAAAATGCGGATACCGCCGTTGACGTCGGCATGACTGCCGGCACAGGGACGGTTCAACAGCTGCAGGATTCGCCGGGCTTCTTCCAGCTCGTGTTTAGGAGCCTTCGGATTCAGACGGATCTGGCATTGCAAGGAGCATTCATCCATAGGATCCTGCTCGTCCGTTTTTTGAGAATGATAGGCATACGGACCAGTCAAATAGCATTGGCCCTGTACCGCGGTAAACGTCCTGTCTTCCAGTGTAATATAGCCTTTGCCTTTGGATAAGAAATGAAATTCGTAAGAGGAATGCTTGTGGTTAGGTACGACCCAGGTAGGTCCGGGAGGAACGTATTCAAAGTTGATGATATCAATATGCAGCGCCCCCAGGTCAAACTCTAGCGGAATTCGTTGAATTTCTTTGGACAATAGATGATAGGTAGCGGGTTCCGTCATAAGCTCTCCACCTTTTGCAATGTCGTAACAGTTGTCTACAAGCAATATTTTACCACATAAGAAAGTATAAGTTTTCAACTCGAAAACAGGCTTTCTTATTGGCGAATAAACCTTCATCTTAACGCGGTCGCTCAGCTTTGAAAATACCTCGATAGAGGTTTATCTCATTCGCAATCTTCTTGTAAGTAAATCATTGCCCAGACCAATAGGATGGAGGACAGAAATGGAGAAAGCCGATATAAAAAAGCCTCCGAACGGAGATATGACCGTCCATGTCGTCCCTCATACGCACTGGGACCGGGAATGGTACCTGACGTATCAGCATTTTCGGATCCGCCTCGTCCGACTCATGGATAGACTGCAATATCTGCTGAACGAGCAAAATTACCCTTCGTTTCATTTCGACGGCCAAACGATTGTTCTTGAAGATTACCTGGAAATCAAGCCGGACAACAAGGATGCGCTTAAGAAGCTTATCGCTGAGGGAAAAATCGATGTCGGGCCATGGTATGTGATGCCGGATGAGTTTCTGGTCAGCGGGGAGTCCCTGATCCGAAACCTGGAGATAGGCATGAGCATGGCGGCCAGCTTCGGCCGAGGGGTGAAGCTGGGGTATCTGCCGGATATATTCGGTCACATCAGTCAAATGCCCCAGATCCTTCAAGGCTTTGAAATCGATAATATCGTGTTCTGGCGGGGGATAGACGGAGGAACTCAGGGAACGGAGCAAACGTCCTCGGAGTTTCTATGGCAGGGCGCGGACGGCAGCCGATTGCTTGCCAATCATTTGCCTGTCCATGCCGGTTACAGCAATGCTCTGTATTTGCCAAGCGGCAAAGAAGAGCTCCTCGTGCGGATCAAGTCGGAGCTGGACATCTTAACGGCACGAAATACGACGAAACAGCTGCTGCTGATGAACGGGACGGATCACACGATGCCGGAAGAAAACCTGGCAGAGATGGTGGAATGGATGAACGAGCATGTTCAAGGGTTCACCTTTATCCATAGTACAGTAGACCGTTATGTGCAGGCAGTGAAGGAGGAAGTCCGTCCCGACGGCCTGCAGACGCTGCAGGGAGAGCTTCGCAGCACGAACTATTCGCCTCAGGGTCATCATAATTACCTTCTGGCAAATGTTGCGTCGACGCGCATGTATTTGAAGCTGCAGAACGAGTGCTCCCAATTGCTGCTGGAGCGCTGGGCGGAACCTCTGTCAGTATGGGGAGCCGCGATTGGCGGCATTGCATATCCCTACGAACTGCTTCGCCAGTCATGGAAGTATCTGCTGCAGAACCATCCTCATGACAGCATCTGCGGCTGCAGCATTGATGAAGTGCATGATCAGAACGAAACCCGCTACGCCTGGTCGACGGAGATCAGCACACAGCTGGCCTATGAAGCCATGCATGGAATCTGTGCCCGGATACATACCGAAGGCCTGGAGGATCAGGCCGTACCTGTACATGTGTTCCACACCGGACTGAAGGACGGTGAAGGCATGGTGGAAGCGGAACTGTTGTTCCCGGACGGGACGGAAATCCGAAATCTTGAAATTAGGTCGTGGGATGGCACTTTGATCTCCTCTCAAATGCTGGAGAGCCGCAGACGCGCGGTTGCCAAACATGCCTATGACCATCATCCGCTGATTCCGTACTGGCAGGCCGTCAAGGTCCGTTTCTATGTGCCGCGGGTACCGGCGCAGGGCTATACGACCGTGCTAGCGAAGTCTACCCGCAAGTGCAGGATTTGGGATCACAGTCTGGTAACCAGACCTGGAACTTTGGAGAACGAATGGATCAGGCTGGATGTGCATTCGGACGGCACATTCGACCTGACAGACAAGAAATCGGGCCGGGTATATCCTGGGCAGCATCGTCTGGAAGACGGCGGCGACCGGGGAGACGGCTATGTTTACTCGCCGCCGATGTTTGACGAAGTGTTTGTTGGAGGCGGAGAAGACTGCACCATCTCGGTTGTTGCGGATACATCGGATTTCGCCACGATCCGCATTTCGCGCTCCATGCTGCTTCCGTTATCCCTCACGGGAGACCGCAATGCTAGAACGCAGGAGAAAGGGATCGTAGGCGTTGTAACTGAGGTAACGCTGCTGCGGCACTCGAGACGAATCGAGCTTAAGACGATCGTTAATAACACAGTGAAGGATCACCGCTTGCGTGTCCTGTTTCCTACAACGATGAAAACAGACCAATCCAGAGCCGGTTCCCAGTTCGACGTTGTGAAGCGAAGTGTGTATGTTCAACAGCCGGAGGACGACGTATGGGTGGAGGATGCGCCTGCTACGCATCCCATGAACGGCTTTGTGGACGTATCGGAGGCAAATGCTGGCTTTGCCGTATTGTCCGGCGATCTCACGGAATACGAGCTTTGTTCCGATTCTGCGAGAACGTTGGCTTTAACGCTTCTTCGTTCCGTCGGTCATCTGGGTTCTCCGGATCCGCTGAAGATTAACGCTGGAGCGGGGCCGGCACTCGAGACTCCGGGATCTCAGTGCCTGCGCGTGATGACTTACAACTATGCGATCGTGCTTCATGAGGTGGCCACGGATGACGATCTTGTTAGGCAAGCGGACACCTTTCGTGCAGGCCTTCGCTATTATCAAGGAGCTTCCGGCAGGCAGGGGACGCTTCCTGCGGAAGCCTGCTCCTTCCTTCGATTGTCAGAGGGGAACTTGTCACTCAGCGCCCTGAAGCGGGCCGAAGACGGGGACGGGTGGATCGTGAGATTGTATAATCCTGGATCCGAAACTCAAAAGGCGGTTCTTGCCTTCAAAGATCGTGTCGGGAAAGCAGTGCTGACCGATCTGAAGGAAGGCCTGGCGGACTTTGTTGATGTTGAAGGCAACCTGATTTCCTTCACGTGTAAGCCTAAGCAAATTGTAAGTATTCGATTCAGCTTTGCCGGCGAATAGCCCAGGTTGATTTGTAAGGGGGAAGAGAGGGGCATGAAACCAAGTTTTCACGTGATATCGCATACGCACTGGGATAGAGAATGGTATCTGACCTTCGAACAGTTCCGCTTCCGGCTCGTCGAACTGATGAACGGACTGATCGAGCTGCTGGAAACAGATCCTGACTTTGAGGTATTCCATCTGGATGGGCAAACGATTGTGCTGGAGGACTATTACGAGATTCATCCCGAAAACAAGGAGCGTCTGGAGAAGCTCATTCGCGCCGGAAGGATCCTGATCGGGCCCTGGTATCTGCAAAATGATGAATATTTGACAAGCGGAGAGGCGACGATCCGGAACTTGCAGACCGGCATTACGATGTCCCGTCAAATCGACAGGGAAATGAAGGTGGGCTACCTGCCCGATCAATTCGGCAATATTTCACAAATGCCTCAAATTCTTCGCGGCTTCGGCATCGGCAACGTAGTGTTCGGAAGGGGCTACGATAACTTCAACAAGCATAAAGAGCAGGAATTTCTGTGGGAAGGCGCGGATGACAGCCGGATCACGGCGATTTTCATGCCGAATTGGTACAATAACGCGCAGCGCATACCCGAAGAGCCGGCCAAAGCTCTCAAAACCCTGCAGCTCATCCAAGCCAGAATCGACGAGCGGAAGCAAACCAACAATTACCTGCTGATGAACGGCGTGGACCATTTGGAGGCGCAGGAAAACCTGAGCGGCATTCTGAAGGGGCTTCGCGAAACGCTTGGGGATGAGGCGGAAATACTCCATACGACGCTGGAGGAGCATATCCGGAGAGTGGAGGCGGAACTGATTTCGCCGACTGTTCAAAAGGGTGAAATGAGAGCGGGAGACGACTATCACATTTTGGCGGGAACGCTGTCTGCACGAGTATACCTTAAGCAGGAAAACGTGAAGGCACAGGATCTGCTGGAGAAATGGATCGAGCCGCTGGCGGTATGGGCGAGAATGTCGGGTTTCGGCAGCTATCCGGAAGCCTATCTGACGTATTTGTGGAAATCACTAATGAAAAACCATCCCCACGACAGCATCTGCGGCTGCAGCCAGGACGAAGTGCATGAACATATGATGGACCGTTTCAAGGCGTTCGGCGAGGCTGCCCAAGAAGTTCTTCACCGGCAGGCGCTGAGCCTGCTGAGAGGAATCGGTAGGGAGGGGATGGGTGAGGACGATCAGCTGATTGCCGTGTTTAACCCTTCGACGCTGCCGATGACCGGATGGATAGAGCAGTCGATCGATTTTCAGGAGAAGGATGGCGTTACCTCCTTCCGCATAGTTAACGCGGCAGGCGTGGAGATCCCTTACCAGATCATCAGCCATACCAGGACGAGGAAACAAAGGCTCAGCCCGATCAATTTGCCGACGGAGCTTCCCGTGAACCGCTATCTGATCGGAATTGTTGCAGAGGAAGTGCCGGCGCAGGGCTATACGTCCTTTCAGGTCATTCCTCATCAGGAGCCCGTTAAAGCTCCCAAACATCAGCATAACGCTGGCTGTCTGGAGAACGAATTTATAAGCGTCACGGTGAATGCCAATGGCAGCTTGAACGTTCTGGATAAGGTAACTGGAGTATTGTACGAGAATCAGCTGACCTTTGTCGATGAGGCGGATGCGGGCGATCTCTACGTCTTTCAACATCTGGAGGGAGCTCAAACGCTGACTTCCGCTGATCTGAAAGCTCAGGTTCTGGCTGTGAATACGGTGGCGGAGGGCTATCAAGCCGTCGAAATTCGGTGGCACTGGGAACTGCCGGAAAGCCTGGCGGCCGAGGGGACGTCCAGAACGGACGGCAAAGTTGCCTATGCTATCAAGGCGACAATAGGATTGCTTCGTCATGCGAGACATCTGGATGTTTGCATCGAGTTGAACAACACGGCGAGGGATCATCGCCTTCGCATAAGATTCCCGATGCAGCATGCCGTGCCGGGCACGCTTGCCGGCGGTCAGTTCGACGTCCTCCGCCGGGAAGCCTCTGACGGGAAGCCGTACACCCGCCATGCCAATTCCCTGCCGAACTGGAAGTGGGCGGCCGCCGGCTGGGAGCAAGGCATGGCGGTGTTTAACAAAGGCTTGCACGAATATGAACTGACGGAAGACGACACGGCCCTGGATTTGACGCTGATCAGAAGCGTCGGCACGATCTTTGGACGGCCGAACCCCCTGCCGCATGAGAACGATGACAACCCGCTCGGGCAATGCCAGGGTGCCTACACGTTCGAGCTTGCGCTCAGGCCGTTCGGCCCTTCCGACAATGCGGCTGTGCTTGCCAGGGAAGCGGAAGCCTTCCATCACGGACTGCGTTCTTACACACTCCCGGTGCGGGAGGAGAAATGGGCTGCCGGGAGACCTTGGGTGCAGGACAGCGAAATCGGCGGCTTGTTCAGCAGACGGGATCCCGATGCAGGCAAGCCTCGCCTTCCGAGGGAAGCAAGCTTCGTAACCCTGCAAGGGGAAGGTGTCGTGCTGAGCGCCGTCAAGAAGCGTCTGGGCGGACCAGAAACGGCAATCCGCTTCTACAATGCCCTGGAGGTGCCGACCTCTGCCAAGTTAACGACGGCACAGGGCATCTCCCAAGCCTGGAAGGCTGATCTGATGGAACAGCCGGTTGAGGAGCTGCGGGTAGAGCATCGGCAAGTGAAGCTGCAGATGAAACCAAAAGAGATTGTAACCATACTTGTGCATACAGTTTGAAGGGAGAGGACCAGATATGACATTTAATGGACTTGGAATGGGACTAGGCAATCTATCCCGCGTATCGAATGCCAAAACGAGATCGATCAGCCCGGAAAACTTCACCGGCGGGAAGGGCGCAGGAGCCATGGCGACAGAAGGCACAGGCGCAGCTTGTGCCCGTGACCTCGGCATAGGCTGGAAGATTTCCCCTTCCGTCTGGGTAGAAGGGAATAAATCGTTCACCATGGCTGAAATCGAAGGTCCCGGCGTCATCCAGCACATCTGGCTGACTTGTCCGCCGGAACGCTGGCGCTCGCTCATCCTTACGATCTATTGGGACGACGAGACGGAACCTTCCGTGCGGGTGCCGGTCGGCGATTTCTTCGCAAACGGCTGGTGCGAGCGCAGCAACGTGAACTCCCTTCCGATTTCGGTGAATCCCGCCGGCGGCTTCAACAGCTATTGGGAAATGCCTTTTCGTAAGAAAGCCCGGATCGAAATGGAGAATTTGAGCCACGAAAATTCGGTGCTTTATTATCAAATCGATTACGCTTTAACGGAAATTCCTGAAGATATGGCTTACTTCCACGCGCAGTGGAGACGCAGCAATCCGTTGAAATTCAAAGAGGTTCACACCATCTTGGACGGCGTAAAAGGCAAAGGGCAGTATGTCGGCACTTACCTGGCCTGGCAGGTGAACAGCAATAACTGGTGGGGCGAAGGCGAAGTCAAGTTCTACATGGACGGCGACGGCGAATTTCCTACCATCTGCGGTACGGGTACCGAGGATTACTTCGGAGGGGCTTGGAACTGGGATATGAACAATCAATATACGACGTATTCCACCCCGTTCCTCGGCATGCATCAAGTCATTAAACCGGACGGCTTGTACCGCGCAAATCAAAGATTCGGCATGTATCGATGGCATGTTATGGATCCCATCCGTTTCGAGGAAGACCTGAAAGTAACGGTGCAGGCACTTGGCTGGCATTCACATGGACGGTACTACCCGTTGCGGGACGATATCAGCTCCACCGCTTTCTGGTATCAGCTGGAGCCGCACGTTCCGCATCCAAGCCTTGGCACTGTGGACGATCTTGAAGTCGTTTAGGCGTATCACGGACCTGCAGACAGGAGGAGCCAGGATGGAACAGAAAGGAATGGTCATGGGTGAACCGGGACGGAAAGCGGTGGATGACGCTTCCGCTGTCCTGAAGCGGCTGTATTACACGGAGAGAGAATGTATGAGGGTTCTTGGCGGATATTTGGTCAGTGTATCCCGCTGGGAGCTTAAGACTAAGCTTCCTTACCATATCTGGCAGGATTCCTTGCGTGCGGATGCGCTTCGCACACGCGTGTTAGAGCTTCGTTATCCGAGAAGAGACGTTGACCAGGATCAGGACGAGGCGTTAAGCCGGTACCTTCATCAGCAGATCCGCAGCTTGAATGATGCGGAATTGATTGCAGGGGTCTACTTCGTTACGAAGGAGGCGCTCGTAGAGGCCTACGAAACCTACTTGGCAGAATCGGATCCCCTGGACGATGCGCCGACCTACGAATTTATGAGACGGTTCCCGGCTGAAATCCGCAAGCAGCTGGACGAGATTCGCACGGTCTATGATGCGTTGCCGGAGGTTCAGCAGGGTGGGGACGAGAAGCGAAAACAGGCTCTAGCTGAGCTCCTAAGCGGGATCGGCGGCTTGCTGGGAACTAGAGAGGCAGCAAATGCTGTGCATCTTCCCGAGGCCCTTATTCGGGAGCCTTACGAACCTCCGCTGATTCCTGCCCGGGATCCGCGGTTCTGCAAGGCGGTCTACCATATGCCGCCTGTGGAATGGAACACCTTCCTGGAACACCAAATCTGGGGCGGCATTAATCATGTGAATGAGATATGGGCAGCGGAAGTGCCGGGCATTGTTCTTTGGAAGTGGGACGACATGCCTTGGGAGTTCTATTTGGAGACGGCGCGCTGGTGCTTTGACGAGTCCCGCCACTGCATGATGGGTGAGCAGCGGATGAAGGCCTGGGGGTTTGAGACGGGAATGGACTACCCGGTTGTCGGCGACCATTACGAGTCGGTGTCGCATATGGGGGAGCTTGCGCTGTTATGCTTGCTACATGATTTCGAGATCAACGGACCGGGACTTAAGAGCACGTTCAAGGCCAAATTTGAAAACATGGGCGATACTGCGAGCTCTCAGGATTTTGACTATGACTGGGCGGACGAAAGCATCCATTTGCAGTACGGGTACAAGTGGTGCCTGCACCGGCTCGGAGGCGATATCGATAAGCTAGAGGACTTGAAAGAAGAGGTCAGAGAGGCCTGGAATACATGGATTGAGCAAGCGCATCAAAAATGGGATTATGAGCCGTTCCTCAGCGGGCTGCGTAAGAAAATCAAAAGCTTTGAGGTGAAGGCAAATGAGTGACTATCGGATTACATTGGAATCGGGCGAAACCTTTCTTGCGAAGCAAGGAGAGCTGCTGCTGGACGCGGCTCTCCGGCAAGGGGTAACAATAGATCATTCCTGCCGAAACGGCACGTGCAGAACGTGCTTGTTCGAGGTAGTAGAAGGCAGCGTAAACCAGGAAGACAAGACTCTGTGCATGATCACCGAACAAGAGCTGGAGATCGGCAGGCGCCTCCTCTGTATGTCTACGGCGAATAGCGATGCCGTACTCAGCAAACCGCAGCGCCGCAGGCGAGCTTCTTCGCTAAGAGGATAGAACAAAGAAGGAGAAGGGGAGAAACATAATGATCAAAGCTAGAATGAACCGGATGTTCAGTGCACAAGGCAAATGTTTTGATGTGGCGATTGATCACGGATTTTTCAATGAATATTCGTTTCTTGGCGGCATTGAGAATATGAGGGAAGCCGTTCGCACCATTGTCCAGGCCGGACCGGACTGCATCCAGCTCAGCCTTGGCCAGGCCGGACATTTACAGGAGATTCCGGGCAGACAGAAGCCGGGACTCGTGCTTCGCACGGATGCCGCTAACATATATGGCAGCAAGCTGCCGGAAAAGCTGTTCAGCGAGTTGATTGACTCGGCAGTCGAGCATGCCGTACGGATGGATGCTGTCGCCGTATGCGTGAATTTACTGCTGCTCCCAAGCCAGCCTGAGCTGCACCGTCAATGCGTACGGAATGTGATGAAGCTGAAGACGGCGTGCGAGCAATACGGCATGACGTTAATGGTGGAACCGCTCGTGATGCTTCCTAATGAGATGAAGGGCGGTTATATGGTAGACGGGGATCTGAACAAAATTATGCCGCTCGTTCGGCAAGGTGTTGAGCTGGGAGCGGATGTGATCAAGGCGGATCCTACGGACCATGTGGAGGATTATCATAAGGTGGTCGAAGCGGCCTCCGGCATTCCGATCCTCGTGCGCGGAGGAGGCAGAGCTTCCGACGAAGAGATCGTAACCCGTACCGTCAAATTGATGGAGCAGGGCGTTTCAGGTATTGTGTACGGCCGGAATGTGATCCAGCATCCGAACCCTTCGGGGATGACCAAAGCGTTGATGGCGATTGTTCATGAAGGGGCTGACAGAGACCGCGCTTTGTCCATCTTGAGGGGGGAATGAACATGAGTAAACAGATCATTCGCTTTGGCGTCATAGGCTGCGGTTTGATGGGCAAAGAATTTGCGAGCGCTGCTGCGCGTTGGTGCCACTTGACAAGCGTGAACTTCGAGCCCCGCATCATCGCTGTCTGCGATGCCAACCAGGCCGCTATCGACTGGTTTACGGCATGTGTGCCTTCTGTGAAGCGCTCCTACAGGGATTACAAAGAGCTGCTGGCCGATGAGGAAGTGGATGCGGTGTATTGTGCGGTTCCGCACAACCTTCATGAACGCATCTATATCGATATCATCCAGGCGGGCAAGCATTTGCTCGGAGAAAAGCCATTTGGCATCGACAAAAAAGCGAACGATGAAATCATGGCTGCTTTCGCTGCTAACCCGGAGGTTGTCGTTCGCAGCTCCTCGGAATTTCCGTTCTTCCCGGGGGCGATGCAAATTAGCAAGTGGGTCGGGGAAGGCAGATTCGGCGACATTATCGAGGTGGAGGCCGGTTTCTGGCATTCCAGCGACTTGAACCCTACCAAGCCTATTAATTGGAAACGGATCGTGGCAACTAATGGCGAATACGGCTGCATGGGCGATCTTGGCCTGCATGTGCTTCATCTGCCGCTGCGCTTCGGCTGGAAGCCGAACAGCGTCAGAGCGCTGCTGTCCAAGGTTGTTGACCAGCGCCCCGACGGCAAAGGCGGCTATGCTTCCTGCGAAACCTGGGACAACGCGATTTTGGCTTGCGATGTCAAAGCGCAGGGCCGCGAATTCCCGATGATTCTTTCCATGAAACGTGTTGCGCCCGGTCATGCCAATACCTGGTTCCTTCGCGTGGCGGGGACAAAGATGTCAATGGAGTACAGCACGAAGCAGCCTAAGCAGATTTCGTATCTGCCCTATGAGCCGGGCGGCAGCCAAGCATGGCATATAGAGGATGCAGCCTATGTATCCGCGTACCCGACGATTACGGGAAGCATCTTCGAATTCGGATTTTCCGATTCCATTCTTCAAATGTGGGCGGCGTTCTGCGATGAAATCACCAATGGCAGTCAAATGCTTCAGCCGTTCTATTGCGCGACGCCCGAGGAAGCGGCGGACAGCCATCGCCTGTTCACGGCAGCGCTCGCGTCCCATGCGGAAGGGGAAACCATCAAGCTGAACTGGGAGGGATAAGATGGCCTCGCAGCAAGAAGTCATTGTCGTTGCCGGACATATATGCCTGGACATTATTCCGGAGATGAAAGCCGTTTCAGGAACCCTTCACGAGCTGCTGGTTCCCGGCAAGCTGGTGGATACCGGACCTGCGGTGCTGTCGACCGGCGGCGCGGTGTCCAATACGGGGCTGGCGCTGCACCGGCTGGGGTTCCCCGTACGGCTGATGGGCAAGATCGGAGACGATCTGTTCGGCCGCGCCGTTCAGGACATTCTTCGCTCCTATTCACCGCAGCTGGCGGAAACGATGGTGGTCGCGAAGGGAGAAGCAAGCTCTTACACGATCGTCATCAACCCTCCCTTGGTGGACAGGGTTTTTCTGCACTGCACCGGTGCTAACGATACGTTTCATGCCGCAGATGTCGTAGAGGATACAGTCAAGCAAGCGGGCATGTTTCATTTCGGGTACCCTCCACTGATGAGAACCATGTACATGGAGGAAGGCAAGGAGCTCAAGGCGGCGCTTCGCAAGGCGAAATCATGCGGAGCCACAGTCTCGCTTGACATGGCCAAGCCGGATCCCGCGTCGGACGCGGGAGCGGCGGACTGGAAGCGGATCTTGAGCCGTGTGCTGCCGTATGTAGATCTGTTCCTGCCAAGCTTTGACGAAATTGTATATATGCTTCGCCGTGATGTTTACGATGAGCTTTCCGCCAAAGCCGGAGGAGGAGAGTTGATTCCGTTCGCCACACGGGAACTGCTGACATCGCTTGCGGATGAACTGATCGCCAAGGGAGCGGCTGTTGCAGCTATTAAGCTGGGTGAGCACGGTTTGTATGCCAAGACGACAAGCGATGCCGGCCGCTTTCGTGACATCGCCGGCAGAAGGCCGGACGGCTGGGAATCGGAATGGCTGGATCAAGAGTATTATGCGACGTGCTACAAGGTGGAAGCGGCAGGAACGACGGGAGCGGGCGACTGTACGATTGCCGGCTTCCTTGCCGGCTGGAACACTGGAAGGTCCATGGCGGATACGATGAAAAGCGCCGTCGGCGTCGGGGCCTGCAATGTTGAGAAGGCTGACGCCGTGACGGGCGTGCCGAGTTGGCAGCGGGTAAGGAGCCGTATTGATGCCGGCTGGGAGAGCAGAGCGATGGCGCTCCCGCTGGAAGGTTTGGTAAAGGTATCAAGCGGCTTGTATTCCAAGCCGGACAGAAGCTGAGGAGGTCAGGAGATGAAAAGAAGCGAAGTAAAAGCCGCGCAGCAACGCGCATCCAAGCTGTTTGAGAAGGTTGGCATCGTTCTGTCGCCTTCCGAGCTCGACCATATCGAGGTAGCATCCTTCGGGCTGGGAGAACTGGAAACGCAGGGCCTGGAGCTCGTTACATATGTCAACACAAACCGTTATTGCGCGAAGGAGCTTGTGCTGTTCCCGCATCAAACCTGCCCCGAGCATCGTCATCCGTCGGTAGAAGGCGAGCCGGGCAAAATGGAAACGTTCCGCTGCCGGTACGGCAAAGTGTTTCTGTACGTGGAAGGAACGCCGACAGCAGCTATACAAAGCATTGTGCCTGCGGGAAGCGAGCCGTATTATACCGTGTTTCATGAAATCGTACTGCATCCTGGCGAGCAGTATACAATTCCGCCTGATACATTGCATTGGTTCCAAGCAGGGGCGGAGGGAGCTGTTGTCTCCGAGTTTTCCAGCACAAGCCGGGATGAATTCGATATGTTTACGGATCCCAGAATCCAACGTATGCCGGTAATTATCGAGGATATCTAGACAGTATATGAAGGAGAAGGAGGAGGCGAAGAATGGAGCTATACGGCCGGAAGTGGACGCGCAGAGAATTGGAAGCCCGCGTAGGAAGACTGGAACAGATTGGCGGAATCAAAAGGGTCCTCGGAGCGGAAGGAGCCGAAACCGGCGTGGAGCTGATTCAAGTCCGCACGGGTGCTGGGCTGTCTTATATCGTAAGCCCGACCAAAGGACTGGATATCTCGCTGGCCGAATTCGGCGGCTCTCCCATCAGCTGGCAGTCTCCAAATGGAGATGCACACCCTTCCGCTTATGACGGCGAAGGCAGCGGCTGGCTTCGCACGGCGTCGGGCGGACTGCTGATGACATGCGGGCTGTCGAATGTCGGCTCTCCTTCTTCGCTGCAAGGCCGGACCTATGGCATGCATGGGCGCGTTCACCATTTGTCCGCCTCTCACGTATGCGCGGAAGGCAGATGGGATGAGGATCACTATACGATGAACATTCGGGGCCAAGTGGATGAAACGTCGATATTCGGCAGCCACCTCCGCATGTATCGCGAGGTTCGCAGCCGTCTGGGCCAAAATACCATTGAAATCATAGATACCTTAGAAAATGCCGGCTATCAGTCCGCTCCTCATATGATGTTGTACCATTTCAATTTCGGGTTTCCGCTGCTCGATGAAAGGACCGTGATGCAGTTTCCGTCGGAGCGGGTAAATGCCAGAGACAAAGGGACCCCTGCAGAAGGGTACGATATATGGGAGTCTCCTGAAAATGGTTACCGCGAGAGAGTCTATTATCACGAATTGCCCCAAGGGAAAGACAGCGTCCATGCCGAACTGTACCAGCCGGCTTTTCCCGTGGCCCTTGGCACCGTCCCGCTTCGGGTTCGCTTGACCTGGAGCAGCAAGACGCTTCCCAGGCTGGTGCAATGGAAGATGGCCGGCGAGAGGGAGCATGTACTGGGCATCGAGCCTTCGAATTGCGGCGTGGAAGGCATTGCAGCCGAGCAGAACAAAGGAACGCTCACCGTGCTGCAGCCCGGGGGACGCGTCCGCTATCAACTGCGGCTCGACCTTTCGTCAGGCACAGCAGAAGGGAGCAGTGACCTATGAATGTGACATATAATGAGCGCCAGCTCCAGCTGCTTCACATGCTGGAGAGGGAAGGCGAAGCTAAGGTTTCCGAGCTCAAAAGCCATTTCGGCGTAACCGAAATGACCATTCGAAGAGACCTGGAGCGTCTGGAGCAGTCAGGTTCCGTGCGCCGAATCTTCGGAGGGGCGATCTACCTCGGACGCGATATTACTCTGAAGGAACGGGCGGGCATGCTGCTGGAGGAGAAAATCAGAATCGGCAAACATGCGGCTTCCCTGATCCGCAGCGGCGATTCGATCTTCATCGATGGAGGAACGACCGCCTACCAGATTGCCAGGCATGTGCCGGAGGGCATCGGAGTCACCGTCGTCACCAATGCGCTGAATGTAGCCCACGAGCTGTCGGACAAAAAAATAACCACCATTGTCACCGGCGGCCTGATTCAAGAAGCGACATCCACGCTGGTGGGGCCGCATGCTTCCGCTACGTTGTCAGGCATGGCCTTCAACCGGGCGTTTCTCGGCGCGACGGGCGTGTCCGCCCGCCATGGCTTTAGCAACTCCAATATATATGAGGCGGAGATCAAGCGAACGGCCATCATGCAAGCCAATGAGACGGTCGTGGTCCTTGACCATTCCAAATTTGGTGCCAGCGAGCTGTTCTCGTTTGCCGAATTGAAAGCGGCCGCCCGGATCGTCACGGATCGCGGGCCGGATGAAGAGTTGCACCAAGCCTGCCTTGAGGCGGAAGTAGAGATTATGGTTTGCCCGTAAATCAACTGAATCAACGGAAAGGGTGCGAATAAAGTCCATATTTTAAAGGAGATAGGCTGCCGGCACGCAGACTGGTTAGGGCGGGTGGCCATCTTTGTTGTCCCAATTATGAATGCGCTTTCATTGTTATATCCCTTACAATGGAGTTGCAGCCGGTCAGTCCGAGAAACCACCATATCGAGGAGGTTTTATAATGAAGGCCATGGTAAAGCTCAAACACTTGATCAGCATGGTTCTGGCGCTCGTGTTTCTGTTCTCTACCTTCACGTCGGCATCCGCTTTTAAAACACAGGGAATCGTAACGGGCAGGCTCTATAACGAGTTGAGTACGAACCTGACGGCATTCCAGGAATTCCAGGACCTGAAGCTGGGATGGATACGTATCGAATTCGAAGAATTTTACGGTGTTCCAGCGGGCTCTACTTTTACGTCGGCTGCCGTTCAGGCCAACAAAACGAAGTTCCAACAGGTCATTGCCAATGCACACAGCAAAGGACTTAAAGTACTCGGGGTTATCGCAAACAGCGCAATTCCCGATATTCCGAATTTCCCGAATACGGACGCCAGCATTCAAAGCTTTAAGAGCGCTGTGCAATGGCACTTGGACAACTACAACGTAGATGCCATTCAAATTTGGAACGAACCAAGCGCCAACGTCAAATTTACGAACACGAATCTGGCCCGGTACGCCAAAACTCTCATCGAAGTATATGCACTCAAGCCGCAGTATCCTAACGTTAAGTTTGTGGGACCCGCAACGGCCAACGCTGAAGCAGGTGTATGGCTGGGCCAGCATGGATATGGCTACGATCCCGAGAACAGCATCTTTAACAGCACCATTATGCTGAACTACAGAGCCGCCAACAACGGCAAGCTGCCGCTGGATGTGATTTCCTGGCATCCGTACGGAACCCAAGGCGATCCGAACGGCAACTTTTATTTTGGCAGAACTTTTGCAACTTATTACAATGAAATTAAAGCATATACAGATGTGACGGGACGCAACGTTATCGGCAGCTATCCGATCTGGTTTACGGAATACGGCTGGGATGCAAACCTGGTCGGGGAGGAGAACCAGCGTATTTATACAGAGAGGATGATCGGCCTGATTTATGCCAGACCCCAAATTGAAATTCCGTTCCTGTACGGCTTCCGGGATGATGAAGATGGACCCGGCACGGAAGACAAGGCGTTCGGCATTCGCAAAAACTCACTATTCGGCTATGCCAAAAAACGGGTTTTCTATCCTTTCGCATCCCACAGTTCGATCGTTGGCCTCTTCACTCAGGACGGCGTGAACGAGTGGACTGTCGACCAGATTATCGATAAATATTTGAGCAGCGGCGGAAGAGCTGCTTACGGGGACGCGTATCGCCATTCGAATGCCCCTTGGTACGGAGATAAAGCGCATTACTGGGGGCCGGGCAACAATGGCATCATTCAGCAGTTCAACAATGGCTCATATGGCGAATGCGGTATCCTGTTAAAGGTCGGCGCTGCGAATGCCTATCTGCTGAAGGGCGGATTCTATACGTTCTATGTGAACAATAACGGCCCTTACGCTTACGGTTGGCCGACAAGCGATGAGTATTACGACAGCGCTACGGGATATGTCATGCAAAAATTTGAAAATGGCAAACTTCGCTGGAAGAGCGGAGAAGCCGTAACATGGGTATCAAACTAAGTGCCGTTCTCAAACGAACCGGTACTTGACTTTGCGGGACGTATACCTTGGATAAAGCGAAATTTAGAAGAGAAATGTCCGGAGTATGGCTTGCCAGTACAATATAGCACAAAGAAACCCGCACCGGTTGGCGCGGGTTTTTTTTGGCATTATTCCATCGGATCGACTACTGAGCCTTCGCCTTAAAAAACGTCTTCAGCGCCTTATACACTTCACCTTTTTCACGGATGACGTGATAGAGGAAGTTCGGCTTGTGGATATGGCGGTAAGCGGACATCAGCGTACTGCTCCGGTTGTACTGGTTCACTTCGCCGTAACCGAACATGTTGCACCTCTCCAGCAGCTGATCAATGAGCTTCACGCAGCGTTCGTTGTCGGAGGTGAGGTTATCGCCGTCGGAGAAATGGAACGGGTAAATATTGTAACTGGCCGGCGGATACCTCGAGTCGATAATATCGATCGCCTTCTGGTAGGCGGAGGAGCAGATCGTGCCGCCGCTTTCCCCCTTAGTAAAAAACTCTTCCTCGGTTACTTCCTTCGCCTCGGTATGGTGCGCAATAAATACGATTTCCACCTTTTCATATTTGAAGCGGAGGAAGCGGGTCATCCAGAAGAAGAAACTCCGGGCCATATATTTCTCAAAGCTGCCCATCGATCCGGATGTGTCCATCATCGCAATGATCACCGCATTGGAATGGGGAGTCACGATTTCTTCCCAGGTTTTGTATCTCAAATCGTCCGGAGAGATCCTGTGGATGCCCGGATTGCCGTCGCGGGCGTTGCGCCGCAGATTTTCAAGGATGGTCCGCTTTTTATCGATGTTAGACTGGATTCCTTTTTTCCGAATATCATTAAACCGGATTTCCTTCGTTTCCAGCTGATCCTTATCCTTCTCTTGCATATTCTGCAGCTCGAGTTCCTCAAACAGCATCGTCTGCAGCTCTTCAATGCTGATTTCCGCCTCTACATAATCCTCCCCGGCCTGATCGCCGGCCCCTTCGCCTTTGCCCGGTCCTTTCGCCGCTTGAGGATCCGTGCCCAGCACATCGCCGACCTGACTGTCGCCGTCGCCTTGGCCGACATGCTTGCTTTTGTTGTAATTGTAAACAAAACGGTATTCGTCCAGGCTTCGAATCGGGATTTTGACCGTCTGCTTGCCGTCGGACATGATGATACTCTCTTCCGTAACCAAATCCGGCAGGTTCTGTTTGATCGCCTCGCGGACTTTTTGCTGATGACGGGCCTGATCCTGATAGCCCTTGCGGTGAAGTGACCAGTCCTCGCGGGAAACGATAAAGAGGGGTTCGTTCATGCGCGCACCTCCGTAGCATCGATTGCTTACTTTTAAACCCGGCTTACCTAGGTATGTTCCAGTATATTCGGTACGGGTGTAACTGATGCAGGAGAGGGGGCATGGAAGCCAGAGTACAAGCACGAAACGGGAACTTGAATCAAAAACAGCCCCCCGTCCATGACAGACGGGAGGCCGTAGCTATTACGGACTGGTAAGAGAGCGGGCCTTCCTTTCGGCACAGGCCTTCAACACACGCTCTACTTCGGACGAAAACACAGGCTTGGAGATAAAATCCGCCATTCCGGCAGCCAGGCACATTTCTTTGTCTTTATTCTGGGCAAAGGCGGTAACCGCTGTAATATAAGGATACAGTCCCTCTTCCGGCTGCAGCTTTAGAATTTCAGCCGTGGCTTCAAGGCCGTCCATAATAGGCATCTGCAGATCCATCAGAATCAGCTCGAAATGCCGGTTCTGCGCGGTTAGCAGCGCTTCCCGCCCGTTGACGGCACATTCGGCGGTATATCCGAATCTGCGAAGGATGGCGAGCAGCAGGCGCCGGTTCACGTCGTTATCGTCAGCCAGAAGAATACTCAAGGGCCCGAAAGCTTCCTCTTTCTTAGAGGGCTCTGGGGAAGCAGGTACATAGACCGGCTTCGTGAACTCCGGTTTCGACAGACGTCCCGGAACCCGGTACGGCAGGGTGAAATGAAAGACGGAACCCGCGCCGGCCTCGCTCTCAGCTCCAATTTCCCCGCCCATCAATTCCACCAGCTTTTTGCAGATGGCCAGTCCAAGCCCCGTTCCTCCATATTTGCGGTTAATTTCCGGATGGAGCTGGGAGAACGATTGAAAGAGCCGGCTCTGCATCTCCAAAGGAATGCCGATCCCTGTATCGGTCACCTTAAACTTTAAAAACTTAGACTCGCCAAAGGGTGTATCGGCGAGCGAGACCGAAACCCGGATATAGCCTTCGTCCGTAAACTTTACGGAATTTCCTACAAGATTGATCAGAATCTGCCGGAGTCTTCCGGTATCGCCGAGAATGTATTTGGAGACGCGCTCATCCATATCCCAATCCAGGGTTAACCCTTTACCGCCCACCTTAGGGGCAAACAATTCGGCCACGCTGCCAATGACCGAGGGAAGATGCATTTCTTCTTCGGTCAGCGTCATCTGGCCTGCTTCAATTTTGCTGTAATCGAGAATTTCATTGAGAATGTGAAGCAGCGAATCGCTGCTTTGCATGATGGTATCGGTATAACTGCGCTGTTCCTCGCTGAGTTCCGTATCCGACAGCAGATCCGCCATGCCGATAATTCCGTTCATAGGGGTCCGGAGCTCATGGCTCATGATGGCAAGAAACTCTGATTTGGCCCGGTCCGCTTGTTCAGCCGATTCTTTGGCCTTAATGATTTCTTTTTCTCCGGTAATGTCATGAAAAACGGCTACTGCACCTTTATACTCGCCTTTGTCCCATAACGGTGTAATCTGGTAGTCCGCAAGAAAGCTTGATCCGTCTTTTCTCCAAAATACAGTTTCTTTATGGAGCAGCACGGATTGATCCGCCACTGCTTTCTGCAGAGGCATTTCATTCCATGCAAAAAACATGCCGTCCTGACTCGTTTCCTGGATGAGGGAAGCCAGCGGCTGGCCGATGATGCCGGCGGCGGGAAGCCCAATCAGTCTGGCTCCGGCAGGATTCGCCAGAATCACTCTGCCCCCGTCATCCAAGCCGAAAATCCCTTCCGAAACCGCATTTAAAATAAGAGTATGTTCGTAGCTGAGCTTTTCGATTTGTTCGGTACGGCGGATCCGTTCCGTAATATCGCTTGTAATCCCGAACACGCCAACAATCTCGTCTTCCACGATAATTGGTATGTTCGTCGAGTTTATCTCCACGTGATGCCCGTCTTTATGAATAATTGTTAAGTCGTAGCTTTGCGGAGTGCCTTTCACAGCCTCGCCGAAATGATACTGCGTCTTGGCCAGATCCTTCGGATGCACAATCGGTCCCCAATACATCCCGATCAGCTCTTCAAGCGTATACCCTGTTATTTTTTCTAAATTGGCATTAGCCGTTAAGTAATCCCCGTTCAGGTTCATGGAATAAACGGCAGCCGGATTGTTATCGAACAGGGACTTATAGTGCTGCTCCCTTTCCCGCAAGCGCTGTTCCATCCGCCAGTGATCGGTCACGTCCTGCGCCATGCCGATCAGGTGGGCCGGCTCTCCTTCGGGATTCCGGGTCACTTCCCAGATCAGGTGGACCACTTTCAACCCAGCTCCAGGCAAAACTATCTTCACCGTCGACTCCCCTGACTTCCCGGATTCGATGACTTCCATAATAGCTTCTGTCACATGCTCTATGTCGTCAGGGTGGACAAGGGAAGCGAACACCTCGGGAGAAGTTTCAACGGGCTGCAGCGCATAGTTGAATATCCGCCTGATTTCATCGGAGTAGTACAACATGGAGTTAGGGATATCCCAGCTCCAGGTGCCTGATTGGGATATCCGCTGGGCGATAGCTAATATCTTTTCACGGTTTTGCTGAAGTCCGGTGCTCTCTACGGCAAGGGGGGGAGTGCCGTTGGGAACAGTCAAAGGAAGCTGTATAGTGAACAAAATACCGGGTTCCCCTTCATGCTCCAGCCATGTTAACGAAGCAGGCACCTGAATCACATTTCCTTGTTTATGGCGCAGCTGCAAAGTCACGGTACGGGGGAATTCTTTTTCAATAAGCTTTTCTATGTAATGAAGGTCCTCCACGAATATAGAGTCGAAAGTAAGGCCCTCTAACACGCCGGGTTCAAACCCTGCCAAGGAAGAAAGCGCCGGATTTACCTTGTGCCAGGTTCCATTTGATTTTGAAAACAAGGCAATACCGAAGGGAGCATGCGCAAACGCTTGTCTGAACAAGGACTCCTCTGAAGCTAAGATCATAGTGGTGCTGCCTCCTATTTAAATTCCGAATACAAAATCATAGTTTAAGATTATCAAAATTATTAACATCGTACACTGATTTTTAAACAACGGATGAGAACCTGCACGGCGTATATCTCTATAGCAAAAGAACACCTCCAGGCGTGGTGCCAAACTATCACTAATGAAACTCTTTCCGGAAGTATGCTAGTATAGAGGGTACGTTTGTTTTTAAATAGAGGGGGTGCATCGAATGAATTGGAGGGGCCGTTTAGGAATTCGTTCCAAAATTTTGTGGAGCAGCATGATCAGCATCCTGTTATTTATATTCTCGATGCTGTTGATTAATAATCAAATTAATGAGCTGAAGAAAGAACGAAATTACATCATCAGTCATGATTTCCAGGTACAGGAGTTGTCCAACCGGATCGAAAAAGATGTGCTGGATATGGAGACAGGCCAGCGAGGCTTTATCATAACTGGAGATCCGGCTTATCTGGAACCTTACAATGCAGGTATCGCCAACTGGAAAATGAACATCCAGAAGCTGCGGTTACTGCTGGAACAACAGCCTGGGCTGCAGCAGAAACTGGATGAAATCGGGACGCTCATAGAAAGCTGGAGCGCCGCGGCAGGCGAGCCGTTGATTCAGCTTCGCAAGGAGAATAAAACCGGACAGATCCAGGAATTTTTCAGAACGGATCCGGGTAAAAAGGAAATGGATCAAATCAGGACACACTTGTCGGATTTCCGGGAAGCGGGACTGGATTTGACAACTCAAAGAGCTGCCGAACTGAATGCGAGGAATCACAAACTCGAAACCATCATTTATGTTTTAATCGCTTTTGTATGCGCTGCTGCCCTCTTGTCGTCTTTTTATATCTCGAATTCGATTGTCCGGACCATTCAAGACGTGACCGCTTCAATCCGGCGCATCACGGCTGCCGGAAACAGCCAAAGAATTACAGTGCGCACACAGGATGAGGTGGGCGAGTTAGGGATCGCTACCAATGAACTGCTGGATAAGGCGGCTGAATATAACTGGCTTCAGTCTAATATTGCGGAGACAGCCGCCTTGTTACAGGGGATTACGGATAGTAAAGCTCTCGGACAAGCCTTTTTGGGGAACATCGCTCCTTTGCTGAACGCTTCTTATGGAGTAGTGTATTTCCGTTCCGATAAAGATCACAGCCATTATCTGAAACTGGCTTCCTACGCATCCGGAGCGGGGGATATCGGGGTAAGTTCCATCCGGGCGGGGGAAGGTTTAACCGGACAGTGTATAACTGACAACCGAATGATGTATCTGGACACAGTGCCCCCCGATTATATCCGCATTTCGTCGGCCCTTGGCCAAGCAGCTCCTAAGCAGCTGATGATTTACCCGCTTGTGCACGATTACCAGGTATTGGGCGCATTGGAGCTGGCATCTTTTGCACCGTTTACCGCTTCCCACCGGGAGCTGTTGGCAGAGGTTGTCAAGATCGCAGCCATTGCTTTACACAGGATAGAAACCAGGATGGAAATCGAGCGTCTGCTGGAAGAGTCTCAAATGATGACCGAAGAACTGCAGGTTCAGACCGAGGAGCTGCAGGCACAGGCGGAAGAATTGCAGGCACAGGCGGAGGAACTTGAGACCCAGCAGGATCTGCTGTTGTCGGTAAACAGCAGGCTGGAGGAACAAGTCCGCTATTCGGAACAGAAAGCCGGCGAACTGGAACGGAGCCGGGAGGAGCTGGTTGCGTATTCGAAACAGCTGGAGGAAGTTTCCGCTTATAAATCAACCTTTCTTGCCAATATGTCGCATGAACTTCGCACACCGTTGAACAGCATGCTTGTATTGTCCCAGATTCTCTCCGAGAACAAAAAGGGCCGTCTGAGCAAAGAGGAACAGGAATATGCCCGGGTCGTTCACTCGGCAGGTAACGATTTGCTTGGGTTAATTAACGATATTCTGGATCTTTCCAAAGTGGAGGCCGGTAAAATTGAACTGGCCGTGGATCAGGTCAATTTGATGGAGCTTCCTCAATTGATGAAATATCAGTTCGGGCCGATAGCGGAACAGAAACGGATTCAATTTACTATTGAACAAGCGGACGATGTTCCTTCTGTGATCCGGACGGATGAACAGAGACTTCACCAGATTCTGAAGAACCTGATGTCCAATGCGTTCAAATTTACGGAGCGGGGAGAAGTCAGGCTTTCGGTAGCAAAAGCAACCAAGGAATTCTGCTTGCAAAACGGGCTGCCGGAGGAAATTTCGGGGCAAGCGGTTGCGATCTCCGTTTGCGACACAGGCATAGGAATTCCCGATTCGAAGCTGGATCTGATATTTGAAGCGTTCCAGCAGGCTGACGGGGCTACGAGCCGCAAATACGGAGGAACAGGACTGGGCTTGTCGATATCCCGTGAATTTGCAGCATTGCTGGGAGGATCGCTTCATGTGGTCAGCGCAGAGGGAAAAGGAAGCACGTTCACGCTGATTCTTCCTGTGAATGCCGAAGAGATTCAGGAAAAGGGTGCGTCAGCTCCGGTCTACGAGGAGATAGCCGCCGCCTTGGAAACCCCGCTTCCCGAAGCGTCTTCCGTGGTGCAGGATGGGATGATGGACTTCAAGTCCGAACTGCTGGAGAATGAAATATTCAAAGGAAAGAAAGTACTGATTGTGGATGACGATATCCGGAATACGTTCGCTCTTACTGTGGCGCTGGAGCAGGCCGGCGTGGAAGTGACGGTAGCTGAGAACGGGGAGGAATGCCTTGATTTGCTACAAGGGAAAGACAGCTACGATCTGGTACTGATGGATATTATGATGCCCGTGATGGACGGGTATGAAACCATGCGCCGGATTCGCAAAATGCCGGAATGGTCGGAGCTGCCGATGATTGCCCTTACGGCCAAGGCGATGAAGTACGACAGGGAGAAATGCCTGGAGGCAGGCGCTTCCGACTATATCAGCAAACCGCTGAATATGGATCAATTGCTATCCATGATGCTGGTATGGCTGGTGAAACAAGAGTAATTTTGAAGCCGGCAGAGGGGCGATTTATCCTTCTGCCGGTTTTTTGTTTTGTTCCAGCCACCGGAACATCCGGGAGATGGCTTCCTTGTGTATGGGTGCCGGGAGATGATGCCCGTATCCCTCATAGCGGTGAAACATACAAGGAAGGCCCTCCTTCTTTAGTTTCTCATACAAGCGGAGGCTATGGCCGATATCGACCTGCTGGTCCTCAGAACCGTGCATGACGAGCACGGGACAAGCCAGACGCGAAACCAACCGGATGGGGGAACGCGAAGCATAAGCTTCCGGCTTGCGGGAAGGGGTGCCTCCGAGCACACGTTTCAGCATGCGGCGAAGATCGATACGTTCTTCATAGGTGACGGCCAAATCGGACACGCCGCCCCATAACACTAGCTTATGGATTTGCTGGAGTCCGGCTGCCGTTTGGGTTGCGTTGATGGAACCGCGTGAGAACCCCATCACGGAAATACGGGCAGGGTCAACAAAGGGCAGGGTGCGCAGAAAACGGATGGCTGAGTTGACGTCTTCCTGGTCGGCGCCCCCGAATTCGTCTCTGCCTTCTCCGCCTTCATTCCCCCGGTAGCACGGGGCAAAGATCAGATGGCCGTGGGGGGAGAAGTCCTCCAGCCATGCAGTTTTGACGGCGCCTACTTTGCCTATGCCTCCCCGGCAATAAACGAGGACGGGCCATTTGCGGTCTGTCAGCATGCCGTCCTCAGCCAGCCGGGACTTGGCTATTTCCGTGACAGGAAGATTACCGGTTTGATAATAGTTCTCCAACGATGCCTGCAGCGCAGCTGCCGGAAAGTCGTAACCGTAGGGAAGGCACAAGTATCCTTTTACTTTATATGTATCTGATAGATAGGTAAGTTGATAAATCATATGTAGTCCCTCTGATCGATGATCTCATGTTTATTTTCTCGTTACTATAGTGGATGAACCCACCGAATGCAAATAGGTCCCCAAAAGTTTATGTCGATTCTGTAACGTTTTCATTCCAGTAGCGAACCTATGGTACACTATTACTAAATTAGGAATTCGAAAAGTCGGAGGGAATGGAGTTATGGCCAAAAGATGGATATTTTGGGGAGCGGTTTGCGCTTTTCTTTCCGTGGCAATCGGGGCTTTCGGGGCCCATGGTCTGGAGTCGGTTTTGGAGAAGAACGATACCCGGGCTACATTTGAAACCGGTGTGCACTATCACATTGCGCATTCGCTGGCTTTAGTGCTCCTTGGCCTTGCGGCCGATAAACTGGGTGAGCAGCGGAAGCTCCTTTGGGCCGGCAGGCTGATGATGGCCGGCATCGTGCTGTTTTCGGGAAGCCTGTACATTCTTGGCATTACCGGCATCAAAGTGTTAGGAGCCATTACACCGCTTGGCGGCGTAGCTTTCCTCACCGCCTGGGGACTGCTTGCCTCCGCAGCATGGAAATCCGGAAGCCGCTAAGGCTTCCGGATTTTTTTGGCTCTTTGGGATGATGATATTCACACAACCTTGAAGTCTTCGATCTCCTCAAGTGTAAACAAATATACGCTTTTTTCGTCAACATGGTAGACGGTTACATGGCCGGTAGTCTGGTCGAAGTTCAGGATCCGGCAGGGCATGCTTATTTTGCCGCCTTTTTCTTTGAGCACTGTTAAGCGAACCAAAGTACTGTCCCTGATGAAATCCATAAACGTTTCATAGATTTGTTCATTATGGGAATCCTGCTGGGCTGCCGGTTGGTCAGCCTTGGACGGGAGGCCTTGCAAAGGAATGCCGTTTCCTTCTTCGGTTCGGGCCTGGTCGAGCAGGCTGCCCAGGCGCACGCCTTTCAGGATCCGATAATCCTTAACGGCTGAAGTGTTCAGGGTATGAAGGAGCTTTTCCAGCGCTTCCCCGTCGGTTGCACCTTCCAGCATCAGTTCGATCTGATATATATATTTTTTAGCTTTTTGCGGTTCCATTTCGCTCACCTCTATGCCGCTGGCTCTATGTTGGTATTTCATTATAGCATGGCCGGGGATCAGGTGGTACGAAAACACACAGGGGCTCATATAATGTTTGTATATGACATTTTGGGGTGAATGGGGGAGTCGTCTATGATTCGGGTTGAACCTATCGCGATTGAAGATAAGCTAGCTGTCGGAATTGAAGTAAAGCTGCCCAACACTACGCTGGTTGTTGTTACAACGGATAAAGGATACATCATGTGCGGTGCCTTGGACGTGGCCCTGCTTAACGAACGCCTGAAGGACCGGGAAATCATTGCAGGTCGGGCTGTCGGCGTAAAGACGCTGCAGGAGCTGCTGGATGCCCCGCTGGAGTCGGTGACGTACACGGCGGAAGCTTTCGGCATCGTACAGGGGATGAGCGGACGCGAAGCCATTAAGAAAATGATGTAACCCCCGCGACATAGACAAAGATGCCCGCCCTAGTTAAAAAGACCGCCTCTCCGCAAACAGCCAGCGGAGGGCGGTCTTTTCCATGATTAAGCCTCGAACATCTTCGGCAGATTCACGTTAAACGGCGGGTACACGATCCCTTTCTCCGTTATAATGGCGGAGACATATTCGTTCGGGGTTACGTCGAATGCCGGATTGAACACTTTTACGCCCTGCGGAGCGGTGCGTTTGCCGAAGCCTTCGGTAATTTCTTCGTCCGGGCGCTCTTCAATCGGAATTTCCGCACCGGTCGGCGTGGATAAATCCACTGTCGACAGCGGACAAGCGACGTATACCGGAATCCCGTGCGCTTTGGCAAGCACGGCAACGCTGTACGTACCGATCTTGTTCGCTACGTCGCCATTGGCGGCCACGCGGTCGGTGCCGACGATGACAGCCTGCACCCATCCTTTGGACATGACCATGCCGGCCATATTGTCGCAGATCAGCGTCACATCGACGCCGGCCTGCTGCAGCTCAAAGGCGGTCAGCCTGGCGCCCTGCAGCACAGGGCGCGTCTCATCCGCGAATACTTTGAGCGAGATGCCGCGCTCCTGCGCGAGATAGATCGGCGCGAGCGCGGTGCCGTACCGCGCCGTCGCCAGGCCGCCGGCATTGCAGTGCGTCAGCACGCCCATGCCGTCCTGGAACAGCGTGAGGGCGTGCTCGCCGATCAGGCGGCAGGTCTCCTCGTCCTCGGCCTGGATGGCCAGCGCTTCATCGAGAAGCGCCTGCTTGAATCCGGCCGGCGACAAGCCCTGACGCCCTGCGAGCTCTTCCGCCCGGGCTTTCATGCGGTCAAGCGCCCAGAACAGGTTGACCGCGGTAGGGCGGGAAGTGGCCAGGTATTCGGCCTGCTTCCGAACCTCCTCCAGCAGCGCGGCCGCATCTCCTTCGGCATCCCGGATGCCGAGGTAGACGCCGAACGCGGCGCTGATGCCGATGGCGGGCGCTCCGCGGACCTTCAGGTGGCGGATCGCCTCCCATACATCCTGTGCCGTGGTAAGCGGCAGGAACTCGATCGTCTCCGGCAGCAGGCGCTGGTCCAGCAGGTCGAGCCGGCCGTTGTTCCATTTAACGGACTGCAGCCAGCCCTGTACTTCTTCTATGTTGTCGTTCATGGAATCACTCCGTCTAGTTAGTTTAGGCTTGTACCGTAGAAGTCTGCTGCTCAGCGATAGAAATGACTTCATCAATGGTAACCGCACGGCGGTTCAGCTTAATCAGCGCCTTGCCGATGGCAAGAGCCAGCCTTTGCGCGCGTTCTTTGGCTTGCGAGTTCTCTATTGTATCAATATCCGCTACGTGAGCCAAGCCAACTACGCGGCGGACCATCTTCGCTCCGGTAAAGCCGATGGTATCCTGAAGAAGCTGTTTCATATACACTTCTTGAAACCCTGCAGCGTTGTTCGACAGCCGGTCGATACCTTGCTGTTCCCATAATGCGCGGAATTTAGCCTCAAAACCGCTCCACACCTGCTTCACCGTATCAAGCAGGTAAGCCCGGTAGGCCAGCCGGTCCGCCGTATCGCTCTTCCAGCCTTCCTGGCCTGCATAATTGAGCAGCAGGTTCGCAAGTACAGCGCCGATATCGAAGCCCATCGGACCGTAGTAAGCAAACTCGGGATCGATGACTTTCGTTGAATCCTCTTTGATGAAGATGCTTCCGGTATGCAAGTCCCCGTGCAGAAGTGCTTGAGCCTGAGTCAAAAATTTATGCCTCAACAAAGCAACCTCAAGGTGAAGTTCCCCATCGGCCCACAGCTTCTCGGCCTCATCGCGGATCGCTTCGTCAAAGCTGTTCGTGTCCGCGTCACGGTAAGGATCATCGAAGATCAGATCTTCGGTTATTTTGCACAACTCGGGATTGATAAACTGTTTCACGCGTTCTTTCTTCTCCTGCTGGTTCAAGCCAAGGTCCGAAGTCAGGAACAGGGTACGTGCTAAAAACGTAGAAATATCATCGGCAAAACGGGGATACCGGTTGCCCTCGATCAAGCCTTTGCGCATAATGACGTGATCGCTCAAATCCTCCATGACCGTCAAGGCCAATTCAGGATCGTATAAATACACTTTCGGTGCAAGCCCCGGACACAACGCCCCTTCCAGCATCAGCACTTCGCTTTCGATTCTGGCTCGGTCTAACGTCAGCGGCCAGGACTCGCCTACGACTTTGGCGTAAGGGAGCGCCTGCTTCATGATGATGCTGCGTGCGGATGCTGCGTCCCGGATATGAAAGACGAGGTTCAAGTTGCCGTCCCCGATTTCGCGGGAAGTGAGTTCGGCCCCTCCGGAAAACAGGTCCGGCAGGCTTCTTGCTATTTGGATCGCTTCTGTTTCGGTCAGCGGATGATAAGCAGACATAGGAAACAACCTCCTTGGGCGTTCAATAAGTATAAGCATATCTACCTATTATAGAATAGATCGCTTTCTATGAAAATACCCCAGTAAATAACTCAGAATTGAAACGGCAGCGGAGCTTCATTATAATCTTAGATATTGATTTTAAAAGGAGGCGGCAGGGATGGCATCGGAAAGCATGGCGCTGAAAGAATGGGCGGTTATCACGAAAGCGCTGTTGGAAGGGGAGCAGGCAGTAATCTTGCGCAAGGGCGGGATTGAGGAGGAAACAAAGCATTTTGAAGTAAAAAGCAGTTCTTTCTTCCTTTATCCGACTTATGAGCACCAGAAATCCGAGTGGGTACGCGAACCGTATCACGGGAAAATCAATGACACGTTGTTACAATGGGACCGCACAGGGAACACTGTAACGATCGTAGGCTATGCGGAAGTTGTGGAAGATATTGAAATTTATCAAGAAGAAGTGCTTCATAAAGCGGGGCCTTTTCATATCGGGACGGAGGAATTCGCGGAGGGCCGGCTGAAATGGAAAAAGAATCAGCCTCTGCATCTGCTTGTCCTTCGGGTGTACAGGCTTGAGAAGCCGGTTACGGTGCCCGTCATTCCCGATTATCTCGGCTGCAGATCGTGGGTGCAGGTACAGGAGGATTTAGCCGCTGCGGGCGGTAAGAAAATCCCTGTTTTAAGCGACGCGGAATTCCACCAGATGTACCGGGAGATTAAAGCCAGGCTCGCGGAAACGGAATAAGAGGAGTAAGGCCTTCTCGACGAACTTCGCTCCGATGTGACAATTGGTCTTTAACAAGCGGATGTGGTAAGCTATAATTAAAGTGAGAATCATTGAGAATCAAATTGGAATGATTACTAAATAAGAAGAATTTCTATTGGAATAGCTGTTCCCATAGGGGTTTATCTCATATTTCAAATTTACGGAGGTCACTAGTCCATGTCTACAACTCATTTCACGATAGAAGGTCTGAAGGCGGCTATCGAAGGCAAAGAAATTTTGAAAGGCATCAACCTGGAAATTAAAGGCGGCGAAATTCATGCCATCATGGGTCCGAACGGAACAGGTAAGAGTACGTTGGCTTCCACGCTGATGGGCCATCCTAAATATGAGGTTACTGAAGGATCCGTTTCGCTTAACGGGGAAGACGTTCTGGAGATGGAAGTAGACGAGCGTGCCCGTGCAGGTCTATTCCTGGCTATGCAATACCCGAGCGAGATTGCCGGCGTAACAAATGCCGATTTCCTGCGCAGCGCGATTAATGCCCGCCGTGAAGAAGGCAGCGAGATTTCGCTGATTAAGTTTATCCGTCAAATGGAAGGCAAAATGAAAGAACTGGAGATGAACCCGGAGTTCTCTCACCGTTACCTGAACGAAGGCTTCTCCGGCGGAGAGAAGAAGCGTAACGAAATTCTTCAGATGATGCTGCTTGATCCTTCTCTGGTCATCCTTGATGAGATCGACTCCGGTCTTGACATTGACGCGCTTCGCATCGTAGCGAACGGCGTAAATGCAATGAGAAGCGAAGACCGCGGTTTCCTGATCATCACTCACTATCAGCGCTTGTTGAACTATGTTAAGCCTGATTTCGTACACGTTATGATGCAGGGCCGTATCGTGAAGTCCGGCGGACCGGAGCTGGCAGAGCGTCTGGAAGCCGAAGGCTACGACTGGATTAAAGAAGAGCTGGGAATCGTGGACGAAACTGTAGGCGAGAACGTCTAATCCAAAGGGGGAGCACTACGCATGAGTACAGAAACTATTCTTCCGTTGGGCCGTGACGCCATCGCCGCATTATCCGCAAGCAAGAGCGAGCCTGCATGGCTCGCGGACCTTCGTTTAAAGGCATTGGAACTGGCCGGTCAACTGGAATTGCCGAAACCGGAGAAAACGAATATTACACGCTGGAGCCTGAATGAATACGGCGTTGCCAAAGAGGCTGCGGCTTTGAATTCCTTGTCGCAGCTGCCTGGAAATGTCCAGGAGCTGCTGCAGGAAGGGCATGCCGATAACTTGCTGGTACAGCAGAACTCCGGAGTTGTGTTTGAACAGCTGTCGGAAGAACTTGCCAGCCAGGGCGTTATCTTTACTAGCCTCGAGAAAGCCGTCCGCGAGCATTCCGATCTGGTGCAGAAGTACCTGATGCAGGCCGTGCTTGTAGAAGAGAACCGTATCACTGCTCTCCATGCTGCTGCATGGAACGGCGGCGCATTCTTGTATGTACCGCGCAACGTAACCGTGGAAGTGCCGCTTCAGGCTGTATTCTATTCGGAAGACAGTGAAGCGACGTTCGCGCCTCACGTGTTAATTGTAGCGGAAGCGAACAGCAAGGTGACTTACGTTGACAACTATCTTTCCGGTGAAGGAAAGACGCTCGTTCATAACGGGATCGTAGAAGTGTTCGTGAAGGGCGGAGCGAAAGTCGAATATTCCTCCATCCATAACCTTGGCGAGCATATCATTGATTTTACTTCCCGCCGGGCTGTTCTTGAGAATGACGGCCGGGTTGAGTGGGTGATCGGCGAGCTGAACAACGGGAAAGCCGTAACCGAAACGACATCGATTCTGAAAGGCAACGGCTCGGAATCCGACGCGAAAGTGATCTGTATCGGAGCAGAAGAGCAGAGCCTTAACATTACGACACGCGCTATCCATTTCGGCTTGAATTCCGACAGCCAAATGATCACTCGCGCCGTAATGAAAGACAGCGCTTCGGCAATCATTAACGGAATTACGAAAATCGAGAAGGGCGCAACCCGCGCCAACGGCGAGCAGACGGAGAAAGTTCTCATGCTGAGCCCGAAAGCACGCGGGGACGCCAACCCGATCCTGCTGATCGATGAAGACGACGTAACGGCAGGCCACGCAGCTTCGGTCGGACAGGTGAACCCGGAACAGGTTTACTACATGATGACGCGTGGTATTAGTAAAGTAGAGGCGGAACGTCTCATTATCAACGGATTCCTGGCGCCGGTAGTGGCCGACGTACCGTTGGAGGCAGTACGCCAGCAATTACAAGGCAAGATTGAAAGGAAGTTAAGCCGATGAACTCCGCCGAACTTCGCAAGCTGTTTCCGATTTTGGACCAGGAGATCAACGGACATCCGTTAGTATATTTGGACAGTGCCGCCACTTCTCAGAAGCCGGTGCAAGTCATAGAAGCCGTTAAACGCTACTATGAATACGACAATGCCAATGTGCACCGCGGCGTGCATACCCTTGGCTCCCGGGCAACGGACGCTTACGAAGGAGCAAGGGAGAAACTGGCCAAATTCATAAATGCCCGTTCTGTGAAAGAAATTATTTTCACCCGTGGAACGACGACAGCTTTGAACTTGGTTGCTTCAAGTTACGCAAGATCGGTATGCCGTGAAGGCGACGAGATCGTCATCACGCCGATGGAGCATCACAGCAACTTGATTCCATGGCAGCAAGTCGCCAAAGCGACAGGCGCCGAGCTGAAATATATTCCGCTTCAGCCCGACGGAACGATTGATCTGGCGGACGTGGAAAAGACGGTGACGGAGCGTACGAAAATCGTTTCCGTTATGTATGTATCCAACGTGCTGGGTACCGTGAACCCTGTAAAGGAGATCGCTGCTATCGCCCGCCGCAACGGAGCGGTAATGGTGGTGGACGGTGCTCAGAGCACGCCGCACATGAAGATTGACGTACAGGATTTGGATTGTGATTTCTACGCTTTATCCGGTCACAAGATGTGTGCTCCTACCGGCATCGGGGCATTGTATGGAAAGAAAGAGCTGCTCGAGAACATGGAACCGGTCGAATTCGGCGGCGAAATGATCGACCATGTGGATCTATATGAATCTACATGGAAAGAGCTGCCTTGGAAGTTCGAAGGCGGCACGCCGATCATTGCCGGAGCAGTAGGTCTTGGTGCAGCGATTGACTTCCTTCAAGACATTGGACTGGATGAGATCGACCGGCATGAGAAGCAGCTGACTGCTTATGCTATGGAGAGAATGAGCACCATTGACGACATCGTCATCTATGGGCCGCGTAACGAACGCGCCGGACTGGTCACGTTCAACCTGGGCGATGTCCATCCGCACGACGTTGCGACCGTCCTTGATACAGAAGGCATTGCGGTACGTGCCGGCCACCACTGCTGCCAGCCGTTGATGCGGTGGCTGCAGGTGACGGCGACGGCTAGAGCAAGCTTTTATTTATACAATACCGAAGACGATGTTGACCGCTTAGTAAATGCCCTACTAAAAACAAAGGAGTACTTCGGTCATGAGTTTGGATGATTTGTACAGAAGAGTGATCATGGATCACTACAAGAACCCTCGGAATCGGGGCCAGTTGGAAGACGGGTCTGTATCCATTGAACTGAACAACCCGACCTGCGGGGATAAAATCCATTTGCAAATGCAGGTGGAAGACGGGATTGTCCGGCAGGCGAAATTTGTCGGTGAAGGCTGTTCCATCAGCCTTTCTTCCGCTTCGATGATGACGGAAGCCGTAAAAGGGAAGAGCTTTGCGGAAGCAATGGAGCTGGCGGACAAATTTTCAGGCCTGATGAAGGGCGAGGAAGTGGACTTTGGGGATTATGAAGATCTGGAAGCATTGTCCGGCGTCAACAAATTCCCAGCCCGCATCAAATGCGCCACATTGGCTTGGAACGCACTGCGTAAAGGAATTGAACAAAGCGAATCGCATTAATGATATAGGAGGTATGCGCCATGGCTAAGAAAATGCCGGAAATGGAAGAGTATAAATATGGTTTCCGCGACGAGCACAAAGCCGTATTCCAATCGGGTAAGGGCTTGACGAAGGAAATCGTAACCGAAATCTCCAGAATGAAGAACGAGCCGGAATGGATGCTGGAATTCCGCCTGAAGTCGCTGGAGCAGTTCAACAAAATGCCTATGCCGACTTGGGGCGGCAACATGGACGATTTGGATTTTAACGACATCCAATATTATGTAAAGCCGTCGGAGAAGCAAGGAAAGACTTGGGAGGAAGTGCCTTCCGAAATTAAAGAAACGTTCGACAAGCTGGGTATCCCAGAAGCGGAACAGAAATTCCTTGCAGGGGTTTCCGCCCAGTACGAATCTGAAGTCGTGTATCACAGCATGCAAAAGGATCTGGAAGATCAAGGCGTTATCTTTACAGATACGGATACCGCTCTTCGCGAGCATCCTGAGCTGTTCAAGAAATTTTTCGGAACGATCATTCCTCCGAATGACAATAAATTCGCAGCCTTGAACAGTGCGGTTTGGTCCGGCGGAAGCTTCATCTATGTTCCAAAAGGCGTGAAGTGCGAAGTGCCATTGCAGGCCTACTTCCGTATTAACTCCGAGAACATGGGACAATTCGAACGTACGCTGATCCTGGCTGATGAAGACAGCTTCGTTCACTATGTGGAAGGCTGTACGGCTCCGATTTACAGCACGAATTCTCTGCATAGCGCCGTAGTAGAAATTTTGGCTATGAAGAACGCGCGCGTTCGTTATACCACCATTCAGAACTGGGCTCCGAACATTTACAACCTCGTTACGAAACGTGCGGTGGCTGAAGAGAATGCAACGATGGAATGGGTCGACGGCAACATCGGCTCCAAGCTGACCATGAAGTATCCTGCGGTTGTGCTGAAAGGCCGCGGAGCGAAAGGAATGGTTCTTTCCATCGCTGTAGCCGGCAAAGGCCAGCATCAGGATGCAGGCGCCAAGATGACGCATCTTGCACCGGATACAACGTCTACGATCGTATCCAAGTCGATTTCGAAGCACGGCGGTAAAGTAACGTACCGCGGCCTTGCCTCCTTCGGCCGCAACTCCGAAGGTTCCAAAGCCAACATCAAGTGCGATACGCTCATTATGGATAAAGAGTCCACTTCGGACACTATTCCATACAATGAGATTCTGAACGATAACATTACCCTGGAACATGAGGCTACCGTTTCCAAGGTTTCCGAAGACCAGCTGTTCTATCTGATGAGCCGCGGACTGACCGAAGCCGAAGCGACACAAATGATCGTAATGGGCTTCATTGAACCGTTTACCAAAGAGCTGCCGATGGAGTATGCCGTTGAAATGAACCGTCTGATCAAGTTCGAAATGGAAGGAAGTATCGGGTAAGCCTGATACTTCAAGGATTTTCTGCTAATGGATTTATGCTTGTCCGGTTTTTGTCCGGTCCATATATTTGTTGTAGAGATCCAAAGCATCATCTTCCAACTTTTTAGTGATGTGTAAATACGTGTCCGCTGTGACTTTGACACTCGCGTGTCCTAGTCTTTCGGACACGTATTTTAAATTTGCCCCAGCTTCAAGAAGGTGAACTGCGTGGGAATGTCTTAATGCGTGGGGGGACAAGATCGGCAGATCTGCTCGTTTGCAAACTTCCTTGAAATATTCCCGAACAACGTTGGTTCTCAGCCATCGGCCATCGTGCTGGTGAAACATTACTTTATCTTTCGAAGGCTGATAGTGCTCATACATAAGAATAACTTCTTTTTGGTTTACCCTATGCTTCCGCATTAAAGAAATAGTTTCTTCATCCAGTTTAACAACTCTGTTACTTTTTTTGGATTTTGGAGTAGATAAATAAGGGGTAGAGTTCAAAGGGTACACGAGTGTTTTATTAACGTTTATTGTTCTTTCATCGAAATTTATGTCATCCCAGGTTAAAGCGAGTGCCTCACCAATCCTAAGACCACTTCTAGATAACAATGTAAACAAAGCATAGTACTGGATAGAGTGTTTATACTTTGCATTTTTTATTGGCTTAGCAACAGAGTTAAGAAACTGCTCTAATTCATTCTTTTCAAAAAATTGTACTTTTTCTTTGCTCTCAGTATCTTTAGGTATTTTAATTTTCTGAATTGGATTTTCACGCAAAATATTGTATTCGTGAACTGCATCAACCATAGCTGTTGAAAATATGCTGTGTATTCTTCGAACAGTCCCCTCGCTATAATGACTGCGAAGTTCAATAATCCATTTCTGATATTCACTTCTCGTCAAGTCTTTTAAACGATAATTCCCCCAACGAGGCAATATATTCAATCTAACGTTTCTCTCTTGAACAGAATATGTAATTGGTTTTAAGTAAGGCTTTTTATAAACTTCTAACCATTCGTTGAAATATTTTTCGACTTTCTCATTGCCATTTTCATCAAAGCCAAAATAATTCAAATCTGCTTCAGCTGCAGTAGCAGCTACTTGTGCTTCCTTCTTTGTTTTAAATCCGCCTTTAGTCTTCTCTTTGGATTTACCAGTTCGACGATCTACATAGCTTATTCTGTACTCCCATTTTTCTCCTCGTTTACGAAAGAATGCCATCGTATTCACTCCTCTCCATATTGCTACAAGACACGAATTTTTCTAAGTAATGCGCAAACTCAACTGGTATCCCAGCATTAAGCGCTGCCTCATAAATTGTTGTGCAGTCTGAAATTTGTGTTCCCTTTGACAAAAGCAAGACTGCAAATTCTGTTGCTTCCCGCTCAAACTTACCAGGGGTGAAAAAAGAATGTTCGTCTAACCAAAATCTATTCAATCCATTGTGTAATCGGTCGTGCCCTAATTCGTGAGCGCATATAAATCTCTTCCAGGTATCGTCTAAGCCTTCATGTATTACTATGAAACGACGTCTCAGGACTCGATAGTACAAACCGCGGGTTCCATCGTGGAAAGATTCAAATTTAACATTGATATTAAGGCCTTTCGCGATTACGAATGGATCATTAGTTTTAAATCGTTGTATTAACTTTTTTGTCAACTTGTCCAAGCGCGGTCACCTACTACTCTGTGATGTTATCTGGGGTGTCGTTCTTGATGTTTTTCTTTCTACCATATGTCTTTTTGTTCATTTGTTTAGCTTCCCAGAATAACCCGGTAAGTACATCCATAACACGCTGCCTCGCTTCTCCTTCTATCGGCACTCCATCAAACATAATTGGCGTATCCTCTTCGAGCATTTTCTTGAAATCTCGTTGATCTTTAGATGTGGCCCATGCTGGTATGCCTGGTTCGATCCGACCTAGAAGATAGTCAGAGGAGACCTTGTGAAGTTGGGCAAGTTGGTCAACAAATTCAATGTCAGGCCTTGCGATATCGTTTTCCCAAGAGTTATACCGGGCCCTTTTTATTCCTAAGGCTTCAGCTATTTGATCTTGTGTCCAACCCTTTTTTAAACGTAATTCTGTTAATATAGAACCAATTTTCATTTTCTACCTCCGACATAATTTGATAAGAATATTGTCAAAAAATATGTTGACGATAAAAAAATTATCAAATATAATCAGAAGTACAAAGGAGGTGGCAATGCCAATGACTCACAAACGCCATTATTTCGCCGAATGCCGCAAACAAAAGGGCACACAAGCAAAAGTGGCTGCAGACAATCTTATCTCCACTGTTTATGTGCGAATGATCGAAAATGGAACATTTACTCCTGGCAGAGACCTTATGTTCCGACTATCTCAATATTTCGAGCAACCGGCCGAGAAACTTTTCCCTGATTATTTTCGAGGCTTATTCAAGCATGAATGAAGCGATAATTTTATTATCTATTAATAATATACAAGATAATTATATTATCGTCAATTATTTTGCTATATTTTTTTACTTATTTTGATAATTAAATTATCATTTTACCATTTTTTACGAGAGGTGGAATGGAATGATTGCCGTCAAGATCGATGAGGAAGCAATATTGCGTGAATGTAAGCAGCGCATAACGGAACTATTAAAGCAGGTGGATGCGGATCTTGTTTTCTGGGACAGAAATGAACTTCAAAAACGGACATGTATGAGCTGGAACTATATACAAGATAATTTTTTCTTTGATCCTAGATTTAAGAAGAAGAAGGTTGGAGGAAAGTGGTTGTTTCCTGCAAAAGAGGGAAGACAGTTTCTTGAACTATGGTTATCAGAGCAGCCTGATTGTTAATCAGCTATCTGAATTGAAAGCTGGAGAGGAGGTGAACGTCATGAATAAGGACAAGATGTCATGACTATATTCGATTGGACTAATTTGGTTTTTGGCCTAGTGTTGTTGTCTTTGATCGTTTACCAGTCATACAAGTTGATGACTGGAAGATATGTTGAGAACGAAAACGACCCTCTGGGGTAGGAGCCAGAGAGTCGCGATTAATAACTATTTCAAATAACATTTGGCTACATTTTATCATAGTAGCCCGGAAGGTGGCAAGAAGTATGCTGAAATCCACAGGGATCGTCCGCAAGGTAGACGAGCTGGGGCGGGTCGTACTGCCCATCGAACTGAGAAGAACAATGGATATTAACGAGAAAGATGGACTGGAGATTTTCATCGACGCGGACCGGATCGTGCTCAAGAAATACTCTCCGGCTTGCGTATTCTGCGGAAATGCGGACTACATTGTTCATTACAAGGGCAAGGTAGTTTGCACTAATTGCGTCGATGATCTGCCAAAAACGGGAGGGCATATCCATGACTAAAAGTGATGCCCTCATTGAGAGTAAATCTCTTCGAGAAACAGTAATCGAGCGAGTTGACGCTTTAGAAAAGGTAAAAAAATTGATCATGCTCCCTGGAGATATACACGCCAGCGTAGAAATGGTTTCGGAATACTTTGAAGTTTCTAGAAAAGCGATAGACAGTCTCATCTTTGATAATCGGGATGAGTTGTCGATTGATGGAGTTCGTGTTTTACGGGGGGACGAACTGTTCTCCTTGAAGGAGATGGGTTTAATTGGTAAAACAGCTTCTTCTTTTACAATCATTCCAAGAAGAGCAATTCTTCGTATAGGAATGCTTCTACGAGACAGTCAAGTAGCGCGGGCCATCCGTGATTATCTATTAGAGTCCGAGAGAGACCCTTATGCTGGTTTGAGTCCAGAGATGAAGGCCATTTTTATCCAAGATAAGAAATATCAGCAGCTGGATAACAGGGTTGACCAGATTGAAAGAAAAGTGGATGAACAGATTACTTTAGATCATGGTGAGCAACGGCGACTTCAAAAAACCATCGCTAAACGCGTTTACAAGCTGGCTAATTTGCCTGAATATAGGCGTCCGATGTTCCGAGAAATTCATCGTGAAATTAAAGACCGTTGGGGTGTTGGTAGTTACACTGATGTTAAACGAAAGGAACTACAACAGGTTCTAGGTTATGTCGAAAATTGGATTCCTAAAATTGTAGGCTATTAAAGGAGAAGTGTATATGACAACGATTAATATGGTTCCTTCCAATGCCGGGGAAGTATGCGATTTGCTAGAGATTCTATCGAAACACGGAGTGCATTGCTCACTTGAATTCAAAGCAGATCATAATGCGGATCCGCTGATCAGCCTTGTTGATGAACCCATTGCTGTCAAATATATCGAAGGAGATCTCATGGAAACAGGTGATCTTGTTGAAATCACCCTTGGCGGTGCGGATTTTACTTTTAGCCTTGGGGATCATGAATTCTTCCAGCTGGTACAAGGAGCGCAAGTTACCGTATTGATTACCGGACCTAACTATGCTGCATGGTTTAACAGCCAATCGATGCCATCTGAAGCCATTTTCGAATTAACGGCATGTAACTCGGCATTCATCCTGGACGATGATGAATTCAAACTGATTGAGTACGTTCGCGGATTAAAGTTTGATGACGTTTTGGATGCCGTAAAAGGAATTCTTGACGAAGCACAGAAAGCTGCGCACAATGCTGCTCGTTGTAATACCAAAGGAGAAGAGATGAATTATTGCACTTTTATGGAGAGGACTGAGGCTCTTCAGAGACTTGCCACTTTTCTTGGAGATGCAAATCGTGACTACCGTTCACATATCAATGCCTGTTAAGTAAACCAAGGGCGATTTCATCAGGTTTTCAGGGTGAAATCGCCTTTCAATCCTAAATGTAAAAGGAGTGATACATGTGAGAAAAGATGCACTTTCTATAGCATTAAACCAACTGATTTCAAACAGATTCAACGAGCTCCAAGCAGACAACATCGCTAAAAATGAGGAATTGGGAAAGGAAATCGCGTCATATCAAGAAGCTTTTTTGAAGTCAATGAATACACAACAAAAGAACTTCTTCGAAAGTTTGGAACAGCTTATGGCCGAAGAACTCACCCAGCAATGCGAGGCATTTTACCGTGCAGGTATTAGGGACGGCATGTTACTCAAGGAGGCGTTCTAATGGGTGATTTTGCAGCAATGAAGAGTGTTAGTGATGTATCCCTCCTAATGAATAAAATTGCTCCCAATCGTCATTTGAGCCCGTTTGACGGGACCAGGTTATTTGAGGAAGGGATGGTAGAAGTTCTCCGTGAGTTAGCCTTAACAACATTATTTGCAATGGATGTTCCGGCCTCTGATGCGTATTTTAAGGCGGAGGAAGTGACGGAAAATAAACGTGATAGCATGTTGACTTCTGCGTTACCCGATCATCAAAAGGAAGCCCTGATCGAATATGAAGAAGCATTAAACTTTAGTCGGTTACTGGAAAACGAGGATCACTTTGTTGCGGGATTCTTGGCCGGTTACCGCTTTTTAAAGCAGCTGAAAAGGTGATGACAATGACTTTACATCGGGACGTAATCATAACAATTGTGGAAGATCTAATCGCGAGACGGGGGAGGCATGAGATCACCGAGACGATGTTTGTTTCGGAGATTTCGCCTCTTCTTACGCACTACATGAAGGCGCTGGAGGATTGTTACCTTGTCCGCTTGGATGAATATGCTGGCATCGTTCAGGAGCTACGTGCGGTCTTAGAAGAAGTCCAAGGAAGTCTCATATCGGCATCGGAAGCACATAGGAGCGACTTAAGGGACTTTGATCGGTTCCTTAGGAAGAAGGGCTTAAAAAAGAAATTTGAGCGCTGGTTATGGCACCAAACGACTGAGGGAGAGGGGGGATAAGGTATGGCGCGGCCTGTAAAGGAAGGCCTTGAATATTTCCCTTTAGATGTGGACATTGACCAGGACGATAAGTTGCTTGTCGTAATCGGTAAATTCGGCATGGAAGGCTTTGGCATCATCATCCGACTTATGTCAGAGATTTACAAAAACGGATACTTCCATCTATGGGAAGAACGTGAGCAATATGTATTCGCAAAACGGGTTAATGTAGACATTAACAAGGTAAATGACATAGTTAATGAGTGCATTAAATGGGGTTTCTTCCACCAAGAATTATTTGAAAAACACCACATCCTAACTTCCAAAGGTTTCCAAAGTAGATACATAGGAGCCTCCAAGAGAAGGAAGTCCATTGTGTTCATTGACGAGTACACATTGATCGACTTAGGTGTTGCCTGCCAGAAGGTCATTTCCCCCATTCACCTAGTTAATGCTAACGGTAATGTAATTAATGTATACATTAACCCTAGTAAGCGTTCAGAAAGTGATACAGAAAGTACACAAATAGAGAAGGAGATAGAGAAAGAGAAGGAGAGTAAGAAAAAGATATTAAAAAAACCTTCTCGGCAACAAAAGACGTATGCCGAGGATGACAGGTATTTACTCATGGCAAAGTACCTGTTTGAAAGGATCATGGCATCGGCAGAACAGCTTGGAAAAGGTCACTTGGTCCGAGATGCGGACATGCAGAAGTGGGCAGACGAGTTCCGTAAGCTGGTAGAACTGGACAAGGCGGTGCCGGACGAAATCAAGCGTGTAATCAACTGGGTTACCAGTGATCCATTCTGGCAAAAGAACATACTCAGCGCCAAGAAGCTCCGTGAGAAGTACAAGGATCTTGCTATGAAGATGCCTTCGGGGAACCATCCCGCTGTTGCTGGCAAGAGCAAGCAGCAGCTTCGGAATGAAGAGGCCGTGAGAAAAATAAGGGAGGCGGAACAGCGTGAACGAGAGCGAAGTGCGCAAGCTCTTCCTGGTCATTGAAAACACCATGGGAGGATTCTTCTACGACGATTACAAAGTCGCCCTCTGGACCGAATTGCTAAAGACCACAACGTACGATCTGGCGGAGACAAACTTGAAAAGATACATCATGAACCCCGACAACAAATATCCACCGACGCCAGGGCAGCTTGCTGTAAGACCGACGGCAGAAGCTGCAGGCCCTCACATCCCCAATGCGGCGGATACCCGGTTGATGCTTGAACAGGTGGAAAAAGATCGGGAACTCAAGGCAGTGCCGATGCCTGAAAAGCTGAAAGAGAAGGTGAAGCAGCTTGCAACAAGATCGTGGTCCTAAGATTAACATGCAGGAGCTTCCGCGGAACTTAGAAGCAGAACGGTCCGTGTTGGGCGCGATCATCCTTGAGCCAAAATGCTATGACATTGTAGCAGACATGCTCAGCGGCGAAGAATTCACAGATCCAGCGAACCAAGAGATTTATCAAGCGATGAAGAGCATATCGGCGGGCGGGGAACCCGTCGATATCGTCCTCCTGGCGACGAAGCTCAGCAAAAGCTACGCTTTTTCAGAAATCGGTGGGATCGGATACCTAACAGGGCTAGCGTCATCGGTTCCCTCTGCAGCAAACGTTGAATATTACGTTGCGAAGCTGAAGGAGAACTCAGTTCACCGAAATGCGATTATTGAGATTCAAAAGCAAGCGCATTTGGCACGTAACACAGATGACCCGGCCCAGCTGGTAGCCAGTATGCAGGCGGCCGCTCAAGTGCTTGCCGATCAAACGGTAAAGAAAAGCAGCTTTCGGCTTATGAGCGAGGTTGCACAAGAGTGCTTTCAGAATATCGAGAACGCCCACTATAGCGGCAATAAAGGCGGTTTGACCGGAATTTCCGCAGGTTTCGCTGACCTGGATAAAATGACGTCGGGCTTTCAAAAATCGGATTTAATTATCGTCGGGGCCCGGCCATCCGTCGGTAAAACGGCTTTCGCTCTCAATATCGCCCAAAACGTCGGGATCCGGCAGAAAGAGACGGTAGCAATCTTCAGCTTGGAAATGAGTGCAACACAGCTTGTAACGCGAATGATGTGTGCCGAAGGGAATATTGACGCGCACCGCCTTAGAACGGGCATGATGGAAGCGGATGACTGGGAGAAAGCTACAATGGCTCTGGGTTCACTAACAGACGCTGAAATCTACATCGACGATTCGCCAGGAATCACAGTTTCGGAAATACGTTCGAAATGCCGGCAACTGAAAAAGGATAAAGGTCTGGGATTGATTCTGATTGATTACCTGCAGCTTATCCAGGGCCGCGGCAAGGGAGACCGGCAACAGGATGTATCCGAGATATCCAGAACATTGAAGCAGATTGCAAGGGAACTGGAAGTGCCAGTCATCGCGCTGTCTCAGCTGAGCCGGGGCGTAGAGCAACGCCAAGATAAGCGCCCGATGATGTCCGACCTGAGAGAATCCGGATCCATCGAGCAAGATGCGGATATCGTAGCCTTTTTGTACCGGGATGATTACTACAATGCAGAATCCGAGAAGAAAAATATCATCGAGATCATCTTAGCAAAGCAGCGGAATGGTCCGGTGGGTACGGTAGAATTGATCTTCCTCAAAAACTATAACAAGTTCGTTTCATTGGATCGTGCCCATTACGACCAGCCACATCCGGGGACGAACAGCAACAGCAAAGATAAGAGAAATTGGGCCTAACGAAAGGGGTGGGTTACACTGGAAACGGTAGACAAAAATAAATTAACGGACCACATCGACGCTTGCATTGATCTGGCCCGTAAAAAGAAGGATGGTAAGGTTGCGGAAGTGCTCGAGAACCTGAACCAAGAAATTAAAGACGACGAATTCGCTCCGGAAGAAGCGTAAGGGGTGCAGCATCATGGAGGATATGGTTAAGGGATATAAATGGACCAGGCGTAACTTACAGGCGCTGCGCACGCTGAATACGGACAAGGCTGAGCGGCAGATCATCGGTGAAATGATTTCGGACTGCAATTACACGCTTGAGTGGCTGCAGTCTGGCCGCCGGCCGGGGAACCGCCGGGGAATCGAACGACGCGCAGCTTACCAACGGGAAAAATTAATGGACCCGGTTCGAATGCAGGCTTTTGTTAGTGGCAGCACAACCGGAAGCCCGGCAAATCTGTCGGAATGGGAAAGGTTTAGGATTGATGATGCACTTTCAAGGTTATCGGAAAGGGAGAGGGAATGTTATGTTCTCGCTCATGGTCATTGTTTTTCACACTACGAAATATCGCAAATGCTAAACATCACAAAAGGATCGGTTGATTCCTATATCCAAAGGGCTCAAAGAAAGATATCCAGAGAATTAATACAAAATATTTTTCTTTCAGGTTAAATCTTGCCATGCGAATGCCACCTATATGTGAGAGGTAAAACTCTCCGCCAAATTAAGTTGCATTAGAGTCATGCAGTACGAAGAGATCGGGGAGCCCTCCCGGTCTCTTTTTCGTTGTCGTAAACCTAAGGAGGAAGGGGCCATGTATTTAGACAAGCTTGAATTAATTATCACTAACCACGCCTACGACAAGTATTGTTCCAGGGTAAAACAGATCGATAGGGATGAACTGGCAGATCAGTGCAAGGCTCACATTCAGAGCGGCAACTGGTTCCGGCAGAAGGAATATATCAAGCTTGACGGTATATGGTGGGTGTTCTCCATAGTCAAGCAGTCCAAGTTATTTTTTATCACCTGCTACGGAGAGACAACACACCATTTGCCATCCGCGAAGAAATGGCAGAGAGTTAATAAGGATCGGGTTCGATTACGATAGCAGGACTTCTCTGGCTGCCACAGAAATATTAAGCAACATCATATTTCCAGGGGAGATGGCATAATGGCTGTTTTAATGCGTGATCGGTTGACTGAGGCAGAAATGAGAAGCATAGTTGATCCAAGAGTTATAAAACGAATAAGGGATCATTGGGGTGATCCAGAAGCTGGAGAATTATTCATTATCGAGGATCAACCTGGTGTATTCGTCATTACTGATCCAGAATATTATCCAGAGGACAATGATTACTGTATTCGATACGATGACGCAGAAGGAATCAGAATAGCTGTCGAGCATAATAAAGCATTGCCGTTACTTTCTGTCGCACAGATGATTGATATTTTGTCATATGATTTCCAGTTTCAAATACAGAATTTCAAGTTCAATTGGTTCATTGCCAGGGATGCTCATTATATACAGGGCGATGACGGTGATGACTTGGCAACGGTTCTTATGAAAGCTATAAAGGAATTGTTAGTAAAGTGATATTGATATTATCAAAATTAACCTTTTATTATCCATGTTTTGTAGTATTATGGAATTTAGAGAGAGTTCTCTAATATTACATAAAAGGGGTATGTAGCAGTGATAAAACTTTATGGCGATGAAGCGAAGATAGAATGCGAAATTTGTGGAAAAGATGTAATTCAGGGAAGTAAGGATAAAGGTCCTGGCATTATTGTAATTGTTGAAAATAAGCAAGGTACTATTACTGATGTGATACCTTGTTGCAAAGGCACTTGCGATGATAAAGTAAGCCAGTCGGTTAAAGGTGTTGATGGGTGGAAGGATGTAACTGAGTTTACAAATCCGTTGCTATTCATGCAAAATTCAATGGCCTTTATAAATAACGTTCAGCAAAACAAATTCAGCGAAGAAGCTTTTGAAGCTTATAAAAAAGTACTTCTAGTTGGTTATCAGTATGTCTTAAGAGAACCTACTGACAACGAGTGGGAAAAATATCAAATTAACACAATGATAAATTTTTAAGCGCCCTAATAGGCGCTTTTTTTTATTAGATCAAAGCGATAGAGGGGTGCACAGGGTGAAAGTAGTTCAACCGATACGGGACCGTAGACGCCTCCAAGCATTTAAGGACTACCTGCTTAAGACGGACTTTCGCAACTATGCTCTATTCATGCTGGGTATAAACACGGCGCTCCGGATCTCTGACATCCTACCCTTAAAAGTGTGGATGGTGAAGGGGACGCACATTAACCTGGTCACCGAGAAGACCGACAAGCGTATGCGAATCAAGATCAACAAGGAGCTGCGCAAGGTGCTGGACCAGCTGATCGAGGGGAAGGACGATGAAGATTACCTGTTCCCCGGCCGCAGCCGGAAGAAGATCAGCGGACGAAAGAACGAGCCGATCAGCCGCAGCATGGCCTACAAGATACTCGCCCAGGCCGGAAAAAAGTTTGGTCTGGATAACATCGGCTGCCACACCATGAGAAAGACCTGCGCTTATCACTTATACGAGCGAACAAAGGACATAGCGTTACTAATGGAGTTGCTTGGACACACAGAACCAAGCGACTCTTTGCGTTATATCGGGGCCCTTCAGGACCTGTTAGACTCCGCTTTAGACGAAAATCCGCTGTAGAGTTACCCATAATTCGGCGCAAAGTGAACTCATTTTTGAGAGGAATCTCAAGCACTTGAAAAATCTAAAAAAGTGTGAAACCTCTGAATTACACACAAAGCCTTTTTAGGGGAACTCAAAGGCTGTTTTTTGGGTGTTTTTGAGGAGTTTAAATTTCAAAATCACAAGCGCCTGTGAAAGTCAAGGAAAAAAGTGAGAAAACAAACTCAAATAGGAGGTGTTTAGCATGGGGGAGAACATGATCGTATTGATTTTGCCTAGAACTGTTATTGAGTGCCTTCAAATCGTGAACCAAGTGGTTTTGTTAGGGATATCTTGCTATTTTATTTATGGCTTCTGGAAAACCAAAAAGAAAAGATAATCTTATGGCTGCCAATATCAAATTACTCTTGCCGCAGCAAAAGATTGGAGGTGGAGCAATGAACGATGTCACGTCAACGTAGCCCAGACCGCGAGAAAGCTGCTAAGCTCTGGATCCGCAGCGGACGCACGATGAAACCTGCTGAAATTGCCGATAAGTTAGGCGTCAGTGCAGCGCTCGTTCGAAAATGGAAGAGTATGGACAACTGGGACGAGCTGCCGGAGCCAAAGCGCGGGGCGCCGCGGGGAAACAGAAACGCTAAGGGAAACAAAGGCGGTAGCGCTCCAATAGGGAATGACAACGCTGTTAAGCACGGCCTATTCCGCAAGCTATTACCGGATGATCCCATTTATCTTGAAATTTTCGATGCCACGGAAAACATGTCCAGGCTGGAAATGCTGTGGTATCAAATCCGCATAGCATGGTCCAATATCCTTGATGCCCAACGCAAAATGCATGTCACGAGCAAGGATGAAATGATAAAAGAGGTCAAAAAGCGCAAGTTTGAAGTGCATTCAGATGGCGACAACATGGTTCCTATCATGGTCGAAGAAGAGTTTGAATTCCAGTTCGCTTGGGATCGTCAGGCAACCGCACTCAACGCTCAGACACAAGCCATGCACAGGCTAACGACCATGATCAAGCAGTATGAGGACATGCTTCGGACAATGCCGCCGGAAGACGTCCATGACGAGCACCGGTTACGCCTAATCAAGCTGAAGGCTGAGGTCGAAAAGGTAACCAAGGACGATACGAAGCAGCCTCTCACGCTCACCGTAGATTACGGGGATGATGAGCCATGAGCCGGGGCGTCGTGAAGTTTAACCCAGCCTTTCGCCAGGTCAACCGTTCAAAGCACCGGTACCGGGTGATGAAGGGCAGCGCCGGCAGCGGGAAATCCGTTAACGTGGCACAGGACTTCATCATGAAGCTGTCAGATCCCACGTATAAAGGCGCGAACCTGCTGGTTGTCCGCAAAGTAGATGCCACACACCGGAACAGTACCTTTGCCGAGCTGCAGGCGGCTATCAACCGGATATTCGGGGATGAGGCAGAAGAGTATTGGGAAGTTCGCCAGTCACCTCTTATGCTCCGCAGCAAGGTTACCGGGAATCAGATCATTTTCCGCGGCGTCAATGATGCACGGGACCGGGAAAAGCTGAAATCGATCACGTTCACAAAGGGGAAACTCACGTGGATATGGATCGAGGAAGCAACGGAAGTCATGGAATCCGATATTGATATCTTGGACGACCGGCTCCGGGGTATCCTGCCGAACAGCAACCTGTATTATCAAATGACGCTTACCTTTAACCCTGTATCCGCAACGCATTTTATCAAGGGGAAATACTTTGATATCGAGCATCCCGACGTCTTAACGCACCACAGCACATACCTGAACAACCGATTCATTGACGAAGCCTATCACCGGCGGATGATGATGAGGAAGGAACGGGATCCGGAAGGCTACAAGATTTATGGTGAGGGAGAATGGGGCGAAACGGGCGGCCTGATCCTCAGCAACTACACTGTCCATGATTTTGATACCTCGCATGAGCGGTTCGACGTTATGACTCATGGACAGGACTTTGGTTTCAACCATGCGAATGCCATACTCACGGTCGGTTTCAAGGACGGTGAGCTGTTTGTGTGCCATGAAATCTATGTCCATGAGAAGGACACAGGCGAAATCATCCAGATGGCGGAAGGAAAGCTGGACAAGCGCTTCAGGATGCCTTGCGACAGCGCCGAGCCGGACCGGATCAAGACGTGGAAGAAAGCCGGATACCGAGCCTATCCCGTGAAAAAGGAACCCGGCAGCGTAAAAGCACAGATCGACTTCCTCAAAAAGCATAAGATCCATATCCATCCTGATTGCGTGAACACCCTTAAGGAAATCTCGCAATGGAAATGGAAGTTCGATCCCAAAAAGAACATTTACCTGGACGAACCGGTTGATTTCTTCGATGACGCCATGGCCGCGCTGCGGTACAGCATTGAGGACATGCGCCGCGGTTCCTCCATCGCATTCGAATAGGAAAGGCGGTGAGGCAATGAGCCTCATGCAAGACATATTCTCCATCCTGCAGGCAGGCGCCGCGTCCGCCATGACAACCGAGCAGATCATCGAGCAGGAAATCAAGGACTGGCTAACAAGCAGCCAGCGCAGCCAAATGCTGGCCGGGGAGAGGTATTATAAAGGTGATACCGACATTCTCCAACGGGTTCGCACGGTCGTCGGGGAAGGCGGTAAGCTGGAGCCTGCGAAGAACTTGGCGGACAATCGCCTGGTGCATCAGTTCATCCGGAAGCTGACCGATCAGAAGGTTGGCTACCTGCTTAGCAAGCCGATTGCGATTCAAACGGATAACGCCAAGTATCAAGAGCTGCTGGGTGACTTATTTGATAAGAACACGCTTCGGCTTCTGAAAAACATCGGCAAAGAAGCGATCAACAAAGGCAAAGCGTGGGTTCAAGTGTATTACAACCCATCCGGCCAGCTCGCTTTTAAGAAGATCCCATCAGAGGAGATCATACCGCTATGGGTGGATTCGGCTCATACCGAGCTGCAGGCCGTTATACGGACATACGATGTCACAGGATATGAGGGCACGACCAAGAAGAACCTGACCAAAGTAGAGTATTGGGATACGCAGGGCGTCAAAAAGTATGAACTGGTTGACGGGAAGCTTACGCCTGACATGGATCAGGAGAGCAGCCAGTCCCATTTTTCCGCCATTGTGGACGGCGTAGAGCAAGCATACAACTGGGAGCGCGTTCCGTTCATTTGCTTCAAGTACAACGACGAGGAGTTGCCCCTAATCCAGTTCCTGAAATCGCTCGTTGATGATTACGACAAGCGCAAGTCTGACAACTCCAACAATTTAGAGGATCTACCGAACAGTATCTTTGTCATCAAAGGCTACGACGGCACGGAGGCGGGCGAGCTCCGCAAGAACCTTTCCACGTACCGGCTCATCAAGGTAGACGGGGAAGGTAACAGCGGCGTGGATACGATCAGTTTGGAAATCGATACCGAAGCGTATAAGACGCACATGGAAATGAACCGCAAGGACATCTATGAGTTTGGCCGCGGCGTGGACACGTCCGCCAAGGAGTTCAGCAGCAATGCAAGCGGGGTCGCCCTACGGTCGCTGTATAATGACCTGGACATGGACGCCAACACGCTCGAAACGGAATTCCAAGCCAGCTTGGAGCAGTTATGCTGGTTCATTGACATGCACCTGATCAACTCCGGACAGGGCGATTACACGAAGGAGCCGGTCGAATTCCTCTTTAACCGGGATATCCTGATCAACGAGACGGATACGATCACCAACGTCAAGAACAGCGTCGGCATTCTCTCACAGGAAACCATCTTGGCAAATCATCCTTGGGTCCAGGATGCTAAGGAAGAACTTAAGCGCGTCCAGGAAGAAGAGCAGGCCGCTCCAGACGATCCACAGGGGTATGGCGGCTTGGGTAAGGACAAAACACCGCCTGAAGGCGGCGGTACCCAATGAGAAGCGACGCGTACTGGACCGATCGGTTTGACCAACTCACGGACGCGCTGATCGGCAAGGGAGAAAAATACACCGAAGACCTCAACACGCAGTATGATAAGGCGATGGCTTCCTTACAGCGGGATATCGATACGTTTTACACCCGGTTCGGCCATAATAACGGCATTATGGACATGGCAACCGCCCGGCAGGTACTGAAAGCCGGCGAGCTAAAAGAGTTCAAATGGACTGTTGAGGAATACATCGAGAAGGGGAAAGAAAACGCGGTAGACCTCCGCTGGATGAAGGAGCTGGAGAATGCATCCATTAAAGTCCGTGTGAGCCGCTTAGAGGCGTTGCAGACGCAGATGAGGCAACATATCGAAATTCTGTCTGCAAAGCAGCAGAAGGGCACAGCGGACACCATGGGTACCATTTACAAGGATGGATACTATCAATCCATCTACGAGATGCAAAAAGGCGTGGGCCTTGGCTCCTCCTTCGCGAAACTGGATCACACCCAGATCGAGAAGCTTCTTTCACGGCCTTGGTCGCCGGACGGGACGAATTTCAGTACCCGGATATGGGGCGACAAGACGAAGTTGCTTAACGAGCTGCAGACGGCTCTCACGCATGGTCTTATACGCGGGGATACGGCCAAGGACGTGGTTGACGCCTTCGCCAAGAAAATGAAGGTCTCCCGGTCGAATGCAGAGAGGTTGATCCTTACGGAGTCTGCTTACTTTTCCGGACAGTCCCGTTTGGATGCTTATAAAGAGCTTGGCGTCGAGATGTATAAGTACACGGCGACGCTGGATTCCAGGACATCCCCCGCATGCCGGGACATGGACGGCAAAGAATTTCTGCTGTCGGAAGCTCAGGCCGGGGTAAACTATCCGCCGCTGCATGTCCGCTGCCGATCAACGACGATTCCGCACTATGAAGAAAACGTCAAGGTACGGTCAGCGATGGACGACAAAGGGGAATATTACGATGTTCCCGGCGGAATAACCTATCCTGATTGGGAAGCGACGTACGCCAAAGAAGCAAGTGAACCATTTAAGCTGAACAATATCCCTGATCCGGCAGCACCGCAGCCGCCGACACCGGCACAGCAGCCGTTCGTCCCGGCCAAGACGGTTCAGGAAGCAGAGGAAGCCGCCTTGAGAGACTATGGGTTCGATAAGGCGGACTATACGGGACTTGACGTGGATAGCGCCAATTCAGTGAATCGGGCCATGGACAAGGCAATGAAAGAGTACCCGAGCATTAAAGGGTTTGCCAAGGAAATTACAGCCGTGGATACAGAGGACTTTGTAGCACAAGCAGGCTTGGAATACACTGGCGGGAAAGTCTTGTCAAACCTGAAAATTTCATCGCATTACTATAATTCCCAAGATATAGATGATATAATTAAGGCATCAGTGGATGTGAAGCATTGGCCGCCAGGCTCGAACCGCGAATCTCTCTTTGTTCATGAATTCGGCCATCTGTTGGAATATGCCCACGCCATGAAGGTCATGGGCGTCTGGACCGGTTCCAAGGTTTCCGTAGATGACGTGCAAATTATATTCTCACGTTTAAACCGCGGGGTATTATCGACGGAGATCGTCAAGGAAGCACTGGCGAACTTGGGGATCGACCACACCAATGAAAACATCCGCGAAGAATTAAGCGATTATGCTAACAAGAATTCCAAAGAAATCCTTGCCGAATCGTTTGCCGAAGCTATTGGTATAGAAAATCCAAGGCGGCTGGCAACAGAGGTTATAAGGATCCTAAATCGAAAACTGCAGGAGGCCGGTATGCTATGATGCCCTTTATTCCGCCGAAACTAGCGCCATGGATCCATTTTGGCAATGATACGGTACATTTGAAACCGGACGCTCCGGACGATGTGAAACCGTTATATGAGAAACTGAAAATGGTTATGGATGAACATACCCAAAATGAATTTAAACTGTAAGGCGCTCCCGCATAGTCGAGAGTGCTTTTTTATTTGGGGAGGAGGATTTACATGATCGGTAAGAAAAGACTGTCCTGGGTGAAAAAAAGAAGCCTAAAAAAGATGGGTATCTTTAGGCTTCCGGCAGTTGGACATCCTTGGGTGGGTTCACCTTACAAGTGGGCCATTGTCATGAGAGACAGAAAAGTTATGCCTCTAACAGATAAATTTCTTGCAGAAACTTCAATCTCTCAGTTATCAGAACTACTGCTATATTACTCATCGAATCGCGGAGAAGAACTGTTTTCAGATGGGGAAAAGTTTACTAAGAAACATTAGATTCTAACATGCTTTTTATAAGTGCGGTCACACTTTGAACAATAACAGCTTCTCCGGCTTTATCACCGAGTTTGCCGAAATATTTCTTCAACTTTGATTCATTATCAGGGGTTACCTTTTTTTCGGTAAGAATGCTCCTGATAAGATCAGAGAGTTCTTCTTTCTGTTCTCGAGATAGCGCTGTTGAATTCACAACATGGTTAAAGCTATCTGAAAAAGTTATGTCGCCATTAAAGACCTGGGAATTAGAGTAGTTGTTCATTACTCCATTTATAACAACAGACGATTCCTTTTTCTTAAAATGCGGCGTGTCGTAAAACAAATTAAAACCATTTGGGGTTAATGCTATATCGTAATTATATAGTTCGTCATCGGCGTAGATTTTCGATGTTATCTCAATGAATTCTTCGTTTTCGAGAGATTCTAAGTGGAGCATTATTTGCTCTGATTTAACATCAAGTCGTTTTTCCAACTCTGACTTATTCATCGTGGCATCGCTTATACCTTGAGAAGAGGCCTTAGTTGCTAAGACGAGTAGCACCTTGTCGCGAATGTATTTTTCTATAAGAGATAAACCGCTGCGAGTTACACGAGGGTTAATTGCCTTAAAGCCTCCACCTCCGGGCATCTTGACTAATGCAAAACCTTCTACGTGATAATCATCAAGTAACTCTTTAAGTACATCGAAGTAAGTTTCGTCAGAAATTTCAAAGTCAAACTTGTTTGCGTAGTAGTTTCCTCTTTGGATATTAAGGAGCATTTTAAAAGAAACTCTATCAAATTCTGATGCAGTAATGCGCACTGTGTTGTCTCCCCTTTAAGAATATATTGGTTATATATTCTAAATTATATTCTACTATTTATAAAAAATGGAATCTCTTTTTTGGGCTCTGGCTGAGACTGCCGGGGCCCTTTCTATTGCTCGTTGGCCGGAGCATCACGGCCGCCCATGGCGGTGGGTTACGCCAAAAAAACTAAATGGGAGTGTTCACAATGGATAAATTGAAGGAATTGCTTGGAGAGGAACTGTACAACCAGGTCGTAAGCAAATTGGGTGATGCGAAGGCGGACATTGTTTCTGACGGCAGATGGTTCCCTAAAGACAAGTTCGACCAGCTCAACGAAGCCAAGAAGCAACTGGATACCGACTTGAAGGACCGTGACAAGCAACTGGCGGATCTCAAGAAGGCTGCCGGCGATAACGAGGAGCTGAAAAAGCAAATCGAAACGCTGCAGGAAACCAACAAGACCACAAAAGAAACGTACGAAGGCAAGCTGAAGGAAATGTCCTTTACTTCGGCCATTAAAGCAGCCATCGCGGGGGAAGCGCATGACCCGGATATCGTGTCGGGCCTGCTGGATCGCACAAAGCTGATCCTTTCCGATGATGGCAAGGTAAGCGGCCTCGACGAGCAGCTGAAAGGACTCAAGGAAGCAAAACCCTTCCTGTTTACCGAGAAGCAGCCGGGTCAACCGCAATTCTCCGGTGCGAAACCGGTAGACGCCGGCGGCGGAAAGCCGGGTAGCCTGCAAACCCTGATTGAAAATCAAATACTTGGAGGAATGAACTAATATGGGAGTAGCAAACACATTGGAGTACGCAAAACTGTTTCAAGCCACACTGGACAAGCAAATGATTGCCCAGGCCACATCCGGATGGATGGAGCCCAACGCAAGCCTGGTTCAGTACAATGGCGGTAATGAGGTGAAAATCCCGAAACTTAACATGGATGCGCTGGGTAACTACGACAGGACAAACGGCTTTGTTGAGGGTGCTGTGACATTCGGTTACGAAACCCGCCAGATGACGCAGGACCGGGGCCGGACGTTCCAGCTGGACAGCATGGACGTCAACGAAACAAACTTTGTGGCAACGGCAGCAGCGGTCATGGGCGAGTTTCAGCGCACGAAGGTTATTCCGGAGGTAGACGCCTACCGATACAGCAAGATCGCTTCCGTAGCCATTGGCGGCGGTCGTTCGGCAACGTACACACCGGATGAAGCCACGATCCTGAAACAACTGAAACAGGACATTTACGCCATCCAGGACGTTATTGGTGAGGTTCCCTTGGTAATCACCATGAGCACGATCTTGACGGGTGTGTTGAGCAATACGCCGGACTTGGCGAAGCAGCTGAATGTCGTGGAGTTCTCCCAAGGCGACGTGAAGACGCAAATCAAGGCAATCGACAGCAATCCGATTAAGCCTGTGCCATCCGCACGAATGAAAACGGCCTATGTGTTCCGTGACGGGAAAACAGCCGGGCAGGAGGCGGGCGGTTTCGTTCCAGCGGCCGGGGCGAAAGATGTTCACTGGATTATCACCCCGCGCAATGTGCCGATTGCCATTTCCAAAACGGACAACATGCGCATTTTCGATCCAGCAACCAACCAAAAGGCGGACGCGTGGAAGATCGATTACCGCAAATACCACGAACTGTGGATCCTGGACAACGCGCTGCCGTCTGTATTCGTCAGAACGGGCGCCTAAGGAGGAACGAACCTATGTATGAGCTGAAACGTGATAATGTGCATCGTATCGTAGCTACGGAGGCGGAGAAGACCCGTCTCCTTTCCGAAGGATTCAAAGAAGTAGAGCAGCCCATCGAGGAACCCGACAAGGACAAGGATCTCCGGCTGGAGGACTTAACCATTCCCCAGCTGAAAGAACACGCTGAAAAGCAAGGTGTGGACCTGAAAGGCGCTACGAAGAAAGAGGAGATCATCGCCCTCCTCGAAGGTGGCAAGCAAGATGCCGGCCAGTAAAGAAGAGGTCAAGAGTATCGTCAAGCAGAAGCTGAATCTGCCCGTCAATGACGGGCAGCATGATGATCTCCTTGGCATCTACGTTGACGAGGCTGAGAAGCGGATCAAACATTACTGCAATATCCCGGAGATTCCGGAGGACCTTCGTTTTACCTGGGCATCCTTGGCAGCCACGGCGGTAGCTGCCGAACAAAAAGCGATCCTCTTCCCGGATCCGGTGGATGAGGAACAATTCGAGATCAGTATAGGCGACACATCCGTTAAGACGGGCAAGCCGGCGGCAGCCGTTCAGCCCATGCTTGTGCTGGATAACATGGTATTTGATTACCGGGCGGAGCTGAATGCCTTCCGCCGTGTGAGGTGGTAGTGTGATCCCCACCAATCGATATCGCCAAGTGCTTGAGAAAATGTACACGGACCGAGCGACCATTCAGCGCCGGGGACTAGTGGAAGCGCCAAACCATGAAACTGTTATGCAGCCTATTGCCGTCTACGAAAACCAGCCTTGCCGCTTATCCCAACAGGGACTAGGCCGGAACAATCAAACGGAAGCGCAGAACGACATCCGGTACGATGCTAAGCTGTTTATTTCGCCAGAGCTTGTCATCAAGCAAGGGGATTCCGTGACGATCACCCGCGGCGAAACGGTGCTGCAGTTCACGGCCGGCGAACCATTCCCTTACAGCACGCATCAGGAAATTAACCTATCGCGAGAAGGGTATGCGTAAGCTATGGCGGGCATAGGGGATTTCAACTTTGACGATCTCAAGGACATGCAAAAGGTCGTAGAGGCGATGGACCGGGACTTCCCAAGGTTTATGGATGAATGTATCCGGGAGATTGCAGGAAGGCTGCTTGCTAAAACGATTGCCCGTTCACCGGTGGGTGTAACCGGGGATCTCCGGCGCGGGTGGACCATCGGGCAGATCCAACGGACGGCAACGGGCGTCCAAATCGAAATTATTAATCCGGTCGAATACTCCTTGTACGTGGAGTACGGCCATCGAACGCCGGACCATATGGGATGGGTGGACGGCAAATTCATGCTGACCCTATCCATCAAGGAAATTGAAGAGGAAATGCCCAAGTTAATGGACCGGAAAATGCAGCAGTTTATTGATAAGCATATGAGGTGAAAGCATGGATATTAATGACGTGCGTGACGGCATCTTCGAAAAGCTGGCCGAACTGTTTCCGGCGATAGGGCGCTTTGGTGAGCGTCCACAGCAGGGAATCGGGAAGGGTAAGCATTTTTACGTCAAGCTGCTTCAAGGCGGCAGTGAACACCTCCTACACCATCGCCATAAGCGTACCCACGCTTTTGACATACATTTATTCAACTGCTCCAATAAGGAAGCATATAGCATCGCGGAAACGCTGATCAGCGGCCTGCGGTACATCACGGTACCCGGAGGTCAGCTACGAGGGAGTGGAATGCGGCATGAAGTCATCGACGACGTGCTGCATTTTTTTGTGGACTTTAATTTCCATGTCATGCAGGCGGTGCCAGCGGGCACGCCAATGCGGACGATGAATACGGAGGTGAACGCCTAATGGCGGCACAACGAGATAAAGAAACAGAAGCGGAATTCGTCCCAAGTTACGAAAAAGCGCAGATACTTCAATCGCAAAAGTATGCTGCGGATCGGGACGTGCTTCAGGCATTACTTGAGGATGGTCGAACCTTTTCTCTCAAGCAAATCGACGAGCTTCTCCGGAAGTTCTATAACCAGGAGGCGAAGTAACCTATGGCGGGTGGAACTTATTCCGTGCAAAACAAAGTAAGACCAGGCGTATTCATCAACTTCGAAAGTGAAGGGCAGTCCCTTGCCACATTAGGCACCCGAGGGATCACGGCGTTGCAATTGGTTCTTCCTTGGGGTCCGGCAAAGGAAATCATCGAAGTGAATGCCGGTGAGGACGTCTTCGAACGGCTGGGTTACGATATCACAGCCTCCCAGCTGCTTCTCATCAAGGAAGCATTGAAACGAGCCAAAACGGTACTACTGTACCGGCTTAATGCCGGGGTAAAGGCTACGGCTGCCGCCGGCAACCTGACGGCTACAGCGAAATACGGCGGGCTGCGTGGGAATGACCTGAAAATCATTGTTCAAGCTAACATCGATGATCCGGCGAAGTTTGATGTGCGTACTCTCCTGTCCGGGGTTCAGGTAGATTCCCAAACGGTTGCGAATATTGCCGGCCTTACCCCGAACAAATGGGTTACTTGGTCCGGTGCTGGCGCACTGACGGCGACAGCAGGCACTTCGCTTGCGGGCGGTACAGACGGGGCAGCGGTAGTCAATGCGGATCACACCGACTTTCTGGCAGCGCTGGAGCTGTACTACTTCAATACCGTTGCTTATGTTGGTACGGACAATACGCTGAAATCCGTATATGCTGCCTTCGCTAAGCGCCTACGGGACGACGAAGGCCGCAAGATTCAACTGGTCGTTGAGAATTATCCGGCGGCGGATTACGAGGGCGTCATCAGCGTGAAAAACGGGGTTGTGTTGGCGGATGGAACCAAGCTGACTGCAGACCAGGCGGTCGCATGGGTGGCGGGAGCGACGGCGGCCGCGGCAGCCAATGAATCGCTGACCTACACGGCGTACGACGAAGCAGTAGACGCCAACCCGCGATACACCAATAGCCAGACCATTACTGCCCTGAACAATGGCGAGTTCCTGTTCACCATGAACAAGGGCCGTGCTGTCGTGGAGCAGGACATCAACACGTTCAAAAGCTTCACCCCAACCAAAGGCAAGACGTTCCGTAAGAATCGCTCTCTGCGGGCGCTGGACAGCTTAGCGAACGATTGGAAAGACACTTTCGAATCGTACTACATTGGGAAGGTGAGCAACAACGCTGACGGCCGTAATCTGTTCCGGAAGGAATGTGTCAAGATTGCCGAGATTTACCAAGGCATTGGTGCCATACAAAACTTTGATGCACTCACGGACATTACCGTCACCTTAGGTGATGAACTGGACGCCGTTTTTGTGGGCAGCAGTGTGCAGCCGGTGGATTCCATCGAAAAAATCTACATGAAAGTGAGGGTCCAATAATCTATGACTGAATTTCTAAAAGCGGGCGACATTGTATCTGGTCAAGAGGGCCGTGGGTGGATAACAATTAACGGCATTAATCATGAGATGTTCTATCTGCGGAACCTGCGGGCCACCGCGGAGAAAAACAAATCTGAAATCAAGACCATCGGCAAACGCGGAACCCAGCGCAAGGCAACGGGTTGGAGCGGGACGGGTTCCATGACTATCTTTTACGTAACCAGCATGTTCCGCAAGCTAATGTACGACTACATTAAGACTGGGAAGGACGTTTACTTCGACATTACCATCGTAAACGAGGACCCGAACTCCACCATTGGCAAACAAACGGTCACTCTCAAAGGCGTAAACCTGGACAGCGTGGTGATGGCCGCCTTGGATGCAGACGCGGACGAGCTGGACGAAGATATCGATTTCACTTGGGAAGACATCGACATGCCTGATCAATTTGTAGCACCCGTTTTAGGCTAAACCAATAAACCGTAAGGGAGAACTATAACATGTCTGATATGAGTCTATTTTTCGCAAGCAATGCGGCGCAGCCGGAAACTGAGAGCGTGCCGGTCTCCAAACGATTCAAGGATGCGGAGGGCAAACCCGTCCGCTGGCAGATCAGGGCCATTTCCGAAGAGGAGAATGACGCACTGCGCGCTTCGTCCACACGGAAGGCAAAGCAGAAAAACGGTGTGTCCGTTCCGGAAACCAATATGCAGGAGTATCTTGCGAAACTAACGGCGGCTTGTGTTGTGTTCCCTAACCTGCAAGACGCAGAGCTGCAGAAATCTTACGGGGTCCGCGGTGCAGACGCGGTGGTACGGAAAATGCTACTGCCCGGCGAGTACACCAACCTGCTAGCGAAAATTCAAGAAATTAACGGGTTCGATGAAGATATCAACGAGCTGGCAAGCGAAGTAAAAAACTAATCGAGGGGGGCGACGGGGAATGGAACATTGCCCTGACCGCCCTCGAAGAATGGGGGATCCTGCCGTGGGAGTTTGCTGATTACGACATGCGTAAAAAAGCGGCTCTCATCGGGATCATCAAGTACAAGATCGAGAAGGAAAAGCGGAATAGACTGGCGGCCCCGGCAATGAAAAGCGGCGGCCGCCGTATGCGCCGCAAGTAAATCACAAAAAGAAAGGAGGTATCCCTTATGCCAACCATCCAAGCCAGCATGGACCTGTATGATCGATTCAGCAGTAAGCTTCAAGCCGTGAACAAGGTGATTCAAAAAACAGTGGAGCTTTCTAGCCAATTGCAAAAAGCAATGGGAAACGAAGTGAAACTAAGCATCAACACCGGGAATGCAATTAAGCAAGCCGAGAAAGTGAAGCAGAAGCTGGAGCAGGCCGGTGACGCCGCCGTCCGACTCCCGGACGTAAATAAACAAGCTGCCGCAGCGCTGAGAAACACAAAGGCCAATAAGCTGCAGCTCCAAGTCCAGTTTGATTCCGCCAGTGCCATCCGGCAGGCTTCACAGCTTCGTGCGGACATTCTGAACAAGCTGAGAAACCTTGTTGCCCAGGTCGAACTAAAGGTGAACGCACAGCTTTCTGGCATCATGGGTCACGTATCCGCATCCATGGACCGCCTGGTCTCTGCCATGGACAAGCTGGCACATATCTTTAACCGCGGGAATAGGACAGGGGATTCAGGTGACGGCGGTGGTGCAATCAGTGCTTTCGGCGGCGTAGGCGGCATAGCTGCCATCGTCACCAGTGTTCTCGCCGCTATGGGCTTACAGCAGCTTTGGCAGGGGACAGTCGGCGGTGCTATGGAGCAACAGCAAACGTTGGATACATTTAGCGCCCGTGCCGGCAGCGAAGCCTTGGGCGGGGCCATCTTTGACAAGATCAGCAAGCAAGCTCTGGACCTTGGTCAGAATGTCGATGCAGCCCTCTCGGGGAGCATGTCCTTTATGTCTAACACCATGAATCCTGAGAAGCTGGAAAAACTCAGTAAGCTCTCTATGCGTTTGGCAAAGTTGAACAAGGACGAGGGAGTCGAGGGTGCTGCTTTTGCGATGAAAGAGCTCCTATCCGGTGACTACGCTTCTATCGTAGAGCGCTTCAATATCGGGCGTGGTCAGATCAAGGGTAGTCAGGCGTTAGAGGCTGGGAAAAAGGGAGATATGGACGGCTTTATCACAGGAATGGATAAGCTGTTGAACCAGCAAAACATGACGGAAGCAGCCTTCATGAAAATGCTGGACTCGCCGGCTGCCAAGTGGGAAAAAGTCATCGAGACGTTTAAATTTCAATTGAAGCAAGCCGGATCCGACGCACTGACTGCACTCGAACCCCTTTTCGACTTCATCATCAAGGCATTCGACGAGGGAAGGTTTGCCCCGTTCTTTAAAGTACTCAGTGCCGGGTTATGGGTTGTTTCTAACCTGATGTACGGCGCGGCGCGGGCTGCCATGTTTTTTGGCGACCTGTTCATTGAATATTGGCCGATCATCGCGGGCGTTTTGGGCGCTATTGCATACATTTATCTTCCGATCTTGATTCGGCAGCTGTATGCAATGCTGGTTCCGATCTATCAGCAGGTAGCAGCGTGGGCCTATCTGAACTGGCCGATCCTGCTTGTGGGGGCTGCCATTGGTGGGCTGGTATATTGGCTGCTGAAAATGGGCGTCACTGCACAGGAAATGGTTGGCGTCGTCACCGGTGCGTTTTATACGTTGGCTGCCTTCATTTACAACAAAGTAGCGCTCCTGTACAACGTATTCGCATCGTTTGCGGAGTTTTTAATCAATGTGTTTATCGATCCTATGTACGCCATCAAGAAGCTGTTTTATGATCTGTCCATGACGTTCCTGTCTCACATGTACACCATGAGTAAAGGGGCGGAAGATTTCGCCGGGAACTTCATGACGGTTGTAAATAAGGCAATAAATATGATCCTGGGCGGCGTGAACTTTCTCATAAACGGACTGAACAACGTTCCCGGATTTGGAAATTTAAAGCCCGCAAAGCTTATCGATGAAAAAAACATACATGCTGTCAGCGGAAATATCAAAGCAATGATGAACCGGCTGGAAGCCCCGACGACGGATAAGAAGGTACTGCATATAGCACGGATGCAGGAAATGGACCTGAAGGGTTCGTTTGATAACGGCTACCGGGCCGGTGCGGGCATCGTCAATAAAGTATCCAAAGCGCTGGATGGCTTTAAACTTCCGGGCGGGGACGCAACCGGCAAGGGAGATATCCCGAACGTGGGCAAAGTTGGCGAAGTCGGCAAGATTAAGGATAAGGTGGACATTTCCAGCGAAGACCTGAAAATTATGAGGGACCTTGCTGAAATGAAAGCCATTCAGAATTTTGTCACTCTGCAGCCGACGACGCATGTTACAACCGGTCCGATCTACAAGGAAGTGGATGTCGATGAGGTCATCCAAAAGATTGTCAGTGATGTTGAACAAGGCATTGCAGCATCCGCCAGCGGTCACTATACCCGGCGATAACTAGTGACTTCTCACGAATCTTCTCGTATAATCCGATATATGGAAGATAAGAGGAAATTTGTGGGAGGGAATCTAGTGAAAAAGCAACTTATTACGTTAACCATTGGCATGATGTTAGGCGCGGCGGCAGCGAGCGCGGTCCCGGTATACGGGGCGGCCAAGCAATTCGTCCTGACGTTATTCGATAAACCTGTGATAGTGAACGGTAAAGTCTACACCGATAAGGAACAACCGATCTTGAATTATGCTGGTCGTACATATATACCGCTCGCAAAGATCGGAGAGCTCACGGGTGTTGAATACAGGTGGAATGCAGCCAAGAAGCAGGTTGAGATTGGCGGCAAGTCGAGCGGGCATGTTGAACAATCTAACCCAGCTCCGGGTTCCACGCTGCCGCAGGGAGGCATCCTGAAACCGGGTACCGTGATTGAGGAAGAAGAAGAGCCTGGATACAAAGGCCATGCCGATTCAGAAGATGCATCATACCAAATTGCTGTCTACGAGCAGAGGGAGAAGTTGCCGCCCCTTATGAGCGAGGGCTGGATATCAGAGGGTATGCTATTAAAAATTGAAGGTGTTTTATTCAATGGTACTACTACACCTTACGTTGTTGAATTCACTACCGGTGCATCTGATCGCAAAAAAGTGTTAGCTACTTTAAAGTTACCTGACGAATTCAAAACAGCTTCAAATGGGGATTTCGTAGTAAGTGGATTAGGAATACGACTCTATTATGGGAATTACTTCTTTAATATCGAGGATTTAAGAAAGTTCAATATTATTGAATGATATTAAGACGCCGAATGGCGTCTTTTTTTTATGAGAGGATTGATATTATGATTGAAACCTCGCCATTTACAATGAAGATTCAATGGAACAATGCAAATGAGGGCTGGGATTTCCCTGTTTTGCCTGAGAAATTGAATATAAAAAGGAACGGAGTATCAAAAGACTACAATATTATTGGATCGGGCCCAATAAGTACAATTGATAAACCGGAGCTTGCTGAAATTAGTTTCGAATGTTTCTTCCCAGGCAATATATATCCTTTTAATAATAAAATTCACCATAAAAAAGTCGATGGTACGCCTGACCCAAACAAGTATGTAAATGATATCAACAGATGGATGCTTAGTGGATACCCCGTTAGATTCATTTATGTTGGACAGAATGCAACGAAAGATGATACTAAGATATTTCTGCCCATGATGATCACCTCGTTCGAACGCTGGGAAGAAGCCGGATCACCGGGTGACATCTTCTATTCCCTCAAACTGAAAGAGTATGTCCATTATGCACCTCAGAAGGTGAAGGTCGTCAAAAAGCCCGATGGCACGGAAGTGCTAATTAAGGAACCTAAGAAGCGCCTGGATATGAGGGTGCCACAGAAAACCTACACCATCAAGCCGGGCGACACGCTGCTGAAAATCGCAAAGCTGCAGCTGGGGGACTCCAGCCGGTACCGGGAAATCCAACTGCTGAACAAAATCACGGATTCAGAAGAGCGAAGAGGGCTCAAGGTGGGAATGGTACTTCAGCTGCCGGACAGGAAGTGATACCTTGTTTGAAGTCGTAATCGATAATCGAAACGGGACCCTCTGGAATGTATCGGAGCTGATTCCGGAAGCATCTTGGAAAACGAAATGGATCGGGGCCGCCGGAGTGTTCACCTGCAGCCTGGTTCGCATGCCAACATTCCAAAAGGACAGCTTTGAAATTAATACGGGGGACGTTATCCGGGTGAAAGTAGACGGCGTAAAGTTATTCTACGGGTTCGTCTTCACCATCGAGGAGACGGAGGCGCGGGAAATCAAACTCACCGCTTATGATCAGCTCCGTTATATGATGGAGGCCGACACCTACGTCCGGGCAAAGATTACAGCCACACAGGTAATCAGGGAGAATGCTGCAGCCGCCGGCCTAGTGATCGGATACTTGGAAGATACCAAACACCTCATCCCCAAATTCTCACAAGACGGCCAAAAGCGGTTGGACATGGTGTACAAGGCACTGGACGATACATTGCTTAAGCTGGGCGACATCTTTGTCCTGTACGATGATTTTCACTCTCTCACGCTCAGGCATGTCCGGGATATGCGGGTGAATCTGATTTTGGGAGACAATAGCCTCGTCTATGGCTACTCGCTGTCTCATGATATTGACACCGACACGTACAACCGTATTAAGCTTGTCAAAGACAATAAGAAGACGGGGAAGCGGGATGCCTACATCTATCAAGACAGCTCTACCATCGCCAAGTGGGGGCGCCTCTCGTATTACCAAAAAGTCGATGACGGGCTGAATGATGCGCAAATTGAGGCCATGATGAAACGCTTTATGGCCTTGAAGAACCGGGAGCAGAGGAAATTCAAGATCGATGCGCTAGGGTATGTCGGCGTCCGAGCAGGCACGATCCTGCAGGTGACCATCAAGGAACAGGGCATCGACCAATATTATCTCGTTGAAGAATGCCAGCACAGCTGGAAGGGAGGAGAGCACACCATGAGCCTTAATCTTAGGGTGTATCAGCCATGAGTATTATTGACAGCATTAAAACGATTGTGGAGCAGCATCGCAGCGCCGCGCAGCCGGCTGCATTCTTCCCGGCCACCGTCATGAATACCAATCCGCTTGAGGTAAACGTCGATCAGCGTTTTACTCTCACAGCGGATTTTTTAATTGTCCTGGAACATTGCAAGACTTTTGCTCCAGGGGATAGGCTGCTACTGCTTCGGGATGACGGCGGCCAGCAGTTCGTGATTTTAGGAAGGATGGTGTAAATGGTTCTACCTATTGGGGGTGCGTCTACCACCGCTCAGGAGGCTCAGCAGCCGAGCCTAACCTATCGGCTTGATCCAGAAATAAACCGAATTATCGGCATGATTGATAACATCGAGGCGGTCAAGCAGACGACCCTTCTGATCCTTTCGACGGATCGTTTCGCACATACGATCTTCTCTGAGAACTACGGAGTAGATAACCTCGTGGAAGGCTCCGGCCAGCTGCAACAGCTCGTTACGGATGCCCTTCTGGTTGATGATCGAATCACGGGCATCGAGGATTTTGTAAGCAGCACAAGCGGCGATGAAATGAACGTGAGCTTTACTTTGGTTACCGTGTTTGGCTCCATCGCCGTAGAAAGGAGCTTCTAACTATGTATGAAGATCGTACATTTGATGCCATCATGCAGGAACTGCTTGACGAAGTGCCTGCCGAAGTTGATAAGCGAGAAGGCAGCATCGTGTATGTGGCCTTGGCGCCTGCCGCGGCGAAGATCGAGACGCTATATCAGCGAATGGATGCCGACTATCGCCTGTCGCATGCACAGACGTCGAGCGGGGCCGAGCTTCGAGCGCTCGGGGCGGATTTTGGGTTGGATCCAAAAGCGGCAACGCCGGCCATACGCAAGGGGCTCTTCAAGGATGATCAAAACGCCCCGTTTGATGTCCCTATCGGCAGCACCTTTTCGACGAGCGGCCTGAATTTCACCGTAACCGAGAAATTAGCGGCGGGTGACTTCAAACTCCAGTGCGAGACGGCCGGGACCACGGGGAATATTCCGTCGGGCGCTCTGCTTCCACAGGATTATATTAACGGTCTCGCCACGGCCACACTCACTAGCGTTTTGGTACCGGGCGAAGATGAAGAATCAGACGACGAGTACCGGGTGAGATATTTCGCGCAGGTTCGGACCCCTCCGACGAGCGGGAACCGGGCCGCTTATCGGAAGTGGGCGCTGGAAATGCCGGGCATAGGGGATGCCTACGTTCAGCCCAATTGGAATGGACCCAATACAGTGAAAGTGTTCTTGTTGGGTCCGGACAAGCTGCCAGCAAGTGCGGGAAGCGTTCAGGCTGTCAAAGACTACATCGACCCCAATATCGGACTTGGCGAAGGAATGGGAGAGGGCCAAGCGCCGGCGGGAGCGGTTGTTACTACCGTATCAGCTCCAACCGTTGCAATTAACGTTTCTGCAACTGTTGTCCTTAGTGGATCCCGGACGTTAGCCCAAGTGAAGACAGACTTCACGGCAGCTCTCATCGCCCACCTTGCTTCCATCGCATACAGTCAGGATCGCAGCATGAAATTTGCCCGCCTTGGCACCATTCTATTGGATACACCTGGCGTGCAGGATTATGACACCAGCAAGCTGCTATTAAATGGCGGCACAGCGAACGTACAGGTACCTGCCGGTTCCGTTGCTGTCATAGGGGCGGTGACTCTGACATGAGTGATTTCGTAATCACCTCTGACGCAGGCAAGGACATGATCGAAGAACTTCCTGCTGTCTATGGATCAGTTTTGGAAGTTCAGGTCATCTTGCAGGCGGAAGGTACACAATTTGATCAGTTGCAGTCGGACCTAGACGATCAGCTGGCTCAGCGCTTCGTTGGTTCAGCTACATGGAGTATTGAGGATTGGGAAGAGGAATTCGGCATCGTGCCGGCAGCTGGGCAACCGCTTGAGCAGCGCCGGGCGATTATTAAAGCTAAAATGCGTGGATACGGGAAATTTACTGGTCGGCTAATGAAAAACGTTGCCATGGCGTATGAAAACGGAGAAATTGATGTTTCCTTTAATCCAGCAAGTAGCACTTTCACTATCCGCTTTATTAGCACCTTGGGAGCCCCGCCGAATATTAACGATCTTCAAAAAGCGATTGCGGAAATTGTACCTTCACATCTTCTTGTTAGTTACTCATACCGATATTTAACCATAAACGAAGTTAACTCCATGACAATTAATGAAATAGAAAATCATCCACTATCGGACTTTGCTCCGTTTTTAGATTAGGAGGGACATACTTTGCCATCGTTCACACCATTATTAAACTTGCTAAAAAAAGTAATTGGAGTAGATCCATCTACAGATACATTTAACATTCAAACGATGCTGAATGATAACTGGGACAAAATTGATTCGTATGTAAGTACAAAGGTACCTAAGCAAACGACTGCAAATATTAATTATTATGTACGAACAGACGGAAACGATGAAAATACAGGTTTAATAAATACCGCTGGCGGCGCGTTCCGAACAGTTCAGAAGGCCATTGATATGGTTCCATCCATACTAAAGCACAATGTGACAATTAATCTCGCTGATGGAAATTATCCGGAGGACATTAAGGTAACAGGTCTTACCGGAGGTGGATCCCTGACCATCAACGGTAACAGCGGAAATATAGATGCCGTTAACGTTAACAGCTTGGAACTGTTTGGAATTGCTACACCCACTACCGTCAACTATATAAGAGCGAATACGATTACACGGGATGCCTTTGTTGTAAATCGGGTGTTAGGTTTTAGACTTAACAACTGTAAGGCGATTGGTGCGGCGGTTGGATTCTCCGGAATCATTACCTACTTCTCCGTAGGGATTATCGCGAACGGTGTATTCAGTAACAAGGGTACGGGGATTACAGCAGATGCTGCTTCGCACATTCTGGTATCTAATGCCACAGGGTCAAACAATGCCACGGGGATTGCTTCTGTCAGCGGGTCCACATTTACCAGGACAGGAACACAGCCATCGGGAACAGCCGCCCTGGAAACGGTAAGCGGAGGATTCATTTTATCTAATGTATTGAACCCATGGGGGGATAATACTTCTTCGATTCGAAGTCACGTAAGACTGTTTCCGACAGGCGGCCAAACCTTAAACCCCAATACGTACACCAAAATACAAGTAATGGGTGAAGCTGCGGACCAACTAGGGGAATGGGATACTGTGCAGCATAAGCTAAGAGTTAAGACAGCGGGGCTTTATCATGTGAGTTTCTCGCTGCTGTTTAACAACACAGAGGCTTCCAAGCAATATATTGCGGCGCTTCATATTAATGGTTCGCAAAGTTACTCTAATGCCGTATGGGGACCGAATGTAGCAGCCATTGACGTACAGGTAAATCTATCGAAGGTCATAAGTTTAGCTGCTAATGACACCCTAGAACTTTATGGACTACACAATAATTCAATCGCTAGAAACGTAAGTGGTGATGGACTTTATACTAACGTTACCATCACACGTATTGCATAAGGAGGATTATCGGAATGATTTTATCCAAGGTGATATTATATCTATATCCAAATGCGAAGCCGGTTAAAGACTTCGTTATTCAAGATGATGGGGAAGGGGAATATATCGCACTCTGGGACCTGAACCATCCAAAACCAACCAAAGCTGAGCAACAAGCCGCCTGGGAGGCATATCTCTCCGAAGAAGCAATGAAACCGCCTACGCCGCCGCCAATAGACGAACAACTCCGTATTATTGACGAACGGACAACCGGAATGCAGGATATTGACCAATTCACTTTAGAGCAGCTTGGTACCAATGAGGAGCGAACGGTGGGTATGCAGGAAATCGATGAATACACTCTCGAATTGGTATTCCAAATGCAGGCCACAATCGAAGAACTCCGCGCGGAAGTCGCGGTATTAAAGGGAGGCGCTTAATATGTATCCATACCCATACAATCAAGTTAACTGGACAGCTAATGACCAAAAATATTGGTTTACTATGTGTCGAAAATTCCGATATCCAGTTTATAAGGTCCGAGATCCGTATCGTCACCTCATCGAGACGAATCAAGATGCAACGTGGGAAACCGATTACCAGCAATACTTAACTGAACAGAATGCAGCACCGACAGAGGGCTCCGCTTAAGCGGGGCTTTTCTATTTGAGAGGAGATGACCTATGCCTGATGTAAAAACGGCACAATCCATCGCGGAGTCACAATATGTGTTCGCAATCTTATTTATACTGCTGCTCTTTGTCGTGTTTGCGGTTACGAAGAAACTGCTCACCAGTCTGCAAGAAGAAAACAAGGAGCGCGAGAAGCAGCTGCAGGCAATATATGCCGAGCAGAAGCTTGAAAGCAAGGAACGTGAGCAAAAACTGATGGACCATTTGGATAGAACCGGGGAAACGCTGGAGAAGATTCAGCAAGGAATGGTCGCGCTCGAGCACAACATGCAGCAGAACTTCAAGGAAGTATGGTCTGAACTAAATAGACGCAATTAGTCAGAATCACTACTATTTATAAAAAGTATTTTCTTGTATTGAAAAAATTCTTTTGATATTTCGATTTTGTGACGAGTAGTTTTACCTGAAAAATCTCTAATTAATATATAGATTTTCTTACCTAACTCAGCTTCTTCTGTGCTTTCTAGGGGAAAGACGATCCCCGAAGAAATGACAGCTTGCGATTCAATTAATTTACCAAGAAGAGAATTAATATCCGACCATCCGGTCAGGTAAATTTTTGTGTTACTTTCCGGGTGGATTGTTAGGACGGCTTCATTACCTTCATTTAATTTATTAGTTTGAATAAAGTAAGGTTCGGAGGTTTTTTTAAGTTTGCACACTTCATACTCCAAATTGACCGACTCTAAAGTTATATTTTTATTGCTATTGTTCACAATTTTAAAACCATAAATAAAGAAAATTGGCAAAATAGCTTCTTTACCATTCCAATGCGTTTTCATGTAAGAAAATCCTGCATTATCGTAAGAACATTTCTGGGTTTTATGAGGTTTAACGAAGTATCGATCATATAAGAAGTAGAGGACAGGAATGATTGCAAAAAGTAAACCAAGAGTAGCAAGTAATATTTCCATTGTAAATTCCTTTCTAAAGTGGAGGTGATTACGTGATCATCATTTTTACTGCTAGTTTAATATCTATAATCTCACTTGTCACTTTAACACGTTTAGTTATATCTGGTAAAAGGGGTAATGTGAATTTGATATTCTCTCTACTTTTTCCATGTTCTGCAACTCTGTGGTGGATCGTAGCATTAATTTATTAGGAGGGATCGTTAATGTCGCAAACTGAACTGAGTCTATTACTAGAGCTGCTGGATCCGCAGCTCTTTATTGTGTTGGTAGCCTGCTGGCTGATTGGATATTCTCTGAAAACCATCCCGCGGGTGCCGAATTGGTGCATCATTTTTTTTGTCACCGCACTGGCTGTCGTGTTCGTAGTGTGGATGCAGGATGTTTCGCCTTCCAGCGTGTTACAAGGCATCATCTGCGGCGCCTTGGCTGTGTACGGGCATGAGATTGTTAAAGCGGTCCGGGAAGGGACGAGGAAGGGGAAATGAGCATGAATATGACATTACAAGCATTGCAGTCGAAAAATGAGCCTAAGCTGAGGGGGCTGCATCCGGTCGTGCTGGCCGCGGCCCAGGCGCTTATTATGCGTTGTTTTACTCGGGGCGTGCAGATATTGATTACACAAGGCTCCCGATCTAAGGAATACCAAGACGAGCTTTACGCCCAGGGCCGGACAAAGCCGGGCAAGATCGTGACGAACGCCCGCGGCGGCCACAGCTATCACAATTACGGTTTGGCAATCGACTTCGCCCTGCTGCTTAACTGCGGGAGGGAAGTATCATGGGATACGCTGCTGGATGCCGACAGAGACTGTATGGCGGACTGGATGGAAGTAGTAGACGAAGCGGAGAAGCTAGGTTTTGAATGGGGCGGTCGCTGGGATTTTGTGGACAAGCCACACCTGCAGATGACGTTTGGTTTGGAGATTAAGGAATTGCTTGCGGGTAAACCTGTGCTAGTTCCTACAGCAGCTGCTCCGGCTCCGCCACCTCCTCCGCAAAAAAAACTGACAATGGCGGTCCAGGTAAAGGATAAGAATATCGCTTCATTCGGATATACTTACAATGGCCGGAGTTATGTTCCACTTAAGGCGGTCGCTTTGGCACTCTCCGCTCCTTACGGCTGGAACGATACTACGAAAAAGGCAATATTCAATAAGGTGGAGATGCAGTCTACTAACCTAATCGGGCCGACTAGCTATGTTCACTCTGCTGAGCTGGCTGAGGCTACCGGACTGACGGTGCGGTACGACAACAAAATGAATAAGGTATTTATCGGATAAAGAAGATCCCCGCTGGCCGTGATCGCTGGCGGGGAACAAAATAGTTAAAAATAGTAAAGGTATTACCGATATATTACAAAAAGGGGGAATTAAGATAGGTATTAAGGTAGGAATTAAAGTAGCTAAGCGGAGAAGGAGAAGAAAAAAGAAAGATCCACTTGTGGAATTGATTGGAGGAGGAGCAGCCTTACTTCTCGTAATGGGTCTTGCTGACACAAAGTATTTCCAATTATCCCTAGTGATTTTTCTATTGTTCGTTGCCATCGTTGTGGGGATCTTGTATGCAATTAAACAACGAAAAATTGAACGCTTGAGAAGATCCGGGATTGCAGATATTGATAAAATGGACGGGCATCGCTTCGAACATTACTTGGCACAACTCTTTAAATTTCATGGTTACCGCAGTGAAGTCACCAAGGCTTCCGGTGATTATGGCGCTGACCTGGTGATATCGAAAGATGGCAGAAAAATAGTCGTCCAGGCAAAGAGGTACTCAGCCAAGGTAGGAATCAAGGCCGTTCAGGAAGCGTTCGCAGCTATTGCTCATTACGGAGCTGCAGAAGCTTGGGTAGTTACGAACAACGACTATACGGACGCCGCCTACGCACTTGCTAAATCCAACAAAGTTAGGCTAATAAATCGGGAAGCATTGATAGAACTAATGCTTGCGATGAATACTGCAAAGCCGGCAAATAAGCAAGAAACAGCTACTCAGCAATAAATAACCAACACGCTGCATAATGGAATGCAGTGTGTTTTTTTGTGTTGAATAAGAACATATATTCGTATAAAATAGGAACATAAGTTCTATTTATTGGAGGGATATCTGTGATAGAAAAATATATCGGTCGCTATGTTGATATTATTTATCAAAACAAGATCGGCAAGATAAGTCAGCGACGCATCAAGGTAAATGCTGTTCAGGGCGCACTCGTGAAAGCATTCTGCACAGAAAGTAAATCCTTCCGAACTTTTATGAAATCGAACATTCTTGCTTTGGATCCTAATCAAACTGGCGTGGGATCTGCATCTTAGGGAGGACTTATATGAAGCCGCTAACAGAAAGACAGATGGACGTTCTATACGCGATAAAGCAATTTATTGAAGAGAAAAGGTATGCGCCAACAGTAAGAGAAGTTATGAAGCTTGTTGGTCATCAGTCCCAGAGCACGACACATGGGCTCATGACTAAATTAAAATTGCAGGGATACATCTCCTGGGACGCAAGCAAACCAAGGACACTCTTTATAATAAAAGACACCACATCTACTTTTTAGATGTGGTGTCTTTTTTATCCGATGTGACGGTGGTCTTGTTATAGTAATCATGAATAATTCTCAGAGCTTTAACCATCCTCTCCATATCGGGAGTGTATGTAGGTCGATATATAAATCCTTTGGGCGCTTTCTTCATTCTAATCACCTCATTTACTTCCAATATAATCAAATTATTCCCATAAAATACACGATAAATTTCGACAATAAATGATAGAAATTTCCACGGAAAAGTCTTACAATGGTACTGTAAAGCTATGGCTTTACAACTACTTTAGGGGCAGGGATGTTTTTTATCCCTTCCTGCGTCCGGTCGGTATCTCAACATATAAGTCGCGAACGTTACAGCCAAGTATTTCTGCTGCGTTAATGGCGAATTCAAGCGACATTTTTTCTGTTCCCCTGATTAGTCCATTAACGTATTGACGTTGGCAGTTCATTTTACGAGCGAACTCAGCTTGTGACATGTTGACATCTTTTAGTCGATCCAAGAGCAGGCAATCCCCAAGTAGGAATGCCATAGCCGGTACCTTTCAAAATTATTTACTATTAACATTATATTATATAATGAGAATTTAGGGAGAGGTTATTAATGAAGCAAGTGGAAATAGTTTTCAGCAAGAACATTGAACCTGATTACGAGTTACTCCCTATGATACTCGATGCTGTTTTTATTGCATATCAGCAAGAACCATCTGAAATAGATTCTATACTAATTAAGACCCCAAAGAACTCGTTTATCCTTAATGATTTTTGAGAGAAAGCAAAATCCTATTTGTCCGTTTTTTGTCCGGTTTCCCATGAAAAGATATGATAAGATGTGATGAACAAAGAGATAAAAACCTTGATTTCTCAAGGTTTTCGATACTTTATGATACGATTTGAAAGGCGAAAATAATCAAGTTCGAGATGGAAGGCAGTATCGGATAATTTTTTAGCAGGCTTTAAATACGTGTCCGTTGGGACTTTTGACACATGCGTGTCTGAAGTTTTCCGGACGCGTATTTTTTTTGCTTCCAAAAATACCTTGTATTGGCGGTTGATATATCATTTCAATTTTGCTAATCTTACTATGAAAAAGATATTAACTATATAATATTAAGAGGAGAGAAACAAACATGCCAGAAATTTTAGATGTACTTGGACCGCGTATTCAGCATTTAACGGAGTTGGCTAACAATCAAGACTACTGCGTAATGAAGGGGGAAGTCGGACCGGGTGTAATTGTGCCTGTACATAGTCATGCTGACCGTGAAACCTTTTATGTGATTTCAGGGGAGCTGGAAGCCTGGTCAGGAGACCGCTGGATTACGCTTCGGGCCGGCGACATTCTGGATATTCCGGAAAACGAGAAACACGCCTGGAGAAACCTGTCGAACGAGAATGTAACCCTGCTGATTACTACAACAGTGAAAATGGGAGAGTTCTTTAGTGAAGTCGGCCGTCCGGCTGCTTCCGTACCGCCGGGACCTCCTCAACCGGCAGCCTTGCAGAAATTTGTTGAAGTAGCAATGAACTACGGCTATTGGCTTGGTACGCCGGAAGATAATGCCACTATTGGACTTAAACTTGGCTAAACTAAATAATAAAGACATGACCATCATTTCGGTCATGTCTTTTTTCATGAGGAATGAAAACAATTTGTTCCTTTGTTTCCTCAGGTGTCCATAGCAGCGATCTTCTCCAGGAGGGATATGAGTGAAAGTGTCGGGTCGGATAAAAAAGCGGACGCAGTCAGCACATAGACCGTTAAGATGACGAACGCTGTGCAGGTAAGCAGCAGCCCGGCGGCAGCAGCCGGATAACGCGTTACATGAGGGAGGGAGAAAGCGAGCGCAACAATCCCTAACAGAATCCCCAGAGGCGCTCCGATCAACGCCAGATTACACAGTAAAGCCAGCAAGCCGCAAACCACCGAAGCATTTACGGTCCAAGGTCTCCCTAAGCCGGAAACGCCGGAGTTGGGTCTCCCGGAAGGGTGCGGGGTGTGGAACACGGGCTTTCCGGGGAAAGATTCCGTTTTTTTATGTGCTTGTTCCTCTTGGGTCCCCCCAATGTTGGAAGCAGGTTGAAGCTGATCAGACATGGTTTTACTAGGTCCTTTCTTCCTCAAAGTTATAGCGGTATTGTAACACAAATGTGTGCTTGAAGCTTTCGTGTTTTGCATAATAGAGGGGGGAATTCCAAAAGCTAAACGGGATATTGGCAATCTAAACGAGGTGGATGGACATGAGCAAAAAACCGCATGCATGGCTCGCAGCCGTATTGGCCGGAGGAATCGCAGTTGTTCCGGGCTGCGGGGGAGGCTCGAACCAGCATCAGGCTGGGGAAACGATCCCTGACCGCTTGTTGACGCAGCAACAGGTGCAGGAACAAAGAGACCAGATTCAAAGCGGTGAAAACCGCAGACAGATTCTCCAGCTCCGGAATCGGTCACCCCGAGGCAATGTTCCGGATGAAACGAGCCGTTTTCAGGTGCTGCAAACGGACACGGCAAGCTCTGTAACTTTGCCCTATATGAACCGGAATGGGACGCAATACGTCTCGATCACTCAACTTTCGCAGGTTCTGGAATTTCACACGAAATTTGATGAGGACAAGCGGATTCTGCGTATTGGGGATTACGGGGTAGAGTTTGAGTTTTATATAGATTCCAACACCGTTTACAGAGAGGGTGAGAAACGGGAGCTGTCTCATCCGTCCATAGTTTTGAACGGGGCTGTTTATACGCCGGCAGAAGCTGCAGTAGAGATGTTCGGAGCCGATATGAATTTCGAGGCAGGCCCGGAAGGGCTGGTCCTGCATCCATCAAATGTAGACGTGGCGGGGCTTCATTTCGACGATCCCTCCGATGTGGGCGATCCGCAGCTGGATTTTGGAGACGATCCCAATGACCCGGCGAGAAACGAAACGGAAGAAACGTCCTTACGGCAGAACGAAATCCAAAACGGACGACACCGCAGCGCTGTTTACGCGGGAATTCCTTCTTTACCTGCTTTAGTCAATGTCAATGAAAGCAGTGTCATTTCAAAAGCACGCAATTACTTAGGGGTTCGATATGAATTCGGTACCGGTTCCTATCGGTCAACCCACAAGTTCGACTGCTCAACGTTTACTCAATTTGTATTCGATGCTTACGGTATTGACCTCCCGCGTACGGCAAGGGCTCAGGCCGCGAGAGGCATCCGGGTCGACCGCAAAAGCCTGCGCAAAGGCGATCTGCTCTTCTTCTATGTGCCGGGCCGTTTCAAGTCCAACCGGACCGTAGGGCACGTTGGAATTTATATGGGCAATAACAAAATGATCCATGCCTCTCCCGAACCTAAAAACGGGGTACAAATTACAGACATCAACAAAGCATATTGGAAACGAACATTTTTGTACGGAAAAAGGTACACCAAATAAAACAGCAGTGCATCACAAAAACCGCCGTTTCCCCGATGTGGAGAACGGCGGCTTGCACATGCCTAAAAGTAGATCGTTTCAATTTCACTTTCTGGCTGCTTGGATAAATCTATAAATTCAGTTCCAATCTGCAGCAGCGGGTGAAAATAGTCGTTAGGGTTGTTCATGATAATAATGCCGGTTTCCCCGGACTTGAGCTGAACCTTTTTGCCGATAAAATTTGGTATCATATGCTGAATGAAAGTGTGAGTGATGAGCGGATCAAGTTCCCCAAAGCTGCAGCGGTGAAGCTCTTTAAGCACAGTCAGCAGGTCCCGCTTCGCCTGATAGACTCTGGATGAGATCATCGCGGAGTACACATCGGCAACGGCAACGATTCTGGAATACAAGTGCAGGCTTTCTCCTGTTTTCCCGTAAGGGTAGCCCTTTCCGTCCATCCGTTCATGGTGCTCCATGGCCACGGTCGCAAAGATCGAATCTCCCATAGAATTCCGGATAATATCGTGCCCGTACACTGTATGGAGTTTGACTTCCTCATATTCCTCAGGAGTCAGCTTCCCCGGTTTCTTCAAAATGGCCAAATCGATGAGCGCTTTGCCGATATCGTGCAGATACCCGGCTTTACCGGCAAGTAACGCATCCTCCTCGCTGAGCTGAAGCCATTTGGCCAAGTAGTAGGAAATCATTCCTACCTGTACGCTATGTTGATAAGTGTAGTCGTCTTTGTTGTTTAAAGTTAACAGGAGGGTAACAACATCCTTCTCCTGCCGGAAATGATCCGCAAGCGGGGTAAATGCTTCATCCGCCTGTGCTGTGTCAAAGCGGCCTTCCTTCAATACCTGAGTGAATAAGGATTCGACTCCGCGCAATGCGGACTCATACTCTTTCTTTAGGCCCGGAGCGGGTACATAGGATTCGGATTGTTGAGGTTCCGGCCGATGCAGAATTTCGCGCGGGGAAATGGAAACGTCCTCAATGGAGTGCATCTGCAGTTTGGAAATATCCGAGGGCTGCAGCACAGTGCCCGATGAAATGACAAGCAATCCGTTCGAATTGAACACATCTTTAATCAATAGATCGCCGTTCATTACATCCGCTACGTGAATCTTCATCAAACCCACCCTTAATGAAATATATAACAACGTAGCCTTATTCTAACACCGTACAGGGGATACCACAACAAAAAACTGAGTCCAAAGCACCATTTATTCTTGGCTGTCCGGGACGTAAAGCGGGTTCCAAGGTCCTGTCTGGTGGCCTTTCCACACGGAGCCGTCCTCCCACACTTCCTTTTTCCAGATGGGTACGATCTGTTTGAGCCGTTCGATCGCATACCGGCTTGCATCATAACAGGAGGCACGGTGCGGAGAAGAGACGGCAATGACTACGCTTGTTTCCCCAACGCTTACCTTGCCGAGACGATGTGTAATCGCCGTTCGGGTCCCTTCCCAGCGCTCAGCGATCTCCCGGCCGATCTGCTCCATCGTTTGAAGGGCCATTGGGACATAAGCCTCATATTCCAGGAGCACTGTTCTCTGGCCAGCCGTATGCTCCCGCGTTGTACCGACAAAGATCAGCGCAGCGCCATGGTCGTCATCCGCAACTTTGGCTGCGGTATCTTCCACAGACAGCGGTTCATAGGTAATTACATAATCGGGCATACGATTAGCCTCCCGATACCGGAGGGATGACTGCAATTTCATCCGACGGGTTAATGACGAGGTTCTTGTCCGCATATGCTTGATTAACGGCAAGGAACGATGTTTGCAAAAGATCCGAAGCCGGCGGGTACGTCTCGGCCAGCCATACTTTCAGCATGCCGGCTGTAAGCGGCACAGGGCCTTTATATTCGATGTCGAGCAAAGGGCCGCCCATCAACTCCGGCAAGGCGGCGAAAAGCTGGATATGCAGTTGCATGTGAAAACCGACCTCTTTTCGTGCTAAAATTGACCTTAGCATACCATATTCGGGCGCCAAATGTTATTCTATTACATAACAATTCTAATAGATAAAGCGGTGAGGGAATGAACCAATTAACGGACCGTTTCGGAAGAAACCATCATTACTTACGCATCTCGGTAACCGATCAGTGCAATTTAAGATGCATGTATTGTATGCCGGAAGAGGGCATGGAATTTCTCGAACCGGGGCATGTCATGAGCTTCGGAGAAATTGCCGAGGTTGTCCGGGTAGGCGCCTCCATGGGTATCCGTAAGCTTAGAATCACCGGAGGCGAGCCGTTGATCCGTAAGGATCTGGAGCAGCTGATTGCCATGCTGGCCGCTATTCCCGGAATCGATGACATTGCGCTTACGACGAACGGCCTGCTGCTCGGGAAGAAAGCAGCCGCATTGAAAGCGGCGGGATTGAACCGGGTCAATGTCAGTCTGGATACGCTGGACCCAGCCAGATTCCTGATGATTTCCAGACGCGGGGGACTGCAGAAAGTGATGGAGGGCATTGCTGCTGCAGCGGAAGCCGGCTTCCATCCCATCAAGATCAATTGTGTGTTATTAAAAGGTATTAATGAAGATGAAATCAGCCGGTTTCTGGACATGTCGGTGAAAGAGCAGCTTCATGTGCGATTTATTGAATATATGCCGATCGGGCATGCCGACGATAACTGGAAGAGCCACTACCTTCCGCTTGGGAGGGTGCTTGAAATCTGTGCGGAACATGGATATGGCTATGAACGGGTTTCCGGATTGACCGGCAACGGACCCTCGGAAGATTATCGCATTACGGGGGCCAAAGGAACGTTTGGGCTGATTCATCCTGTAAGCAATCATTTTTGCGAAAACTGCAACCGGCTGAGGCTGACGGCGGAAGGAAATCTAAAGCCGTGCCTTTATTGGGTGGATGAGTTAAACGTCAGGCCTGCAGTAGGGGATGATGAAGCGATCCGGCAGCTGTACCTGCGCGCACTGGATATCAAGCCGCTGAACCATGAGATGGCGGCTAAGCTGGCGGACGAAGCGCAGAGCCATCTCCCGACAGACCGCCGGATGTCGCAGATCGGAGGGTAACAACGGAAGCGGAGGTGAACGCGGTGTCTGGACAACGTCTTGTCATACTGCATACGAACGATATACACAGCCATTTTGAACAAATGCCGCGTATTGCCGGGGTGCTTGATTCTTACAGGGCGCTGTATAACGAGGAGGAACTGCTTATCCTCGATATCGGCGATCATATGGACCGCGTGCGGCTCGAGACGGAAGGCACCGCAGGAGCCGTTAACGTCGATGTGCTTAATGCCAGCGGATACGAGGCGGTAACCCTCGGCAACAACGAGGGGCTGACGTTTATGCCTGACGCCCTGAGGCAGGCATATGAGGGACGCGCAGCGTTCCCGGTGGTGTGCGCGAACCTGACGGAGCGGGAGAGCGGGCAGGTGCCGCCGTGGATCCGGCCTTACCACCTGGTGGATAAGGGCGGCATCCGGGTCGGGTTGATCGGGGTAACGGCGGCGTTTACACCGTTCTACGATGCTTTGGGCTGGGACGTCAGCGATCCGCTCGCGAAGGTGAGGGAGCTGACGGAACTGCTTCGCCCGCAGGCGGATCTGATTGTGGTGCTCTCGCACCTGGGGCTGCACCTGGATGAGCAGATGGCCGGGGAGATTCCCGGCATCGACTGCATCCTGGGCGCCCACACGCACCACGAGTTCGATCCGCCCGTGAGGATGGGCGGCACGGTGCTGTGCGCCGCCGGCAAGTTCGGCCGGTACGTCGGCCGCGCGGAGTTCTCCTTCGATCCCGCCGCCCGCCGTGTCACTTACACGGGCGGAGGCCTGATCGAAGTCGACAGCTATGCCGGCGCGCCGGCCGCGGCCGCCCTCATCGAGTCGGGCCGCCGCACTGCAGCCGCTGCCCTGAGCGGCACCGTTGCCGTGCTGGATCGTCCCGTGCCGCTCGACTGGCACGGGGAGTCCCCGCTGGGCAACCTGCTCGCGGCGGGGCTGGCGCGTTGGACGGGGGCCCCGATCGGCCTCGTCAACGCGGGGCAGCTGCTTGCCGGGCTGCCAGCCGGCGCCGTCACCGAAGCGATGCTGCATGCCGTCTGCCCGGGGCCCATCAACCCGTGCAGCATGCGCCTCAGCGGCCGTGCGCTGCGCATGTCGCTCGAAGAGTCTCTCCTCCCCGAATACACGGGGAAAGAGATCCGGGGCTTCGGCTTCCGCGGCAAAGTGTTGGGCACGCTGTCCACCTACGGCCTGCGGATTGAAGTCGATCCGCAGGCGCCGGCGCACAGCCGCATCGCCTCCATTTACGTCGGCGATGCGCCGCTGGACGACGATGCCGAATATCTTGTCGGCACTATCGATATGTTCACCTTTCGCAGCGGTTATCTGCACTTGGCGGACGGGCGCGATGTCAGGTATTACCTCCCGGAATTCCTCCGCGATGTTCTTAATGCCGAAATCCGTGACCAAAGAACGGTAGAGGCCGCCTTCTCCGTCTGCCGCCTAGTCCGGGAGTAGCTTTTACGGGAAGCGGGATGTGTGGTAATCTAGAGCGGGTAGGTTGTACAGACAGATAAATAGATACGGTGGAGGGACAATATGTACGATATTCTTGATGCGATCATTATCGGGATCGTGGAGGGGCTGACCGAGTTTCTGCCGGTGTCGTCCACGGGTCATATGATCCTCACCCAGCAGCTGCTGGGATTGCAGAAAGATCCGGTTCTGGATTCATTCAAAATCATCATTCAACTGGGAGCCATCCTGGCCATCGCTCTGGTGTACCGAAAGCGGATTTACAATCTGTTTGCCAGAGACGGGGAGTCGGGCCTGCCGGGTTTCCGCAAAAACGGCCTGAATCTGATTCATATTGCACTGGCCATCGTACCGGCGATGGGGCTGGCTTTTGTCGCTAAGGATTTTATTAAAGACGACGGTTTTAACACGGTTCCCGTATTGTGGGCACTGATTGTAGGCGGGTTGTTCTTCATCTTCGCCGAGAAATTCCATCCGAAGGCAACAGCTGAGGATATGGATCAACTTACTTATAAACAGGCTTTATTCATCGGATTATTTCAGTGTATTTCCGTACTATGGCCCGGATTTTCCCGTTCCGGCTCGACCATGGCGGGCGGCCTCCTGATGGGGGCTAGCTATAAGGCGGCAGCGGATTTCTCCTTCTTCATTGCGATTCCGATTATGACGGTGGCGACCGGCTATGAATTACTGGACAGCTATCAGTATATGACCAGCGACGTCATGGCGTTCTTTGCCACAGGTTTCATCGTATCGTTTGTTGTAGCCTGGATCGTTGTAGTGGCGTTCCTCCGTTTTATCCAGAAGATTACATTGACTCATTTTGCCATATACCGTTTTATTTTGGCAGCTTTGTTCTTCCTTTTTGTGCTGCGTTAATCCCTGGATCCAAAATAAGACCATCGAACCGTGTCGAAAGACGCGGTTTTTTCATTGTGTTTTTGACCGATTTCCTTTACATTAAAGGAAAGTTGAAGTTGAAGATTACCTTTTGGATGGAGAATCCCGCATGAGACTGATTCCGATACACCGATGCATGCCGGGCATGCGCCTAGGTAAAAAGATTTACAACGAAGAAGGGTTAGTCCTGCTAAGGGAGCAGGTAGAACTGACCGAACAGCTGATCCGCAGGCTGCAAGCGATGGGGGTAAGCTTCGTTTACGTCGCCGATCCCCGGACCGATGACCTGATCGTCCCCGATCTGATCCGGGACGACACACGCAGGGCGGTTATGTCGGAACTGCGGACCAACTTTAAACGGATGATGGAAGACACCGGCCGCCGCCGGGGCATGACACAGCTGTTTATCGGCAAGCAGTTCAAAAGCGTCTTGTCCACATTAATCGATGATCTTAGCAGCCATGAGGATGCGATGATCATGCTTACGAATATGAGCGTCACGGATCTGTATTTGTACGAGCATTCGCTCAACGTATGCATTTACTCGGTGATGCTCGGAATCGCCTGCGGTTATAGTGAAGATGATCTGACGACCATTGGTCTTGGTGCACTGCTTCATGATGTAGGCAAGACCAAGATTCCTCTTGATATACTGTTGAAACCTAATAAGCTCACCGAAGCGGAGTTTGAAGTTATGAAAACCCATACGGAACACGGCTTCCGGCTGCTAAAGGACGAACCCAACATCCCGCTGCTTTCGGCGCACTGCGCCTTTCAGCATCATGAACGGCTCGATGGGACCGGTTATCCCCGCGGCTTGAAGGGAGAGGAAATCCACGAGTTCGCACGATGGATCGGGCTTGTGGATACTTATGACGCAATGACCTCCCACCGTGTGTACCGTAAGGCCATGCTGCCTCATCAGGCGATGGAACAGCTATATGCCGGAGCGGGCAGTTTGTATGATTTGAAGATGCTGGAGACATTCCGCAATAAAATTGCCTTGTACCCGCTGGGCGTCTCGGTCACTTTAAGCTCCGGCCATAAAGGAATTGTCGTCGACGTCAATACGTCCCACCCCCAACGCCCCGTTATCCGGATTTTGCAGGACAGTGAAGGGAATGACTTGAAGGATCTGTATGAAGTGGATTTGTCGAAACAGTTGAATCTGGTCGTGACGCAAGTGAATGATTTGTCAGTATAAGTTATTTCTAATGTTAGTTCGATCCTGGACAAGGGTATGTAATTACTGTGCACCATGATACCTAATTCTAAGGAGTGATTGACATGGCTAGAAATAACCAGGACAACGGCAAAATGAGCAGAGAAGAAGCAGGTCGCATGGGTGGAGAAGCTACAGCCAAAAATCATGACAAAGAGTTTTATCAGGAGATTGGCCGCAAAGGCGGGGAGTCCCGCGATAACAACGGCGGCGGTAACGGCGGAAGCAGCAGCGGCGGTGACGGCAAGATGAGCCGCGAGGAAGCAGGCCGCAAAGGCGGCGAGGCACGCGCCCGCCAACGTGAATAGTCTTATAAATACGCAAAATGAAGAAAACCTCCGGGAAACCGGGGGTTTTCTTCATGGAAGGACACTCTTGCCGCGGGCGCACCTCACGGACACCTAGCGAAAGAACGCAATCAGCCCAAACAGGTTGCTCTGACGAGCCTAGTAATGTCTGCAGCGCCCAAAAGAACCGTTACACGAACCTAGTAATGCCTGTAGCGCCCAAAAGTACCGTTACACGAACCTAGTAATGCCTGCAGCGCCCAAAAGTACCGTTACACGAAACGAGTAATGCCTGCAGCGCCCAAAAGTACCGTTACACGAACCTAGTAATGCCTGCAGCGCCCCAAAGTACCGTTACACGAACCTAGTAATGCCTGCAACGCCCAAAAGTACCGTTGCACGAACTGAGTAATGTCTGCAGCGCCCAAAAGTACCGTTGCACGAACTGAGTAATGTCTGCAGCGCCCAAAAGTACCGTTACACGAACCTAGTAATGTTTGCAGCGCCCAAAGTAAAGTTTCAATTTTCCTTCACATGGGTATATAGGGAAGATGTGTATTTTTGAAACATGATCCGTTATAATACTCCTTAGCAGCCGAAATTGGATGAAGGAGTAATGCTTCGTTGAACTTACATGAATTGCAGATGCTGGCTGAGGTATTGCGCAGCCGGTCGGGAAGTTCGGTACAAATGAGGGTGGAAACTGAATTTCCACAGCAGCGCCTGGTGGGAGGCAAGTACCAGATGGGCTCCCATACGGTAACCCTGTATCTTTCTTCTTTGGAAGAGCAATGCCGCCGCCTGTTCGGGAGTTTGGAGAATTTGCCTGCACTCGCCGCTGTAGTCTGCGCACATGAACTGGGCCATGCGGAAGACCCGGAGCTTGCGGAGTTGTCCGACCGGATGGATTCTGCTTCCGATGTGCGGATACGTCTGGCGCTGGCCTTACAAATTGAAAAGAACGCATGGGCGTTTGCCCGTATGCTCGTTCCCGAGGTAGACCCGCAGCTGATGGAGGCGATGATCGATGAGTCTCTTTACATGTACCGCGAGAATTTGCGCCAACAAACGGCGTAATCTAATAGAATCATTGTAGCCGGCTGTGGGCCGGTTTTTTTGTATCTGTTTTAATTTGTACCTGATTGGCTGACCCAGTACCCCGTTTCAGTGTTCTTGTACCCATTTTCACCTGTTTATCCTGTTTATCCTGTCAGTTACCCTTTACCAGCTTCATCTCTACACACTAAACGAGTTATTCTACCTATGTGCCGCCCTAGGTAACTTTTCATCAGAGGGTTAATAAGCAACGTAAAGGAGAGGTTGGATGCGATTTCTCGTACCTTATATACGCAGGAACATAAGACCGTTTCTGCTGGCCGTACTGCTTCTTACTGTGGAAGCGCTGTCCGAATTGATGATGCCGACGCTGATGGCGGTGATGATCGATCAGGGGGTGGCTCACAACCGGATGGACGTGGTCATGAAATGGGGCGGATTGATGCTGTTGATTACCGGAATCGGAGCGATAGGCGCTGCAGGGAGGAACGTCATCTCAGGCCGGGTATCCCAGCGGTTCGGATCGGAACTGCGGTATGATCTTTATGCCAAAATTCAGGGCCTTTCTTTTCCCAGCCTGAACCGTTTTGAGCGGGCTTCGCTGATGACCAGGCTAACACAGGACGTGACACAAGTACAGAATTTTGTGAACGGGCTCATGCGCATCTTCGTCAAAGCCCCTTTGCTGTGTATCGGAAGCCTGATTTTGGCGATACGTTTGAACCCTCAGCTGGCGGTGGTTCCCATGGCTGTGGTGCCGGTGGTGGGGCTTCTGGTTTATTTTAATATGAAGATCGGTTTCCGCAGGTTTACTTTGGTGCAAAAAGCAATGGATAAAGTCAATCTGGTGCTGCGGGAGTATCTGTCCGGTGTAAGGGTGGTTAAGGCGTTTAACCGCAACGTTTATGAGGAAGGAAAGTTTGACGCCGTCAACGATGCGTATCGTCATGAATCGACTGCCGTCATGCGGACGATGTCGCTGTTTAACCCGGCAATGATGCTTACCGTGAATTTGGGTATTGTCGGCATCCTATGGCTTGGAGGATTCAAGGTGGACACGGGGCAGACGGATGTGGGGCATATCATCGCTTTCGTCAATTATATGACGCAAATCCTGTTCTCGCTGATGATGATCTCGTTTGTGTTCATGATGTTTGTCAGGGCCCAGGCATCGGCTCTCCGGATCGGCGAAGTACTGGAAGCTGAGCAAGGGGACCAAGGCGGGACGGAGAAGGCGGGGGAACAGGAGCATAGAGGCTCGATTGAGTTTTGCGATGTGTCGTTCTCATACGGGACGGATTCAGGTACGCCGGTATTGAAAGGAATCACGATGCTGTGCAAGCCCGGCGAAACGACAGGCATTATCGGCTCCACAGGATCGGGAAAAAGTACGCTGGTTCATCTCATACCCGGATTTTATAGGCCGGATTCCGGCGTAATCCGGGTGGACGGGATGGATGTGGAGAAATGGAATCCGGAATCTTTGCGGGAACATGTTGCGTTGGTGCCGCAGAAGCCGCTCCTGTTCACGGGTTCGATTGCTGAAAATATCCGTTGGGGCAAAGAGGAAGCGACATTGGAGGAAATCATAGAGGCGGCAAAGCTTGCTGAGGCTCATGAGTTCATTTCTTCCTTTCCGGAAGGCTATGAAGCTAGGGTAGGACAACGCGGTGTTAATCTGTCAGGGGGACAAAAACAGCGGATTTCCCTTGCCCGGGCACTGGTAAAACAGCCGGATATTCTCTTGCTGGATGATTGCACTAGTGCCGTAGACGTCTCAACAGAAGCGAAAATAAAGGCATCGCTGCGAAAAGTAAGCCAAAAGACGACCATACTCCTGATCGCCCAGCGGATCAGCTCCGTTGTGGATGCGGATCAGATTATTGTGATGGAAGATGGCCGGATTGCGGCAGCAGGCAGCCACATGCAGCTGATGCGGGAATCCGCGATTTACCGGGAGATCTATCGTTCGCAATACGGAGAGGAGGGGAACTATGCTTTCGTCAACGGAAGCTGAACAAGCCCCCCGTGCCGCGGGCACCGGATCCGCAAAGGAAGAACCGCCGGCAATGCCGATGATGCCGGGCCGTCCGGGGGCCGGCCGAGGGCACGGAGGGCCCGGTCAGGCTGCCAAGCCGAAGAACATGAAAGCAACGTTACGCAAAATGTGGACCTTCGTGGGCAGGGAACGCCGAAAGTTGGCGGGCGTGTTCCTCCTGATCGCATGCAGTGCTGCACTCTCCTTGGCAGGACCGTATCTGATCGGCCGCGCTGTCGACAGCATGGCCGCTGCGAACGGGGAACACGGCGGCAGTGTGAACATGAGCCTGCTCAAGGCGGCGCTCATCGGTTTAACCGCTGCCTATGCCGGAGATGCAGTACTTACATTGTTCCAAGGGCGGCTGATGGCGGGCATTTCAGGACGGATTATCGCCAGCCTGAGGGAAGACATGTTTGCGAAGCTCCAGCGGCTGCCTCTCCGGTTTTTCGATGCCCGGCAGCAGGGAGAATTGATGAGCCGGCTGTCCAACGATATCGATAACGTGAACAGCACGTTATCCCAAACGGTGACCCAATTCATGTCGGGCGCGATCGCCATTGCGGGATCTTTTGTAATGATGCTGGTACTCAGTCCTGCGCTTACGTTGGCGAGCATGATAACGGTTCCGCTTGTTTTTCTGCTGGCCCGTACCGTTACCCGCAGAACATCGGTACTGTTTAAAGCGCAGCAGGAGCATCTGGGCCGACTGAACGGACAGGTGGAAGAGTCCATTTCCGGCATGGAAGCAGTGCGTGCGTACAACAGGCAGGAAAGGATGCTGGCTTCCTTCAGGGAAGTCAACGGCAAGCTCTATGAGACAGGTTTGCGGGCCCAGCTCTGGTCCGGATTTCTAATGCCTCTTATGAGTGTCATCAACAATATTGGTTTTACGGCGGTGGCGTTCGCGGGGGGCATTCTTGCCGTGAAAGGGCACCTGACCGTAGGCGTCATCGCAAGCTTTCTCAGTTATTCCAGACAGTTTGTCCGGCCACTGAACGACTTGGCGAACCTATATAACGTGCTCTTGTCCGGAGTTGCCGGTGCGGAGCGGGCGTTCGAGCTGCTGGAAGCGGAGGAAGAGAGGCAAGATCAGCCTCGGGCGAAGAAACTGCATTATGCGGAAGGCTGGATCCAATTCGAAAATGTATCTTTCGGCTACCGTCCGGAGGAACCCATCCTGAAACAGATCAGCTTCACGGCGGCGCCCGGCAGCAGTACGGCATTGATCGGCCGGACGGGAGCCGGGAAAACGACGCTGGTGAACCTGCTGACACGCTTTTATGATCCCACTGAAGGCAGAGTCCTTCTCGAGGGGAAGGACTTACGGGAGTATACCCGCCAAAGCCTTCGCGAAGCATTCGGCATCGTGCTTCAGGACACCTATTTATTTTCCGGGACGATAAAGGAAAATATTAAATACGGCAGGCCTTCGGCTTCGGATACGGAAGTCGCGGACGCCGCCCGCCTGGCGCATGCCGACGGCTTCATCCGCAGGCTTCCTCAAGGGTATGATACCGTTCTGACGGAGAACGGAGGCAATCTAAGCCAAGGAGAACGGCAGCTCCTTGCGATCGCCAGGGTGTTTCTGGCTGATCCTTCCATCCTGATTCTGGACGAAGCGACCAGCAGTATCGATACACGGACGGAGCTGCATATTCAAAAGGCGCTCGCCAAAGTGATGAAAGGAAGAACGAGCTTCATCATTGCGCACCGCCTGAACACGATCCGTCATGCGGATACGATCATCGTCATGGAACAAGGAACCATTGCCGAGCGCGGAACCCATGATGAGCTGATGGAGTTGAAGGGACTGTACTACGAAATGAACCAAACCGGCCAGGTGTCCTTTCCACAGTAAGGAACTTGTGTCCTGCGCCGGGGAGCGATACAATAACAGGTAACGTTTCACCGATTCCGGTATAAGTCAGGAGTATTTCAGATTATGACAGACAAAGTGATTTTCCCCATAAAAACCAGCCCGCTTTCCCCTGCCAATGACCCGTGGGACCCCATCCGGTCTCTGCAGAAATACGGCAGGCATGTGTTGACCAGCGTAGAGATGACGATCACCAATCTTTGCAATATGCGCTGCGAGCATTGTGCGGTCGGCGACTCCCTAACGATGACGGAGGGACCGAAACTTCCGCTGAAATTCATTCTGGAGAAGCTGGATGAAGTAGAGCATTTGGAAACAATCAGTATTACAGGCGGAGAGCCGTCTTATGACAAAAAAACAGTGGAGCAGTACCTGGTGCCTCTCCTCAAATATGCCAAAGACCGCGGTATCAAGTCTCAGCTTAATTCGAACGTCACCCTCGATTATTCCCGTTATGAGGCTATGCTGCCCTATCTGGACGTCATGCATATTTCATTTAACTACCTTGGAGCCGAGGATTTTCATGAGGTAGGTTTTGCTAATGCAGGACACGAAGTGAAGCTTTCTGCTGCGGCGAAGCTGTACGAGCGCATGATCGAGAATACCGCCCGGTTAAGCCGCGAAGGGATGTTCGTTTCGGCGGAATCTATGATCAATTACCGTACCCATGATAAACTGGGCCAAATTCATCGCTTGATCGCCGAAATGGGCTGCAGGCGCCATGAGGTTCACCCGATGTATCCAAGTTCTTTTGCAGCGGGGCTGCCTCTGCTGACATTGGACCAGATCCGGGGAGCGGTAGACAGGCTGCTGGACGAACGGGATCCGGAACTGTGGATGCTTTTCGGCACGCTGCCCTTTTTTGCATGCAATTCGTTTCAAGAGGACCTGAATTTGCTTAATAAGTTAAAACAAGCGCCGAATGTAACGGTCCGCAACGACCCGGACGGACGCAACCGGCTGAATGTAAGTTTGTTCACAGGAGAAGTTTTTGTGACGGATTTCGCTGATATTCCTTCTTTTGGGAATGTTAAGGAAGAGAGCTTTGACAGTATCTTCGGGCGGTGGCTTCAACATCCGGCCGGACAGTCTGTAGATTGCCACTGCCCTGCCGCGGGTTGCTGCGGACCGAACCTTCTGGTTGCGGACGCATATTACAAATCGGTGGATTTCAAGACGAGAAAAGCGATTCTAGCTTAAGTTAGGGGTCATGCTGCTTGGAAACTTTTCATTGGGGCGAGATCGCCCTAAACATGGGATTAGTAATTTTTCTGGTTCTGTTGAACGGCTTTTTTGTTGCCGCGGAATTTGCGCTTGTGAAAGTGAGGCAGTCCCGGCTGACTCAGCTTGTCAATGAGGGGAACAAGCGGGCTAAATACGCTTTAGCTGTGAATAAGAAGCTGGATGCTTATCTTTCCGCCACGCAGCTGGGGATTACCCTGGCGTCACTGGGGCTGGGCTGGGTAGGGGAACCGGCGATCAAGGATCTCATCATTGAGCCTATCTTTTATCAGTTCGGCCTGGATGTCCATAGCTCCGTTGTGCATACGATCGCGTTTGCCTTGGCGTTTCTGGTGATCACTTTCCTGCATATCGTGGTCGGCGAATTGGCGCCTAAGTCGCTCGCGATCCAGAAATCGGAAATGACTTCTATCTGGCTTTCGTGGCCGCTAATGATGTTTTATAACATATTTAAACCTGCGATCTGGCTTTTGAACGGCGCTGCTGCCCGGCTCCTTCGACTGCTCGGAGTGGCGCCTGCAAGCGAGCACGAAGCGGCCCATACGGAAGAGGAAATACGGATTCTCGTTACCCAAAGCGCGAAGAGCGGTCATATCGACAAGGATGAAATGAGGCTGGTCGACAACATCTTTGAATTCAGCGAGCGTTTGGCGCGCGAAGTCATGGTGCCGCGTACGGACATAGACTGCCTGTATACTGCGGATTCCTTCGCGGAAAATCTTAAAATCGTGTTTGAAACAAAGCATACGAGGTATCCTGTAGCGGCTGAAGATAAAGATGAAATCATCGGCTTCGTGCATATTACCGATATGCTGACAGCGGATTTGGGCGCTGATCCGGATTTGAGTCTATTCGTAAGGCCTGTCCTTGGAGTGCCGGAATCGATGGAAATCAGCCAAGTATTGAAAAAAATGCAGCGAACCTCCTCACAGATGGCCATCGTCATTGATGAATACGGAGGCACGGCGGGCATTTTGACGGCCGAAGACATCCTCGAAGAAATTGTCGGTGAAATCCATGATGAATTCGACGACGGCCTGCGGCCGAGCGTAGAAGTGTTGGACCATATTACCTCGGTGGAAGGCAGAACTCTGCTTGAAGAAGTAAACGACATGTTCGGACTGCATATGGAGGATGACGAAGTCGATTCCATCGGCGGCTGGATGTTCAAAGAGCTGGAAGGCAATGTGGAGCAGGGCAGCAAGGTGGAAGTGGACAACTATGTGTTCGAGATTGCCGAGCTGGACCGTCTCCGCGTGCAGCGGGTCCATATTTACTTGAAAGACCGTAAACCCGCTCAGCCATAATCAACATGCAGGAAGCTTTTCTTCCCGGAAACGGGAGGGAAGGCTTTTTTTTGGCGTAAAACTGCTTTACTATGGGTACAGACGAGGAAGGAGCGGATTGCATGCAGGAACTATTTTCATTCGAGGCAGACGTCCCCATGCATATATTTCAATACGGACTTCCGTCCAGCCGGGGGGAGCAGCACTGGCATTCGTTTTACGAAATCGGCTATTGCATCCAAGGAGAGGCGCTCTTTCATATCGGGGAGCATACCGTCGGGGTGAAAGCAGGCGATCTGGTCTGGTTCCCGCCGTTCACCCCTCATATCGCTCATTCGGAATCCGAAGCAACCTGCAGTTTTATCTTTATTTACTTCAGTGCGGAATTGCTGCCTTCAGAAGACCGGTTGCTGCTGCATGCCTTTTCAGGCCAAGGAGATGTTAAGGCGGAACAACATTTGCAGGCTTGTTTTCCAGGAGACGTACTTAGAGATAAGTTTTCGGGGCTGCTGTCTGAGTACCAATGGAAAAAACCGGCCTACGGCTCTCTTCTGCGCGGTTCGATGCTGGAACTGATGTCATTGCTGTACCGTCTTGAAGAACGTGGACGGCCTAAAGAAGAACGCCTTAGCCTGATCCGGGGGCTGGAACGGATTCGGCCTGCACTGGATTGTATCCATGCCAGGTTCAGCGAACCGATCGGTCTTTCCGATTTGGCCGCGGCTGCCGCGCTCAGTCCTTCCCGGACGCGGCACTTGTTTAAGGAGACCGTAGGTAAAGGGTTTAAATCGTATCTCGCGTTTGTACGGATTCAAGAAGCGAAACGGCTTCTTACTCAAACCGAGTTATCCGTAACGGAGATTTATCTTGCCTGCGGCTATGACAGTTCCGCCCCTTTTTACCGTGCCTTCCACACTCTTGTCGGACAGTCCCCCCTTGAATACCGTATGGGTCAAAAGAGACAATAGCCCTTTTTAAGAATACATGATGTTAAAACAAGAAGACACGCCGCCATGCCTTCCGCTATCTTTAGGACTAGATAGTAGAAGGTTCCACTATATAAAAGGAGCGTGTAATGATGGCAGGTTGGGATCAATTACAAGATTTAATCCGATTTGAAATGATTCAGCGACGCGAGGAAGGCTGCGACGTGACAGGCTTTGAAGAAAAATGGGCAGCGGCTGGAACAGATAAGGCTGCATTAATGAGTGTATATGAGGAGCTGCAGACTTTGGAGACTGCTGCTGATTTTCCTTTTCAAGAACCTTCAGGGCTTGAAGAAATTCGCGCACTTCGCCCTTCCGGGGTTCGCCGTTATGAGTCGGACCTGACGGAAGAGCAATGGCGGGACAAGTTTTACGGCGCCTGGCTGGGCAGGCTTGCGGGATGTGCGCTGGGTAAGCCTCTGGAAGTCCCGGCTGTGATGGGGGGAACGGAGAATTCTCCGGGATGGAAAAACGTGCAGCGCTGGTTTGAAGGAGCGGATGCCTGGCCGATCAAAGGATATACTCCGAAGCACTCCAGAGCAGAGCAGGAAGGGCTGAAGATTGGCGGCAACTGGTGTTGGAAGAGTACCAGGGAGCACATTGCCTTCATGGAAAGCGACGACGATGTAAGGTATACGGTATTGGGCCTGGTGATGCTGGAAGAGAAGGGCCTGGACTGGGATTCATGGGACATTGGTAAGCTCTGGCATCAGAGGTTAACTTACGGGCAGGTGTGCACCGCGGAAACGCAAGCGTATTTAAACTTCACTCAGGTCACCTCTCATTTGAAAGGTGCCAAACCGGAAGATTGGGAGAAGCGCATAGAGTGGGTCCGTTCTTATCTTAATCCATACCGCGAATGGATCGGGGCCCAAATCAGGGCGGACGGCTTCGCCTACGGTGCGGCCGGCCATCCGGAGCTGGCGGCTGAACTGGCCTGGAGGGACGCCTCTTTCTCGCATGTGAAGAACGGAATATACGGTGAGATGTTCGTTGCCGCGATGATAGCCGCCAGTTTCACCGAATCCGATCCTGAGCGGATCATTGCCGCCGGCTTAAGTGAGATTCCGGCTACGTCCCGTTTGGCGGCGGATATCGCGCAAGCATTGGAAATTGCACATTCCGCTAAGGACCAGCTGGACCTCGTCAGCCGGATTTGGGAAGCTTTCAAGCACTACGACCCCGTTCATACCAACAATAATGCCGCGCTTGTGGCGGCGGCTTTGATCTATGCCCAAGGCGATTACGAGAGAGGGATTACAACAGCCGTCTTAGGAGGCTGGGACACCGACTGCAACGGCGCGACGGTCGGTTCCATTCTCGGTGCCGTGTTAGGGGCTAAGGCGCTGCCGTCGAGCTGGATCGATCCGCTTCACGATACGCTTTATGCCGATCTGGTCGGCTTTGACCCGATTGCCATCTCCGCCTGTGCGGAGCGCAGCTATCAGGTGTTCCTTAAAATCCGGGAGGAAGCGGCTTCGGCAGCGGGCGTTGCCGGCAAGTAAATCCGATCTAACGCCTCTGTAATGAAACTGTAATATTCCCTTCATGTTCTATTAATATAAGCTGGGTATAGTAATAACAACCCCCCTTTTAATGATATATAAATTCCTTGATGGCCTGCAGACTTGTTCTGCAGGTTTTTTCTTTGCTATGTCCCCCGTGCCGCCCGGCAGCGGCCAAAAGTCCCGTTGCAGTCGGCGGTACCCGCCAACGTGACCAAGCAAGGTTAAACCGCTATCCTGGAAGCATAAATACCCCCACCCCGCTGGGGTGGAGGTATTGCCTTGAGGCGGCTATTTCCTTTTTGAATTCGAGCCCGAGGTTCCAGCCGGCTTTCTTTGTTTATAAAGCCAAAGCGCGTACTCCAACGGCCGCGATATGGCTTTCGTGTACGTATCCTGCTCGCCGATGCGGCGGAATACTTCCCTTGCAGGCTTGGGGTTGATTTCGAGCATCCAGACGTGACCGCTTTTATCGATGGCGATATCCAGCGCCAGCTCGCATAACCTTCCGTACTTTTCCTCCACGAAGGAGGCCGTCTCAAGCGCCAGCTGGTCGGCTGTTTTTTTGACGGACTCGATCTGGTCATCCGAATCGAACCACTGCTTCAGCAGTTCGTTCATCTTCACGGCTCTGCCGCCGCCATGAAGATTGGACGTAATGCTGCGATACGCCCCGATTCGCCCCGCACAGCCGGTCACTTCCCATTGTCCTTGCCTGTTCTTCTGGATGAGCAGCCTATAGTCATGGACGCGGCCGTCCTGCAATTTCAACTGGATGCCCTGTTGAATCAGATAATTCCCCGCCAGCCCCCAGCTGCCGAGCCGCATGGCGATTTGGCCCGGCGTGACACGCTGCGGCTTGATAATCCGGCGGGAATGATCCCGTCCTTGAATCAAGTACTGGCCTGCCGTCACTTTTTCGATGCGTAAAATTCCTCTGCCGCCGGTACCGTTCTTAGGCTTCAAATATACGAGGTTATAACGTTTCAAGAAATCCGTCACATCGCTTACCTTCATACATAGCCTGGTTTCCGGCAGGTGAGGCTTTATCCGCGGATTTTCGGTGAAAAGCTGATGCATCATCCACTTGTTAGCGATCGGCCGGTTCAGATACAGCAGCTTCGGATAGTTCCTTCTGAACCGTTGCAGCTGTTTGAACCGTTTATTGGGCTGGTAACGGCACCGGTCGAAGATCATCGTGGGAAACTGGGTCCATTTCCGCGTCCATCGGCCTGAATTCGGGTCATAGAACTGGGCTTTGATCAACTTGCGGGAAGCATCGACATCCTCCGGAGTAAAAACAAAGCAGGCTAACCCAAGTTCCTTGCCCGATGCAATCATCCGCTGAAAAATGGCACGTTCCTCGATATGCTTCCGATCGTTCAAATATAATGTCATAATGCCTAATACGGGTTGGGGCAATGTGTTCACCTACTTTTAGCGGATAGAATGGACTCATAGGACGGGCTGATGAACAGAAGGGTGGGTTTACCCGTCGGCCCTGTGAACAGGTCCACCGCTGTCAGCCCTGCCCGGAAACATTGTTTCAAGCTTGGCGTATTGGTGACGGCCACCGTGCAGGAATACGCTCCTACATCCTGGATGTGGCGTCTAATCAGCTGAACGGTGATTTCTTTGCCTCGGTAATCGGGATGGACGACGAAAAAGGAGGCGGTCCTTCCGTAATCGAGCAGCAGACTGAGTCCGGCTGCTTTCCTTCCGTCCATCATCAGCAGAAGCTGGCTGCCCCGCTCCAAGTCCGCATCCGATTCCTGCGCCGCCCGCAGTGCCGCGGATGTGATCCGTCCTTCCCCGCAGCGCTGTGCGAAGCGGAGGATCTTTGTTTTACACCTGGCGTATTGTTCTGAGGAAACGGCCCGGATTTCCACGTTACAGGCCTCCCGGTTTGGACCGCTGCTTAGAAAGATGCATGCTGTATTGGAATATGCGTTCCAGCGACTTTTTGCGGATATGCGGTTCATCGAATTTCATAGGCTTGGAATTGGCTTCGAAAAACCAGACGCCCCCTTTGTCGTCCACACCCATATCCATCGACATTTCCCCCAGCAGATGTCCCGAACCTTTCTCGAGCTGACGGGCGATCAGATGAGCGGCATGCCTCGCTTTGACAAGGATTTTCTTGGCATGATCGGATCCGAAAGAGGAGATCAGCACTTTCTCCGGATCTTCAATGGACCCTCCCCGGGGGACATGGGTCGTTATGCTGAACAAGCCGGCTACTCTGGCTCCTACACCTGTTACATCCCACTGGCCTTTATAGTTTTTCTGAACGAGCAGCCGAAGGTCGAATGGACGCTGGTTCATGCTGGCAAGCGTAATGCCCTGCTGGACAATATATTCCTCGCTTGCGGCCGTCTTCGTGATTTTGGTCCACAGCTTAGCCAAAGTCGCGAACTTTAAGGTGTGGCTTCCCTTGTTGTCCTGAATGGTCAGCCGGTAAGGATATTCTTTCTGCGGCACTTGAGCTGCCCGCATGATGCCCGCGCCGGCTTTGCCCCGTTCCGGTTTCAGGTAAAGCATCGGATGAAGCTTCAGCAGCTTTGCCAGCTCCGCAGCTGTAGTCAGCTTACGGGTCGTAGGGATATACTTGCGGGTGCTTCTGGATTTTTTGAGCCATTCAAACAGAGTCCATTTATTGAAAAAGTATGGGTTAAACAACCGGATGGCCGGATGTTTCATACAGCTTTCAATGGCCCGCTGGCATTCCGGCAGCATCTCATCCTTGCGGGTGGGAATCCGGTTATACACCACGTTCGGAAGAGGGAGGAGCTGCTGTGTCCAGCTCCGGCTTTCGGAAGAGTAGGTGTAGCCGACCACTCGTTTGTTGTTCAGCTGCAGTTCTTTGCAAGTCGTTACATAGACGAGGAAGCCGAGTTCTTTCCCCGTCTTGATCAGATCGATGAAATTGCTGCGGTTGCCGCGGAAATGCTGGGTGTCGTCGTCTACGGTTAGAATGGCTACGATGGGCCGGTGGGCCTCATGCAGATGGACCTCCATACATTAACCATCCTTTCTGGTGCGGAACTTGCTCAAATACATGCAATGTTCGAAAATATAAACAAGCGACTGCTTACCTTCGCTGCGGAGCACCGGATGCTTGAAGATGGAGCGGCCGGGTTTGGCATTCGCTTCAAACATCCAAATGTTCTCATCTTTGTCGATACCGATATCCAGACCCAGTTCGCCGATCACGTGCCGATAGTTATTTTCAATAGCCTCAGCCATCTTGATGGATACCTTCTTGGCGGCTTCCAGCACATCTCCGGAACGGGACCCGAACACGCGTCCGAGAGCCTGTTCCGGGGTCATCAGCTGTCCGCCGTTCTTCACATGGGTCGTGACGCTGCCTTTCCCCGCCTTTTTCGCGCCGATGCCTGCCACTACCCACTGGTTCTTTCCGTTCTTATGAAGATGGAACCGGAAATCGATCGGGCAGGAGTCAATCTCGATGAGGCGGATCCCTTGCTGCAGCACATAATTTCTCATGCGGCTGCGTGTTCCGGACTGAAGCATTCGCATCAGCGAGTTGAAATTGGTGAACCTCAGCAGGACATTGGCGCCGTTTCTCCTGAACCGTACGAAATATCCTTTTTTGGTATGGTATGTGAGGCGGAAAATACCCCGTCCAAGCGACCCCCCGGTAGGTTTGAGATATACGAAAGAGTGTTTTTCCAGCTGCTCTTTAATCCGTTCCGGCGTCGGGTTGAGGAACGATTCCGGCACATGTTTGTAGGCGTCTAGATCATCCTTTAACATATTGTATACTTCCCACTTGCTGAAGAAGCTCCAGTTAAAGAAAGGGATCTTCCGTTTGAGAAACCGCTCTTTGAAATTCTCCATAGAGCCCGTGCCTTCTGAAGTTCTGCTGGGAAGGCGGTTATATACGACATCGGGAAGCGGGACCGTCTTGCGGTCAAACCCGCCGTTATCATTGAGAAAATAGCCGGTCACGGTATCCTTTTGCCAATCGATGTCCCGTGGGGTAAAAGCAAAAAAATAAGCTTTATCTTTACCGACCCTCAACAGTTCCTTAATAAAGCCGGTCCGTCCGCCGAACGGCAGGCCGTTGGAGCGGCCGGAGCCGTCAGTCAGCACACCGATGAGGGGCCCGATCTGGACTTCGTCAGCAGAGCCGACCACCATAATATTTCCGCTCTTGGGCACCCGGATGGAATTCCGTATCGAAGCGGGGACATACAAATGATTGCCGGTTCTTTTGATGGCCCGGATGGTGGCGTGGATCTTATCTTTGCCCAGCCGGAAGGATACCGCCTTTTTCCCGTTCAGGTTCAGCTGTTTCAGCAGCGCGCCTGACATGTAGATCGATTTGTCTCCTTGCTGCGTGAAGTGAAGCTTGCAGTTTGTTATACTCATTGTTACCCTCCTAGTTGCCGATCCAGTAAATAACGCGCGTATTGTATGGGATGCCTCACGGAATTGCTTCGCGGCTTAGGGTCTGCAAAGTTTTTGAAGACTGCCCGCCCGGGTTTGGAGTTGACTTCGAGAATCCAGACGCGGCCTTCGGCATCAATCCCCAAATCAATGCCTAATTCAGCCAGCCGGCCATGATAATGTTCCAGCGTTTCAGGAATGAGGGAGGACAGCCGCCCGATGGTTTCCATCAAATCCTTCGCCTGCTCCTCGCCGAATTGTCCGGTTAGAAAAGGTGCCGTTTCCTCCGCGCTGCCTCCGCCGTGAAGATTCGATGTCACACCGCCGCGCTTGCCTACACGGACTGCTGTGCCGGTCATCCGCCACATTCCGCGTCCGTCTTTTTGAACTAAGGAACGGATATCGAACGGATGGCCTTCCCTTGTATTCAAATCCAAGTACTCCTGGATCAGGTAACGCCTTGATCCGGCGAAGCGAAGCACCCAGCGCAGCAGTTTGGTTTCATCTGAGAATCCGTACCGGAACAGCTGGTTTTCTTCGTTTCTGCCGCTGACTTCGAAATAGCCCGGAGCCGTCTGGGCGATATGCATCGTCCCTTTCCCGTGGCTGCCTGCATGAGGTTTCAGAAAGGCTTCGCCTCTTTCCTGAAGAAAGGGGAGCAGCGTTTCTCCATACTGGAGCACCTCCGTATAGGGAAGATGCTGCTGCAGCAGCTCGTTCCCCGCGAGCGCCTGCTGCACATCCCATTTGCCCTTTAAGCCGTAGCCCATAAATCGAATATCTTTCAGGGAACGAAGTTTACGAATAGATGGGGCATATGCGTCATATTTTGGTTTCGAGCTGTAATAACAGCGGTCGTAAAGCACCTCGGGAAGCGGAAACAGCCGCTTTGCCCAGCCGGACCCTCGGGTGTAGGTATAGCCGGCCACCCGTTTGGACTCGAAGCGTACCCATTGCGGTGAAAATACAAATACGGTCATGCCCATTTGCTCCCCGAGCAGGCACCATTCCTTGAAATATCCGCGTTCGGGGAACGGGAGCGGACCCCCGGTTTCGCATATCATAATGCCGACATATCGTGTAAGCTGGTTAGCAGACATAGCGTCACCTCACAAACCCGGACAGGAAGCGGGCGTATTGCACCATACGCCTGACGGACGGCCGGATTTTGGTATCGTCCATTTGCGTGTTGTCGTTCTTGGACGGTTTGGAATTCACTTCAAGCAGCCACACTCTTCCATAGGAGTCGACGGCCAAATCGATGCCCAGCTCTCCAAAATGAGCGGGAATCTGCGATTCGATCCCTGCAGCAATATCCAGCGCCGCACGTTTCATTTTGCCTGACAGGTCATTTCGGGCTTGCGCGCTCAGATTGGATTTGGCCACGGCTTCTTTCACGCTGCTGAGCGTACCGCCCCTTGCCAGGTTTGATACAAAGTGCTGGTTTCCCGCTATTCGCGCAACAATGGAAGTCAGTTCCCACTGGCCCTCCAGATTTTTCTGGACCAGCGCGCGGAAATCCACCGGCCTCTTGGCTACTTCCATCAGCTGAAGGCCTTGCTGGATCTGATAGCGGTTGGCCTTCATTTTGCCGGAGATCGCGGTGAACAGGTTCAGCAATTTCGGGAAATTCTGCTTGCGGGCTCCGTTGACATTGGTGAAATGGCATTGGTATGAATTGTCGCTCATTCTGGTGATGCGTATGATCCCTTTGCCGAGGCTTCCGCGAATCGGTTTCAGGAATACAACCGGATGCTTGCTGCACATGCTTTTGAGCATCGCGTAATTTTTGAACAGATAGGATTCCGGAAGGTATCTCTGCAAGTTCTGCTCTTGCTGGAGCGCTTGGAATACCTCTGTTTTATTGAGGAATTTCTCATTAAATACACTGGTCCGGTAACGGGTTTTTACTTCTTTCATGAAATGTTGAACGCTCGGCTTATTCTCCAGCTTTCGGGTCGTCAGGCGGTTGTGCAGCACGTCGGGCGCAGGAAATTCGGCTTTAAACCAGTGATCGGCATAACTCCATCCCTGTATGGTAGAAGATTGGGAACCCAGTTCATTCGGAGTGAAAAAATAAACGAAAGCCCCCTGGCTCCGGCACGCGTCCGTCAGTTCTTTACAGAACGCAGTGATGGCGCCGAAAGGGCGGTCCTGAAACTGGGGATAAGACCTGCTAACGAGCACAGCAATGACCGGCCCTAAAATAAGGGTGTGGCTTGTTGCTTTGTACTGTATCCGCAGCTGAGTCCCTGCCTTCAGCCCCATTCGCCTTGCCAGGTCCGGCTGAATCCGGACGCCGTCCCCTTTCGGTACGGGTACGACTCTGGCTTGCTGCTTCCATGCGCCGAATTTAAGCGTAACCGGCTGATGGGCAGGCAATTTATGCTGTTTCATCAGCTTATCGCCAATCCATATGACCAAATCGTCCTGAATGCTGGAGCCAAGCACCTGAACCGTAACTTTGGAGCTTTGCATTTGTGTACTCCTTCCCAGCATTGACTTTCAATACATCATCATATGAGGACATATATCCAGTGGTGCTTGTAAAGGCAGCAGCACAATCCGCGAAAACACAAGGCGAAAAGCCGCGGGAAACCCTTCCCTGACAGGAAATCAGCCTGTTTATAAAAGGAAATGAACACCATGGTTTGAGTCAAGCCTATTTTTGGAAGGATACCGCAACTTGTCTCATAATTTCGCTTGTCTGCACATAAACTGGAGTATACTTGTCTAATTTAGAAGGAGTGGAGCGGGATGAAAGGGATGAAACCGGTTCTGTACCTGGGCCTTGCATTAGGACTATTGATCTACGCGATTCCCAGGCTGGAAAATGGATACGGGCTGACGCTGCCTACGCTGTTCAGCTGCATATGGATCTGCTTTGCGCTGTTGATCATAGCTGCGCAGCTGCATTTTTTGCTGGGCGTCGATGAAGAAAAACGCAAGGAACTGGCCAAAATCAAGCGCATCCGCCGTGCCGAGAGGGCGCGTGTGCTGAGGCAGTATATTAGCTGAAACATCGAAAGCCCGGCCTCATCGGCCGGGCATTTTTGATTTCAGAAAGTATAAGTTTTCACTAAGGTAATTGTCGAAATTTCAAAGATTTTTTCAATTGACAGCGCTATCATTTGGGCATAAGATGAATCTACATTCGATTCCAGCAGCTCCGCTGTTTCTTTTTTTAGCCATTTATGAAATGGGTTTCATAAATTTATATCTCTGTAAATCCAACTTGTTCTACTGTCATTGAAAGAAATTGTGAAACCGATTTCAGTCCAAGACGAAAGATGGAGGAGAGGTAACATGGCCAACAACAGCAGCAGTGAAACTGCATCCCCGGTTCAACTTGCATCCAACCTTTTGAGCGTGAAAGGGTCCCCTGAAATCATTTTATGTGCCAGCCTGTTTTATTTCCGCATTCCCAGAGCCTATTGGAAAGAACGATTGGAGCAGATTAAATTCTGCGGATACAACTGTATCGATGTCTACTTCCCGTGGAACTACCACGAAGAGGAAGAGGGACTGTGGAACTTTTCCGGAGAAAAAGATGCCGGTCACTTCCTGGATCTCGCCGCTGAAGCCGGGTTATGGGTCGTCGCCCGCCCGGGTCCGTACATCTGCTCGGAATGGGACGGCGGTGCGCTTCCTTCCTATCTGCTGAACAAGGAGGGCATTCGCCTCAGGGATCAGGAACCGGTGTACTTGAGCTATGTCGCTAAATGGTTCGACAGGATCCTGCCAATCCTGAGCTCGCGGCAGCTGGGAGCTGCCGGCACAGTACTTTGCGTACAGCTGGAGAACGAACTGGATTTTTACGGGTGCCGCAATCCTCACGGGTATCTTTCCTCCCTCCGCGATATGGCGCTGGCCCAAGGACTTACCGTTCCGCTGATCGCCTGCGCCGGGCAAGGCGGAAAAGAACAGGCGACAGGAAACGCGGAAGGGATCGTGCCTGCCTTTAACTTTTATCCGCATGACCGGGACCCTGCCTTTGAAGAGAAAGTGCTGGCGTACCGGGCCATCCTTGCTGAACAAGACCTGCCTCTAATGGTTACGGAAACGAACCGTTCCCATTACCTGCTTAGACGCCTTCTGTCCTGCGGAGCTAAATTACTCGGCCCATACCTGCAGGCTTCCGGAACGAATTTCGGCTTTTCGAATGCAGCTAACAATTGGGGGAACCCGCTGTCGTTCCTTACCTCAGATTATGATTTCGGGGGCATGATTTCGCCGGAAGGGCATCTAAGAAAAGAGGCGTACGAGGCGAGGCTGTTGTCCCGTATGATCCGGACTTACGGGCGGGCGTTGGCCGAAGCTGTGCCGGAGGATGTTGCGGGTTGCGGAAGCGAAACCGGTGTTGCCCGGCAAGCGCTTCGCCTGTCCGGAGGAGGAAGGCTGCTATTCTACACCAACCTTACCGATGAGATGCAAGTCGTTGACATAACAGCCCAAGCAGATCCGGCCCAAGATCCAAAAGCGCCGGACTTCAGCGGGATATGTACACTTCCGCCCGGCCGGTCCGCGGCGCTTCCGGAACAGGTGCCGCTAAGCCGATGGAATCTGCAGGGGACACTCGTTTCTTCCACGGCCGAACTGGAAGAGATACAGCATATTGATAAGACAACGTATATGGTATTTGCCGCCGAGGGATCGGCATGCATACAAATCCGGCTGGAACAGGCATCCGAAGAAAGTCAGGAAGCGAAGGGAGTTCTCCAAATCGTAAGGGACGGGACGTTGTTCACCATCTCCTCATCCGGTGAAGGGGAGTCAAAGTGCAGAATTCCCTTGCATACGGGTCAGGCGGTGGAGCTGATCCTCATTCCGCGGAGCAAAGCTTTATTGTCGGATGGAATAGGCCCGGATGGAACGATCCGGATGCTCACCCCTCACGAATACAGCTCCGATCCCGTGCAGACAGGAGTAAAGTGGTCGCTTCAACAGATCCCCCTAGGAATACCTATTACCGCGGCGGCACCCGACCCACTGGCGGAAGCCGCAGCTCTGGAAACATTGGGGGTGTCCAAGGGCTACGCCTGGTATCAGGCGGCCACTGAAGTACGAACGCCGGGAGGACGGATGGGCCTGCTTGTAGAGCGCGGGAGCGACGCCATTTCGGTGTATGCCGGCGATCGTTACCTCGGAACCTTGACCCCTGGAGGACAAACGGTGTATATCCCTGACCCTGCATTGCATCCGATGCGGCAGCAATGGACCCTGCGGGTTGAACAATGGGGCCATACAAACTTTGACGATCCGAGACTGCCGTCGCTTCACTTAAACGCAAAGAAAGGGATCGCAGGGCTGACCGCCGTTACCCGGATTCACCAATTGGGCGCAAATTGGCGGCTGTTCCGTTCTCCTCCGGGCATGCCGGATCCGGCTTTGGCTTCCCCTGAGCTCGATGACCGGGCTTGGACGATGACTGGTTTTGGAGGCTGGATGACGTCCGAACCGCGGAGCCTGGATTATTTCCGCCGTCAATTCCTGCCCTCGCCCGAGGCTGATTCCTGGATCCTTCACCTGAATGGAATCGAGACCATCGTCCATGTGTTTATCGATGGTGCAGAGGCAGGAACTGTACATCCGTTTGATCCGACGCTCAATGTGTCGGCTTACCTGCAGCCCGGCCGGGAATCCATAATCACGCTTTGTATGGAACGCTTTCTTGGGCTAAAAGCTGGGAGCGTGCAGCTCTACGAAGGCAGCAAGGCTGAGGACTGGTTGTTTTCTGCATCGGGGGAATCTCAGCTTCATGAGCATGCAGCCGCAGCGTTTCCCCACTCGCATCCGGCTTCCTTTCCCATCGGTCTGGCACAGGGAGGAACCGCATGGCTTTACGGAAAAGACCTTGCTGTTCCGGACGACGGGGGGAAAGGCTGGCGGGTACGGGTGAAAGGGCATGGAATGAAGTTGACCGTATTCGTTCATGACCGCATTGTCGGCAGGCTGTGGACAGAAGACAGCGAGTCCAGGCCCGTTTTTGCAGGAGGAGATCCCCATTCGTTCTATGTGCCCGGCTGCTGGGTAAGGCAAGGGGAGGTTCAGCTGTCTCTGCTGCTGGAAGCGGTCGACACCGGGCGCCCGGCTTCCCTGGAAGCATTAGAATTTATACCGGTATAGGAGGATCGCCATGGAAGCACACCTGCAAACGTCGGCGGCAACGCCCAAGCAACCCGCCCTGAAGGCCCGGAGATCTAGGCTCAAACGCTTCTGGAACAATAAAACGCTGATGCTGATGTGCCTGCCGGCCATTGTATTTTTCATTATTTTCGCGTATCTGCCTATGCCCGGGCTGTATCTGGCTTTTATAAAGTACAACTACACGGACGGTATTTTCAAAAGCCCTTTCGTCGGCTTCGACAACTTTCGATTTCTCGTGATGACAGGGGATCTGTGGCGATTAACGTTCAATACGATCGCTTACAATCTGGCTTTTATCCTATTCGGAAACGTGCTGCAGATTTTTGTGGCCATCCTGCTCAATGAAGTCCGGGTGAAATGGTTCAAAAAAGCATCCCAGACGCTGATGTTCCTGCCTCATTTCATCTCCGCCGTCCTGGTGGGGCTGATTGCTTACAACATCCTTAACTATGATTACGGCTTTTTGAATTCTGTGCTGCAATCCATCGGCTCCGATCCCGTCAAAACGTATTCCAATCCCCACATCTGGCCCTTCATCATCGTGCTTACGTTCCTGTGGCAGTCCACAGGGTACGGCTCCATCGTTTACTTTGCCGCCATTATGGGACTGGACAACGAAATTGTGGAGGCTTCCGAAATTGACGGCGCGAACGCTTTTCAACGGATCCGGTACATTGTCCTTCCATGGCTGAAGCCGACGTTTATTATTCTTCTGCTCTTCTCACTGGGCGGCGTTCTCCGGGGGAATTTCGGTTTATTCTACAACCTGGTCGGCGCTAATAACACAGCCTTGTACGCAAGCACGGATATTATAGAGACGTACGTCTTCCGATCGCTGATGAATAATTTCAACTTCTCTCTCGGCAGCGCGGTAAGTTTGTATCAATCCGTTTTCGGCTTTTTTGTAGTCATTACCGCCAACTGGCTGGTCAAGAAATTTTCTCCGGACAATTCCCTATTCTAAAAGGAGGTGCTGGATGTGGAACATGCGGTAAGAGGCAAAATCCGCACCGACGCCGCCACCGTCGCGGTTTCGTGGTTCGGGTATGTATTCATCAGTTTGTTCTCCCTGTGCTGCCTGCTGCCGTTTCTGCTCGTGGTGGGCACTTCCTTTACGGCCGAAGGCTCCATCCATAAGCACGGCTTCAATTTTTGGCCGAGAGAATTCAGTACGTTCGCTTACAAAATCGTCTTTGAGAATCCCGATTTGATCCTCGGTTCTTATGCTGTGACGATCTTGATTACCGCCGCCGGCACGGCAATCGGTCTGTTCCTTGTGGCGATGACGGGGTATGCGCTGCAGCGCCCGGACTTTGAATACAGGAACGGCATCTCGTTCTTCATTTACTTTACTACCTTGTTTTCCGGGGGACTGGTCCCTTTTTATCTGCTCATGACCCAGTATCTGCACCTCAAGGACAGCTATCTTGCTGTATTGCTCCCAGGGCTGTTGAGCCCGTTTCTCATCATCATGATGAAAAGCTTCGTGAGGTCGATTCCGCATGCCATCACGGAATCCGCCAAAATCGACGGAGCCGGCGACTTCACGATTTTCCTCCGGCTGGTCCTTCCGATGACCACCCCGGCGCTGGCTACAATCGGTTTGTTTATCGCTTTAGGTTACTGGAACGAGTGGTATAACTCCATGCTGTTTCTGTCTCCCGATATGAAATACAGACCGCTCCAACTGTTCCTCTATAACGTGGTTACCAGTGCGGACTTTATCCGGAATTCCTCGGCGGCCTCCAATGTTCCGCTAAGGGATATGCCGCTGGAATCGATGAAGATGGCCACCGCCGTCGTTGCCACAGGACCCGTTATCCTGTTCTATCCGTTCGTGCAGCGTTATTTCATTAAAGGCATTACTGTAGGCGCGGTAAAAGGCTGATGAATATGCGGGCGGCTTCCGGGCTGTCTCGACATAGAGCAACGCCGGCCTGAAAGGCCGACCATTTTGCAATCAAGGGGAGGATTTGCAATGTCTACGATCAGAAAGTGTTCTATGCTGCTTCTCGGATTGATCCTGTTGTTTACGATGGCAGCTTGCAGCGGCGGCGCGAACGGCAACAGTAAGGAAAGCGGAGGCAATTCAGGCGGAAACAACAAACCGTCGGAAACAGGCGCTGACACGTCGAAGTTTGTGAAAATCAGTTATGTCGTACTGGGCGATAAGCCGAAAAACGGACAGTTTGAAAAGGTGCTGGCTAAAGTCAACGAAAAGATGAAAGCCAAAATCAATGCGGAACTCGAATGGAAATGGGTCGAATGGGCGGACTGGCAGACGAAGTATAACCTGCTGCTGGCTTCGGGCGAGCCGATCGATCTGATTACCGTCGGTACTGACTGGCTGGACACGTGGGGCAACGCGCAAAGGGGAGCGTTCCTGCCTTTGGACGATCTTTTGCCGAAATATGCCCCTCAGACGTTCAACGAAGTTCCTAAGGAAGATTGGGACCAGAGCAAATATAACGGCAAAATCGTGCTGATTCCCGAAAACGATTACACCCAGTGGGTAAATCACGGCCTCTTCTACCGCGGCGACTGGGCCAAGGAAGCGGGCATTACGGAACCGATCAAAGATTACGAGACCTTCGGCAAATACCTGCAGTGGATCAAAGACAATAAGCCGGAGGCTGTCCCTTGGGACACGAATGCTTCGGAATCCAGATTTAACGGGTATGTCCAGGCGTATACCGACAATATTGAGCTGCCGTTGTCTACGGGATACACGCCGATTTTCTTCGGCAAATCCTACGATGAACGATATACGGTTGACAGCCCGGTCTTCACCGACACTTTCATAAATTACGCTAAACTGATGAAAGAGTGGGGCGATAAAGGCTTCTGGAGAGAGGATGTATTGAATTTCAAAGGCGACAACCGCGTGGCCCTGAAAGCCGGATTGTCGGGGGCGGATGAGCATCACACGCAAACGTACAGCGGCCTGCGGGTAGAGATGGACAAAGCTCAGCCGGGATCCGATCTGCAAATGTTCTCGTTCTCCGATACCCGCAACAACCTGATTGAAATGTCGATTACACACGGCGGCACTTCCGTCGGCGCGCACAGCAAAAATCCGGAGCGGGCTTTGATGGCCTATGATCTCATCCGCAACGACCAGGAAATTTATCGCCTTATCAACTACGGCATCGAGGGCGTACAGTATGAGATCAAGGACGGCAAACGGGTGAGGCCGCAAGGCTATGATGACACCAAAGACGGCTTTTACTCCGACTTCTGGGGCGGACGCGTAGACAAATTTGAACTGCCGAGCGATACGACTTACGACAAAATCGGTGATGTTTACAAGAAGTACGATGCGATCAAAAAGCCGTTCCCTTACGGACAATTCGTATTTGACAAATCGCCGGTGGAGGCTGAAATTACCGCATTGACCCAAGTGGCCGGGGAAATGGGCCCTGCGATTTCTTACGGCAAGGCCGGCGATCCTGTCAAAGCGGTTGAGGATTTCCGGAAGAAACTCCAAGCGGCGGGTTATGACAAAGTAAAAGAGGAAATTCAAAGGCAGCTTGACGAATACAAGAAGATGGTGGAAAGCCAATAAACGTGAACGGGGATATCCGTAAGCCGGATATCCCTTTTTCAAAGGAAGAAAGGGGCTAGCGCGGATGATGAAACAGATTACCGTATACGACATAGCAAGGGAAGCGAAGGTGTCCGTAGCTACCGTATCCCGCGTGCTTAACAATACCGCCCCCGTCAAAACGTCGACCCGCAATAAAGTTGCGGAGCTGATTCAGAAATACCAGTTTCAGCCGAATGCCTTGGCGCGCAGCTTGCTGAAGAAGGAAACGGGCATGATCGGCATCGTGCTCCCGGATATTACGAATCCATTTTTCCCGGAAGTATTGTCGGGGCTGGAACAGGAGGCCCGCAAGCAAGGGTACACGTTCTTCTTGTGCGACACCTGTTCATCCAATTCGGATACCCGTGAGCAGTACCGCAGAGAATCGCATTACTTACATCTTCTGCTGGAGAAGCAGGTGGACGGAATCATCATTTTGGGCGGCAGAATCGACTTGGTGAATCCGACGGAAGAGATGGTTCAGGAACTGCTGGAGGTTAGCAAAAGGGTTCCCGTGGTTCAGGTAAACGGCAGGCTGAGCGGATCATCGATGCATAGGGTGGTTGTAAATGAAACCGCAGGTGCGGAGCAGGCAACGCAGCATCTGATCCATCTGGGACACAAAGATATCGTCATGATCGGCGGCTTCGATCATATGTCAAACACGGTTGCGAGGGTGAAGGGATTCAAGAAGGCGATGAAGGAAAACGGCCTTTCTATTGGGGCAGATAAGGTTATTTACGGCGGTTTCTCGGTAGATGACGGAAGAAGGCTGATGGATGAGCTGCTGTGCCGCAAAAAAAGGCCCAGCGCCGTATTCTGTATCAATGACCTGACCGCGATCGGAGCGATGAAAGCAGCGTTTAAAGCGGGGCTTAGAATCCCTGAGGACTTATCGATTGTTGGGTTTGACGATATCCCTTTCGCTTCCCACAGCATTCCGGAACTGACGTCCGTTTCCCTCAAATGTAATGAGCTGGGCCGCACGGCTGCGGAAATGATGCACAGGTTGATCCGCAAGGAGAAAGTAAAGAAGCAGATCACGATAGAGCCTGATATCCGGGTGCGGGACACGACAGGACCGTTTCGGGGGTGACGGGACTCAACAGGGCACAACGAGAAGAACACGTCTTACGGGGCGTGTTTTTTTGTCGGGAAAAACCGCAAAAAACCGATGCGCACATTTGTTCTTTTTTTCGATTGGAGGTATAATGGATTTATTACAGATTAATACAGTTTTCGGGAGAAAGGGTAGTACAGATGGAAGGTATGACCGGGGGCACGCTCACCAAGCACGAGCAGCTGATGAAATATATCGAGAACTTGAAAGTCGGAACGAAAATTTCGGTACGTACGATGGCCAAAGATATGCAGGTGAGCGAAGGAACGGCTTATCGTGCATTGAAGGAAGCGGAAACCGTCGGCCTGCTGAGTACGAAGGAACGGATCGGCACCGTACGGATCGAGAAAAAGCAGCGCAACAATATCGACAAGCTTACGTTCGCGGAAGTTGCCAATATTGTGGACGGTTCCATTTTGGGCGGAGGACAGGGGCTGGAGAAGACGCTGGGGAAGTTTGTCATCGGCGCTATGGAGCTTGATGCGATGCTGAGATATATCGACGCCGGCAGCCTGCTGATCGTAGGGAACCGTCACAGAGCTCACATGGTAGCTTTGGAGCAGGGGGCTGCCGTTCTGATTACGGGCGGCTTCGATACGAGCGATGAAGTGAAGGAACTGGCGGATGAACGGGCGCTGCCGATCATATCTTCCAGCTACGATACGTTTACTGTTGCCTCCATGATTAACCGGGCGATCGACGACAGGCTGATTAAGAAGAAGATCATGCTAATCGAGGATATCGTTTCCCTGCGGTCCAAGGTGGTAGCGGTGAAGAGCCATTACACGGTGGAAGAGCTGAGGCGGATGGTGAACGAGACGACCCACAGCCGGTTTCCGGTGGTGGACGAGTGGAACCGGGTGATCGGCGTCGTCACGTCGAAAGATGTCGTAGGAGAGCCTTCGGAGCAGACGATAGACAGGCTGATGACCAGAAATCCGATCACGCTGTCGCTGGATACCTCCGTTGCTTCCGCCGCGCATCTGATGGTGTGGGAAGGGATCGAACTGCTGCCGATTGTGGACACGGGACGAAAGCTTCTTGGCGTTATTTCCCGCAAAGATGTGCTGAAGGCGATGCAGTACGCCCAGAAGCAGCCTCAGATCGGGGAGACGTTCCAGGATCTCATCTGGACAGGATTTGACGAGCAGCGTGAGGAAGACGGCACGCTGACGTTTACCGGCGTAATTACACCGCAGATGACCAATAACCTCGGAACCGTATCCGAGGGTGTGCTTACCACATTAATGACACAGGCCGCCTATCGTGTGATCCGGGACATCCGCAAGCATGATGCGGTGCTGGAGAACCTGACCACTTACTTTATGAAGCCGCTGCAGATCGATGACGAAATCGAGATCCGGCCGAGAACGATCGAGATGAGCCGCAAGTTCGGCAAATTGGACGTCGAAGTGTACCATAACGGCGGACTGGTGTCCAAGTCGCTGCTTACGGCACAGACGCTGGACCATGATTAAGGGACTGCCTGTCCGGCCGTGCCGCTGACAGCGGATCGGCCAAGCTTGCAGTCCCTTGGGGAACGGCTATGGAATTATCGCTGCATTTTGCTGAAATAGGAATGATTGCGGATGCCTGCGAACAGGTTGAACACACCCATCAGCAGAAACAAGACGCCGATAATGACGCGCAGCGAGCTGCCCTGGAACAGAAACAGCTGCATGATGGAAATCACAATCAGCAGCGCGCCCATCGATATGTTTGTTCTTGCGGCATAAAGGCCTTTTAATGAAGGATCTGTCTGCCTGCGGGATTTGAAGCTGTTAAATACAGAAAAGACCGCACTGATGATAATTAATAGTAGAAAGAAATAATACACTGCTTGCACCATAAGGGGACCATTGCTCCTTTGCGGAAATTGTTCCTTAACTGTACTCATTTTGCTATAAAAAATCAATTCCGGATATAAGGGGCGACGGTAATCCAGATGTGCAGCACTTTGTCGACGAGGAGCATGGTTTTGATTTCAATTTCATAGTCTTTTTGTTCGACAGTATACCGCTTCTTGTTTAGAAGAAGACTTGCGATTTTGGCATCCCGGTCGATTTCATAAATGCTGTTGCCGCGGAGGATACCAAGTTCGCTCTGAAGTTTTTTCTTAATCTGCTCTTGGGCGATCTGCTTCACTTCGCTTGTCGGTTTGCTGTTCTCCGCGCGGACGACAATTTTACTGATGACCTGTTTGTTTTTGTAAGTATCCGATATTTTTACTTCGTCCCGCAGTTCCCGGTTTGCTTCCCAGAGCTCATTATTGGTTGCCATCAGCTTTTCCATCTGCTTGTGGAAGAAAGAATTAAAGACGGCGCAGCCTACAATGACGCCGCACAGGAAAATGCTCATCATTTGCACCGCTTTGGCGAATCGGTCAAGGGACGGGACTCTCATGATTTCAGGCTGCCGCGGCAGATCAGGTGGATGAGATCGGTTCCCATCTGGGCGCCGGCGAACGCGCTGATAATGAACAGAATTTGCTTGAGAGCCTGAGGGAGATGGCCTTCCACAAAATTGGTTTCGATCACCTTGATCGGATCGATGGTTCCTCCGACGGCGGCGACGATGGCCCAAATTTTAATTTTGTCGGCAATGGTGAACATCATGGATGCAGGAGGCTGCAGCGTGATCACAGCACAGATGCCGCCGAGCAGCGAACCGCCCAGCACAACGCCGAAGGCTACGAAGAAGTCGAAAAATATTTTGGTAATGAAATTCATGGCGGACCTCCGCAGGGAATCAGTAGTGTAAACGGCTTGAGCAACGGGTTGTCCCGTATTACTACTGTATGGGGATACCTGTCCCGAATATGTATGAAGTTTTACAACAAGAGATAGAACAAAGGAGGGATACGAATGAGCGGATTTGTGCATTTGCATGTACACAGTGAATACAGCCTTTTGGACGGGGCGGCCCGCATTGAGGAGCTGGCGGAAGAAGCGGCACGCAACGGCATGAAGGCGCTGGCTTTGACCGACCACGGTGTGATGTACGGGGCGATTGCTTTTTACAAGGCTTGCAAGAGACGCGGCGTGAAGCCGATTATCGGCTGCGAAGTGTACATGACGACGGGGCCGATGCAGGAAAAAGGCGCGCGGAAGGATAACCCGACGTACCATCTGATTTTGCTGGCCAAGAACGAGACGGGTTACCGGAATCTGATGAAGCTGGTTTCGCTTGCGCAGCTGAAAGGGTTTCACTATAAACCGAGAATTGATCTGGAGCACCTGGCCATGTATGCGGAAGGCCTCGTTTGCCTGAGCGCCTGTTTAGGCAGTGAAATTTCACAGCACCTGCTGTATGGCAGAAAAGAGGAAGCGCTCAAAGCGGCCCTCCGTTACAGAGATATATTCGGGGACGACTTTTATTTGGAACTGCAGGATCACGGCATGCTGGAGCAAAAGAAGGTCATGCACGCAATGATCGAACTCAGCCGGGAAACCGGCATTCCGCTTGCCGCTACCAACGATGTTCATTACGTAAAGGGGCCTGACCACAAAGTACAGGATGTGCTTCTATGCATCGGTACGGGAAAGACCGTGGACGATCAGGACCGGCTCAAGTTTACTTCGGATCAGTTGTATTTTAAAACTGCCGAGGAAATGCAGCGCCTGTTCGTTCATGTGTCGGAGGCTCTGGCGAACACGGTAAAGATAGCCGAAGAGTGCAATGTGGAGCTGGAGTTTGGCAAATCGATCCTGCCGGCGTTTGAACCGATTCCGGATGGATTTGAAGCGGCCGGCTATTTGAAGCGGCTGTGTACGGAAGGGCTGGAAGCGCGTTACGGTGGGCTGGAAGACTGGCAGGATAAGACCTTCCGCAAGTCTGTAGAGCAGCGCCTGCATTACGAGCTGGATGTCATTGAGAAGATGGGCTTTTCGGATTATTTCCTCATCGTGTGGGATTTTATTCGCTATGCGCATGAGCACGGGATTGCAACCGGTCCTGGGCGGGGATCGTCTGCAGGAAGCCTGGTGGCTTATGTGCTGCGGATTACGGATGTCGATCCGATTAAATATAAGCTCCTCTTTGAACGGTTTTTGAACCCGGAGCGAATTACGATGCCCGATATCGATATCGATTTCAGCGATGAGCGGCGGGATGAAGTGATAGCGTACGTTTCGAGGAAGTACGGTTCGGATCGGGTAGCACAGATCATTACGTTCGGTACGATGGCCGCCAAAGCGGCGGTCAGGGATGTCGGCCGTGTGCTGAATTTGCCGTATCATGAAGTCGACCGGGCGGCGAAGATGATTCCGAATATGCTCGGTGTGACGATCGAGCGCGCGCTGGAGCTGAACCCGGACTTGAAGCGGCTGACGGAAACACAGCCGAAGACGGCTGAGTTGATCGACATGGCGCGGCGGGTGGAAGGGATGCCGCGGCATGCCTCCACCCATGCGGCGGGCGTCATTATATCCCGCGAGCCTTTGACACATTATGTGCCGCTTCAGGAGGGGACGGAAGGAACGGCGCTGACCCAGTACTCCATGGAGCATCTGGAGTCCATCGGACTGCTGAAGATGGATTTCCTGGGCTTGCGCACGCTGTCCATCATCGAACGGACGCTGTTCTGGATTCAACATCAGTTTGGCAAATTGATTGATTTTCACACGATACCCGACAACGATCCGCTTACTTATGAGATGCTCTCCCGCGGGGATACGACGGGTATATTCCAGCTGGAGTCGGCAGGCATGCGGCGTGTGCTGAAGGAACTAAAGCCCACTTCGTTCGAGGATATCGTTTCCGTACTCGCCTTGTATCGTCCGGGCCCGATGGAGTTTATCCCCAAATATATTCAAGGGAAGCACGGCCAGATCGAGGTGGAATATCCGCATGAATCACTGAAGCCGATCCTTGCGGATACGTATGGCATTATCGTCTATCAGGAGCAAATCATGCAGATCGCTTCCTCGATGGCGGGATTTTCGCTGGGAGAAGCGGATTTGCTGCGGCGTGCCGTTTCGAAGAAGAAGCGCGAGGTGCTGGACGAGCAGCGTGCTCATTTTGTGGGAGGCAGCGTAACACAGGGATATTCCGACGAAGAAGCCAACCGGGTGTACGATATGATCGTCCGCTTCGCCGATTACGGTTTCCCGCGTGCCCATGCCGCCGCTTACGGGGTTCTGGCGTTCCAAACCGCCTATTTGAAGGCGCACTATCCGGTCCAGTTCATGGCTTCCATGCTGACTGCCGTCATGGGCAACCACCGGAAGGTCGCCGAGTATATCGACGAATGCCGCCGGATGGGCATCGCCATCCTGCCGCCCGATGTGAACGGCAGTCAGGTGTTGTTTACGCCGCATACAGCCGGGACGGTTGTGTCTCACAGTAAGGATACTAAAGCGCATGCTGGCTCGGAAGAGGCCCCATCTAAGGATACCGGTGGTCAGGCAGATTCGGAGGAGGCTGCAGCGAAGAATTCCGCAGGTCAGGCTGACTCGGGAGAGGGACAGCTTCTGCAGCTCGGGGGCATCCGCTTCGGTCTCGCGGCCATCAAGAATGTAGGTACCCAGGCCATAGATTCCATCATTAAGGAACGGCAGGAGAGCGGTTATGCCGACCTGATGGATTTTTGCCGCAGGGTAGATTTACGTGTATGCAATAAGAGGGTAATAGAATCGCTCATTCAGGGTGGAGCGTTCGATTCCATGAAAGGTCACCGCGCCCAGCTGATTGCCATGCTCGACGAAACGCTCGAAGCCGCAGTCAAATGGAAGAAAGAGCGCGACGATCTCCAGCTGCAGCTGTTCGGCTTTGTAGAAGCGGTGAACTGGACGATCGATTATCCGGAGGTGCGGCCTTATACGCATCTTCAACAGTTGGAACTGGAGCGGGAGCTGCTGGGTCTGTTTATTTCCGGACATCCGCTGGACGGATACGAGGACATGCTGCGCGAGGCCGAAACGGACCGGATTAACGATTTGGCGGAGTTTCCGGACGGAAAAGAGGTGCTGGTGGCCGGCATGGTCGTCAGCCAGCGCAATATTGTAACGAAGAAAGGCCAGAGCATGGCCTTTCTGGAAATCGAGGACCGCATCGCCAAAGTGGAGGCGGTGCTGTTCCCTGAGACGTGGAAGCGGTATGGACCGCTTGTCCACAAAGGCGCCCTCGTCCTGCTGCGTGCCAAGCTGCAGCAGCAGGACGAGGACGTGAAACTCCTCGCGGACGAGCTGATCCTGCTCGACCGCGAGGAGCTGCCCGCGCGCCTGGCGGCCATGCGCCGCCAAGGCCAGGCCCGCGCCGCTGCCGCGGCACGCGGGCCTGCCGGCGGCGCGCCCCGCGCGGGAACCGCGGCGCCGCGCGCGCCGCAGTCGGCTTCGCCGGCGAGGCCGCAAGGCGGCCGGGGGGACGCGGCGCCTGACGCGCAGGCCGCCCCCGCCGCCAAGCGGCAAACCCAAAAGGTCTTCGTCAAAATTGCCGAAGACCGGGAGACGCCGGCGGTGCTCAGCCGGCTGAAGGACCTGCTGCAGCAGCACCCGGGCCCGCTGCAGACCGTCCTGTTCTATGAGCGCGAGTCCAAACTCCTCGCCCTTAACGACAACTACAACGTCAAGCCGTCCAAGGAATTGTTCGGCTTGATCGAGGGCATGCTCGGCGCGGATACCGTCCGCGTCCGCTGAACCCCAAATTCCTGCGATTCTGCTGGGATTTTTAGTGCCGAAAGAGGTAAATCACCCGAAAGACGCTGCGCTCCCGTACAGCCGACGGGAGCAGAGTAATGTAAAAAAATAACACGAACATTTACAACCTCCCCCGCATATGTTTAGTTACAGTCTTGAGGAGGAGGTATGCGAATGTCCCAATCCAACATTATTCGAATGCTGGAGGACCGCGGCGTGACGGTGGCGTCCATCGCGGAGATCGTGTACAAGCTGCAGAGGCCTTATAATGCTTTGCTGGAGGAATCGGCTTGCGTCGAAAGCGTGCTGGCGGTTCTGAATAAAAGGGAAGTCCAGTATGTGCTTTATACGGGGATCGCCCTGGATGAACTCGCGGAGCGCAAGCTTCTTCCCCAGCCGCTGCAGGCCATTATGGAAGCCGATGAATCCCTTTACGGCGTTGATGAAACGCTGGCACTGGGCATTACTAACGTATACGGCATGATCGGGTTGACCAGCTTCGGCTATCTGGATAAAGAGAAAATCGGTATTATTAAGCAGCTGAACGACAACAAAACCGGAATCCACGTATTTCTGGACGACCTCGTTGCAGGATTGGCCGCAGCGGCCTCCGCCCGAATCGCCCATAAAGACCATAACGCCGCCGATTACAGCGGCGCCATAGGAGATGTACCTTAATACCGATTTAACGCTGTCCTATTGCGGGGAACGGCCCCATCATCCGCAGTCAACGCTGCCAAGCGGCCCGCACCTGTTCCTGACAGCCCTCCCGTATAAGGCGGCCCGGCATTTTCCAACGTTTTCCTCCACAAGGCGAACATAACCTTTGTTGCTATAAAAAGAAAAGGTATGTTATCATTAATCCATTGTGTGGGCTTTGGTGAGCATCCGTGCGACCGGAAGCGGACGAGCGGATACCTGCGGGGGATCTGTCTTCCTCTGTTGAGGGCGCGGGTGCTGCCGGCCGGGCGGAACGGGTATTATGGAACGCATTGATCCGCCTGAGTGCGGCGACCGCCGTTTCAACTTGCGGGCTATATTGGGAGGGTACGTGGTTTATGTGGACGGTCATATATATCGCTCCAACCGCCAGGATTGCAGAAATCATCAGGCATAAGCTGACCGAAGAAGGGTTTCTTGTACAGGTCCGGGGCACGAATTTATCGAAGAATCAGTTCGAGATCGTAGTTCCCGAAGGGGAAGTTGAAGAAGTGCAAGAGGTATTGAACGGCATTTTGAACCCTTGATGCGGTTCCTTTTTTTCATTAAGGAAGCTTTAACGGCCGATCGAGCGGACGGATGATATATGGAACGTAAGAAACAGGCTTTTTAACTAATGCCTTGTGAGGTGTCAATGTGCTTAAGGACTTATTTCAAAAAAAGAAATACGCAACCATCCCCTCGCAGCGCACCAAACGCGATATTCCCGAAGGGATTATGAACAAGTGCACGAAATGCGGGAAGATTCAATACAGCAAGGAACTTGAGAAGAATTTGAAGGTATGTACCGCATGCGGCCACCATTTCCGACTGAATGCCGGCGAACGGATTCAGATGATTATGGATGAAGGCCGCATTTTCGAGTTCGACCGCGACATGGTATCGGTAGACCCGCTGCAATTTCCAGGCTACCGTAAGAAGCTGGACCAGCAGCTTGAGAAGAACGAGCTGAATGAAGCCGTTGTTACGGGGGAAGGCACGATTAACGGGTTTCCTGCGGTTGTTGCTGTTATGAGCTTTGATTTCTTCAGCGGCAGTATGGGTTCGGTGGTCGGCGAGAAGATTACGCGGGCAATTGAGACGGCGATGGAGAAGCGTTATCCGCTGATCATTTTCTCGACATCCGGCGGTGCCCGGATGCAGGAAAGCATATTGAGCCTGATGCAGATGGCCAAAACAAGCGCAGCGCTTAACAAATTTCATGAACAGGGCGGATTATATATTTCCGTCATGACCGACCCTACGTTCGGCGGCGTTCCTGCATCATTCGCGACGTTAGGCGACTTCAACCTGGCCGAGCCCGGCGCATTAGTAGGATTTGCAGGGAGAATCGTCATCGAACAGACGATCCGTCAGAAGCTGCCCGACGATTTCCAGACGGCAGAATTTAACATGCAGCACGGCCTGTTAGATCAAGTAGTGCACCGTAAGGATTTGAAAGCAACGCTAACCAGAATATTAGATTTACACACCGTAAAGGGGGATGCGATTCATGGCGGGTGAGCTGCCCTTTGAACGGCCTCTGGTTGAACTTCGAAGCAAAATCGACGAGCTAAAGCGTTTCGGCGAAGAGAAACAGATCGATTTTACGGATGAAATTGCCCGGCTGGAAGATCGTTATGCGAAATTGAAAGAAGAAATTTACCTGGAAATCTCTCCTTCCCAGAAGATGCATCTGGCCCGCCACCACGGCCGGCCGACAACATTGGATTACATTCAGGAGATTTTCACGGACTTTATGGAACTGCACGGCGACCGTCTGTTCGGCGACGATCTTGCGATCGTCGGGGGAATCGCCAAGCTGAACGGGGTGCCGGTAACGATCATCGGACATCAGCGGGGCAAAGATACCAAGGATAATATCGCGCGGTTTTTCGGAAGCCCTCATCCGGAAGGTTTCCGTAAAGCGCTGCGCCTTATGCAGCAGGCTGATAAGTTCAAGCGTCCGATTATCACATTTATCGACACGAAAGGTGCCTATCCCGGCAGTGCCGCGGAAGAGAGAGGACAATCGGAGGCGATTGCCCGCAATCTGCGCGAAATGGCCGGTTTCGGTGTGCCGGTGATTTGTGTAGTAATAGGTGAAGGCGGAAGCGGCGGGGCGCTGGCGATTGGGGTCGGAAACCGTGTGCTGATGCTTGAAAATGCCATTTATTCGGTGATTTCGCCTAACGGCGCGGCATCCATCTTATGGAAGGATGCGGCCAGAGCCGATGAAGCAGCCGAAGCGATGAAGATCACGGCCGCGGACCTGCTCGGCTTTGAGGTGATCGAGGAAATCGTGCCGGAGCCGAAAGGCGGCGCGCACCTTGATCTGGCTGAACAGGCGTCATCCATCAAGGAAGCGGTATGGAGGCATCTGCAGGAATTAAGCGCTATGACGCCGGACGAGCTGCGTGCGGACCGTTACGATAAATTCCGTAAAATAGGGAAATTTACTTTTCTATAAACATTCTTTATAATCTAAAGAAGCCAAGACAGATAAAAACACAGCAAGTATTGAAAAATATCGGAGGAATAAAGAAACCATGCGCAAAACGAAAATTGTATGTACCATCGGCCCTTCCAGCGAATCTCTGGAAAACACGAAGAAACTGATTAACGCGGGTATGAACGTAGCCCGTCTGAACTTTTCCCACGGCGACTTCGAAGAGCACGGCAACCGGATTAAGAACATCCGTCAGGCTTGCCAGGAAATGAACAAGACGGTAGCGATTCTGCTCGATACGAAAGGTCCTGAAATTCGTCTGGGCAAATTGGCTGTAGAGCCGATTGAATTGGTACAAGGCAATTCTATTACTTTGACAACAGAAGAGATTCTTGGGGATGAAACCCGGATTCCGATTACTTATAAAGATTTGCCGAGAGATGTAAAAGTCGGCTCCACCATTTTGATTGATGACGGCCTGATCGGCTTGACTGTTACCGGTATCCGCGGAACAGAGATCGACTGCACGATCGTGAACAGCGGTCAGATCAAGAGCAAGAAAGGCGTAAACGTGCCTGGCGTGCGCATTTCCCTCCCTGGTATTACGGAGAAGGATGCAAACGACATTATTTTCGGTATCGAGTCCGGCATCGACTTCATTGCCGCTTCTTTCGTTCGTAAAGCAAGCGACGTGCTGGAAATCCGCCACCTGCTGGAGCAATACAATGCACAGCATATCCAAATCATCTCCAAAATCGAGAACCAGGAAGGCGTAGACAACCTGGATGAAATTCTTGAAGTTTCCGACGGCCTGATGGTTGCCCGCGGTGACTTGGGCGTGGAAATTCCGGCTGAAGAAGTTCCTCTGGTGCAAAAGCGCATGATCCAGAAAGCGAACATCGCCGGCAAACCGGTTATTACTGCTACGCAAATGCTTGATTCCATGCAGCGCAATCCTCGTCCGACCCGTGCGGAAGCAAGTGACGTGGCGAACGCGATCTTCGACGGAACAAGCGCGATTATGCTTTCCGGCGAAACGGCTGCAGGAAAATATCCGGTTGAATCTGTGGAAACGATGTCCCGAATTGCACTGCGTGCTGAATCCGCTCTGCAATACCGTGAAATTTTCGTTCATCAGGCGAACGTTTCCCAAAACTCCGTAACCGAAGCGATTTCTCAAGCGGTTGCGAACACAGCTCTGGATCTGGGCGCTAAAGCGATCATTACTTCTACCGAGAGCGGCTTTACTGCTCGTATGGTTTCCAAGTACCGCCCGAAAGCTCCGATTCTTGCCGTGACTCCTACGGAGCAGGTAATGCGCCGACTCGCTTTGGTTTGGGGAGTTATCCCTGTGAAGGGAACTGCAGCGACTACTACGGACGAAATGTTTGACATTGCCGTAAACGGCGGTATGTCTACAGGTATGCTTCAACTTGGCGACCTGGTTGTCATCACAGCCGGCGTACCTGTCGGCCGTGCCGGTACTACGAACCTGATCAAAGTTCACCACATCGGTGATATGATTGCCAAAGGCCAGGGTCTTGGTACCCAGAACGCAACCGGCCGCATTGTAATTGCGCGCTCTCCTGAAGAAGCAATCGCGAAAGTAGGCAACGATTCGGTACTTGTGACCTACTCTACCGATAAAGAATATATGCCTGCATTTGAGAAGGCCAAAGCGGTAATCACCGTTGCGGGCGGCATTACTTCTCACGCGGCAATCGTTGGCCTGAACCTGGGAATCCCGGTTGTCATCGGTGTCGAGAATGCATTAGATGTGCTGAAAGACGGCATGGAAGTGTCCGTTTATGCGGAGTTCGGCGTGATTTACACCGGACAAGCCAGCGTACTGTAATCCCTTATAACAGCCAGAGCCCCCGCGAGAATTTCGGTTCTCCGGGGCTCTTTTTCATTGGCGGACAAGGAGGTATCGAAAAAGTGGAAACAAGATGGTTCTCTACCCGATTCAGGGTAAGATATCAGGAGACGGACCGTATGGGTATTGTGTACCATGCGAATTATTTGACGTGGATGGAGATCGGACGGACGGAGCTGATCCGCGAACTCGGCATGACCTATCAGTCTTTGGAGGAAAAAGGGCTTTTGCTGCCAGTGGTGGATGCTGCGGTGAGTTATAAAATGCCGGCCCGTTATGATGATATGGTGACCGTATGGACTTCAGTGCACGCTTACTCCCATGTGAGAATGGAGTTCCGGTCGCAAATCCGCAGGGACCTGCCGGAGGAAGAGGAAGCGGCAAATCCGATCCTTGCAGAGCCGACGGGTGAGCTGCTCGCTGAAGGGGCTACCAAGCATGTGTGGGTAAATGCTGCCTGGCGGCCTGTACGTATAGATAGAGAGGCTTCTGAGCTGTATGAGATGCTGAGGAAATTATCCGAAGACGGGAAATGAGGTAGATTACCAATGTTAAAATGGCTTGTCATTCTGTTTATTGTCGTTCCTGCTTTGGAAGTGTGGAGCCTGATTCAGATGGGGCAGTGGATCGGAGGCTGGCAGACGTTCGGTTTGATTCTGCTTACCGGTTTTCTTGGAGCCTATTTGGCCAAAAAGGAAGCGAGAAAAGTGTTCGCCGCCGCGCGCGCCCAGATGGAGGCAGGGCGTGTGCCAAGCACGACGATCCTGGACGGGATCTGTGTTCTGGCCGGCGGGCTGATGCTTCTCTCGCCCGGTTTTCTCACCGACATCGTCGGTTTTCTCATTTTATTTCCGCCTACCCGCCCCTTCTTCCGGCTCACCCTGCAGGGTTTCATTCAGAACCGGCTGATGAAAGGGAACGGAACATTCACCTTTTTTAAGATCAAATAAGTCTTAACACAGCGTTAACATTCGTAGACTATACTACTTAGGCCTGGTACCAAAGCGCACGAAATGGAACAGATCACGGAACACATTCGCTTTGACGAATGCGGAGAGGATGACAAGCGTAACCGGGCCTATAATCAAACCAAGTACGCCGAACAGCTTCAGTCCAATGAACATGGCTATTAGGGTAGCTAGCGGATCCAGTCCGACACTGCTGGCCAACACTTTCGGTTCCAGGATTTGTCTTGCAACAAGGATGATGCCGTAAACAATGGATAATCCTATTCCCAGCTGAATATCCCCATACACATAGACGTATATGATCCAGGGAACCATGACGGCCCCTGTACCGAGGTACGGAAGCAAGTCGACCAGACCGATCAGAAGACCGATCGTAATGGCATAATTTACGTTCAGGATGAGCAGGCCTACAATCACAAACATAGCTGTAATGGAGATCAGTATGAATTGGGCGCGAAGGTAGCCGAACAAAGCTTTCTGCAGGTCGGCCCAGATCACTGCGAAGGTGCGCAACGTGTTCGACGGCAGCCATTCCGAGAACTGCTGCTGATGTCTTCTCCAGTTTTTGCTGATAAAGAACGTAGCCAGCAGAATGACGATGGCAATCGTAGCTATGCTGGGCAGTGCTTTAATGACACTTATGGTTATGTTAAAGAAATCACCGATGACTCTGGAGATGATATCGGCTAAACTTGCCGCGTTTGAAGACAAATTATTGTTGATCGTATCCTGATAATCCGGATTATCTTCATATAATTTACTTAGCTGCTGCACTACACCCTGAATAATTTCAGAGTTGGCAAGCTTCAGCAGATCATCGATCCATTTATCCAGATTGGCCTGTACTGTTTCTAGCAATACCCCGATTTCCACAACGATTCGTGTGACCAGTACAGTGATAAAAGTGACACAAATGCCGACAAAGGCGATCAGCGTAACCGTTACGGACAGCCACCGGGGGAATCTGGCTTTGTTCTGAAGCAGGTTGATGACCGGATTCAGTGCATAAGCGAGCAGCCAGCCGAAGATGAAGGGATATACCAGAGGGGTGACGTAATAAACAGTAAGAAAGACTGCGGCAGCGCATAAGAGCACCAGGACTCCCCTAAGTACCTGCCTGAGTAAAATACGGTCCATGTAAGACCTCCTTTTCATATTTTGAAATAGCGGATTTTATGTAGGCAACCTAAACGGACGTAATCGTCCCATACTGATTATGCAACTATTGTACCATGTTAGGGAACTTCCACCAAAATGAACTTTATTTGCACAACTGCCTGTTCTTTATACTTATTTGGAGGGGACTTTGATTATGAAAACAAGCTCTGGCGGCAAAGATGTCGTATCCCGTTATGTGAACCGCGAGCTGAGCTGGATTGAATTTAATAAACGCGTATATGAGGAGGCTCAGGATACGGAAAATCCGCTGCTGGAACGGGCCAAATTCCTGTCCATCGTATCATCCAATTTAGATGAATTTATGAGCGTGCGCGTGGCGGGGATAAACGATCAGGTTAGAGCGGGCATTACCCGCAAAGATTTCAGCGGATATACGCCGCAGGGATTATTGAAGCGTATCATGAAAAGGTCCGGCTCCATGGTATCTGCACAATACAGGACGTTTAGGGAACTGAAGAAGCTGCTGGCCAAAGAGGGAATCCATTTCACCAAATATGCCGAGCTGAGCCCAGTCCAGCAAAAAGCTATGGACGACTACTACCATGATATCGTTTTTCCTGTTCTGACGCCGATGGCGGTTGACCAAAGCCGTCCTTTTCCGCTCGTACATACGCTGGGTTTATATTTGGCCGTTATTCTCAAGTTGGAGGATCAAGACGAGGACCCGGAGGAAGAGCCTTATTTTGCCATCGTTCAGGTTCCTTCCATTCTTCCCAGGTTCATAAAGCTTCCAGCCCGTGCCAACAGCAAAAAGCTGGAATACATCCTGTTGGAGGATCTGATCCGCATCCATATTCAAACGCTGTTCAGCGGCTACGTTCCCGTAGATGTGCATGGTTTCCGGCTGACGCGTAATGCGGATATCACACTGAACGAAGAAGAGGCGGAGGACCTTCTTGAGGAAATTGAAAAAGAACTCCGCAAACGCAGATGGGGACTGCCTGTTCGTCTGGAAGTGGAGAAGGGGATGCACCCGTATTCCTTGAGCATGCTGCAAGAGGAGTTTGAAATCACAGACAGTATATTTGAAATTGACGGGCCGATCGACCTGACTTATCTGATGAGGCTGGCCGGCTCCATCCCGGGAAGAGAGGCGCTGCGTTTTCCGAAAATTGAACCGGCATATCCAGCCGAGTTTGCGGAAACGGAGGATCTGTTCAGTGTGATCCGGCAGCGTGACGTCCTGGTATATCACCCTTACGAATCGTTCACATCGGTGGATGACTTTCTGACGGATGCGGCCTATGACGACAAGGTGCTCGCGATCAAAATGACGCTGTACCGTGTCAGCGGGAACTCCACCCTGGTGCAGGCGCTGGCCAGAGCTGCGGAATCCGGTAAGCAGGTTACAGTTGTCGTGGAATTGAAAGCCCGGTTCGATGAAGAGAAGAACATCGCTTGGGCCCGCCAACTGGAGAAAGCAGGCTGTCATGTCGTATACGGGCTCGTCGGCTTGAAGACACACGCGAAGATTACGCTGGTACTCCGCCGTGAGCAGGACCATCTTCGCAGGTATGTCCATGTCGGTACGGGGAACTACAATGACAATACGGCGAGGTTATACACCGATGTGGGACTGTTTACTTCCCATCCGGTCATCGGGGAGGATGCCTCCGCCTTATTTAACGAAATAACGGGCTACTCCGCACCCCACAACTGGCAGGCTTTCGGTGTAGCCCCGAGCGCTCTGAAAGATAAATTGTACCACTTGATCGACAGGGAAAGAGAAAACGCCCTGCAAGGCAAACCTGCCTACATAATCGGTCAGATGAACTCCCTGTCCCACCAGGAAATCATCGATAAATTATACGAGGCTTCCCAAGCCGGTGTAAAAATCGATCTGATCGTCAGAGGCGTCTGCTGCCTGCGTCCGGGTGTGCCGGGCTTAAGCGAGAATATCAGCGTCTATAGTATTGTCGACCGGTTTCTGGAGCATGCCAGGCTGTTTTATTTCGAGAATGAAGGGGATCCCGAGGTGTTTATCGCGAGCGCGGACTGGATGACAAGAAATCTGACGCGCCGCGTTGAGCTGATGAGCCCGGTCTTCGACCGCGAAATCCGCGGTACGCTGATCCGGATTTTACAGCTGAAGCTGAGGGACAATGTCAAGTCGCGCCAGCTTTTGCCTAACGGCACTTATGCCCGCGTGACGAATGAGCTGCCTGCATTGCGAAGCCAATTCGCCGCGGTCGATATTAAGAAGTGGAAACGTTAAGGCTCCATCCGCAGATCCGCGGTTAAGGAGAGCCCCCATTGCTTGGTAAATTCTTTGCCGACAGCCTCCGCCTCTTTCCACTCGATGGCGGCATCGTGTCCGGCATAAAGCGTAAGCGACAGGGTATGTTCCGCGAGTACGGCATCGAGACGGGTGACCGGCTGTGTTTCGCTCCGGTCAAACGCAATCGCCAGCTGCAGCAGTGTCCCTAGTTTAACAATTAAATCAAGGTCGGATTCCGCCAGTATATCCTTATGTTCGGAATACAAGGCGCGGGTCCGGCTTTTTGTCTTGTAGGAGGCAATCATCGCGCAGATCAGGATTTCCCTGTGGGAAAGCCCGTCGATCCGCGAGTGGGCCATTACATAGAACGTATGCTTCGCATACTGGTAATAATGGATCGTTACGCCGATTCGGTACAGAAGCGAGGCGGTATGCACATATGATCTAGCCCGGCGGGACAGCCCGAAGCGGGACTGCAAAGCGTCGAACAGCGTCAGGGAGAGGCGGTTGACCTGCTCCACATGAGCATGGGGCATCGCAGGGTGGAGCGCCATCAGATTGCGTACGCTCGCCTCAAGCACCTCGTCGGCTTCCGGCCGTTCGGGACGCACCGTTTGGAAGAACAGCCCGTCACGCAGCCCTGATCCGCTGATTACATAATGGGAAGCCGCGGTATGCTGGAACACAGCCTGCATGATAACCAGACCGGGAACGATAATGTCCGCCCGTTCTTTGGCCAGTCCCTGGACTTTGCGCCGCTTGTCGAGCGGCATCGCCCGGAGCGATTGCAGCCATTGGGTAACATCCTGCGCTGCCATTTGGTAATTATGCGTGAGGCCGAGGGAATACTTCTTCGCTTTCTGGTCTATTTTGGAAACGGAGCGGATGGTGCCTCCCAGCCCGATCAGCGGCAGTCCCGGCGCTTTCCGGATCCAGGGTTCTCCCTCCATTGCTTTGATCGCCATCGAACGGATTTTGGACAAGTCTTCTTCATCCAGGTTGCCGTTCTTTAAAAACTGCTTTGCCGTATTTACGGAACCAAACGGAAAGGAGACGCTGTGAAGCAAATGCCGGTCTTTAAAATAGGAAATCTCGGTGCTTCCGCCGCCGATGTCCACAATAAATCCTTCTGCAATGTCCAGCGTGTTGCGGACTCCTAAATAGCCATAGCGGGCTTCCTCATGGCCGGAAAGAATTTCGACCTTAATGCCTGAGGCCTCTTCGACGGCCTGAACGATCTCCCCGCTGTTGCCGGCATTGCGGACAGCTGCCGTAGCTACCGCGCGGATCGAGTAGGCGCGGCTTGCTTCGCAGAGCATTTTGAAATAGGCTAACGTTTCGATAATCAGTTGGATTCCCGAGTGCGGCAGCCGGCCGTCGGCGTCAATATGCCCGCTGAGCCTGGCGGAAGCTTTGCTTTCATCGATGACTCTGTAAGCGCCGTTCTCCGTCTGCTCATAAATCACGAGACGGATAGAGTTGGAGCCGATGTCGATAATGCCGAAACGTTTACTGGTCAAGACAGGTTTCCTCACAATCATTAATGATGGGAATACAGATAGTCTTTCCATTTTAACACTAGTGTCCGCGTAGTCCAAAATAAGATTATGAAACCCTTTTCAAAAATTCTTTTATAGTAGCGATAATGAAGTTTTATGTACGGTTCGGTTCACATCGCAAATAAAATGCTTTATGATAAAGATGGGCTTACAGAAAGTTTCCATGCCCGATTCATCGGGCTTTCTGAGGATTAATAGTACTAGGATTGTTTTCATATGGATTTGAGAACCCGCATTTTGAATGCTAAAGGAGAGAGAAGGATGACAGCAACTAAAGGGCTTGAAGGCATCGTTGCAACCACCTCATCGATCAGTTCCATCATTGACGGATATCTGACGTATCGCGGCATTAATATTGACGAGCTTGCTGAACAGGCAACATTTGAAGAGGTTGCCTACCTGTTATGGTTCGGTAAGCTGCCTACACAATCGGAGCTGGATCAGCTGCTGGCAGACTTGAGCAAGGAAGCTGCCGTTCCGGCTGAGATGATCAGCCAGCTTAGAACCTATCCGAAAGATGCAAATTCGATGGCTGCCCTGAGAAGCGCGGTATCTTCCCTGGCATTGTACGACGCCGAAGCGAACGATATGTCCAAAGAGGCGAATATCCGTAAAGCGATCCGGCTTCAGGCGCAGCTGCCTACGATCGTAGCTGCCTTTGCCCGCATTCGTCAAGGCTTGGAGCCAGTTGCTCCGAAGCAAGGCGTATCCGTCGCTCACAATTTCTTATATATGCTGACTGGACAGGAACCGGATGAAGTAGCCGTGAAAGCGCTGGATACAGCGTTAGTGCTCCACGCGGACCACGAGCTGAATGCTTCTACGTTTGCTGCACGTGTAACCGTTGCCACGCTGTCCGATATTTATTCCGGCGTGACTTCGGCTATCGGCGCCCTGAAAGGGCCTCTGCACGGCGGTGCGAACGAAGCGGTAATGGCGATGCTGGAAGAGATCGGTTCCCCGGATCAAGTGGAATCTTACATCAGCGGCAAGCTGGAGAACAAAGAGAAAATTATGGGCTTCGGCCACCGCGTTTACAAGAACGGCGATCCGCGCGCGAAACATCTGATGAAGATGTCCCGCGAACTGGGGGAACTGACAGGGAATTTGCGCTGGTACGATATGTCTATTAGAATTGAAGAGTTGGTAACCGGACAGAAAGGCCTGAAGCCGAACGTAGACTTCTACTCCGCTTCCGTGTACACTTCGCTGGAAATTCCGCGCGACCTGTTCACGCCGATCTTCGCGATCAGCCGTTTGTCCGGATGGACGGCGCACATTCTGGAACAGTACGACAACAACCGTCTGATCCGTCCGCGCGCAGAGTATACCGGACCTGAGAAGGCTCAGTACATTCCGGTAAGCAAGCGCTAATTATTGAAGCACCAATCTATTTTTGATATTCTGGGAGGAATTTTACATGCCGCAATTCGAGAAATACGCTCTGCCGACAGAAGGGCAGCCTATTACGATTGACAACGGAAAGCTTCAAGTGCCTAACAACCCGATTATCCCTTTCATCGAAGGGGACGGAACAGGTCCTGACATCTGGGCGGCTTCCAAACGCGTTCTGGATGCTGCTGTAGAGAAAGCTTACAACGGCGAGAAATCCATCGCCTGGTACGAAGTATTTGCCGGTGAGAAATCGTTCAACCAGTACGGCGAATGGCTACCTGCTGACACGCTGACAGCGATCCGCGAGTATATCGTTGCCATCAAAGGTCCTTTGACTACGCCGATCGGCGGCGGCATCCGCTCTTTGAACGTTGCTCTTCGCCAAGAGCTTGACCTGTATGTCTGCCTTCGTCCTGTCCGTTATTTTGACGGCGTACCTTCTCCGGTGAAACGCCCTGAGCTGGTAGACATGGTTATCTTCCGTGAGAACACAGAGGACATCTATGCAGGTATCGAGTATCAGGAAGGTTCGGAAGAAGTGAAGAAAGTGCTTGCGTTCCTGCAGCAGGAAATGGGCGTGAAGAAGATCCGCTTCCCGGAAACTTCCGGTCTCGGCATCAAGCCGGTTTCCTCCGAAGGTTCCAAGCGTCTTGTGCGCGCTGCTGTTGAATACGCGATTCAGCATGGACGCAAGAGCGTTACCCTTGTACACAAAGGCAATATCATGAAATACACAGAAGGCGCGTTCAAGAACTGGGGTTACGAAGTGGCTGAGCAGGAGTTCGGCGACAAAGTATTCACTTGGGGCCAATACGACCGCATCAAGGAAGAGCAAGGCGCGGACGCTGCGAACAAAGCTCAGAAAGAAGCGGAAGCAGCAGGCAAAATCATCGTGAAAGATGCGATTGCCGACATCGCTCTTCAGCAAGTATTGACTCGTCCGACGGACTTTGATGTTATCGCAACATTGAACCTGAACGGTGACTATCTGTCTGATGCTCTGGCTGCTCAAGTCGGTGGTATCGGTATCGCTCCGGGAGCTAATATTAACTACGTGACTGGACATGCGATTTTCGAAGCTACACATGGTACGGCTCCGAAATATGCCGGCCTGGACGTAGTAAACCCTGGTTCCGTCATTCTTTCCGGCGTTATGATGCTTGAGCATCTGGGCTGGCAGGAAGCGGCTGACCTGATCTACAAAGGCATGGAAACGTCCATCAACAACAAAACCGTTACTTACGATTTTGCCCGTCTGATGGAAGGCGCTACCGAAGTGAAGTGCTCGGAATTCGCTAACCAAATTATCGCTAATATGTAATAAGAAAAGACGGTATGAGCTGCTAAGCTTTGCCGTCTTTTTCCTCAAAACAAGGGAGGCATCCTATCATGGCCATTCAACGCAAAAAGATTACCGTCGTAGGCGCAGGCTTCACAGGCGCAACAACTGCATTGATGCTTGCTCAGAAAGAACTCGGAGACGTTGTTCTGGTGGATATTCCTCAACTGGAGAACCCGACCAAAGGTAAGGCGCTGGACATGTTGGAAGCCGGTCCGGTGCAAGGGTTCGACAGCAGCATCACAGGTACTTCGAGCTATGAAGATACCGCAGGGTCCGATATCGTCATCATCACAGCGGGGATCGCGCGCAAACCCGGCATGAGCCGCGATGACTTAGTTAACACAAATGCGGGCATCGTGAAATCCGTCTGTGAGAACGTGAAAAAGTATGCGCCGGATGCTTACGTCATTATCCTGAGCAACCCGGTTGATGCTATGACTTATGTAGCTTATGAAGCGCTGGGCTTCCCGAAAAACCGGGTCATCGGCCAGTCCGGGGTACTGGATACCGCCCGCTACTGTACATTCATAGCGCAAGAGTTGAATGTTTCCGTAGAGGACGTTCGCGGTTTCGTATTGGGCGGCCACGGGGACGACATGGTACCGTTGGTCCGCTACTCCAACGCGGGCGGCATTCCGATTGAGAAGCTGATTCCGGCTGAACGCATTGAAGCGATCGTGCAGCGTACTCGTACGGGCGGCGGTGAAATCGTGAATTTGCTGGGCAACGGCAGTGCGTACTATGCGCCGGCAGCCTCCCTTGTTCAAATGACTGAAGCGATTTTGAAAGACAAGAAACGCATCCTTCCGGTCATCGCGCTGCTTCAAGGCGAATACGGCTATGACAACCTGTTCATGGGCGTACCGGCCATCTTGGGCGGCGACGGAATCGAGAAAGTGTTTGAATTGGAACTGACGGATGAAGAAAAAGCGGCTTTGGAAAAATCCGCTCAATCGGTCCGCAACGTAATTCAGATTGTGAAAGGGTAACCCAGCCAAAGAAATCCCCGCCTTCGAACTTAGTTCTTGGGCGGGGATTTTTGTTGAAATATCAGAAAGTATAAGTTTCACGTAATACTCAGTTCTGATATTTCTACGGAATGAAACGATCTTTTTGCCTAAAGGACGGAGTAAGTCGTTTCACCGTGTGCCAAATTACATCTGAGAGCCGCGAGACTGTTTCTTGTCCCAGTATTTCTTCACGGCTGGAATGCTTCCGATACCGACAGAGATGATGAAGGTGACGGCAAGTGCGCCGAGCACGATCATAAATCCGGAGGTGATAATGATGGAAGCCAGCCCGATTTCGGTCAAACCGATGACAACGGCCAGGACGATGATGAGCGGCTGGATAAAGCTTTTCAACGGATTGGAGTCGCTGACCATGCCTGCCGCCATACGGGCCAATACAATGCCGGCAAGTACAATAAGTGCTACAAGCACCAGGCGCGGCAGAAGTGCCATGATGGAAGCGACGGTTGCAGAAATAAACTCAAGTCCGAGTATGTTCGTGCCCTCCACCAGGAAGAACCCGAATACCAAAATACCGATCAGGTTGGCGATCCAGCGGGTAACAGGCCATGTGGTGCGTGCACCCAATGTATCTCCAGTGGTGTCAAGCACCGGGGTAATCCCGCCGCCAAGCGGATTGCCTTGGGCGTCGAGCATGGTCTTTTTACGATTGAACATGGTCGCCAAACCGTAGGTCTTCTGATCCAGCTTCATAGGAGACAGCAGCGTTAAAGCGAAGTTACGGGCAATTTTGGCGATAATGTACCCTAGGTAAATCAGGAACGCCGCAACGGCTACCCGAGGAATCCACGACATAATGAGATTGAGAATGCCTTCCGCCGGCTGTTGGATCGATTGAATCTGCAGAATGTTAAGCGCCTGTACTATGATCGGGAACAAGATCAGGAAATACACAAGGCTTCGGATGATGGACGGCGCATTGACTTCCGGACCTGTCCAACGCTGCAGATTCATGGAAGCCGCTAGCGTTTGGGCCAGATTAGCCACGAATTTGGCGATCAGGTGACCGATCACGACCAGTATAGCGGCCGATACCAATAGCGGCAGATAGCTGATGATCAGATTTACAATCGCGCCGACCGGTCTGGAAACGGCATCGATGTGCAGTGCCTGCAGTATGCTTGGAGCAAACAAAAGAATGATCAGCGCGTAGAGCACCGTACCCAAAGTTTCTTTATACTGGTTCAAAACGGGGGAATGTTTTCTCACCGTTTCGGAATCCAGCATCCGGACCAGCAGGCTTTTCAGCAGCGTACCTAAAATATGGGCAACCGCAGCAAGCAGAGCCGCTGCCAGCAGGTAAGGAATGAAAGAGGTAATTGAACCAATGAGCCCGACAAACGGATTCAGGATGGAAGTAAACGACATGAGCTCAAGTACAACTAGAATGGTAATCAGGTATAAGAAATATTTTATCACTTGCCCGGCAATGCGGCTCAACGACGATTTGGATTTAAAATAAGTTTCGCCGTGCCGGTCGACATTCGTCCTCGAAAGACCTTTGGCAATCGCGCCTCCGACAGCCTTGGCAACCCAGAGCCCCGCAATAAGAATTACTACGGCCGCGAGCAAGCGCCAGATATGATTGTTGTTCATCAAATAAACCATGTCCCAGTTATTCCAGTTGTCATTATGGTTCATTCATGCATCTCCCTTTCAATGGTGGATTTGTTCTGTTCAATACATAAACACTGTTTTTTGAAGTCAAACAGACCTTATATATGGAAAATGGGGATATTCGGCCGGAAATGGTGACATTTTTGTAAAAATCGGCATGTTCTTTTTGTTTTGGCCTGGAAAATGAAGTATACTAAACTGTGAAATGTAACATGGGAAAAATACTAGATTTGGAGGGGTTAGCGTGGAGAGCGTATTTTTATTTATCCATTTAATCAGTGCGGTAGGCCTCGGATTTTACTTGCTATTGCCATTTGTGAGCGGTCAAGCCAACAACCTGCCGGTGCTTCGTTCTATGAACCGGATCGGAACGTATCTGCTGATCGTTCAATTTTTGACGGGCGGATATCTTGTATCCAAATATGACTTGTCCGTAGCGTGGATGGTAGTTTCCATCGTGCTTTTGCTGGCGATTTTCGCACTGACAGGCATTATGGGCAAAAAGATGAAGGAAGGCAACACCTCTTCCGTGCAGACACTGAGCGCTGTAAATGCGGTGCTTCTCGTTGTGACCGTGTACATCATGAGCCATCCGGATGTAATATAATCGAGGATAAGACTTTTTCCGCAGAAACAATGAAACCCGAAAGGCAGGCACTTGGTTCAAGTGCCCGTCATTCGGGTTTTTGTTTGCAGGCCCCGGCCTAACGAACTCCAGACACGCTAAATCGCCCAAAATGCGGCTTTTCAAGTTCTAACGGACATCAGCAGCCATATTTAGTGAATATGACAGTCCGAAGCGGATAAAGCTAGCAAATAGCGTGTTTCCGGTAAGTTTACTCCGATAGTTCATCCAGTGTTTTCTCAAAGCTGGGGGCAAAGTGTTCGAGGAAAAAAGCGATTTCGGGCATTTGCAGTGACTGCATGGCTTCCTCCGTCTGGCGCTTGGCTACCAGAAATTCACGATTGCCGGCGGAGAGCTCGGTGACGCATTTCAAGTAGGCATCCAGCAGGTCCGCAGCTTTAATATAAGTATAGAGTACTGGATCAATATGGTTGCGCACCAGCGGCCCGTAAATGTGGCGCAGTTCCGGAGGAGCGAGATCAGTCAGCTTTTCGGCGGCGACGGCTTCGATTTCCCTGAAGTTTTTGAGAATGCTGGGATTGTGATGCTTCACTGGCGTAGGGATATCTCCGGTGAACACCTCGGTACTGTCATGAAACAGCGCGGCCGCAGCAGCCTGGTTGGCGTCTACGGAGCGGCCGTAGATTTCGCTGCCGATCGTGCAAAGCATGTGTGTCAGCAAAGCGACGTGATAAGAATGCTCCGCTACGGTTTCTTTATGCGTATTCCGCATGAGGCTCCAGCGCTCGATATATCGTAAGCGGTACATATAAGCTAAAAAGTGGCTTTCCAAATTCATCGTTCCTTTACTATGGTCTGATGGACGGGGTGCGGTTACCTTACAACTGATGACGGCCTGCTGTGTATGAAACCGTTTATCCTGACGGACAAATTATGGTATGATAAAGTGTAGTTCTTTTGTTGTGATCATACCATTTTTTCTGTATAGATGTCAGGGAGGAGCCGTCAGAATGAATCAATTTCAGGAAAGCATGTATAAGCTCATTGTCGAAACATCCACGAACTTGCCTGCAGACGTCAGACGCGCGGTGAACGCTGCGAAAGCGAAGGAGGATCAAGGCACGCGTGCGGCGCTGTCCTTATCCACGATTGCGGAGAATATTGAGATGGCGGAATGCAATGTATCGCCGATCTGTCAGGATACAGGCATGCCGACTTTCGTCGTGCACTGCCCGGTTGGCGCGAATCAGATCCAGATGAAGCGCGATATCCGCGAAGCGGTTCAGCGTGCGACAAAGGACAGCAAGCTTCGTCCGAACTCCGTGGATTCGCTCACGGGGGCTAACAGCGGAGATAATTTGGGGCCGGGCACGCCGGTCATCCACTTCGAGCAATGGGAGAAGGATGAGATTGATGTGCGGCTGATCCTGAAAGGCGGCGGCTGCGAGAACAAGAACATCCAGTACAGCCTGCCGGCGGAGCTGGAGGGACTGGGTAAAGCGGGCCGTGATTTGGACGGCATCCGGAAATGTATCCTTCACGCTGTTTACCAGGCACAGGGCCAAGGCTGCAGCGCGGGCTTCATCGGTGTCGGAATCGGCGGCGACCGGACGACAGGGTATGAGCTGGCAAAGCAGCAGCTGTTCCGCAAGGTGGACGACGTGAACCCGAATGCAGAGCTTGCGCAGCTGGAAGATTACATTCTGGACAATGCGAACAAGCTGGGGATCGGCACGATGGGCTTCGGCGGAGCGGTAACGCTGCTGGGCTGTAAAGTCGGCGTGATGAACCGCCTGCCTGCCAGCTTCTTCGTTTCTGTTGCATATAATTGCTGGGCGTACCGCAGGCAAGGGGTGCTGGTCAATGCGGCTACAGGCGAGATCCAGGAGTGGATATACGAGGCCGGGCAAGAGGTGCCGATGAAAGACACTGCGGGTGAAGAAGCGGCCGCTGCGGCTGAACGATCCGGACAGCAGGAGGAGCGCCGTGAAATAGTGCTCCAGACGCCGATTTCCGAAGAGCAGATCCGCCAGCTTCGCGTAGGCGATGTGGTTGTCATCAACGGACATATGCATACCGGACGTGATGCGCTTCATAAACATCTGATCGACCATGACGCACCGATCGACCTGAACGGGCAAGTAATTTACCATTGCGGACCGGTCATGAGCAAAGATGAGAACGGCTGGAAGGTCCGGGCGGCGGGGCCGACAACAAGTATCCGCGAGGAGCCTTACCAAGGGGATATTATTAAGAAATTCGGTATTCGTGCCGTTATCGGCAAAGGCGGGATGGGCGCTAAGACGCTGAAAGCACTGCAGGAGCACGGTGCGGTGTATCTGAATGCCATCGGCGGAGCGGCTCAATATTATGCCGAATGCTTTAAAGAGGTGGAAGGCGTGGACTTCATGGAATTCGGCATTCCGGAAGCGATGTGGCATTTGAAGGTAGAAGGCTTTGCGGCTATCGTTACTATGGATTCCCACGGCAACAGCCTTCATGCCGATGTAGAAAGAAACTCATTGGAGAAACTGGCCGAATTCAAAGAGCCTGTGTTTAAATGAGTACCGACGCGATGAAACGGATACCGTTCGGACTGCGCTTTAATGCGTGGTTCGAGCGGTATATGTTTATTGTCATCCCCGGGGCGCTGACGGCCGGCTTTTGGTTAGCGGATGAGCTTCAGCCTTTCATCGCCTGGGTCCCGTGGCTGTTCGCTTTTATCACTTTGGTCATGGGCTGGGGCTGCAGCGCGGGCCAGATCGCCAAGGAGCTGCGCCGGCCGCTGCCGATGCTGCTGCTGTTTGCATTAGCCCACATCGCGGCACCCCTCATCGCCTACGCGATGGGGGCTGCCCTGTTCGGTGCCGCCTCCCCGTACGTCGTCGGCATGGTGCTGTTCACCGTGATCCCGCTGGGCGTGTCCTCGGCGATCTGGGTCGGCTTGTCCGGCGGCAGCACCGCCTGGATTCTCGCCATGATCGTGATCGACTCGCTGCTCAGCCCGGCAGTCGTTCCGGCCAGCGTGCACCTCTTCTTCGGTGCCGACATCCACATCGACTCCGCGGGCATGATGCTGAAGCTGCTCGCAATCATCGTGATCCCTACGGCCGCCGGAGTGGCCTTGTACGAGCTGTCCCGCGGCCGCATCAAAGCTGCGGCCGCTCCTGTGGCTGCGCCGGTGTCGAAGCTCTGCTTCACCGCCGTCGTCATGATCAATGCGGCGGCCATCGCACCGCATGTAACAGCCCTTCGGCACGACATGGCTGTCGTCCTGCCGGCTGTCCTTGCCCTCGTGGCCGTGTGCTATCTGCTCGGCCTGCTCGGGTCAATGCTGCTTCGGCGGCGTGACCCCGCCGCAGCGGCGAACCTGACCTATGCCTCGGGAATGCGGAACATTTCCCTCGGCATGGTCATCGGGCTCGCCTATTTCGGGCCGCTGGCCGCGGTGCCCGTCGTGCTCGCCATTCTCATTCAGCAGCCGATGGCTACGCTGAATTATTGGATCCTCCGGTCTGTTGAAGCCCGTAGGCTGCGCGGCCGAAGCGGCAATGTTCCACATTGGAAAGCCTAGTTTTCGCTGCGAAAAACGCTTGCCAATTGGCATATAAAGCTACCTATAAACGCGGTCGCTCATCCTGAGTTGCTTCGATAAGGGTTATTTTCCACATTGGAAAGCCTAGTTTTCGCCTTGCGAAAAACGCTTGCCAATTGGCATATAAAGCTACCTATAAACGCGGTCGCTCATCCTGAGTTGCTTCGATAAGGGTTATTTTCCACATTGGAAAGCCTAGTTTTCGCTTTGCGAAAAACGCTTGCCATTTGGCATATAAAGCTACTTATAAACGCGGTTGCTCATCCTGAGTTGCTTCGATAAGGGTTTATTTACAAAATCTTAATAAACAACCCACTAGTCTTCATGTCTTGTAAAAGTTACGATAATAGAAGTGCCTTTGCGCCAAGTTAACGAAGGAAAGTGATGTGGCCAATGAAGAAGTTTCGCGTCCGGCTGACGTTGATTTTTGTGGTGCTGATCGGGTTGTCCGTGTTGGCCAGCAGTATTTTTATGGCGAGGACGTTCAATCAATCCCAGCTGAAAAGCCTCAAAGAAAACCTGGTCAGGGAGAGCAAAATCATTCTGGCAATGACGGACTGGCTCCGTGAGGGGAGCGATACCGAACAGATTGCCTACTATACGAAGCTGGCGGAACGGCTGCGCACGATAGCGGAGGCCCGGGTTACTTTTATCCGGGAAGACGGTATCGTGCTGGGGGACTCCGATAACAATCCGGTGAATATGGATAATCACTCCCATCGTGAGGAAGTTGTCCAAGCCCGTGAGCAGGGACTAGGCAGCACAACCAGATACAGTCAGACCCTTAAGAAAAATATGCTGTATGTAGCGGTGCCGGTTAACGATAATCCGAAATTCAGGGGATATGTTAGATTATCAATGAGCCTGGAGGATGTAGAGGCAAGCACCCGTCTAGTGTGGTTTTATCTAATTTTGGGGCTGTTGATCTTCTTCTTGGCGGCGGGACTGCTGAGTTACCGGATCGCCCACGGCCTGACCCAGCCGTTAGAGAAAATTACGCGTGTAGCCCGGCAAATTACGCATATGAATTATAAATCCCGTGTGTATATCAAAAATACGGACGAAATTGGCCAGCTAGGCCACGCGATTAACGCCATGGCGGACTCGCTGCAGTTCCAGATGAACCGGATCCAGGAGGACGAAAGCCGGCTGAAAAGCGTGTTGGAAAATATGATCAGCGGCGTCGTGATGATTGACCGGGAAGGGCGCATTGTGCTGCTGAACCGTTCGGCCGAAGAAATTTTGGGATTCAGCAGCAAAGAGCTGCTTGGCAAACGGTACGACCAGGCAAAGCAGCAGTATGAGATGACGCAGATTATCCAGGAATGCATGGAGCGCAAAGAACATATCCGCGAAGAAATTACGTTTTATTTCCCGGAGGAGCGGATACTGGAGATTAACCTTGTTCCGATGTATCATAGTGAAGAGGAGTGGGCCGGCATCGTGATCGTGCTTCACGATATTTCGGCGATCCGGCGCCTCGAGCGGATGCGCAGCGAGTTTGTCGCTAACGTATCGCATGAGCTGAAGACGCCGATTGCTGCCGTGAAGGGCTTCGCCGAAACGCTTCTGGCAGGTGCAGTCAAAGACGAGGAGACGGCGAATTCCTTCCTGCAGATCATTTATGATGAAAGCGACCGGTTAAACCGGCTGATTGTCGATATTTTGGAGCTTTCCAAGATTGAGTCTAAACGGATACCGCTTTATTTTTCACCGATTCATATGGACATGTTCGTGCGTAAAACAGTCGAGGTTATGCGGACGGAAGCTGCTAAAAAGCAGGTCAAGATTGACATGCAAGTGGATGAAACGGTTTATCTTGAGGCGGATGAGGATAGGCTGCGGCAAATCCTCATTAATCTGTTGGCGAATGGGATCAGCTATACGCCGGAAGGCGGTAAGGTTACGGTGTTGGTGGAACCGGCGGACCCGACGCCGGAAGGGGATTACGAGCATGTCCGGATTATCATTGAAGATACCGGAATCGGGATTCCGAAGAAGGATTTGCCGCGGATTTTCGAACGCTTTTACCGTGTGGATAAAGCACGCTCCCGAAGTTCCGGGGGAACTGGGCTTGGACTCTCTATCGTGAAGCATCTGGTTGAACTGCATAGGGGGACGATCCGGGTGGAGAGCGGCTTGGGCGTCGGTTCCAAATTCATCATCGAATTGCCGGTGATTCATTAAATATAGCGTACTATTAAAGTTAGATGGGGGTTTCTATGCCGCACAAAATTCTTGTCATAGAAGACGAACCGACCTTAGCGAGACTGCTTTCGTACAACCTTACCCAGGAAGGATACGAGACGAGAGCGGTGGACCATGGAGGCGACGGGCTTCAGGCTGCACTGCAGCAGCCGTTTGACTTGATCATTCTTGACATTATGCTGCCGGGCATGAATGGTTTCGAAGTGCTTACCAAGCTTAGGCAAAAAGGAAATAAAACGCCGGTCATTATCCTCACGGCCCGGAATGCGGAGGATGAGGTCGTACAGGGACTTAAACATGGAGCGGATGATTATATTACAAAGCCGTTCGGTGTGGCGGAGCTTCTTGCCAGGGTGTCGGCCGTACTGCGTCGAACTGTGCCGGATGACGGCGAGCATCAGACGGCTTCCTCGTCGGATAAGGTCATCTCAGTAGGGGAATTGAAAATATTTCCCGAGAAATACGAAGTTGTCCTTCAGGGCGAATCCATACAGCTCAGACCCAAAGAGTTCGAGGTGCTGCTGTATCTTGTCCAGCGCCCAGGCATGGTAATTACCCGCGATGACCTGATGAATGTAGTGTGGGGGTTCGACTATATCGGCGGGCAGCGTACCGTTGACGTGCATGTAAGCTCTCTTCGCAAAAAGCTGGAGATGGGACAGGATTCGGTCCAAATCGAATCGATCCGCGGCGTGGGGTATAAGTTGGTTTTTTCTAAGAGATAATGTTTGGTTTGTACATGCTCCGTATCCGATGCGGAGCTTTTTTATTTATATTCCCATTGGAAAACTTGGAGAAACTACTGTTCACTCTACCTTTTCTATGAGATAATAGGGTGTAAATATATTCTATTTGTTCTGGAGGAATGACCGATGTCTGAGGAATGGAAGCTTTCCCTTGATACACTTGCCGTTCATGGCGGGCAGGAAATTGACCCTACGACCTTCTCGCGTGCGGTGCCTATTTACCAAACTACTTCTTACGGTTTCCGCGACACGGAACATGCAGCGAATTTGTTTGCCCTGAAAGAGTTCGGCAATATCTATACCCGTATCATGAATCCGACAACCGATGTTCTTGAAAAACGTGTTGCGGCATTGGAAGGCGGAGCCGCGGCATTGGCTGTATCTTCCGGGCAAGCGGCCATTACATTCTCCATTCTGAATATTGCCGGAGCCGGAGACGAAATCGTTTCTGCTGCAAGCCTGTACGGCGGTACATATAACCTATTTTCAACGACGCTGCCCAAGCTGGGCATTCAAGTGAAATTTGTGGATCCTTCCGATCCTGAGAACTTCCGTGCAGCGATTACGGATAAAACCAAAGCTGTATTCGCTGAAACGATAGGCAACCCGAAGGGTGACGTTCTTGATATTGAAGCAGTAGCGGCGGTCGCGCATGAGCACGGAATTCCGCTTATTGTGGACAACACGTTCCCTAGCCCGTACTTGCTTCGCCCGATTGAGCACGGTGCAGATATCGTCGTTCACTCGGCAACTAAATTTATCGGCGGTCACGGAACCTCCATCGGCGGGGTCATCGTAGACGGCGGAAAATTTGACTGGAAAGCCAGCGGCAAGTTCCCTGGCCTTACCGAGCCGGATCCAAGCTACAATGGTGTTGTTTACACAGAAGCTGTGGGAGCCATCGCCTACATAATCAAAGCAAGAGTCCAACTGCTGCGCGATATGGGTTCGGCGTTGGCGCCGTTTAACGCATTTTTGCTGCTGCAGGGATTAGAGACACTTCATTTGCGCATGGAACGTCACAGCACGAATGCCCTGCAAGTCGCCCGGTTCCTGGAAGAGCATGAGGCTGTCGAATGGGTAAGTTACCCTGGATTGGAAAACCACAGTTCGTACGAACTTGCCCAAAAGTATCTGCCGGACGGCCAAGGAGCCATTCTTACGTTCGGGATCCGCGGGGGTGTGGAAGCGGGACGCAAAGTGATTGACAGCGTGAAGCTGTTGTCGCATTTGGCCAACGTAGGAGATTCCAAATCGCTGATTATCCATCCAGCCAGCACCACACATCTCCAGCTGACCGAGTCGCAGCAGCAGGCGGCCGGAGTAACCCCGGGAATGATACGTTTGTCCATCGGCACGGAGTCGGTGAAGGATATTATCGCTGATCTGACCCAGGCAATTGAGGTGAGCCAGCAAACAGCGGTGGCGAAGTAAATAGCTGCCTGCAAAAGTGAAGCCGCCCTCCATTGGAGAGCGGCTCTTTCATTTTGATCGGAAAATATTACCGTATCATCGATGTTTATCTTACCAAGGCTCGCATCATTACTTCTTGCTCGGTACAGCTGCCTGCTGGGGCGCATTCCAATCCAGCATCTTCTTACGAAACTCGTTGGGGGAGCAGTCGTTGTACTTTTTGAAAATCTTATAAAAATGCGCCATGTTCGGCATCCCGATTTCCTCGCCCACCAGCGCGATACTCATATCTTTGGTGAGAAGCAGCCGCTCGGCACGTTTAATTTTCTTGTAATTGACGTATTCTGTAAAGGACATGCCGACCACTTTCTTGAAGTACTTCACAAAATAGTAGTAGCTGATATTAGCCACCTTGCTTGCTTCCTCTACCTGTACTTTGCCGTCAATGTTCGCTTCAATATAGTCGAGCACAGGCTTCAGACGTACCAGGTCGAAGTCGTCCCGCCGGCTCAAGCTGTGCTGCCTGTCATTGCGCAGAAGCGTAAGCAAGATCTGCTTAATGCGGATGTTGACCGCGATTTCGTAGCCTTCCTCTTTGGTGCGGCTTTCCCGGTGGATGTCGGTAATGCAGTTCACCAGCGTTTTTTTGACGTCGGCATTCTGGCCGATGATGTAGTTCAGCTCGCTAAGAGGATGCTTCGGATCGGAAAACCGCCGGATGTACTGCATGGTGTTCTGGTCAAAAAACTCCTGAATGTCGAACTGCAGCACAATGTATACGAGATGGCCGATGCTGCGGTCCCGGTGAAGCTGGGAAGCTCCGATGAGCACAATATCTCCGGCAGACAGTGAATAATGCTCTTCTTCCACTTCCACATCCAGCTTGCCGGCGAGGACGAGCAGAATTTCCAGTTCTTTATGGTAATGCCACCTGGAGTGGCCGTCTTGAAACCGGTCCGTCTGAAAAACTTTTAAAGACAAGAGAGGGTTTTCATAAGTGACCTTTTCATTGTATATTTCCAAGCTTGCCGCCCCCAGAATGCCAAAATAGCATAAAATCATACCTATATCTGCAATTTCTTTTTGAAGTAATATTCACTATACTAAAAGCGAACATGTACATCTACATTATAAAGAAATTCAACCTATTATGTAACCATCCATTTTGTACAACGGATCGAATCTAAGGAGGAACTTGAACGTGTCCAAAGTAAGAGTAGCGATTATTGGTTGCGGCGGTATCGCCAACGGTAAGCATATGCCAAGTTTGGCAAAAGTGAAAGACGCTGAAATGGTAGCTTTCTGTGACATCATCCCGGAGAAAGCCGAGCAGGCGAAAGAGAAGTACGGTACACCGGAAGCGAAGACTTATACCGATTTCAAGGAACTACTGAAGGACGCTTCAATCGACGTCGTACACGTTTGTACGCCTAACGATTCTCACTCTTTCATCTCCATCGCCGCTATGGAAGCAGGCAAGCATGTATTGTGCGAGAAGCCTATGGCCAAGACAGCAGCAGAAGCTAGAGAAATGCTGGCAGCTTCCAAGCGTACCGGCAAGAAGCTGAGCATCGGGTACAACAACCGTTACCGTCCGGACAGCCAATACCTGAAAGGCCTTTGCGCAGCCGGCGAGTTCGGCGAGATCTACTTCGCGAAAGCTCATGCGATCCGCCGCCGTGCCGTACCTACTTGGGGCGTGTTCCTGGATGAAGAGAAGCAAGGCGGAGGCCCGCTGATCGATATCGGTACCCATGCGCTTGACCTTGCGCTGTGGATGATGGACAACTACAAGCCGAAAGCGGTTCTGGGACGCGCGTTCCACAAGCTGTCTTCCCGCGAGAACGCTGCTAACGCTTGGGGCCCTTGGGATCCGAAGCAGTTCACAGTAGAAGACTCCGCATTCGCGATGATCACAATGGAAAATGGTGCAACCATTATCCTTGAATCCTCCTGGGCGCTGAACTCCCTGGAAGTGGACGAAGCTAAAGTATCCCTGAGCGGTACTGAAGGCGGAGCCGACATGAAAGACGGCCTTCGCATTAACGGCGAGAAAAACTCCCGTTTGTTCACTACTAAAGTTGACCTGTCTGCAGGCGGCGTAGCTTTCTACGAAGGCCAAACCGAATCCGACGCAGACCTGGAAGCAAGACTGTGGATCGATGCGGTTCTGAACGATAAAGAACTGACTGTGAAACCTGAGCAGGCTCTGGTCGTTTCCGAGATCCTGGAAGCCATCTACGAGTCCTCCAGAACAGGCCAAGCGGTTTATTTCAATAACTAACATTGTTATAGAGGAAAGGCTGTCCCTAGGTGTAAAACCTGGAGTGGCAGTCTTTCGTATTATTAGGTCAGCCAGTTATTACTGGTTGGCCTTTTTGTTTGGTCGGTTTACGATGGCGGTAATCGGGAGAACGCGGCAGTCTTAGGGTCGAAAATGGGGCATTCTTTTAAAATGAGAATCCTCACTTCATAATAGCTGCTTCTTATGTGAAGCATAATATTCTTGCTTTCAGCAAAGGCGACAATTATGTTAAAGGACTGCCTTTGACAAAAAAATAAGTGGTGAAGGAGATAGAATAATGAATATTGCTAATCAAGTTGCTTTAGTGACCGGTGCCAATCGAGGGCTTGGCCGCCATCTTACACTTGAACTTTTGTCCCGGGGGGCAAAGGTATATGCAGGTGCGAGGGACCCGCAGAGCGTGGATATTCCTGGTGCAATTCCGCTACAGCTTGACATAACGGACCCTGGATCTGTTGCCGCCGCAGCGAATACGGCTAACGATGTAACGCTTCTGATCAATAATGCAGGCTCGTCTACAGGTGCGTCACTGCTCGATGGAGAACTGGATAAAATTCATCTTGAATTCGGTACCCATGTGTTCGGTACCCTGTCTATGATTCGTTCGTTTGTGCCGGTGTTGGAGCGTAACGGCGGAGGAACGATTTTAAATATTCTCTCGGTCCTCTCCTGGTTCAGCATAGGTAGTGCAGGCGGATATACGGCTGCCAAGACAGCACAATGGGGATTGACCAACGAATTGAGATTGAATTTGGCTCCGCGCAACATCAGAGTTGCCGGACTCCATGTTGCCTTTATGGATACAGACATGACAGCAAAAATTACGGCTCCGAAAGCGAATCCGGCCGATGTAGCCAAAATAGCGATTGACGGGGTTGAAGCGGACAGCTATGAAATTCTGGCCGATGATTGGAGCCGCAAAGTACAAAAAGATTTGGCAGGCGGTGTTTCGTCCATATACCCACAATTGTTTCAAAATACTACAGATAGGGGATAATCCCTATGTGGTGTAAGTATCAAGAACAAAGCCGCCTGATGCCTTCCGGCATGGCGGCTGTTTAAACTCTACAATCCCCACTTCTCCCGAGCTTCCGCCATGGTACGGTTCTGCACACCCTCGGCAGGACGGTGGCCTTTCGGCTTCTTCCCGATCCAGCGGTCGTCGGCCGGCTCGCTGGCCAGCTGGTAGCGGGTGTCGCAGCTGACGCGCATCTTGTTCGACGTATTGACGGTAGAAGCGTGCATTGTGAACATGCCGAAAATCATGACATCTCCTGCCTGAAAGGAACTAGTCGCCCATCTTCCCCCGAACTTCTCAATCAGTTCGTGAGGATCATCGGAGAACCAGCCTCCCGTACCATCCCTGTCCACGTCCATCCGTCCGTAGGTTTCCCGCAGGTTTTGCCAGCGATGCGAGCCTTCCAGAACAGCCAGTGTGCCCATCTCTATCGGGGTATCGCCAAGAGGAGTCCACATCGTATACAGGTTAGGGGTGCCTCGTCCCATATAGACGATGTCGTAATGGGCCGCGGTATTGTCACCCTGGGCAACCGCACGAAGCCACTTAAATGGGTAGGTCATCGGTTCGCCGCCCAGAAAGTCTTGGAAAAACTGCATGACACGCGCTGAGTTCACCAACTCCAGAAACTCAGGCAGATCCTCGTTTGTCCCTCCGTAAAAAGCGCCTTTGTTCAGCGGTCCGATGATCGCCTCTTCCGGATCGGTTTCTTCCGCGAACTTGCCGTCTGCCGCTAATTTCGCCAGAATTTGGCTTCTTGCCCGTAATACCTGTGCCCTGTCATGGAATCCGCGGAGCAGCAGATACCCGTCTTCTTCCATGCGTGTCCGAAGCTGTTCCACACTGCCCAACAGCTCTGTAGAGTCTCTTAGTTCAGTCAGCTCCTCACTTCCCAATTGAAATTCGCCTTTTCCGATTTGTACTTTCATACATGCTCCTCCTTGTCATATAATGTGTTTATCGTAACAAGGAAACTACTGTTTTTACATGAGTAATTGATGCTTGAATATATGAATTTGTGTCTTTTTAACAAGGAGGGATTCCATTGTCAATGAGGCAGTATTTCTTAATGCCCGCACCCGGTGAACAATGTTATATCGGTTATTTCGGGCAGGAAGCGTGTTCACCGGGACATTATGCGGGGCCGCATGTTCGCGACCACTACTTGTGGGTATACGTGGCCAGCGGAAGAGGGGCATATGAAGCTCCGGGCATCTCCCGGGAGGTCAAGCAGGGCCAGTCGTTTCTGCTTCATCCGCATGTAATGACTAAATGGCAGGCGGATGACAAGCATCCTTGGGAATACATGTGGATCAGTGTGGAAGGAAATCGGGCCGGTGAACGAATGGAACAGCTTGGCTTCAGGGCGGAAGAGCCCATTCTAAACCATAAGCGCCCGGAAAGGGTGCTGCAGCTTTTGTCGATGCTGTTGCAAGAAAACCCAACAGGGGGCCGAGAGGAGCGAGCCTTGTTTTACCAGGGTTTGCTGCTGCTCATTCAGGACGAGCTTGTCAGAGATTTGTCCGCAGCGGAACCGGCCTTTCCTTCCCGGGATGAATCGGCCATGCGGATGCAGAAAGCGAAGGAGTTTCTGGACCAGCATTACGATAAGCCGATTCAGGTCAGCCAAGCAGCGGATTATGTGGGGCTGGAGCGGAGTTATTTTACCAAGCTGTTTAAAAAACACATCGGGTTAAGTCCGTACGTATACTTGCTCGAATTGAGGCTGTCCAAGGCCAAACAGCTTCTGGAGCAGACCGATCAGCCGGTAGAGCATATTGCACTGATGCTGGGGTTTGCCGATGCGTTCCATTTCTCTGCTTTTTTCAAGCGGAAAACTGGGAGTTCGCCTAGATATTACCGAAAATGGCGGTGAAACAGAAACCGCCTTCCGATAACGGAAGGCGGCTGGCACTACCTATTGCAATTTCGTTTCGGGGTTCATCGGGCGGTCGCCGGAAATGTCTTCATGTCCATCGAGAAGATGCTTCATGCCGCGGACCAGGGAATCGTCCTCCAGTACGCTGTACAGATGGTATCCCAGGTCTTCCCGTTCTACCAGAATATCTTCCAGCACTTCCACAGTTCCAAAATCCTTCAGCTGATGCGCACGATCGATCGTTGCGCGAAGCATCTGCTGAATTTTCAACTCATGCTCTAAATCGTTCCGCAAATAGTCGCGAAGCGTATAACGCCCTTCTACTTCATGTTTAATGTAGGACAATTCATGTTGAGTTACCGGATGTGCAGTCGGAACGCCGCCTAAACGTGCTACACGCTCGCCGATTTCGTCGATGTGCTCAGCTGTTTTTTCACGGTGTTCGTTAAGAAGCTCATGAATGCTCAGGAAGCCTTCAGCTCCTTCACTCATCCAATGATGCTTATTGTACTGATGAAGAGCTACGGAAAGGGCACACTGGTGATCATCCAGCTGCAATGCCATTTCACTGCGGATTTCATACGGAAGTCCGATCCCTGCACCGATTTTTTTCACCGTTCTCGGTTCTTGGCGGAGAGTCATCTGGTGATCTGTCGAGTGCCCAGGCATGGCCGGATTGAAGCCGGTCTTATCCATGTTAAACGTGCCTTGAAAATTGTTCATAGAAGCCGCGACCTGCTGTAATCCTCTTTGTTCGTTCATTTCATTACATCCCTTTCTGACCTGTTTTTTACAGTCAGGAGGTAGGATTTGCCTCTTTAAAAGGAACTATTCTAATTTTCCCCTTCAGGCCGTGCTCCCCACCAAAAGATTAACAACAGAGCAAGGACGACCAGTAAAGGGGGGGCGTACGTGATCAAAAAGTGCTGCATAAGCGAATCTCTCCTTTTTCTAATGTGCTATTTCTTCGGCTTTGTCTTGCCCTGCACGTATTTGGCGTCAAACAGGAACAGCTTCATTAGCAGCGCCAGCGACGGGATTAGCACGAGCAAGCCGAGAACAAACACAATGATCAGTGCGGTCGCCATCGCTTCGTTCGTGAAATTGTCGTGAATGGTTAAATACGGATACAGCAAGTATGGCAAATGTGCCGCCCCGTAGCCGAAAAAAGCGTAAGCGAACTGCAGCATGACAAATATGAACGCGAGGCCATACGCTTTTCTGGTCCATACGAGATATAACCCGGCGGCAAAGCAGAGGAACGACAAGGCAAACATCCAGTATAGATCGACCATTCGCTCAAAATGCTGCGGATTATGCCTGGAGATTGCAAAGAACACGAGCAGCGAACACAGGATCGTAGGCATGCTCCACCCGATAGCATACCGGCGCAGCAAGTGCAGGGCGGGCTTGTCGCCTGCTTTGTCCGCATAATAGGCTAGAAATACTGCTGAAATGTACAGCACACTTACAATGGCAAGAAGGACGACGGACCAGGAATAGGAGCTTGTGAACAATTTTTGATATAGAAACACGACCTTGTCCCCGCGCTCCTCGATAAACCCGCCCTCCGACAGCGTCAGCACAGTAGACAATGAGGCCGGGATCAGCAAGCCGCTTGCGCCGTACAGGAATAGGTAGATGCGGTTGTCTTTTTTGGAGCCGTAATTGGCAAAAGCATAATAGGAACCCCGGATCGCCAGCAGGATGATGGCAATACTCCCCGGGATGAGCAGGGCGGTGCCGTAATAATAAGCCGTGTCCGGGAAAAAACCGACAATGCCTACCATGAAAAAGATCAGGAACACGTTCGTCACTTCCCAAACCGGTGACAAATAGCGTTCGATAATATGATGAATGACGTTCTTATTGCCGGTCACTTCGCTGTAATAACTGAAGAAGCCTGCGCCGAAATCGATCGAAGCGACAATCAGATATCCATACAGAAACGTCCACAGGACGGTAATCCCGAGCAGTTCGTAGCTCATCGTTTATGCGCCTCCCCAGACGAAATGGACTGCAGTTCGTTTTCCGCCGGATTGTTGCGGAACAAGCGCCGCAGCACGCGCGTAACGGCAATACCTAAAACGAGGTAGAGCAGCAGGAACAGGTACAGCATCGTATCGACATGCTCGGAAGTCGTAGCGCCGTGGCTTGTTCTCATAAAACCGCGGAGTATCCACGGCTGGCGGCCCACTTCGGCGAACACCCAGCCGAATTCGATGGCGAAGACGGACAACGGTGCGCCGAGCAGAATCGCCCAAAGCAGCCATCGCCGGTGAGGGTTGCCGCCTCGGCGTTTTCGCAGGATAAGGTAGATGATCGTAACTAGTGTAAGGAACATGCCGATGCCTACCATGGAGTCGAACAGATAATGAATATATAAAGGCGGCCGGTCTTCCGGCGGAATTTCGTTCAGCCCTTTCACGACGGCATCGGGGGTGCCGTGGGCAAGAATACTTAGCGCATAGGGGATTTCCAGGCCGAATTTGACTTCGCGTTCTTCCGTCAGGATGCCTCCTAGAATAAGCGGGGCTTTCTCTATCGTCTCAAAATGCCATTCGGCAGCAGCCAGCTTTTCGGGCTGGTATTCAGCCAGGTACTTGCCGGATAGATCACCGACAACAGCAGTCCCGACCGCAAATACAAGGCCGGTCGTCATGGTAAGTTTGAGAGCTTTTTTGTAATAGATATGGTTTCTGCCTTTCAGCAGCGACCAGGCCGCGATAGCAGCCAGAATGAATGCGCAAGTTAAATACGCCGAGAACAGCACATGAGCGACTTTGGTCGGCGTTGCCGGGTTGAGCATCGCTACAATCGGCTGGATGTCGGTGATTTTACCGTCTTTTAAAGTGAAGCCGGCCGGCGCGTTCATGAACGAATTGACCATCGTAATGAACATGGCCGAACCGGAGGAGCCGAGGATAATCGGAATCGACAGCAGGAAATGGTAAATCGGTTTCTTGAACCGGTCCCACGTATACAGGTAGATTCCGAGGAAAATCGCCTCGACGAAGAAGGCGAAGGTCTCCATGAACAGCGGCAGTGCAATCGCCTGTCCGGCAACCCGCATGAAGCTCGGCCACAGCAGGCTGAGCTGGATGCCGATCGACGTACCCGTCACGACACCGACGGCTACGGTAATGACGAAGCCGCGCGCCCAGCGGCGGGCGAGCAGGGTGTAATGGGGATCGCTGCGCTTGATCCCCATCCACTCCGCGAGGGCAATCAGCAGCGGAACGCCGACCCCGATCGTGGCAAAGATAATGTGAAATCCGAGCGTAAGGCTCGTCAGGATTCGGCTGTATATGGCCGGATCGTATTGCGGCATGGTGCGTCCAACTCCTTTTGATCTGAATAAGTCCCCTTCACTACGAGAAAAACTTGCGTGCAAAAGAAATCAGCATAATAACCGCCACAACGAACATGAGGATCATCAGCCGCTTCTCCTGCTTATGGATGCGTTTGTCTGAATCATGTGGCTCTTTGCCCATAAGTCCACCTTTTCCTGGAATATTTCGCCTTGTCCGGTCTATTACATATTACACCAGTGCGAGAGGCTTGAACTTCTCTATTTACTATATCGGATATTATGTGAAAAAGTTCACATACATTTTGAGGGAATGGTGAAAAGTTTGTGGGGGAGTTGTGAACGTTAGATAATAAAGTGGAGAAGGGAAATAAAGATCTTTCATGGAAAATAAAGTTCTTTCAGGGAAAGAAAGTCCTTTAATGTAGTTATTTCATGGTGTTTGTAATTGTAAACAACACAAAGCTAGGATGCGTGGCATGCCCTGGCTTTGTTCTATTCAACGGGAGAAAAAGGGGCCATCCCTCAACCATGGTTTATGGCTGGGGACGGCTCGAGTCGTCGGCTGCTTTTCAACTGCAGGTGTGCTGTGATAATAAAAATATAGACTGGCAGCCGGCATTAAGCTAACGGGCAGAAGAGTTGAATAAAACCAATCTTACTATAGACCAAGTGCATGATTGGAAATAGAATAAGATGCGAAGGGGTGATTCTGTGATACATGTAAGACCATTGGAACAAAAGGAATATGATTTTCTTATGGATATGCATTATGAGTCCATTTATATATCACAGGGGAAGCCACCCAAACATGAGCTTCTGAATGACCCAAATATCAAGAAATATAGCGAGGATTGGGGAAGAAAAGGTGATATTGCTTTAATAGCTCTGATTGACAATAAACCCGTAGGTGCTGCATGGTATAGATTATTTGCCGAGACGGATAAAGGATATGGGTTTGTTGATTGTGAAACCCCAGAGTTAGGTATTGCTATACTTTCTAATTTTAGAAAGCAGGGGTTAGGAACGCGGCTTATGAAAGAAATCATTCATCAAGCAATATCCGATGGTTATAAATCACTTTCGTTAAGCGTTAATCCAGAGAATCAAGCAGCACTTCAGTTATATGAAAAACTTGGTTTTGAGCATTTTGGGATATCAGGAACCTCGTGGACTATGAAATTAAACTTCAAGTTCAATTAAACTCAAAGCCGAAATATTGGATTCTTAAAGCCCTTTCTGGAGCTGGTGAAGGTGGGATTGGTGTTATTGCTGGATTTGAAATTCCGTTAAAAAGTCAGGTGATAACATGTTTATATCCATAATCATTATTGCGAGAATTTTTCAATAGCTATATGTATTTTTTATATAAAACTACCTCGAAAACAGATTCAAACAAGAGTAATACGCAAAGAAAAAGAAATATTCAAGGTAATGGGGCAGCAAATCAAGTTACTTCATACCATTTAACTATGACAAATGATGAGTTACAAACAGTAAAGTTGAAGGTGCTTAACCCTGTATTATTCGAAGTTCATGGGCTTGTGCTTGACGCTAAGATAGCGGTAATACTGGAGCTGAAACGTTATAAGGATGCGAACGATTACGGAGTTACCGGGAAATTACAGAGACGCGTCGAGCGTGCGCGCGGTCTACGACAGAGACTAGTCACGTTAAACATATAAAAGGAGAATGTTGGATGCAGGACTTCTTAGAATTTATGCTATTCTCTACGCTGGAAGCAGTCGCGATATTCGTACTGTTGTTAAAATTATTTCGTTTTGATCTTAAGTACCTCGTTGGGAGATCCATATTCGCGGGTGTAAATGTAACTGTACTTTCGTGGGCGTTACGTAACAATGTACTACCGCCCAACGTCGTACCGGTCGTCATACTTGTAGCTATAATCCTGTTCCTAACGTATGTATTCGAGATACAACTATTTTACGCTGCGATCATGGGTGCCACTGGTTATATCTTCTTTATGACGCTTCAGGTAATATCGTTCATTACAATGGACGCTTTAGGCTGGATCTCACCTGCAAATATCGCGCCTACTTCGGCGGATGGTTTTATATTACAGACGGGAACAGTGGTTTTAACAATTGCAGTGGCAACAGCATTACATCTTTTCAGAGTTGGCTTTACGTTTATCCCGGACGGGAGTACAAGGTATAAGAATAGCGGAGTCGGCAAGGTATTGTTAATCACTGCGGCATTAGCCATCGTTTCCGTTTTTGCAATATTCTCGATTTATAGTCTAGGCGCCAATCTGTACATCATATTCGTCCTTTTCATCGTGATATTGATCCCGATGATTATTATACAAATGAAAAGAGAGCGTGAGGGCTATCATAATTGAGTATATGGCTTTCTTACGGGACTGACCAAGTGCCGTTAGGGGATGCGACTCAAATCTTAACCGATATTCTGAAGCCAGGAGTTTCGTATTATCACGTTCCGTTATCGGACAATTATTATGTATATATATTGGAATCGACAAATGCGTACAGTGAGTATTATGTAAAGAGGGAAGCTGAAAGACATCAACATTTGAGGGATCTAGTGGAAAAGGCAAATTTCATGAAGTTCCTAGAACCTTAGCGCAGACCGGCGTCAGACGAAGGGCTTATCTGAATCAGTGATCACATAGTTGCTTGATGTTCATAGGCTTGTGAAGCTGACGGGCAGTTTAGTGTAACAATAATTGAACTTTATACGTTTATTTTCATGAATTAAATAAGGGGTTCGAGATGAAGTATAAATTACTTATTATCGCCTTATCTTCGTTGGATGTTTTGACAAAGCGAATGACGAGAATCCTTCGCATAACAAAACCAGCAATGTTGAAATGGTGATAGGGGAAGAGACATGAGGTGCATCATGAACAAAAAAGCGTTAAGCATCATTTTTCTCGTCATTGGCGGCCTTGCGCTGTTGCCTTATCCTTTCGTGATGATTGGGAACATCATGCAGATTGCTGGGGTTCGATCGGGCGGCGAGAGCGCCCTGTTATTATTCGTCGTATTCGCTTTCGTGATCGTGTCCAGCTTGTATTTGATTACGTATTTGGTGTGTTTGATTCTTGCTATCGTCAAGCGGAAGCAAGGAAACCTGCTGATTTCGGCCATTCCACTTTTTCACCTTCTCTTGGTTTTTGCGTTGCTTTTGGTTTGGTTCTTATTTGAATAAGAAAATCAGAGAAGCAGTATGACTATATCATGGAGTTGCAGAAGCGGGTCGGGGCGTGACTACTTATCAAGGCGGGTCTTGCGACAGAAGGTTTTAACTTACGGGACACGATAGAGTAATAACATATTGAAGGCTGCAGGTCTAATCAATCGGCAGCTTTTTTTCAACGAATCGGGCAGGATAACGCAACAATGTTGAATGAGGTTTCGTTTAGTACTTAGAGAAATAGTTATATCTAAGATAGTAATTATTGTCCAACGAATAAACGTTGTAAAATAAGAAATGTGAAACTGTTGGAGGAAACATGGATATTAAAGGAATTTTATCAGCAATCGCGCCAATTGCTCTTTTTGCATTGGTTGCGGTTTTCGTCGCAATCTTCGTTTTAGTGCTCATCTACTTTATTTACAAAAAAAGAAATGGGAAACGAACATTAACCAAGGGACAATTCTTCGTTTCTTTTCTTATTTTGGGTTGGTTTGTCGTCGTCATGGGCTTGACGACCTTCAGCCGTGGAGCCCAATTTGAAGGTCTATTCAATTTCAGGCTTTTCAGCGGTTATGTGAGTGCATGGCACAACTGGTCATTAATCGAGTTTCAGCTAATTATCTTCAATATGTTATTGTTCGTTCCTTTGGGATTTCTACTGCCGCTGTTAGGGAAAAGCATACGCCGATTTATGCCGGTATTACTTCTATCTCTGGCTGTGACAGTTGGTATCGAGGTCTTTCAGCTGCTTACCCGCAGAGGTATATTTGAGCTTGACGATATTTTACACAACACGATCGGAAGCATAGTTGGATATTTAGTAGTAATGGCTATCCTTGCCTGCTTGGAACGTAAACAAGTCGCCCTAATACCTGTGTTCAAGGCTATGGCCATCCCGCTCGTATTTACTGCTGTATTTTCCGGGGCGTTATTCGCATACCATACAAAAGAACTGGGTAATATGTCCATTCGCCCAGCTGTTCCCCAGAACATGAAACAAGTTAAAGTGGAACTCTCCACTGCTTTGCCAACAACTGCGGAGCCGGTAAGTCTGTACCATAACGACAGCATTCATAATGTAGACCATGCCAGAGAATTGGGGTCATTGCTTTCAGAGACATTTGGACTGCACAGGCAGGGAGGCATGCGTACTGAATCGTATAATCGATATTTTCATTATCAAAACGACGCCGGAGCCGAATACAGTCTTATTTACCAGTTAGACCAAGGGTTATGGTCGCTGAGGCAAGATAACTGCTCAAACCCAAATCCCCCTAAAAAGACGTTATTGGAACAACGCGCCCGATACGAAAAATGGCTTAGATCAATGGGGCTTTTGCCTACGGGAGCAGTCTTTAGCATACAGGACGAACATTACCTTCGCTGGGATGCGGGTAATCCAACGGATATTACCAAGAGCAATGCAGATCATGTAAGCGGGGGAATATTGATAACACCCTCTATAGAAACTGACGGACCTTGCGAGATATTGTATTTTATGAATGTAAATAATTATGTGAAAAAGGTTGATATCAACACACCAGCACAGGCTTATGAAGAAATAGAAAAAGGAAATTTTGAAAGATACACCGATTACAAACCAGGTGACCACCTGACCGTAGAAAGCTATACATTAACTTATATGTATGACTCAAAAGGATATTATCAGCCTGTCTATGAATTTAAGGGAACAGTAAACGGAGAGAAATGGAGTGGGCATATTCCCGCAATAAGTTCTAATTAAACAAATCAGATTTGTTCAGAAGTTGACTAAGAGAGAGGGTTTACCAGCAAAAGTGAATGGGCGAGAGAAGTTGGCAAAAAGCCTGTGTCAGCTAGTGTTATTGGTAAAGATCTCTTCAAACCCCAGTGGTTACGTTAAACGATAGCGGAATAATCAGGGAGCAGATTGCCGTGGTAGCTGCTCCCTGATTCTTATTGAAGTAATGGGGGAATTTGAAATAAAAGAAGGAAATTCATCGAAATCTAAGGCAATTGCTGTCATTGATGAAATTACTTCTGATTCCATTCACGATTAAACTAACTGGGAACTATAGTTAAATAAAGGAAATCAACGAGGCTGCCACGAATTTGTATGGCAGCCTCGTTAAGCTAAAGGGCAGATTAACTCGGTACAATAGGATTTTAAAATAAAAATACAAACGAAAATAAAGGAGCTGACATGAAACCTAATAGAAAAATAAAGAAACACATCACAATAAAAATTAACTATCAGACAGTTAAAATACTCAAGTATAAAGAAGAAACGCACCAAGATAATTTCACTGGTGAAACGTATGGCACTATTGAGTTAATCACTAAAATTGACAACGAAGTGTTTCACAATAAAACAGTAACAATAGAACTTGAAAATAAGAATGTTATTTATGCTAAATGGATTACTCGGTTCTCCCAGCCAGGACTATTGAGATATAAATACAGGATTCAATCCGAAGCTAAGTCGTTGAACTAACTGGGAACTTTAGCTGAATTTAAGGAGAATTAAATAATGAATGATGAGACCCTAGTTAAATGCCTTTACCAGAATGTTGTTAAAGACAACCTGGAAATTTATCGTGGGATCTTTACAAATACTGATAGAAAAACGGTGACTGACCCACACTGGAGGAAGGCTTTAAAGTTATATTCGGAACTTTCCGATGAGAACAAAGAGATACTCTATAAAATCATCAAGCAAGTACAAGTGGATACTGCTTCAACCCTTTTAGGAATATTTGATGGGGTTGTATCAATATCGGAATTAGCAGATTTAGATGTTAAGATAACTGTTCAAGGCAACGCCTATGCAGTTAATGGAGATTTACAGGATTTATTCCTATCGTTGGATGAGGAGAATAGATGACTCATTAAGCCTAACGGGGAAAGATAGCACACAATAAAGGAAACTAACGAGGCTGCCACGAATATGTAGGCAGCCTCGTTAAGCTAAAAGGCAGGATAATTATGGTATTCTAGTAAGCGTCAATTGTTTTA